>JBDRCD010000009.1:0-196064 GCA_043822105.1 archaeon | reverse complement strand
CATAATAATAACATAAACAATATAGAAATATAGCACTAATTAAGCATTTAATTAATTACAGAAATAGTAGTAATAAAGAAAGTAAAGAAAAAAAGAAACAATAAAATTATTGTTTTTATGAGTCTATCTCCGCATAAAAGTAGTATGTTGTTATCTGGCTTGCACGATCGTCTTCAGCGACAAGCAACTGGAAGTCATATGTGAAACTATCATTCACATAAGATGTCTTGTCTGCTTCAAGATTTGTTACATATATCAGATTTCCATTAGTGTTTTGTATAAGTATCTCTTCATAGTAGGATGTTTCATCGTCACCTTGGGAAGATCCGTTATAGTAAGTGTGGAGTGCTCTGCATGTACTATTATCAATTGTTGTTCCCGCAAGAACCATTGAACTATGGTTGACATGATTGAATGTGGTATTGATAGTGTCTCCATCTGAAGGAGACATGTTAATTGAGTTAAGTTCAGTATCAATAGTTGATCCAGATGCACATGCTATGCCCGACCATGAAGATGAAGCGTTCCTTGTAACATATAGCTCTCCAGCCAATGAACCCTGAACCAAAGACCAATCATATATAGTGTAACCATTATTATCATCCAAAGTCAACGTAGCAGATATGTTTCCCACGTATGCTTTCCATGCATAGTTCTGCTGAGTTACGTTTATTTGGAGGATGCTTATTGTTCCACCATCATCAACCCGACTTGCAGGCGTGGCAGCACCAGTTACAGTGCTCACGTTTGTTATTACGGTTCCTACTGGATCAGCCACTGTTTCTATCATCAAGATAGAGAATATATACAGTAATGCCGTAAGCAACAGGAATGCGAACTTGGTTTTTTGGTTCATTGTTGTTTTCTCCTTTTTACATCACAATAATGAAAAAGTAAAAAAAATTGATTCTATGCTAGAGCTACATAAAAGTAGTATGTAGTTAAAACAGCGTTGTTGCCTGTTCCGTTTTCTGGAACCATCAGCTGAAAGTCATGTGTTGACCCATCAAAACCAACAGGGTCGCTTGTACTTCCTTCTGTTTTGTTCTCTATCATAGTACCATATACAGCATGATCATTAGTATCATCTTCCAATAGGAACTCTGGGAAGCTTGTGGTTTGTGGTCCATCACTCACGAATGTCCAGGTTGTGTTACAACCAGTTATGGTTGTTTCTGCTATCTGGAAATCTGGATGTAAAGTGGTTGAAACGAATGTTTCGTCAATACCATCTCCGTCAGCAGCAGGAATGTCGTGTAATGTTTCTTCTGTTGCTTTAGTAACATCACCAGCAGAGTTAATACACGTTACGTCAGCCCAGGTTATGGTTGTACCAACTGTGGCATATATCTCTCCTTGAGGTTCTGCTTCTGACCAATTATACATCGTATTACCAACTGCGTCTTCCAACACAATCTCTGCAGATATTTCTCCGTAGAAACCCTGCCAGTGTGTGGTCGGACCAACAGATGATAGTGAAAGAGCAGTTATGTTACCTGCTTCTGCTCCTGTGTTTTGAGCAGGATACTGTGATCCATTAAATACGCTGGAAACACCAGGCGTTATGCTTGTTATACCTGCTGGATATGCATCCAGAGCAGTTACTAATTGGAATAGGATTCCAACTGTTAGTAGAACTAATATACCTAATAATGCGGTTTTGCGGGAACTCATTTTTCGCACCTCTATCTCCTTTTTAGGAGTTTTCTGTTTAATCGTAAATTTAGCAATGTTTTACTAAATCACTATACATATATGTATACTTATATATAAATGTTTCGATTATTTGTGTATTTTATAGAATAAACAAGCACAAACATCAAACAATAGAAAATAAGCAACAAATTTAGAATTCGTAAAGAACCTTAAGAAGACCTCTTCTAGTCGACGCAGACCTAATCTGTTCGGCCAATTCAGACTCACCAAACACATGATTTACCCACAGAGCAAAATCATTCCTATCGTTGGAAACATGGTGTTCAAACAAAGAATCTTTCATTGTTTTCAAAGATTCTCTAAGATCACCAATGGATCTCAAAACCTGTCCATCAGCTAGGTGAAAATAATTGTTTTTATTGGCTTTTTTCTCCAGTTTTTCTCTCTGTTTGATGTGCTTAAGGATTGATTTTAGTTCCTCCAGATGCATGTCAATCTCTGCTTCCTTTTCAAGAACCAAAAATTCAGATTCCTTCAAAGTTCTGTGACGAATATACCATTCCTCCTCCAGAGTCTGAAGCTCAGCCAACTTCTTAGCCAACTCACGATCGCTGTCAGAACTATGAAAGAAAAAAGGCATACCATCCTCCCGCTGCGTGTGAAACTGTCTCATCTTACTAAGTAAATCTTTGTCAAGAAGTTCAGATACAAATTCACCACTCAAATTCTTATTCTCAAGAAAGTTCTTAAAATCTTTAAAAAAACCCTCTTCAGCAGGAATCTCCTTCTTTTTAGATTCAGGAATGCTATTAATAATTAATTCAGATTTTTCCTCTTCACCATCATCTTCATTATCTTCATCATCAGCTTCATCAGCTTCATCATACTGATTATTATCAAAAGGCTCTAACTCAAGTGATTCCTTCAAAGCAGGAGGCTCTTTTATATGCTCATCTTTTATGGTTGTTTCTTTCTGTTCTTCAATCGAAGAAACTTCTGTTGTTTTCTCTTCATCAACATTAATTTCTTTATCAACAAACTCATTCACAGATGATTCTCCTTCTCCAGGCAAATCTTTCGGAGGTTCTTCTTTCTTTTCCTCTTTTTCTTTTTTAATTGGCCTTGAGATATCCCCATACATATCCTTGGCAGTTTCAGGAATAGAATTTGGTTGATGCAAGAATTTATCTTTATTTTTCAGCCTGTCGAAGATTCCCAAACTATCCCTCACCTCTATTAATTCGTTATTATATAATTAGTATATAAAGTTTATGCAAAGTTTTCAGTCAATTATAATTTAAAATGCACATCCCTCCAATCAAAGTTGGAGGGAACGCGCAAATGATGAAACTGAAAATTTCATTGCTCAAAAACCTAAAAGGTTTTTGTTGTTATGAAAGTGATAAACGTCAGACCAGTTCATAGTACAAACTAACTGTCTCTGTACCTCCTTTGTATGATTTCAGGTTTGAAGGAATTCTTATCTCATAGTCATAGATTCCATAGGCACCTGCTTTTCCTTCATTGATTTTTGTCACAAACACTATATCTTCATCGTCAGTCGAGTCATAGTATCCGTTGGACGAATCATCCGAATCCCAAAGTATTCCTGTCACAAAATCAGACGTGTTTGTACTGTTGACTACCGGAACATTTGTTATTGTTTTTTGGTATGCTGTGAATGAATCAGTTTTTTTTGGATTATTGTTCTCAGAGTAGGTATTATTCACAGAGTCAACATAGCTGCCTGTCCCAAGATTTGTGTCGATTTCGCTGAAATCATCCAAACTAGTATCTCCTGCCAACCCGGTTGTATTTCTAGTAAGAGCAAGAAGAAAAGTCCAACTTATGCCTGCAGAAGTGTCTGTATCAGTAATGTATATGTTTCCTGTCGTAGATGTAGAAAACCATGAACTAAAATTATCTTCTGCAGAGTTTCCTAACTTTAAGGAACCATTGATTAAACCATAGAAAGTCTGCCATGAATCAATTGATATACTATTGAATGCCTTGTTGTTTGTTTCATCAATTTCAATTAAATTTCCTGAGCCATAGGGAGGATCCACAACCACATAGAAATCATACTGCCCAAGAGTTGTTATCCAAGTGTAATTAGTAACATTAGTTCCCAGAGCAGTTAAACTTAATGTTTTGTTTCCAAGCTCGACTCCTCCGCTGTCAGGATCCCCTCTCCAAAATTGTACAATAACACCCGTCTCATTTTTATTTGCGTTGTTTGAAACATTGGCAAAGATGGTTATGTTCTCTCCTTCAACAGCATCATAGTTGCTAAAAGTTATTCCAGAACTATTTATCGCAACATCTCCTGCAACTATTATGGTCCAATTGGAAGTTGCAAAACCAGAATTATTGACTTCGTCAAGACATTGAACATTCCATTCATACTTACCATATGACAAGTACAATGTGAAATTGTTGTTCTGATCATTTATGGGCAATAAATCTGTCTGATTAGTATAATTCCAAACACCTGAAAAGTTGCCCCACAAAGTACAATTTGTAAGTCTCACATCCAATGGTTTGTAAATGAACGTTATGTTCTGCGGATCAAAAGCAGCTCCAGGAGATGGACTGATTAGAGTGACATTAGGAGGTATATTGTCGGTTATGGTTATGTTTTTAACAGCACTAGTAAAATTATCATCGGAAGATTCTGCAAAACATCTTATCTGGTTGTCAAATGAATAATTATAGGCTAAAAGTGTAAAATTGACCCCAACAGAAGAATTTATGTTTCCTATCATCACAGGATTCTCCTGCGCAGGATCTCTTCTTATATTGCCATCTCTCCATATATCCTTCCAGCCTTCAGAGCTATTATACTGAAGGTAAACTCTTGTATTAATACACTCTCCGTCACTGCATGTGACATTGCAGGTTTCATTGAAATTTTCTCCTTCACCAGGAGCAGGATCAGTAAAATTAACAAAAGTTGCATTCAAAACACCTAGTCTGTATCCTAAAAAAGAAACCCATGAAGCATCTACGTTGTCCCAATAGTGATTAAATGTTATTGTCTGAGGACCTGCATTGTAACCAACAACCAACAAAGAAAACTTATCACCTGGTTGCAGCCTAACATCTGAAAGCTGAGAATTACAACTACCAATAACAGTTACTTTTGAATCTTTGTCAACTATTTGTGCGCCTGTTGCATCATTATTTCCATAGTTGCAAATTGGATAATTTCCAGAAGAATCGCTCATGGAGAACCACCAAGAAACATAACCTTTTGATCTTAAATTAGTCATGAACACTCCACTGAAATTAACAAATGTCCCTGCAGGCATTATAAATCCTGAACCACCAACAGTATAGGTTGCATTAGCAAGGTTACTTGTCAGACCAACTGCAAAACTATCTGAAACACTATCCTCAACATAGTCATAAATATATGATAAATTTATTTGAGCAGGGGGTGAAAAACCACCACTTTCAGATGTTTCCCACAGAACAGTTGTGGGAATGGTTACGTTGACAGTCAACAATCTTCCTATTGAATAGCCAGTTGTACCTGCTTTGTCTGTACATTGAACACTCCAGTTATAGGCTCCATTATCCAATGATTGCAAAAAGTTTTGAGTTGTATCTTTCTCAATCACAAAGGCGTCTTGATAGTTACTTCCGTTTATTATGAGTGAACAGTTGTCTATGGTTCCTGAATCAGAAACATTATATTCAAAAGTTATTAGCTGACTTGTTGTCCAAATGTTATCTGGAACAGGATTTTCCAGATTAACAATAGGAGTATCAGTATCTGTGACATAGACAAATGTATCTGTTGAGTTCTTTGCGTTTGTAGCATTATCATAGGCAGTCACATACCAATACCAGACAGTGTTAGTAATCCAGTCTACGGTCACTTGATATTCAGTTGTTGCTATATTGTATATATTATATGTATAGTTATAGTATGAAAATCCCGAATCATCAGATACATAAACAGTGTAGTTAGTAAAATAGGAATCCGCTGTTTGTGTCCAATTAAGCAAAGGAGTCAAATCTGTTGATTCTGTCCCGTTTTCAGGAGTTGACAAGGTAAAATCGGTTGGAGCTGTTCCATCAACTCTATATATAAAATCTTGAGTAGAATTACGCTCGTTTCCTGCATAGTCATATGCAATCACATGCCAATAATAAGTATCGTCAACCCAGTTGTCAACAACAGAATAATTAGTATGGGTAACATCATATGTATAATAGGTATATACAATTGCTGAGAAATCAGGAGCAGTACTTACTAACACAGTATAGTTGCTCAGCAAAGGTTCATCGGATTGAGTCCAATTAAGCAAAGGATTTCTGTTGTTTGAAAGAGAATAATTTAGAGGGGTTGAAAGATCAAAAGGTTCTGGTGGTTGTGTATGAACATACAAGTATCTTGGTTCAGAAATATTTCGGTTGTGTGCATAGTCATAGCATTCAACAGACCAGTTATAACTACCATCCTCATTGAAAATTATAGAAATTGTGTTTTCCTGATTATTCAGTATTCCAAAATTTGACTCATTCAAAGTGCCGTTTATTATGACAGAACAGTTCAACAAATTTGTAATATCAGTCACATTGAACAGGAAATCCACATCAAAGTAATTTATCCAATCATCATCTGACGGACTATTTAGTATTATCTGCGGATATTCTGTGTCAATTGTAAAATTGAAAACCTGAGATGACACTCTCATGTTTTTAGCCAAGTCATAGGCCTGCACCCTCCAATACCTTGTTCGATTTATATTTATAGGTCCTACCACTTTTGAAGTTGTAGCCATATCAGTAATTTCATAGGCATAGTTTATAGAACTAAACCCTATATCATTGTCTATTTCAATTGAGTAATTCAAAAAGTTGTCTTCTGATGTCTGCTGCCATGTAAGAGTTGGAGTTACATAATTAAAATATGTTCCATCCGGACTTATCAGATTAAACGCTGTCGGCAAAGTGTTGTCAACATTAAAATTAAGCGGAGTTCCATTTATTCCAGTGTTATATGATGGATCACTACAGTTGACATCCCATGAATGCACTCCTTCTCCAATTCCTGAAATTGTAAAGTTGTTTGTTTCTTCATCTGTTGCGTTTTTTGTTTCGTTAAGCTGACCATCAAGTATCAAGGTACAGTTTGTTATCTCAATGTTATCATCCGGATAATAATAAAATATAATTATCCCTTTTTCCCAACTTCCTTCTTCAGGAGAAGTAAGACCGACAACAGGCGAAGTGGTGTCAGAAACAATTACATAGTGAGTTTCAGATGCATAGGAATAATTCTGTGTCGCTGGATAAGTAACTGTTATATTGTATGCTTTTTCTTCTGTGAACTGAGAAATATTATTCAAATAATTGCTTCCACTATTCACCAACACTCCTTCCACATACAATTCTATATATCCATTAGGCGGATTTATCAAAAAACCCGTGAGGTTTGCAAAGTCATTGAGTCCAACAAAGAAATCATCATCCGTATCATTAATTGTCAGGTTGACTATTGATGTTATTTTTTCTATAGTATAGTAATATATAGGACTCTGGTTAACATTACCAACACTATCATTTGCAAACCATTGATAACTGTATTCTCCTGCAGGCAAATCATTGAGGTTGAAGTAGTATTCTGCACCATTGTTTCCTGTTGGAGGATATGGTTCCATAGCACCTGTGACATTGTGCTCTATCCAAACAGTATCAATACCATCAATAATGTCTTCCCAAGTTATATTGGCTTGATAGTTTGCTCCTGGAGAATATGTCACTCCAGATGCAGGTTCTACTTTTGGATTTGACCAGTATGGAGGTACGGTGTCAACAGTGAAAGTATAGTTTACAGCGTTCCAGTTTGAGTTACCAGCTTGGTCATAACACTTCACATTCCATTTGTACGAACCATCACTAAGCACTACTGGTTCAAACCAGTTCTTTATTCCTGTGTTTGGAGTCAGGTTTATCTGGTCAAAAGCCCATGGACCTGAAAAGTTACCCCATAAACTGCAGTTACCAAAGTAATCGTCTGTCGGAGTATAGTTGAAAACAATAGTATTACTATTAACCCAGTTAGTATTCCCTGGTTCATTGAGAGTTATTGAAGGTGCCGCATTGTCAAAAGTTATATTCCTTGTAAGAGAAAGATTACTATTTGCATTGGCTGATGAATCAGTACAGTTTATCTGCCAGTTATGATAACCATAGGACATTGTATAGGGTATGTTTTGCGAAATATCCCTTGTCACACTTGCATCTTCCTGAACATTTACTCCGTCCATCACAACCCAACAGGAAGAAATCGTTGAAGCATCTGAAACGTTGTAGTAGAATAGTTCTGGAGCATTGTTTGTATAGGTATCAATTGGTGGATTTTCAAGCTTTATTGAAGGAGGAGTTTCATCAGCTATTGTGAAGCTTCCTGTCTGAGAAGTCGCCAGATTACTGCTTGTATCGTTAGCAAATATGTCATAGTTGTAAATTCCTGGTGCTATGTTTGTATCAAAATCCTCATAGTACCATGTATCAGTACCTGGTGATTGAGTGTAGGAATAATTTGTTCCATCTATCTCAGCCCAGACACTGTCAACCTCTATATTGTCAGTAACATCAGCAGTTATATTTATGGATGCTCCTATGGATACAGGATCAGGAATTTCATTCCATGAATTGATGATGGGACTTTGAGTATCATTGTAATAGACTATTACAGAAGCTTCATCCCATCGACATCTTTCATCTTTAATTGATGAGCCAGTTACAAGATTACATCTAAGTCTGAAAGTATAATCTGTTCCTGGGCTGAAACTTGCCAGTGAACATGCAGGTTCTCGAGTGTTAACCTGTGCAGTTGCCCACCCGGTTGTTGATGAGAAACTTTGTGTCCAAGAACAATAGGTTGCAGTTCTTGCAGTATTTTGCACCCACAAGTAAACGTTTCCTGGCTGGTCATAACTGTTTATTCTCCAAAGCGCAGAGAAGTTGATATTATCAAGAGTTGTTCCTGTTGGTATTGTTAGTGTGAATGTTTGATAATAGCTTCCAATACTATTTTTGCTTCTTGCAGTGTTTGCTATTTCTGCAACACCCGACTGTGGAGGGTCTGATCCTACATAGTTAAATAGTACTGCAGGAGTTGTTTCAGTCAGTTGAGTCCAACCAGTAGTTATATCACTTGTAAAACTCGGATTTGTCAGGTAACCTGTCTGTGTGAATACCGGGTCTTCAGGAGTTAACGTGAATATATAGTCCTGTCCAGGTATGAGATTTGCAATCTTTATAAATTCTCCAAAGCATGTCTGGGTTTCGAAATTATAGTCTTTGCATTTCCATAGTTCTGTTCCTATGGTTGACATAGTCACTTCTGCTTCTTCGAAATCAAGCAAAGTCGGGTCTATGGCAAATGCATTGATGTAGTTTCCTTTGGTGAATTTCTGCGGATGAATATTTTCAATTCTAAGTTCAGAACTGTTTTTAGACATGTTGAGATTCTTGAATCTTATTTTCTTAACGGCCATTTCTTCAGAAGGTGCAAAGTCTATTACTGCCTCCACCTCATCTCCTGTCTGATTTACTATTTTCAAAGTTGTATCAAGTATTTGTCCGCTGGAATCTTTCAGTGCAAAAGGAATTTCTTCAATATAAACTGGTTCTTCTGTTATGTTTGCATCCTTGGCAAAAGCTTCAAAAATTCTTGATTCAAAATAGCCATCCGGAAGAACAACTTCAATGGTGTAGTTTCCAATTTCATGAGGCACAAAACTTATGCCTTCTCTTGTTTTTCCCAGAAACCTGTAGACATTCTCGCCTTGGATAATACTAAGTTCTAGAAATTCAACAGGAATAGTTATTTTCACAATATCATTGACATAGAATTTATCTTTCTCAATAATTATTAATGTTCCATCATGGGAAGGAGTAGGTGGCTGTCCTTCTGTAACTGTAAAATATTTCTGTTCAATTATTTGTTCATCTTTGATAAGATCAACCGAGTAATCACCAATTTCTTCTGGTTGGAATTCCATAACTTCACTGAGGCCACCAAGATATTTGTAGGCATTTGTTTCTGAATTTATGGTTAAAGAATAATTGTCAGTCTCATTCAAAGTTATTGTAACCACTTCTCCCAAACTGTAAATTTCTTTATCCAAACTCATGATTGAAAAAGTAAGAGGAATTACTAGAGAAAGAACTATGAAAAACATAATTATTCTTCTTTCAACCAGTTTTTTGCTTATCATTTTATCTCGGTGTAAAAGGTGACTGTGTTTGTTGTACCTTTGTAGCTTCGCAGTGGTGCAGGTATCTTTATTTCATAGTCATAGGTACCATAAAGTCCTGTTTTATTTTCATTGACTTCTGTTATGAAAATCAGGTCCTGCGTTCCATTGTATTGGGTGTTTCCATCTCCATAATCCCAAAGTATTCCTGTCACAAAGTCAGACGTGTTTGTACTGTTTACAATAGGTACATTCAAGATGGTGGTTGAAAATACAGAGAATGTCTGCGTTGTTTTTGGAGAGCCACCTATGGTGTAAGTAGTGTTTATTGAATCAGAATAGTTCTCAGAACCAAACACATCATCAATGTTTTCAAAGTCATTGCTAGCAGAATTATTTGATGTGTCTCTGCTAATGGCCTGCAGAGTAAACCATCCTATGTTACTATCTGTGTCAACAACAAATATGTTGCTGCCCGTTAGATTTGTCTGGTTCCATTTGAATAGTTTAATGTAGGTTGGATCGGTTATTCTTAGTTCATCAATAGTATCTCCTGCAATTATATGGAATTGTATAACATCAAAACTCTTGTTTGCTTCGTTGTTGGATTCATTAACCTCAGAAACTACTCCATTGGTTGCAAGAGGCACGTCCACTAGTACAAATACTGTATTGATGCTCAGGTTAGGAAGATGAGAAGTGTTAACCGTTATGTTTGTACCAGCTGCCAAACTAGCAACCGTTATGTTTCCATTTATCTGTGTTCCACCAAAGTCAGGATCACCAGAATAGAATTGTACTGTAAATGCTCCTGCATCTGTCAGTCCTATGTTCTTTATGGTTGCATTAATGGACAGGTTTTTTCCTTCTTCAGGAGTTGAAGAATTGAAACTAATCAAACCAGAATCTATATACAAATCAGGTGCAGGAACCGTGAAGTTTCTCATAACACTTGTGTTGATATTGCCTGCAAGATCCTTGCATGTTACATTCCAATAATGTATTCCTGCAGTCACAGACTCTGTTTCATTCCAACCAACCCCTGCTGTAACATTTACATTTGCGTAGTTTGTTCCATCAATTGTCAGGTTACATTCTAATGTGGATGCAAGGTTATCATTTGCAGTCCAGTTAAAGTATACAGAGCTTCCGCCAGTAATATTTTCATCTTCAGGATAATGCAGTTCTATTGAAGGTTTAACAGTGTCAACAAATATCGTTATGTTGGTTGAGTTTTTTCTGTTACCTGCTTCATCAAGTCCTTCAACTTCCACAATAAATGTTCCGTTTCCAAGAGCCGATAATACTGCTGAATCAGATATACCATTATTCACTGTTCCATTAACATTTATTGATTTATCCACATAGAATGTATAATTGAGAACAGGGTCCATGTTGTCAGTTATGTTGAAATCAATGGTTGGAGTTCCGGTGTTAAACCATGTTCCATTTGCTGTTTCAATGTGTGGTTCTGGATTTGTCAAGTCAACATAGATTGTAAGCTCAGTACTGTTTCCAACATTGGTCAAATTGTCCATTCCTTCAATTATTATTATATGAGTCCCTTCAGATAGTCCAGTTAAATTTTCAGTGATTGCAGTTCCATTAGTTGCATTTCCTGTTGAGTTAATGCTTCCATCTAAGTAAAGTTTATAGGTCATGTTTTCTGAAGTTGCATCAGTCATGTTGAAAGTTATGGACACATTTACAGTGTTATACCAACTGGCATTTGCAGTTATGAAATCTGTTTGAGGTTCTGTGGTGTCAATAGTAATTGTCAGAGGCGTTGAGTTTTTCAGTCTTGCAATACCATCGGTTGCTTGCACTATTATTATGTGTGTTCCATCTCCCAACGAAGTTAGATTAATGGATGTGTTGGAGCCATCACTCACAGTATCACTCTGACCATTGAGGCTTCCATCAACATAAATATCATAATCAATTGTTCCTCCAGTGAAATCTGTTATGTTGAAATCTATCTGAGGCGTTGAGTCATTTGTCAGTGTTGCATTGTCAGGATGAGTTATATTCACATAGATTGCACTAATGTTGATGGTTGCATTATTGTTTGTTTCAAAGAGCTCACCTATGTCATCATTCGGATCAACAACAACCCAAATATTATGATAGCCTGACGTTACAATCCAAGAAACATTGAAAACCACTGACGCATTTACAGTCACCGTTCTTGTATCATTACCAATGTATATTCCGCTGCCAGGAAGTCCATCCCAGAATTCAACAAAAACATTGTTTGCAGTGCTTCCTCCAGTATTTGTAATGTTTGCAAATATAGTTATGTTCTCAGCCAAATCAGGATTTGAATTGCTAAAAGATAATCTTGAATTGTTTATAAACAAATCAGGCTGATTGATTGAAAAATTTCTTGTCACACTCGTATTAACATTTCCCAAATCATCCGCACAGGTTACATTCCAGAAATGAATTCCCACATCTAAATTATTTACCTGGGTTGTGAAGTCTGAAGCACTTAAGCCAGTAATATTTGTTACATTGACATAACCATCAATGGTTAAATTACAGAGAATTGTTGTTCCAGCAAAATCCGTTGAAGTCCAGTTAAAAGAAACATTATTCAAGTTAAATGTATCTGCAGGAGTTGGTTCATTCAGTGTTATGTTAGGGGGTGTAAGATCCACATAGAATGTCTTTGCAGTTCCATTGATGGCTGCATTGAAACTTGGGTCTGTACAGTTCACATCCCAAGTATAGGTTCCATCAGCTAGATTTAAAATGGAGAAATTATGTTCCTGTCCGCTGTTTACAGAACCATTTGTTTGATTATCTGCACCATTCAGTATTAAAGTACAATTGTTTATTCCGCCCGAATTATCAGTTGCAGTGTAATACAACAGTCTGTTCGTTGTGCTGTTTCTGTAGCCTTCAGCAGGTTCTCCCAAACCAACTTTTGGAGGCTCGGCTATTGTGAAGCTGTTGGTTAAAGAATAATTTCCTCTTCCTCCATTATCTGCACAGGTTACATTCCAGTAATGGATACTGTCATTGATGTTTGAAATCGAATAGTTGGTGGTTGTTCCGTTTGTTGAGTTTACGTTGGTTGCAACAACAGAATCATCGATTGTTATGTTACAAACCAAAACATCATCCATGTTATCATAGGCAGTCCAGTTGAAATTCACAGTGCTTGTTGCAAAAGTCTCACCATCAGGATAGTCCAATACAACAGAAGGATTTGTCAGGTCAACATATAAAGTCCAATTTGTAGAGTATCCATAGTTGTTACTGGCATCAGTACAGTTCATGAACCATGTGTGATTGCCTTCTGATACTCCTGTTTTCACAATGCTGTTCTCTGCTCCTACAGTTGGAGATACATCTGTATCGTTGTATATGTTATCTATGTGAATATCACAAAACTTCCCTGAAAATCCTGCTATGCTTTCAGGAATATAAGTGAATGTAACACTCCCATCAGGATCCGTTGAGCTGTTTGATGGCGCCACCTGTGTAACTCTTACGTCCGAACTTACCGAGAAGTTTCTTGTTTCACTGTAGTTGATAAATCCTGCATTGTCAACACAAGATACGTTCCATGTATAGTTTCCAACAGTAAATCCTGAAACATCTTGAGTTTTTGATTGATTGTTTGTTGAAGATATGTTTGAAACATTGACAAATCCATTTATAGATAAGTTACATAGCAGCTCAGGATCAACATTGTCAAAAGCTGTCCAGTTGAAAGTTATTGTAGACAAATATATGGTCTCATTTGGCAACGGATAACTTAATGAAACATTCGGATACTCCCAGTCCACATGCAGTTCTCTTTTTGTATCAGTTCCAACAAAACCATTTATATCAGTACAGTTAACAGTCCAGTTGTACACTCCTTGAGGCATGTTTTCAAGAGTGAAATTATTTAATCCGATTCCATCTGAATATGGTATGTCTGTGGAATTCATTGTCCAGTTAATCTGATTATTAAATATCAACGAACAGTTCTGAAGGTTTGTTTCAGAAACCTTGTAGGTGAAAGTAACATTCCCATCCAAGTCTCCTGTCTTGTCTGCCGGCTGCCAAAGATTTACCTGCGGACCAGTATCTATGGAGAAATTCAGAGTGTCACTATATCCTGGAAGTCCAGCTTCATCCCAACAGGTTACATTCCAATAATGAGTTCCGCCTGATATGCTATTAATTGTTGTTTCTTTAATGCTTCCATTTGTAGCACTTATCAGGGAACTATATATTCCGTTATCAACTGAAACATTACATTCAAGCGTAAGAGACAAATCATCTGTCACAGAAAAGTTAAAGTTAATGTTATTGGTCGAAAACGCCGTTCCATTAGGATTCAATGCAACCGGTACCGGTAAAACAGTGTCAACAGTAAAGTTGTATGCATTTGCCAGAGTTTTCTGAGAATTGTTGTCATAGCATTCCACAGTCCAGTTATGCAGTCCTGAAGATATGTTGTATACTGAAAAAGTGTTGTTCACATAGTTTGTTATGTCCGAGTAATTCAAAGTGTCATTGATTTTATTATCTATCAGTAAAGAACAGTTGAATATGCCTGCATTGTCCTCAGCATAGAAAGTATAGGTTACATTTTCAGTTGTTTTATTGTTATTTTCCGGAAAATAAAGATTTACTGTTGGACCGGTATCTATGGTGAAATTTCTTGTTTCACTTGTATTGTAATTTATGATTTCATCCCAACAGGATACACTCCAATTGTGAATTCCCTGACCAATTCCTGTTTCAGAGAGATTTGTTACAGTGTTATTGATTGCTCCAAAATTGTTGTTGATTGCAGATACAGATCCATCAATGTTAAGATTACAAGTAATATTACTATCCAAATTATCCATTACAGTGAAGTTGAAATCAACGTTTCCAGAATAAAGAGTTTGTTCGGGTGATGGCTGACTCAAACCTATTGATGGTTTTGTATAATCTACTGTTACGTTCCAGTAGGATGTCTGAGTATTTGTAGAGAGATTGTCATAGCATTCTACACTCCAGTTGTGCAAACCTTCTACAACATTTGAAATATTAAATGTGTTGTTGTTGAAATTTGTTATATCATTGTATGGCTTTGTTTGATTATATGTTCCATCAAAATATAAACTGCAGTTTTGTATTCCATTACCATCATCAGTGTAGAAAGTAAAATTAAGGAAAGAAGAATTGGTCCAATTATTATTTGTGGGACTTACAAGATTTACATTTGGCGGTCCGGACACATTGAAAATTCTATTATCACTAAAGTTAATATTTGTTGCATTGTCCCAACAGGTCACATTCCAATATTTTACGCCATCTGTCAATGACAATGAGTAGTTAGTTGCCTGATTGCTTGGAGAATTTATATTGTTGGCTAAAACAATGTTGTTTACAGTTATGTTACAAAGTAAAATTCCATCAAGATTATCGGTTACAGTCCAGTTAAAGTTTACATTTGAAGCAGTACTTATGTCTGGATCAGGATAATTGAGCTGTATCGATGGCTCTGTTCTGTCAACTACAAACTGTCTTGGAGTGGTAGTTCCTGTCCAATCAAAGTTGTCAGTACAATTAACACTCCAGTTGTATATTCCTTCTGCAAAATTAGTTATGGAAAAATTATTCTGTGTTCCGTTGTTTATTGATGAGTTGGTTTGATTAACCTGCTGATTGATTATCAAAGTACAATTGTTTATGATGTGAGCATCACTTGGTGTGTAATAGAACATCACATTGGTAGCATTGATATAGTCCGATGCATTCGGACTGTTCAGAATTATCACAGGTGCAGTAGTGTCCACATCGAATTGCCATGTTTCGCTGCTATTGGAGACACCTGAAGAATCAACACAGGTCACGTTCCAATAATGTGTTCCATCTACGATTGTATGATTTCTTGTGGTGTCTGTTCCACTTGTTGAAGGAACATTCTGTGATTTCACAGTTCCATCAATAGACAGGTTACACGTCGGTACTCCCTGTCCATTTTCAGTAACATTCCAGGTAAAATTAATGTTGGAATAAGTGAAGTTAGTATACTCTGTTGGATTAACCAATCTCACGGTCGGTTCTGCATTGGCTATTTTCACATATATTGATGCATTGGCATAACTGGATCCGATACTATCTGTACAATTAACATACAAATAGTAAAAACCATCGACATACAAATTAGTATTGCTGATATTATACCAAATATTATTTGTATAGTTCAACATAGTAAAACTATCGGATGCAAAACTTCCATTTGTGTAGGTGTAAAAATATGTACAGCTATCAACTCCATCTCCATCAAGAGCTGTCGCATTTACATCCTGAAGACCAGTAATTGCAGTAACTTTATTGACATCTAATTTTATGTAATCAGTCCACAAATCTGCCTGAGCTCCGCCTGAACCAACTGTTTTGAAATCTCCTTCAACTAAAACATATAGTTCACCTGTTGTGTTGATAAAATCACTTCCGTTAGTATTTATTGTTGCAATTATTGTTTGATCAGAAGTTTGCGCAGCTCCTGATGTGAAAAGCTGATAGACTCCAGAAGTGAAGTTCCACAGATACAAACCATAGGTATCTCCTATTTGATCAGTTGTCTCTGTTGCATAACCTTCATGGGTTACAACAAAAGAGGTTATATCTTCTTCTGAATCTGGAACAATGAACTTGAAAGTTTGGTAGGCGTGCTCTCCTGTATTTCCCGTAATAGCTGTATGTGTGTGAGCATTATCACTTGCAGATATATTTGTATATTCTTCACTGGTAAATTCTGTTCCTAAAACTATGGTCGCAGGTGGTGCGGGATTAACTGTGTTCCCACCTTTATAGGCTTCATGATTTGCACCATTATAATCATAGGTTACTTGAGTAACTGAAGGATCATTAATTGTGACTGCCAAGTCATAGCTAACATTGAAATCTATATCTAAATAAACAAAGTCAATCATTGTCCAATTTTCATTGTTGTTCGCCACGTTATTATCAGAGAACCTTATAGAAAGACTGTTTAGAGATGTTGAATTGATGACATATCCTGTCAAATTACATAGGGTAAAAACTTCTGTCGCTTCATTAGTAATAGTGCAAATAGTCTGATAAGTCCCTGCTGTGGAGTTATACCATTTCACATAGGTGCTGTCTGTTGATACTTCAACATGTTCAAAGTATATCACTGCATAGTTCACTATATATCCTACAGGCAAAACATTTGAAAAATTGGTTTCCAGCCATACCTCTGCATTACTTCCAACTATATTTGCATAAACGTTATCCGAATCATTTATTTTTGTTAACGCATTTGAATCAGTCGGGTTTGGTGAATCGTCTGAATGAGCCATTACTGTTGAAGGTTTTATCACCACTATTACATCTTCATTATCGGACAACCAACTAACAGAACTATCTGTTGCGGTTATTGTATAATTTCCATCAATGAAAGTTTGCGATGATGAGATACTCCACTGGGTTGAAATGCTTCCGTTTTCATCCGCAGTTACTGAACTTGAATAACCAGTTGAGACAGATGCCCCATTTTCATCCTGTACATTTAAATCAACTGTTCCTCCTGAAGTAAATCCTTCTCCAGTTATGGTAACAATGGTTCCTTTTCCATAATAGGTCGCATCAGTTGTTATGTTTGCAGTGACATTGAAGTACTGCCTTGTTGCTGAAACATTGTCATTTGTTCCGTCGGATGCATATATTACAAAAGACAGGTTTCCTCCATAGGTGCTATTAAAAATCAAGCCATATTGTGTTCCTGAAACAACGCTCATGCTGTAGTTTGTTCTGGTACCATCGGAGGTCATAACCTCTCCCCAAACATTTTGAACTGTTTGAGCATCGTAAACATTTGCAGTTATGTTAAACTTTGTTCCTGAACCGCCAGTAGTGGGTGTAACTGCTTCATTGCTAATGGTTGGTGGTGTACTGTCACCTCCGAGAACCGTGAAAGTTTGTATTGCTGTGCTGTTCCAATCACCCTGAGTATCGTTTGCATAGAATCTCCAACCAACAGCTGTTCCTTCAGAAATGTTCACTATTTCTGTTGTGTTTGACAGGTTTCCACTTCCAAAAGAACCGCTTGTAATATTTTCCCAGCTTCCTGTCAGGTTCCAACTGAATATCCAACTGTCAAGAGTTCCATCAGCGTCAATCCAAGTAGCATTGAATTCCACTGAATCATTAACATAAATCGATGAAGTATTTTTGCTGACTGTCAAAGGTGTTGGAGGAATAGTTGGAGCTGTGAAATTAAGGTCAACCCAAACTTCATAAACCAACAGTGATACTCCATCTGCATTTGTATCCTTATCTCCTCCTGCTCTGGCCTGAAAATTGTCTGTGAAATCCTGCAGTGTCCAACCAGTAAAGCTCACATCATATGAATAGCTTAGCTTTGCGGAACTGGCTTCGCTGACAAGAGCTCTTGTCCATCCACTGCCACCGTCGGTTGAATATTCCAAGTACCAATTATCATTGGAAAAGGTTCCTGTTGTTTCAACAAGGAAAGTTACGTTGAATTGATTCAATGTGCTTGCAGCATCAAGTGTAGATATGTCAAAAGTTGTGAATTCTACATAGGTTGGATCACCATTGGCATCTATGTCTATTGATCCTGATGTTGAAGTGTCATTATCATATGAATCTCCCATTCTTGTTCCAATGCTGCCTGTATCTGAAAAAGTAGTAGGTAGTGAAACTCCTGTTTCAGCAAATCCCGGGTCAAGTGGGGTCATTAGGAAAGTGTATTCCTGTCCTGGTGTAATGTCCATTATTTTTTCCCAGGTTCCGTAGCAACTCTGGGTTGTGAAGTTCCAGTCCTTGCATTTCCAAAGCTCTGTTCCAACTGCAGTTACAGTTACTTCTGCTTCTTCAAAGCTCATTCTTGTTGGATCAATAGAGTATGAACTAAGACTTCTTTTTCCAACAACAGACAATTCATTAATATCCTCTTCAATGCCCAGTTCCAACCTCGAATCCGGTTCAAGATTTTTTATCTTAATATTTTTTATTTTATTCAGACTTGAAAAATCTATCTGCAGGGTTCTTTTGTTATCAACTGTTGTGTGAATAACCCTTGCTTCCACATCTTTTATTTTATTGTCTGATTTGAACAGTCTTACAGTGTTCCAATTATTCTCCACAACCTTTTTGACAGGAAGATTTACTTTTTCTTTTCCTTCTGCAGTAAATATTTCTATGAATCCAACATTCCCTATTGTCAGTTCTAATGTGTATTCACCTGCTTCTTTTGGTATGAATTTTGCAATCTTGTCTTCTCCCAGAAAAGAATAAACATTGTCTTTAAAGATTATTTTCAGCTTTGTAAATTCTATTTCATTCAAGTCTATGCTTACTTCCTCACCAACTTGGTAAGTGTTTTTTTCAAGTACTTTTATTATTTCGCCGCTAGGTGTTGTTTCAGGCACATTTGTTTCTGCGCTTTTTTGTTCTTCAACAACAAACTCTTCAAGTCCCAGAATTGTTCCATCTCCGTTTTTGAATGTCACAGTGTGAAGTCCCTTTTCCTGAGGCAAAAAATTCAGTTCCGATAAAAGATGTCCATTGTAGGAGTACAACTTTGAATCTGTATTTATTGTTAGTTTTTTATCAGAAAGATTGTCGTAGCCTAGTTTAATATTAACTATTTCTCCTGGAGCATAGGTTTCCTTATCCAGACTAATTTCTGCACTTACCACTCCAAATATAAGTAGGAACAGTATTATGGCTACTATCTTTTTCATCATTTGCGCGTTCCGTTCATTTTTATTTCTTTGTTCTTTTTATTTCGTGATGGGAAAGTTTTTTATCCTGAGTTCGTGCTCAATCTCTCCCATTATTTCATAGTACTTCTCGTTGTGGTATAACAATATGTGATCTTGAATTTGTGAATAGTCTTTGAGAATTTTTTGTTGAAATTCTTGTTTTGTCATTATGTTTGCAGTCGAGAATTCATTATGAAGCGTTTTTTTGTAGAATTGGTTTTCTGTAATTATGAAAAGTTTGTTTTTAACTTTCAGCACCGTTTGTATCGGTACTTCTTTGCTTGCTTCCTTTAGTTTTTCAATTTTTAATTCTAGTTCTTTGTTTTTTTTCAGAAGTTCTTTTTTTTGTTTCAGTTCGTTTATGGTCAGCAGAACTATTGCTTCTTCGCTTTGAAGATTTATGGAACAGAGAGTGGAATTTCCTAACTTAAATTTGTTGAAAATTTCTTTTTCAATGAAAGAAGTGACCTTTTTGTGTATGTATGGATATGCTTTTCTCAGTTCTTTTGCAATCTGATTTATAGTTAGAAGTCTTGTTATGTCCTTTCTGAATAATTCTATAATCTCTATTTCCAAGTCGTTGCCAATCACTGTTATACCTTTTTAAGTACAATGTAATATATCACGAAATATACTACTATATCTTTTTTGGTATAACTAGTATTTAAAGTTTTTGCTAAAAAAAGAGTATTTCAGCGTGAAAAATAGGAAAAATTTAAATAAACCGCTAGACAAAAAGAAATAAGAGACAAAAAAGAGGTTGGGTATGAGTAAGAGTACTGAAGAGGTTGAGAGTAAAAATAGTTCTTTCTACACAGCTGACGGCAAAGAGTTAATTAATCTAGAAGATCTAAAGGAATTTTTGTCCAGAATAAAAGAAAATGAATTCTCACAGCATGTATCAGAAGAAAGAAATGATTTTGAAATATGGATTAGAAATTCACTCAAAAACTCAGAAGTGGCAGATCTAATTAGAAAAAAGAAAGACAAAGAAGGAATGATACAGGTAATTGACTATTATCTGACAAAAGAAGAACTGGGCAATCCAGATTCAGAATTCTTTGAAGACGAAATACCTGAAACAAAATTCATAAAAACCAACATACAAGGCTTTGATCAGCTTCTAACAAACGGAATTCCCAAAGGAAGCTCAGTTCTATTATCAGGAGGCCCTGGAACTGGAAAAACAACTTTTTGTCTTCAGTTAGTCAACAATGCTTCAATTAAAGGAGAAAAATGTCTTTACCTAACTTTTGAAGAAGAACCTGTTAACTTAAAAAGACATATGAAAAACTATGGATTTGACCCCATAAAGCTAGAAAAAGACGGTTTGTTGGTAATTAAAAAAATGCAATCCTTTGATCTGAGCCGATCTGTGGAAGCACTTCTTGCAAGAGCAAGCGGAGAACTAACAATTGAACTTGACGAAATAGAAGGAGTCATACCAAAAAACTTCAAACCAGACAGAATAATACTGGACTCATTATCAGCAGTCGCGGCTGCATTCACAGGAAAAGAAGAAGGCTACAGAATATACATAGAACAACTATTCTCGCTTTTCAAAAAAATAGGTGCAACGTCATTTCTAATAACTGAAACAGAGCAGGACACAAAAAAATACAGTAAAAGTGGAGTAGAAGAATTTCTCGCAGACGGAGTTGTTGTTTTCTATAATATCAGAAATAAAAATCTCCGGTCAAACGCAATAGAAATACTGAAACTAAGAGGAACAAAACATGAAAAAAAAGTAGTTCCTTTCAAGATACTTGGCAAACAGGGAATAATCGTTTATCCGATGGAAGAATCGTTTAGTTAAAATTTGCTCATATGATTTTCAAATGTTTACAAAATCAATTCGTCACAAGAGAAACATCAGAGTATTGAACCCTGTAATTATCACTTTCTTAATAATAACACTTTTTCCAGTAATTAATGCGCTTACAGGAATGTACTCAACCTCGTCACCCTTTAGCTGCGGAACCACCTGCAGCGGAGGGTACGAACTAACAGGACATGATTCAACCTACTGTTCAAACAACCCTATAGAATGTTATAACACCATAGATAACTGTGCTGATGGCAGTCAGCCAAACTATGAGTATGTTGAAAATATTACAATAACCAATATAAATGATTCTGACTTTTCAGCAGGGGACACAATAACAATTGATGCATATCTTGACTGCGACTCGGATGGGGACGGAGTTTCATTTGCCTATCATAATGGAACAGCCTTTAGAAATATCTACAGCACAACCTGTTCAGGAAACTCCAAATATCACAAATACTACAACTTTACACTTGACTCAGTAGGAGGAAATCAAACCATTAGAGTCGCCATTGCCTACAGCACAGATTCCATAGGAATAACATGCGGAATTCAAGGATCATTTCCTCAATGGAGTGATACAGATGACGTAACATTCTATGTTAATCCTCCGGCCGATGATACAACTCCAACGGTGACAGGTGCTTCACCATCTCCGAATTCAGTCTATGAAAAACAAGAAAATCTTAAGGTAACCATCTGTGCAAACGTAACAGATGACTATGGAGTTGACACTGTTTTTGCAAATGTCACCTGGAGTTCATATCAAGAAGAAATAGAACTACAAATTTCAAGTTTACCGGTCTATTGTCAGAATTTCACAAATACGACCTACACAGGAACCTATGATATAACCTATATTGTGAATGACACTTCCGGAAATCTAAACAACAGTCTCACAACAAATTTCACAATCCAGCAAACAACCAACATAACAGTACAAGCACCAACCTACAGCAATCTGTTTGCATTCGGTCCTCCGGTCGGATTAAATTTCACAGTCGGAGGTGGATATGTCGCAGAAAGTGTTTTTTATTCCGTAGATGGAGCAGCAAATGTAACCATTGAAAATGGTAGATTAAATGTTTCTTTCATTGAGTCAGATGGCGATGCAACAATGGGAGAAAGTCTTGTGGACTATGGAAACCTTTCAATGTCATTTGTACCTTTGGAAAACATGAGTGTGAGCCAAATAGCATTAAGCCTCAATAGAACAGGCTCAGGCGTAAATGAAACACAAATACAAATCAGAACAGACAATGAAGGCGTACCATCAGACACCATACTAGCTTTGGCAAACATATCCAATGACTCGGTCTTAACAAGCTATTCTTTGGTAAATTTGACACTGAACATGACAGTTAATCTTACAAAAGATACAAGATACTGGCTTTTCCTGACACCAAACGGAACTGCAACTGATTTCTATTCATGGGAATCAAATAATGATGGAACTTACGGATTCGGAAATTACAGCAATAATGCAAGCGTTGATTTGCTTTTCGCAGTTTATGATGTTTTTAAATTCAGGACATTTCTATACGATCTTTCAAAAAGCAATCATTCATTGACTGTATATGCAAATCATAGTCTTTACAACACAGTTTCTTCACCGGCAATAACCTTTGACATTGACTCAACAGTGCCTGTTCAAAACACTTTTAACTATACTCCGTCTGAAGAAGCAGATATTGATCCAAATGTGACATTAAGATTTCTCTCAAACTTAACCGATAACGTTGGAATACAACAGGTTCTCATGCAGTACAAACAGGAGAATGATTCTATTTTTCAAAACGTCACAGGTTCAAACACTGTCGGAGACATTTACGAAATAAATGTCACACCCGACTCTGAAGATATATGGATAATGAGATTAAAAGCGATTGATACTTCAAACAATACATATACAACCGGAAACATAACAATAAATGTTTCCTATGAGTATGAATGGAGTGCAAGTCCATCATCCTACAATACAACTTCTGCTTTTTTAAGTACAAACTCCACCATTGGAAACATTACTCTGAATAACACTGCAGATTTTGGATACACTTTCAATGTTTCAAAAACAGAAACCAGCATTCCTGCAATTTATCTTAATGGAACAGCCAACAAAACAACATTTGATGTTCCTGCAAATACTGCAATACAAATACCTATAGTTGCAACCGGAAACAGCATAGAAACTGAACAATTTGTCAATATTTTGATAGATCCTGTAAATTCAACTGCGAGTCCCGACTACTCATACACCAACTTTACTCTAGTATCATTTGCTTCAGGAGTATATCTGACAATAGAAATAACTGAATATGACGCAACAGTCACCCAGGAACAGGAAAGAATTGCTTTGACCGCAAGAATTACCAATGTTGGAAATGAAACCGCAAACAACGTCTCATCTTCCTGGACCCTTCCATCCGAATGGAGTGCAAAAACCAATCTGACAACGAGCTACTCCACCATTGGAGCCGGCCTACAGGAAGTTTTTACAAGATATGTAAACATTGGTTCTGATGCATCAACAGGAAATCAAACAATAATAGTGGGTGTGAACTCATCGGAAGACAGCAGCGATTCAGATAACAGAACCGTGAGCGTAATAAGCAGTGGAGATGATACACCTCCATCCGGTGGAGGTGGTGGCGGAAGCAGAGGAGGATCCGTTACAACCGTGCCAAGAGAAAGCAAACTGGACATTCAATTGAAAAATGACATTGAAATTGAGAGAGGTAAAAACTCTACTTTAATTGGTTTGCTTAACAACACAGGCGATCTTGATCTTAAGAATATAACCATGATTGTGGAAGGTCTTTCAGTATTGCACTATAATATTTTTATTGAAAATTCTGATGAATTAAAAGTGAAGAATGTAACATCCTTTCAAATGTTTATAAACATACCCACCTATTTCGGCAGTGGCAAACAAGAAACTAAACTTCTTGTGATTGCCATGGCTGGAGGAGTAGAGAAAGAGTTCAGAAAGAATCTGACAATAGTAGTTCTGACCGAAGACAAGTCTTTGGCCATGGACTGTTTTGACAACGCCGGTTCTGAGATTGAAAATCTCAACAATCTTGGAATCGGCACAGTGACCCTTTCTGAAAAGCTTGTGGAGGCAAAAAACAATTACGACAGTAAAGACTATCCGCAAGCACTTAATCTCTGTATGCAGATAATGAAAGATGCAGAACTTGCTCTTAAATTAAAAGAAGATATAAAAACAATAAACGAAGAGTACTCAAATCTTGGAAGAGAAATTCCGGAACTAACTGAACTAATAGGACTCCTTAAAGAAGCATTTGAAAGAGAGGATTATTCTCTCGCAGGCAAAAGAGCAGAGCAGGCCAAACTTCTACTTGGATTAAAACAGGAAGAGGTTAAACGAAGTGCAGGATACATTTGGGACACAATAAAGAATCACTGGAAAGAAATAGCTGCATCACTAATTATAATCATAGTTATTGGGATTTTCACATATTCATATTCAAATTATAGAGACATCTACAGCAGAATTGAATCCTTAGAAGAAAAAAGGAAAGACCTGAAGGAAAAAATAAAACAGCTTCAAAGAAAATATTTCGTAGACAAAAAAATGCCCCGAAAGACCTATAACAAAGAAATGGATCACCATAGAAATTCTTTGGCAGAAATTGAAGTAAAAAAGAATGACCTTACAATTAAAGGTTTAAAAATTCTTAGCGGAGGAACATTCGAGGATCTGAAAGCTGTGAAAGATAAAACCATTGAAAGTCAGAAAGAACTTCAAAGAGAGTACTTTGTCAAAAAGATGGTTGATAAAAAAATGTATCAAAGATTGAATAGTGAATTTGAAAGCATATTAATAGATATCAACAAAAAGATTGAAATGACTAAACACAGGGAAAAATGAATTTGAAAAAGAAACTAATAAACATTGTTGTTTTGGGATTGATTATAGTCAGTTTACTCGGTTCACTCTCAATGGCTGCAGAGTACGATGAATTGGAAGGAGACATTCTGAAACTCGAAACAATTAAAAACGACATGATGGACGCAGGAATAAATGTTCTGAGAATGAATGATCTCATTACAGAAGCAAGATTGTATCTTGAAAGCAGAAGCTATGATGATGTTCGAAGAATTATTTCTGAAGCCTATTCCTTGAAAGATCAAGCATATGAAACAAAACAGCTGAAAGAATCAATTAATGGTTTATATCTTGATGTAAAATCCAGAAATCTATCGCTCATGGATGTTACTAATTCAAAAGTTGAATGGGATTTGGTGTATGCAAACCGAGAATTTGAAAATGAAAACTATGAGGAATCACAGAACATACTGACAACCATTGAAAAAATACTCCTTAAAACCATAAATTCAAATTACGGCCACCTATCGGACTCGTTAATCATTGCAGAAGAAAAGGCCACTTCTCTGGAAATTGAAACTTCGAGAATAAGAACACTTCAAACACTGGCATCTGATGCTTTGAAAGTAGGAAAAATTGGACAACTTGAAATAATTCGGGAAGAAATAAATAACCTTAATGAAGTGTTCTTGCATTATGAGAAGATAAAAGATGATTTAATAAATCTAAAAACAAAAGATTTTTCAATTCAAAGAATAAACGACGGACTTTCAGCCGTAGAGATGGATATCAGTTTTGGAGAATATGATTCTGCATTAGAAAAACTAAAAATCCTGCAAAGTCTTGTTGACGAAGCCTTTAGAATTGATGCTGAAATAAAAGAAATTGAGGCTTTGCTGAGTGAACAGGAAGAACCATTTGAAGAAGAGACTGCCTTGGTTGAAAAATCAAAGCAGGAACTAATACTTGGAAACTACGAACAGGCAGCAAGCAAGTTGGATGAGGCAAAGAAGAGTTTAGAAAATTCCAGAGCAGGTCTTCTCATTAGCAAAGCATCTAAAAAAGAATCTGGATTGAAAGACTTCATTGCTAAAAATTGGAAAACAGTTGTTGTTGCCCTGATAATAATTTTAGTTATTGTTCTGTTGACCCTCAGAATTTGGGGGTACAAATTAAGAAAAATCAGAATTAAAAGACTGAAAAAAGAAATTCAAATAAGTGAAGAAATGATGAAAACTCTACAAAGAGAATACTTTGTTCAACATAAGATGTCCAGAGACAATTATGATGAATCCTATGAACACCTGCAGGAAGGAATAATGACTTTAAACGACAAAATATCATCATTAAACACAAAGATTAAAAAGGACAGAAAAAATAATATTTAATATGGATTTAAATGAAGAGCTGAAAAATAAACAGGTTGTCCTGGTGGTTTTTCCAAAAGAAAAATACAATGCCAGTCTGATAGAAATAATCAAAGCAGTCGATGGTGCTTCATCAAAGATTTGCTACGCCAGTCTGAACAAGCCCTATAAAAGTATTATTCAGCTTCTCCAAACAAACAATTTAAACATTGCAAAGTATTTTTTCATAGATGTTTTGACAAGCTCTGTGCAAACACCTGAACCGGTGGACAACTGCGAGTTTATTCAGGCGCCGAATGCACTCACAGACATCAGTCTTGCTTTCACAAAAGGAATGCAGGAGAAAGGATGTGACAACGCAGTGTTTGACACAATTTCCACACTTACAATATATGAGGGAATTGGAGAGATAATCAAATTCACTCAGAACCTAATGACAAAAGCAAGAGTCATGGGCGTAAAATCTGTTTATATTGCCTTAAAAGAGGATAGCGGTGAGCTGGTCAAAGATTTATCGATGTTCGTTGATGGAGTAATTGAATTGTAATAATTATAAACATAAAATTAATAAATAGAAAAACAAAAAGGAGATATACAAAATGACACAAACCATAATGATTGTTGATGATGAACCACACATTGTGGAGTTAGAAAAAGCTATTTTAGAAGCTGCAGGATTTCAAACAATTGTCGCCTACAATGGCGAAGAAGCAATTAAAAAACTGGAGAAAGCAAAACCTGACCTAATAATTCTTGATATGATGATGCCTGGAATGTCTGGCAGAGAAACCTGTGATAAAATCAGAAAAAATCCTGTGACTAAAAAGTACAAAGTCATCTTTGTTACAGTTGCAAAGTTTTCAGAAGTTGGAATGGTCAACCTAAAGGACATGAATGTTCTTGATTACATTACAAAGCCTTTTGACAACGATGATTATGTAAAAAGGATTAAGAAAGCACTGGAAAAATAATTCATCTATTTTTTATCTTCTTTGAAAAGCTTAATTTCTTCCATTCCTTCTTTAGTTTCTGAAATTGGCAGAGTAAACATAAAGGTTGAGCCTTTACCAACATCTGATTTAACAGAAATGTTTCCACCAAGCGCTTCAACTATGCCTTTGGAAATGGCAAGGCCAAGGCCTGTTCCACCAACTTTTCTAGTATATGATGAGTCTGCCTGGAAGAATCTATCAAAAACTTTATTGATGTTTTTCTTTGCAACACCTGTTCCTTCATCTTGAACAGAGAACACTAATTTGTTTTCTTGTTGTTTAACAGAAACACTTATTTTGCTGCCTTTCTTGGGAGAATACTTTACAGCATTATTTATGAAATTAATTAAGACCTGTGAAACTCGAGTTTTGTCGGTTGATATTTCAAGAATGTTACTATCAACATCTGCTTTTAAAATCAATCCTTTCTCTCTTGCAATCATGTAGGTTTCTTTAACAATTGACTTAATTAACTCTTTAATATTAACTTTTTCAAAGAAGAACTTCATGGTTCCGACATCAAGTCTTGAAAGGTCAAGGATATCATCTATGAGCTTTTTAAGTCTGTCTGAATCCTCCATTATAATCTTCAGATAGTATTCTCTTTGTTTAGGATTTTCTGCGATGCTTGCCGTTTGCAGTAAACTGGCAAAGCCATGAATAGATGCAAGAGGGGTTTTTAGTTCGTGTGCGCTGATGGACAAGAACTCGTTCTTGTAGGTGTCCATTTTTTTAAGTTCTTCATTTGCTTTTTCCATGTTTTTGTTAAGAATCATCAGATCATCATGGGATTTTTCAATTTCTTCCTTGGACAGATTAGCATCTTCAAGCATGTTAAGAATTGCAGTTCTTGTGTCTTCCAGTTCTTTGACTTTTTTGTTAAGTTCTTTTGTTTTCTTATCAATCAACACATTTAATTCTTCTTCATGTTGTTTTAGTTGTTTCTGAGATTCTTCCAGTTCACTTGTTCTCTCTTTTACAAGTTTTTCAAGGTTAATGTTAATATTAGAAATTTCTTTGGTTTTTTCATTAACTTCTTTTCTTAGAGTTGCTGTTAAGATATAACCAAAAACAATTGAAATTATTAATATTAAGAATATAACTCCTGCAGTGGATATCCAAATATTTAGTATAGATGCTTGGACCAGAGCAAGTGCTTCTTCTTTATCAACCTTAATAACAAGACCAACATCCAGATTATCCAGGTATTTAGTTACTGCAAAAACTGGAACCTCACGATAATCATTATAATCTGAGAATTCTCCTTCATGTCTTAGCAATGCTTGAGTAATTGGAATATCAGTTTTTTCTTTAGGAATTATATTTAATACTTCATTTGCCGTTTGAAATTTTCTTTGAGAGAAGAATTCTGCATCACCATCTTTGTTTCTGTATGCAAATAAACTTTCTCCAGATTCAGAAGAATGATTTGGGTCATTTACTATTATTGAAAGAGGATTGACATTTACTATTGCAACCAATACCCCTTCATTAAAAGGATGTGAAACAGAAAAAACTACTTCATCTATTCTTTCATAATAATAGACTTCGGAGATATAAAGTTTATCTCTTGCATTAAAAAAATAATCATCTATCGATTCATCCAAACCAATCATTGATTCATCCGAAGAAGCAATTACCATTCCTTTAGAATCCAAAACATATATTTGATAAAATTCATCATTAATATCTCTAATTGTTTTTAACTCTTCATTTGTCAAAGAATTTTGCGTTGCAATTGTTCTTACTTTATGACTTTGTTCCTCAACATATTGATTAACAAAGTTTACATATGCAGAACTTAATGAAGATAAGTGATGAAACATGTCGTGCGCCTTAGCTTCTTTCAAATTCTGTGTGTGATTATAAGTGTTAAAGACAAATAAACCAATTATTAATAATAAAGCCACTCCAAGCCAAATCAAAGTTGCACTTCTATCAAATTGGATAATGTTTAATCTATTTAAAATAAAGATTATTAAAATCAAAACAAAAAGAATACCTATAAACCAAAATATTGTTTTGTATGATTGCATTTGTTGATGTTCAGCTACATTTTCATCAGCAACTATTTCTTGATACTCATCCAAATAGGTAGTTGCTGCAACACTAAAACCAACTCCGTCAGCAGTCTTTGCATTGACAATTGCAATGTACATGTATTTCTGAGTTGTGCTTCCATCTGCTTCTACCCAGTCGTAGAGACCTTCGGAAACAAATCCTCCTTCTGTTTTAGCCATTACACCCCAAAAACCAGGAAGCTTTTCAGATAAAGCATGCAAATCTAAATCAACGATTGCAGGATTTGAGTGGAATCTGCAAACAAGAGTGTCATAGTCAGTTACTGCAGTATAACCTGTCTTACCAACTTGCTGTACAGCAATCTCTTGGAAATAAGCATCATTCTGCAAATCTTCAACAGTCATTTCAGGATTAAGACGTAAAAATATTTCAATTTGTTTAGCCACTTCTCTCGCTTTTTGCTTTATGGCTTCAGAGGCAAACTTGTCTTTTTCTTCTAAAACAGGTCCAGATATAATTTCAGGAATAACTATTTCTTCATATTCTTCTGTTTCAAACCATTTAGCATAAATTTCATCAAATGTTCCATCAATTATTATTTTAGACAATCCATCATTTAAAATTGATAGCAGTTCACTATCTCCTTGTTTTACAGCAAAAGTGAAATCCTGTTTGAAATCGTTCAAAGGAATGGACAAAGTCATAACATTATTAATTTCAAGTCGTTTTAGCAATTCTTCTCCCATAACTTTCTGCGTAATTACAGCATCATGTTTGCCTTCAGAAAGTAGCTTGAATGCTTCTTCAAAAGTTTCTGTTGTAATAATTTTTGATGATAATTCTGTTCTTCTAACGTATTCTTCAGCATTATCACCTTTCATAACAATTATTTCTTTGTCCAAGAGGTCTTCAATTGATTGAATTTTTGTATCTCCTTCTCTTACAAACGCAGCTCCTCTAAGAGAAATGTATGGGACTGTAAAATCATAGATTGGTTCTCTTTCAGGCGTTCTTCCTACCAGAGGCAAAACCTGTATTCTTCCTTCTGCCAAATCTTCTTTGATTTCTGACCAAGGACCAACGTAGAACTCAACATTGTAACCTTCTTCATTAAGAACTGCTGTTAAAAGTTCAACGGAAAAACCATCTGCCAATCCATCATTGGTCACTGTGGCAAAAGGAGGATAATCATATTCAGAAGCAGACTTAATACTAATAGATTTATCTAAACCCTCTGCAGAAACAACTGTTGATAGAAAAATAACTATTAATAAAAGTAGAAATACTAATAATCTTGCATTTGTTAATTTAATCATTCTCACCTACTTTTTTTCACTTTTTCCTAACTTTTTTTCTAACTCTGCAATTTTTTTCTTAAGTTCAACCATTCTGTTTTCTCTTCCAACAGAGAATTTGCTGAATTTCTCCAGCTGTGCGACTTTTTTACTTAGTTCTTTTGTTCTTTTCTCAACTATTATTTCTAATTCTTTTTCGTGCTTCTTTAAAGCACTGTGGGACTCCTTCAAATCTCCAGCCATTTTATTAAAAGAATCTGTTAACTCACCAATTTCATCCTTTGAAGATTTCTCTACTTTAAAATCCCAATCTCCTTTTGCAAACTCATTAACTCCTTGGGTTAATTTTTCTATGGGATTAATTACTATTAATCTTAAAAACAAAAATATGAAGAAAACAAAAAGAATGGTTACTATTGAATTTGCTACTACTAGGTCTTCTGTTGCTTCAACTATTTTTTTATCGGCTTCCTCCAAAGTCATATCTATCTGATATGTTCCTAAACTTTGTCCTGCAATATGAATTGGTGAAGATATTCTCAGAATTCTTTCATGTTCAGTTTCAATTATTTTGTTAATTACTGAATTTGAATCAAATGATTCTTTGTTTATCTCATTAGATAACTGATTCAATATCAGTTCATCGTTTGAAGCAAAAACTTTTAATTCACCATCTTCAAAAGTGTTAACGCTTATTGCCAGTATGTCAGGATCAAGCCAAATGTGCTTATGAATGGTGGAAAGAATTTCAGATTTATCTTCTAAATCTTTTTTTGTACCAAGTCCTGCGTCAAGAGCAAAAACTAGTGCTTCAGCTTTGACAACATAGGACCGGTCAAGTAATTCTCTTTCCTTATTTATGGAATAAACAGTGAATATTGAGAAAAAAATTACTGAAATAATAAAAACTATTCCTACAATCCTCGCTGATAATCCAAAATATATTTCTCTCATTTAGTTATCTAAATCCACCTGTCTTGGATAACCTCCAACATGTTTTCTCGTTTTAGGTCTCTAAGGGCATTGTTAACTTCATTCATAAGAGCCGTATTTCCTTTCATAGTTACAATTCCATAGAATTCCTGAGTAAAAGGCTCGCCAACAATTTTTAGTTCTGAATTTGTAGCAACCAGTTCCCTTCCCAAAACAAAGTCAACAACTATGGTGTCTATTGTTCCAGATTTCAAGTCAGAAACTATTTGAGCTTCTGTTGCGCCTTCTGGAACTTCAAAACCTGCATATCCTTTTACCATTTCTGCAGTTGTATATTTCAAAACTTCTTCTTCACCGGTTGTTTCTGCTTGAACTCCAACATTCTTTCCTTGCAAATCTTCTGGAAGAGAAATTTCTTCATAGCCTTCTCTAACAATTATAACTTGCCCTCCGTTAAAGTATGGGTCGCTGAAAAGCATTTCTTGAGATCTTTCAGGAGTAATGGTTATTGCTGCAATTGCCAAATCAATTTCTCCGCCTTTTACAGCTTCAAACAATGCATCCCAATCATAATCAACTACTTCTAATTCTAGACCAAGGTTTGTTGCAATTTCCTTGATTACATCCATGTCAACTCCAGCCAGTTCCCCATTCTCATCGTAGAACTCCATCGGTTCGTAGGGAATGTCTGAGCCTACTATCAGAACTCCATCTTCAACAAGACCAAAACTAGCATAGTCAATTTTTTCCTTTGTCGTGCAGCCAACCAATAACAACGATGCAAAAACCAATACAAATAAAACAACTACTTTTGTATTCACTTTATATCACCTTTCTGTTTTTTAAAACTTTTTTCGAGTTTTGGAATTACAAAGAACAATGTTCTTTGTGCGTCAGAACTGTTTGTTCTGAGCGACTCAAAAATTTCATTTTTGTTGTTTTAACTTCTCTTCTAACTCTTGAATTTTATCCTTAAGTTTGACCATTGCTAATTCTCTTCCAACAGCAAAACTATGAAATTTCTCTAGATCCTCAGTTCTTTTTAGGATGTCCTGCTCTACTTTTCTTTTATCTGTAACATCCAATCCTATGGCCATCACACCTATTATTTGTCCAGCATCATTTTCTATGACAGAATTAGTCCATGAAATAAGTTTATTCTTACCTGATTTTGTAATTATATAATTTTCAAATGAACTTGATTTTTCTTTTTGTGTAAGATTATGAATTTTACGTACCTTATTTTCATCTTCTTTTCGCAAAAATATGTCAAACCAGTTCTTGTTCAGAACTTCAGATTTTTTATACTCTGAAATTTTCTCTGCGGTTTTGTTAAAAAGCATTATATAGCCACCAGTATCAAGGATCATTATGAAACCAGGAGCAGTATCAATTAATGTATCTGAGAACCTTTTCTCCTCCGTTAATGCATCGGTCAATTTTTTTTGTTCTGTAACATCTCTCAATGCACCGACCATTCCAATGACTTTTCCATTTTTGTCTTTCATCGGGCTTTCATCGACTTCAACCCAAAAAATACTACCGTCTTTTCTTTTTAATTCCAATAAATAAGGCTCTTGTTCAACACCTGTTTTCAAAGCGTTCATAGTCAGTTCAAAACCAGCATCATTAACAACATTATTGGTTGTTGTCTCAGTCCATTTAAATCTCATCTCTTCAGGCGTATAACCAAACATTTCTTTACATTGGTTACTAATATAAGTTATCTTATGGTTTGTATCATGAATGTAGAATACTTCTTTGCTGTGATTAACTATGTTTCTGAATCGTTCTTCGTTTTCTTTCAAAGATTGCTCTGTCTGTTTTTTGTTAGTTATATCTGCACATATACCTATCCATTTTATAGGCAAACCTTTTTTATCAAAAACTGGTAGAGCACGATCTTCCCAATATCTTATTAATCCCTCCTTAGTTCGTATTCTATAATTGTAATTAATTGGTTTTTTTGATGTTTTGTGAAGCTTCACAGCATCTTTCATCTGTTTTAAATCTTCAGGATGAATTAACTTCAACCACTCTTCAATGTTTTGAGATATTTCTCCTTTCTTAAAACCCAACAATCCATCTATATCTCCAAACCAATGCAAATCGTCTGTTTTTACATCCCATTCATATATCAAATCATATAATATTTTTCCGACAATTCGCAAACGATTTTCATTTTCCTGCAACGACTCTTCAAACTGTTTCCGTTCAGTTATATCTTTTGCTATTCCTACTATTGCAAATGGTTTACCCTGCGAGTCTTTTAAGAGTGTAGATGTCATTGAAGTTGTAAATGTTTTTCCTTCTTTTGTGACATGTCCAACTTCTCCTTTACAAGAACCAACTTTTTTTAGTTTTTTATTAAAAGGAATTACTTCATTCTTAAGCTGTTCTTTATTGTGAAAAATACTCAAATTTTTGCCCATGCAATCATCTATTTTTTTGTATCCGTGCATTTTACACCATGCACTATTGACAAGTATTATATTACCATTTAAGTCAGCGACTGCTATTCCTTCTGCTGACTGTTCCACTATTTGTGAAAATAGTTTGAGTTCTTCCTCTGCTTTCTTTTTTTTGGAAATATCATCTATCATAACTGCAAAAAAGTTTTTTCTAGGACTAAAAGCGGAGACTGCAAACCATTTGTTAAGAGGAGCAGGGTAGAAATGTTCAAATTTCAACTCTTTTCCTTTCAAAGCGACTTCGCCATATTTACCTATCCAATCAAAAGAATCTTTTTCTATATCTGGAAGAATCTCTCTTACTGTTTTTCTGAGTATCTTATTTCGTTTCAAACCAGTCATTTCTTGAAACTTATGATTTACTTCAATAAATCTATAATCTATTGGTTTCCCTTGCTTGTTTGTTATGATTTCATGAAGAGCGAAACCATTAATCAAATTATCAAATAGATTTTTGTACTTTTCTTCACTTTCTTTTAGCTTATCCACTGATTCCTTTCTTTTTGATAATTTTCCCTTTTTTGCCATTACCCTCTTCTCCCTCTATAGTTCCGGTGTTTATACTATATATACTTTCTTATTTCTATTTTTTGAAATAAGATAGCTCAAACAATCAAAGATTTCTAATTTTTATGTCTCAAAAATATAAAGGTTTTTGCGAAATCTTTGATTTTTGTTGATTTCTTATTACAATGACTTAGGAAGGGAATCTTCTTTCTTTTTCTCGTCTTTTTTGTCGTCTTCTTTCGATTGGTTTTCTTCTTTCTTTCCAAACAAACTAAAGCCCTTCTTTTTTTCCTTGTCTTCTTCGCCTTCTTTTGTTTCTTTTATTTCTTCAGTGTTTTTTTTCTCAGGAGTCTGCTCTATCTTCACTCCCAGCTTTATATCATATTTCTTTTCAACCTCTTTTTTGATGTTATCAAAGGTTGTTTTTATATCATCCTTTGCATGTTTTGACCTTTCATCCAGCAGTTTTATTATGTTGCCTGTGTGCTTCTCAAAATCGTTGAACTTGTTCACAAGATTAACAAACTCTTTTTTGTCTGCCTTTGTATCTGTTCTAACCCTTATCTTGTCAAAGTCTGCCTGTATCTTCTTAAAATTTCTATTTAACTCTTTTACAGCAGAATCATATTCATCAAACTCTGCAAATTTCTTTTCAGTATCAAGGAACATTGTTTCAACTCTGTTTGCATGCCTTTCAACAATGGCTTCTTCTTTCTTAATGGTTGTAAGCTCTTCTTTAATCTCCTCATGCATTTTTAGTATCTGTTCAGTTCCCTTGTAGAGATCCATCTGATGCCTCATGGCTTTTATCTCACTCATCAAATCCTGCATCAAAGATTCATTGCTTTCAATGTTTGCTTTCAGAGCGTCAATCTTTCCTTCATTCTTTCGAAGTTCTGTCATGAAAATTTCAGGCTGAACAGATTCAACCTTGTCAATTGCCTTTGTTGCACCAACTTCAACTTTAGAAAAGCCTTTGGTCAAATCAGTTATTTGTCCTCTTAGTTCTCCAATCTGCTCATTAATAATGGAGAATCTCTCGGTTGTGGCTTTCCTAATTTCACCAAAAGATTCTATCTGTCCATGAATCTTAGCGAGTTCCAGGTCTATCTTTCCACCGAATTGTTCTCCTGCAGGTTTCTTGTTAACTTCTTCTATTTCCTGTTCTGCAGGATTCTCATCCCCTTCACCAATGGTAGGTCCACTCTTTTTCCAGAAAGCCATTATTAAACTTCCACCTCTTCTTTTAAAATACTTATCATTATGAGTTTATTATTCACACCTTTAATTTTTTTTGCTAATTCAGGATAATAAAAAACAAATTCAATCCATTTTGAAAAGTCATTGTCATATTCTTTAGTGAAAGACCGGAATTCTTCATCAGGCATATCTGACAAATTAACCACCAGTTCTTTGATGGATTTCAAATCTCCACCATTGTGCAGGTGAAAATAAGTTCTTGAATCAGACAATTCCCTGTCTGGTATTTTTTCTTTCTTTTCAGCAACCGGTTCAGCATTTTCCCTGTCTTTGGATAATTCTTTTTGCACCGGTTGTTCTTCAGCAGGTTTTTCAACCAATTGCTCAACAGGCTGCTCAACGATGGGTTTTTCTGCCAAAGGTTCTGGCTCAACAATTGGCTGTTCTGAAAGTTTTTGTTTCTTAATCACTTTTTGCACTCTTTCTTCAAGTTCTTTTTTTATGTTGACAGGTTCTTTCTCAGAAGCATCCTTAATTTCCTGTTCTGCATTGTCCATTATTCTTTCTATTATTTCAAAATCTTTCTCATGTCCATTCACCGATGCCCATTGAATTTTCGAATTGATATTTCTTAACATATAATCAGCTATTAAAGGGTCCTTTCCTTCTTTTCTAAGAGAAGATATTGCAGAGCGTAGTTCTCTGAGCCTTAGATTGAACTGCTCTTTTATAGCTTTTTTATTCTCTAGAGCTTCGACTAATTGATTTTTCTCTATTCCTAATCTTACCTCTTTTTTCAAGCTTGAGCTCACCTCTTTGCTTATTTATTATCCTTGCTGTAATGCGTTTATCAACTCATCTTTTTGTTTGATGGATGTGATTCTGTCTGCCAGTCCATCATTGTTAAACACACCTCTTATCCAATTTGCAAAATCATTTTTATTATCATTTACATACTGATGAAATTCATCGTCACTCATATTGTCCAGGTAATCAACCAGTTCAAACATTGATTTTATCTCTGCCCCATTTGATAGTTTGAAGTATTGGTCCGGTGATAGTTCTATTTCCTGAACTTTCTGTTCTAAAACTTGTTTTTCTCGTGGTTTTTCCTGTGGCTGCTCTTTCTGTTCTTTTGCTTTCCTGGTCTCTGTTTCAGCAACTTCTTCCAAAGGTGCTTTTTTCTTAATTAAATCTTCTTTTAGCTCCTCTTTTAATTCCGCTTCAGCCTCTTCTTCAACTTCCTCTTCAACTTCTTTTTTGACTTTATTCACTATTTCTTTTTCCTCTGCCTTGATTTCTTCCTTTACTTCCTCTTTTACTTCTTTCTTTATGTCCTGTAAAGTCTCTTCTTTTTTTTCTTCCGGTTGTTTAGTTTCCAGTACTTCAGAAACTTCAACTTTTGTTTCTGGCTGTTCTTTCTTTTTTTCTTCCTTTACAGCACCATTTTCAGGAGCTTTAAACCAATCCTCAACTTCCATTGCTTTTTTATCATCTTCTGTCAAAGGAGGAAGTTTCTTCTTTTTCCCAACCAAATCAAGAAGAGCAAGGAGTTCGGTTTTGTCTTTTTTCAAAGCAATTCTTTCGGCCAGTACAGGATCTCCAACTGCATCCCGAACCCAGTCTGCAAAATCATTCTTTTTATCATTGACATGCTGTTCATAGTCACTTGGCTTCATGGCTGCAATCTCATCGTACAGACCCTTCAGACTTATTACAAGCATTCCGTTAACCAAACTTAATATTTTGTCTGGAGGAACTTCTTTTCTGAAAATATCTTCATCCTCTTTCTTCTCTCCACCATTGCTTGGCCCCTCTTTTCCTTTATAATCTTCTCTTGATTTCTTGGCCGCATTAATCGCATCTTTCAAATCTTCTTCTGAAACCAATTCTTTTTCTTTTTTCTTCGGTGTTTTTCCAAACTTCTCCCATTCTTTATTTATTCTTGGTCTGAGTCCTTCCAGATATACTTCCACCATGTTAAAGTTACCTGCTTTTACCTTGTCAAGAGCAAGTTTGAGTTCCAGCTTCATATCAAATACATCCAAATCAAGCTCTTCAAGCTGTTTCAACTGATATTCCAAGTCTTCAATTTCATCGTTGTAGGTGTTGTATTTCTCCAGTTCTTCATCATCCAATCTTTGAACCGAGTGTAAAATTGGTCTAAATGTTACGAAGTAAGGTCTACCTCTGTTGTAGGCTGCGTTTTGTACCATTCCACTTCCTACACTTGCTTTAACCAATGATTTAAGAACACCGTCACCATATTTCATCTTAATTCTTTCAAGGTCTCCTTCGTCTCTTGTTCTCATCTGAACTTCTGTGTTGATGTTGGCTTTAATTTGTCCTACGAAGTCTGCCAATACTTGAGAAACAAGCATTAAACCTATTCCCCACTTTCTGAACTCCCTTGCCCCTCTTTCTATCTGCACAAATCCATCACCACTGCCTCCAAACTTAGGCAGTATTCTGTGAATCTCATCGTAGACCATCATAAGTCTTAGTTCCGGATTCTCATTAAATCCTTCGTTGAATACTTCTCTGATTGTGTTGGCTACGAACTGATCTATATCTTTCGGATTTAGTTTGTTCATTGCAAATATTTGTACTTCTCCTGGATTCATGTACCTCTTTATGTTAATAACTTCCCGAGGATTTGTTACCAGTTTGATGTTTCCGTTGAATGAACGGGCATCCTTTTCTTTCATGTTGAAACCAGAATAATATTTTAGCATTCCTTTTTCTTTGCAGGGTCTTAGCAGTCCTGTCCACTGGGCTGTAGGATCAAAAACTATTACTGCAACGTCCTTGGCAAGACACTCTTCTATTATTACCTGTGCAGAAATGGATTTTCCACCACCTGTGCTTCCTGCAACTATGGAGTGTATTTTCAATTGTTCCAAATCAAAGTAAGTACGATGATCACTTTCTGCAATTTTTCCCCACCAGCCGCTTCTTGGTCCTGGTTTAGGTAGTTGTGATTGCTCAACCTTCAAATGAAATCTTTTCTTATCTTCCATTCTCTTTCTAATATACCATACAGCACCAACCAATGCAAGTATAAAGAACAAAAGAATCATCCACTGCCACACAAAGAACCCTAGGAATAATCTTTGCCAGAAAGGAGTTACTACTTTGAATACTGCACTTGTTCCTGAACTAAAGCCAAGATATGTCGCAGTTACTCTTATTACATAATTACCCTGTGGTGCATCCTTTGGTATTTTTATGGTTTTCAATAGTGAAAATGAAGTTCTTAAAAACACATTTGTACTGTAGGTCCATATTGTGTTGTTTCCTGATTCATCCTGTACAGTGTAGTAAAGAGTGACAGGATACTGCTGATCTGTCAACAGGTTTTTCAAATCTGTACTGAACCTCAAATCTTCATTAGGATAAACTTCTTTTTTTTCTGTGTTCACTTCCATCAACAATGCTTGAACCGGCAATTGTTCTTTTGAAAGAAGTTCTATGGTTACAGGTATCGTCGCATTCAAATCACCCGTTATCTCCACGGTTCCATTATACATTCCAGGTGATCCTCGACCAAATATTGTCATGGTCATTTCATCCTGAGTATTGGAAGAAACCAATAATCTGTTTGTATCCATTTCTATTAGGTCAGCAATCTTTCCTGTAAGAGCAAAGTTAACCTGAGTTGTTGTCTCTCTAAAACTGTATATTCTTATTTCTTCCTGAAGAAAATTACCAACTCTTAATTTTCTGTTTATGGTATTCAGTGATATTATGTAATCAGTTCCTTCAATCATCTTTGGCTGCTCCACCAAAGGAACAGCCGGCGCTTCTCCCGGACCAACGTCTTCTCCCGGACCATCATCCTGACCAGGACCAACATCCTGACCAGGACCAACTCCTGTGAGTTCTTCATCCACGGTAGGAATCATAACTATATTGTGTAAGGTTGTTTGATTTATCCAAATTGTTATGTTGCTGTAATAAACATCATAGCCTGTTTTTATGGCATAAATATTATAGTTTCCGGCAGGCAGTGACAGGTTATAAAAACCACTGGCATCGGTAAAGGTTGTATGACCACCAACATCCACTATTACGGTTTCAATCGGAACACCTGTCTGACTTGTGACTGTTCCAATGATTGTTCCATTGTTTGGAAGTTCTCCCTCTCCTTCAGGACATTGATCATATGGGTCTGTGAAAAAGTAGAATGTTGTTTTATTTGTCTGATTGCTCACAGGAAGAATCATCTGGTAATTGTACAGCCGCCCATTGAATCCTTCAAAGAAAGAACTGTTTTCATCCCTTATGTGAGAAACGTACAGAAAATTTCCGTTGTCATCTGTCAAAATTCCAACATCAAATAGGGTGTTACCACTTCCTTCCTGATCATAGGTATAGGTTCCGGGGATTGACAGAGGATTTATACCAAAATTAACATTAATGGTTTCTGTGTAGGTTTTCTCTGCTGACATCATCTGTGTCAGTGAATCATACTGTGTAATGTTCAAATAGGCGTCTATCTGAGAAGTGTTTGCAGCTCGTACAGATGTAAAATCTATCAGGGAAGGATGCGTAGTACTGGCATACACTTCATGAACTTCATCCGGTTCTAAACAATCAAACAATAGATTTGCTTCGGTTGTATCTCCGCCTTCCATATCATAACTTTGCGAATTTGTGTAACCAGGTGCTCTGACTGCAACTCCGTAAACTCCCGCCCATAAAAATGCCGGTTGCTGCATATCAATTATTATCTCATATATTCTTCCACCTTCTCCTGAATGATAGGTTGCCCAGCCAAGGTATTCTTTTGTTATGAATATCCCTGAAAAAGCTATGGCTATCATTATAACAATCATTGTTACACGAGCTATTGATTCTATTCTTCTCATAATTTATTCTCCGAAAAATTATGGACCAAAAAATTAAAATTTTTTAATTTCATTTCGCCACCATTCCTGTGATTTTAACAACATCTGAATAAATTTTCTTTTTGTCTTCATCATCAAGTTTTTTGTATATTGATCTTAGCTTTCCATACATCATATCTGCCCTGTGTTTGTCTCCATTGTTTACTTCTGTGGCCACAGCACTTATCATCTCCTGAGCATATTGATAATCCAATTCATTGCATACATGCATTACCAAATCAAATACTTCATTCTTTGCAGGTATTGAAAGCTTATCATAGTACAGCTTTATCTCTCTGTAAATCAGATATGCTTTATCGTAGTTTTTCGCGTCAATATTGTCTTCAGCATCATTTATCAGCATCTTGATGTTGTGAAGCCTCTTGTCTCCAATAAATAGGTGATATAACATTTTCACTCTGCCAAGTGAACTAATGCTGTATCCACCATATATTAACACAAGCACTATTATCAACACTATCAAAGATGTTTTCGCATCAAACTTAACCAGTTCTGATGAAAATATTGATCTTCCTGTTATTTTGTTGACGGATCCTCCGTATGTTTCCGGTAAAACCACTGTGTTTACTTTGTCAAACAGTTCAACATCCATTCTGTCCTTCACATAGTAAATTATGCTTTTTGGATTCTCAAATTGTATGATTGGATCTTTTTTCAATATTTTGTGCTCACTTAAGATTACCATGTTGTCGGTTGATGAGAGAAGACTTTTTGGTATATGCTCAATTAACCTGTGAGTCTTACTATCATTCACATAGTTTAATTCCTTGGCAACAAGAGTTATGATTTCTTTTTCGCCATTGAAGTAGAATATTTCTACAACTTTGACATTTGTAGTTATGGTTACTTCTTTCTGACTTTCTATGGATGCTTCATAATAGGCGTCTTTTTCTTCATGACCAATAAGCTCAGTGTATTCTCTTATTATTGGTTCAAGTTCTTCTTCCCGTATATATTTGACGAATGATTTTGATTCCAAAACAGTCATATCTATTGGAGTCGTTTGATATATGTCATCAATGCTTTTCAATAGTTCATTTTGTTTTGCAATTTTCTCTTCTGTTGTCAAATCCCTTCTATATTCTACATTTGAGATATCCCTTGTTGTTCTCTCTATTGTTTTTATTGCTTGATTGAGAGTATTTTCAAAGTCAAGAGCTTCTATGACTTGTTTTTGCTCTAAAGTTTTTTGTGGAAGTCCATCCAATAGTTCATAAAGTCTATTTACAAGATTTTCATCCTTATTAATTCCAAAAGATTGTTCTCCTTCTCCAACAAATTCAACTGTTATATCATTGCTTATGGCAAGATTGTTGTTTGTATCAATGCATTCCAACCTGAATTTGTATTCTTGCAATCCAAATCCGGATATTACTGCGTTGTGATTTCCTGTGTGAGTCACTTCTATTGTCTGTCTTTTGGTGTACCATTCATCATCTTTTTCACTTGTATAGACATCACAGGTCACTTTATCTGCATCATCACTTACCTTAAAAGTTATGTTGAGCATTCCTCCAGCCATCTTTGTTCCTGTCTCTGGCGACACTATGGTTATGACTGGTTTTGTATTGTCATATTTTGTCAGATTTATCGTTACAGTACTGTTTTCTTTTAGTTTGTAATCCTCTGCAATGTAAAATGTGTAATCTGTGTGGCTCACAAATATGTCATAGGTTGCTTTTGAGAGTAGGAATGATGTTTTTCCATTTGAATCTGTCTTTTGATCCTGATTGCTTATTTCTACATTTGCATCAGTTATTGGATTATTATTTGAGTTCTTCACATACACATCCAGTTTGAAACGTTCCCTCACTGTAATTTCAACCGTCTGATTCTTTGTGTTTCCTACTGAGTCAGTGAGTTTAAGCAAATTGTTGTATGTTCCTGCTTTATTGTAGGTGAAATTTTGATCTTTTTGACTGCTGTTTCCACCTCCACTCAAAGACCATTCATAGGTGTAGGGTGGTATTCCTCCGTCAACATCAATTTCTATTTCTGTCTTTTCACCTTCTCCTATTGAAGTATCTCCTGTCACATCAATGTATAGATTATTGCTAACGGTGAATATCAAACTGGTTGTTTTGGTTACATCACCATATGTCATTGTTCCTTCCAGTATGTATTCATCTGCTTTGTCAGTGTATGGCATGTCAACTGTTATTGGATAATTTTCTGAAGTGTATTTCAGCAGCGGCTTGCATAGCACAAATCCTTCTTTGTTTGGACATACTTCCACTGTTATGTTGGAGTTCGGCATTGCATTTATCTGCATAAGTGCGTCTTCTCCCGGATTGTATGCTGAGTGCTCAAGAACTATGTTGAAGATTATTTCTTCTTCTGGTTCAACCATTGTAAATGTTCTTGTTTCACTATTGTTTTTATTTTCTGCAGAATCCTCACAGGTTACATTCCAGCTGTTCTCTCCCATTTGAGGAGTTACTGAAACAATGCTTTCAGTTCCATTCTGAACAACAATTGTTTGTTTATTTCCATTGAGATTCAGTGTGCAATTTAGTTGAAGAGCCATGTTGTCTTTGGCTGTAAATGACACCGTTGTTATGTTGGTGTAATTGGCGTTGTTTGCGGGTTGTCCAAGATTTGTTACAGGTTCTGTTAGGTCAATATGAATTGTTCTCTCTTCGCTTGACTGGGAAGCATTGCCCGATAGACAGGTTATCATCCAACCGTGGGTTCCTTCTATCAGCACTTCTGTGAAGCTGTTGTTGTATTCTGCAGTCTTGTTTTGTACTTCCATGTTATCTATTATCAAACTACATGTTGTGTTTGTTGAATTATCCAAAGTAAATGTGAAACTGGTCTCTTGATTTCCAGTCCATAGACCATCAACCGGCTTTAGTTCTGTGATTGTAGCACCAATTAGCCCAATCGCTATCAGGAAGAATACTATTCCAATTCCTACTCTGTATTTAGCTTCCATTTTTTAGTTCATCCAGAATTTTTTTCATCTCAGCTATGAGGTGCTGTTTGCTGTCACTTTCTTTTTTCTCAACCAATTCTTCTCTTAGTTTCTGTATTTCAGGAATATAGGGACTGCCATATTTCATACATTGCTCTCTAACAACAGATCTTATTTCTTCAGAAAGATCTTTAAAGTGATTGCTGTCTGCTAGAATTTTTAGTTCTCTAACTAAAGAAGAAGGCATCCTAACGCTAACCACTATATCAGTCATCTTTGTATCTCTACAACATTTCTAATGTTTACTATTTATTCTGTTCTCTATTGGCTAATACGTATTCGCGGGAAAACTCTCTAATTGCTTCGGATCGTGATGAGAAGATATTTTTTTTAACAAGTGAATCTAGAACTGATATAAGACCTTTCGGTAGCCGAACATTTACGATTTCTATGTTTGTTTGCTGTTTATACATTGTCTCTGTAAATCACTAGTAATTTATTTGTATGTTATCTGTGGTTTTTTCTGTCGTTTCTGTATTTAGAAATGACATATGTAGTTTTTTTGTATGGTGTTTAACTGCCACATGTAATATATAAATATTTCGATTTCCTTAAAAATCAAAGCTTAAAAACACTTTTTGAGCTTTTGCTGTTTCGATTTGTTGTGTTCAACGAAAGATAAACTATAAATAACACCTATTGTTTGCAAACAGTATGAAACAACAAAAATTTTCAATTTTTGGGCTCCATAAAAATCCAGAGGACTTTTTATGAAAAAAGAATATCCTACATTACAAAAAAAGTACGATCTGCCAAAACTTGAAGATATGGATAAATATTTTCAGATAAGCAGCATTGAAGCAAAACATTTCCTGATCAAAGAAATCGCCGAAAAAATGAATGAAAAAGTCACTGCTTTTGCAATGGTAATGGAAGAAATTCTAAGTCCGGAAGCAAAATTTAGCACACTTCATGAGTCAAACACTTTTACAACAGACGACAAGAAAGAAGTATTAAAAATCTACAGAAAATTAATGTTAAATAAAAGAAACAATTTGATGTTAGAATTAAAATATGATGAAAAAGAAATTGCAGAGCACATCAGAAAATTATTTAGTGACTGGGAAGAAATATATCCAACACTAAGAAAAATAATTTCAAAGATGAAAGAATCCTGGAGCAGGGACAAAAAAACAAAGTTAGAATTAAGTTATTTCGGGTGAAAAAATGTATTTAATAATATTCGGACCACAGGCATCTGGAAAAGGAACACAGGCAATTCAAATTGCAGAATACTTTGACATTCCGCAAATATCAACAGGAGAAATATTCAGAGCAAACATAGCTCAAGGAACTGAACTTGGAAAAAAAGCAAAAGAGATTCTGGCACAGGGAAATCTGGTTCCTGACAAAATAACCAATGAAATAGTAAAGAACAGACTTGAAGAAAACGACTGTAAAAATGGTTTTATTCTCGATGGTTATCCAAGAACAAGAAACCAGGCAGAATTTCTAAATACTTTACCATACAAATTTGATGCAGCAATCAATCTTAAAATACCACAGAAAGAAATAATAAAAAGAATATCAAACAGAAGAGTCTGCATTGACTGCAAAGAAAACTTTAATCTAATCTATAAATTACCAAAAACAGAAGACAAATGTGATAAATGCGGAGGAAAACTCGTCCAAAGAGGAGACGACAAACCAGAAGCAATAGAAAAAAGACTCGGAATTTATCACAGCCAGACAGAACCACTCCTGAAATTCTATAAAGAGAAAGGAATATTAATTGATATCAACGGTGAGCAACCAATCGGTGATGTCTTCAAAGAAGTCATTGAGAAACTATCTGCTTGATAACATTGGTCGCATAGGCACCCTTTGGAAGAGAAAAACTAATCTTCACCTTATATTTGTCTTTGTTTAACTCATCTTTTTCCAATTCACCAATCTCCAGATTCTTTGGAATAATGTAGAGTTCTCGAACGTCACCTTCACAGCTTAGTCCAGGGATAGACTGCACTATGAAATCTCTTTCAGAAACACCCTCTTTTTTTATAATGGCTTCAACAATCTTTGCAATTTTCTTATCTTTACACTCAAAGCCAAAGCCCACCATGGGAACTTCAATGTTTTTTTCATTGTCAATCTGTTCTATTGTTTCATTGAACATCCTGCTTTGATATGCATGCACAAATAGCAGCAGTATCCTAAAAGGTATTCTTCGAAGAGCACCTACAAAATCATTTTTATGTTCTTTAAGGAAATTTTTAACATCTTTTTCATAGTCACCATCAGTTTCTAAAATGAACTCAACTGCTTTTTTGAAATCTTTTTTCACAATTGCTCTTCCAACCTCTGCATTGTTGTTTGAAAATCTTTGTTCATCAAAAAAATTCTTAATTTTAACATCAGGATTTATCTTTGTGTTCTTTTCAAGATTTCTGACAACTATTTCAAAAGCATTGCCCTTCAGATTACCTATAGAAATCGGTTTTCTGGAAAGAGCAACAAACCTTAACTCAATATCATTAAGTTTCAAGCCTTCTGCCTTTTCTTTCTTAATTTTGTATATGGAAATATACTGCTGTGTTACTGCCTGTCTGTCTTTTATTCCTGCATAGCCAACACTTTTCCTGTCAATTCGAAGTTTTTTGCAGATTGTCTGAATCGCCTTTTCAGTTGTATAATTTTTCTTTTTAAGTCTGAAAATAGAGAAAGTACCATTGCCACTGGAATAGCCTGGCAGCTCTCGTACAACAAAATCTTCAGGTATTTGTTTTAGTATCATTTTAAAATTTAAAACGGACCTGGGGAGATTCGAACTCCCGACCTACAGCTTAGGAGGCTGTCGCGCTATTTATCCAACCTGTGTGGCTTCACGTCACACGCTTTTATCCGAGCTTTTTGCAAAAGGTTGCCAGACTGCGCTACAGGTCCATCATAATAAAAGATTAATAGTGGGTTTTTAAAGTTTTATTTAAGTTGTTTCTAAAAGTTTATATATTCAACATTACTCTTAGACCCTAATGAAGAAAAAAATATTCCTCTCTTTATCAATAATTGCAGGAATTGTCGCTCTGTGGATTATTTTCAAAGCAATTCCTTATGGAGACATTTTAGATGCTTTTAGTTCTGCAAACATAAAATCCATTTTAGGATTTGTAGCAGTGTCCGTTGCCTTGATAAGCACCTTAACCTGGAGATGGAAAATAGTTCTAAACAGCCAAAAAGTCAATGTTCCGTTTCACAATGTGATGGCCTATAGATTCATCGGATACAGCATAAGCTATCTAACACCTTCTGCAAAACTAGGTGGAGAACCTGTTAGAGCAGGTCTTCTTACCAGACATGGAGTAAAATTTTCAAAAGCATTATCATCAATTATAATTGACAAAACAATTGATTTTGCAACCTCAGCACTGTTTTTCTTCATAGGTGCCTTAACAGTTTTATTTCAGATAGCATTACCAAAAGAGACAAGCATAATAATGATGACATTCGCAGTTATTTTTCTTTCAACAATGATATTTGTTTATCAAAGACTCGCCAGCGGAAAAGGTTTCATCAAAAAACTTATTTGGGGTTTAAAGCTTGACAGATTCAAAAAAATCAGAAAATCTGAAAGAAAAATTGAATCATTTGAGAAACTGGTTATTAAATTCTTTAAAAAAGACAAAACATATTTCCTGCTGGCAACCGGCGTTTCACTGCTGGCATGGATACTAATGTTTTTAGAATACAAATTTGCAGGATTGATACTTGGAATTAATTTATCTTTCCTCATGATATTTCTGATTGTAAGCTTTGTCGGAGTAGCAATTCTTATACCTGTTCCAATGGCTATAGGGGCTCTTGAAGCAAGTCAAATAGGTGTATTCTCAATATTTGACATGAAAAACGCTATGGGTGTTGCACTTGCGTTAATAATAAGAGCCAGGGATCTAGCGTGGACATTAATAGGACTAATACTTTTGAGTTATCATGGATTAAAAATCAGCACAACCATAAAAAAAGACATAAACTATGTCAAATAAGAAAATGAATGTTCTTTTACTGAAAGAAGGATTACGAGTATTTAAAAGAAATCTGAAAGTCAGAAAAACAGGTTTCAAAGAATACTCTGGTAACGCTGAAAACATTTGCAAACAAATAATCAATGACTGTTACAATAATAAAGAAAATTATTTCATGACAAGCACAGGACATTTTCGACAGTTTTGGACTAGAGATTTTGGACTGTGTATCAAACCTTTGAAAGAACTTGGTTATCAAAAAAAAATTATCAGCACACTTGATTATGCACTTAACATCTTCAAAAAAAACAAAGGCATAACAACAACCATAAGTCCTGAAGGTAAAGCAATTGACGTTTCAACCTATGCACCTGACTCATTGGCCTATATTCTGTATTCACTAATTGTTGCAAACGACAAAAAGCTTCTGAAAAAATACGAATCATTCTTGAAAAAAGAAGTGAAAATATTCTTTGAAATAGTTGTCGATAAAAAAAGCGGTCTTGTCAAAAGAAAACATTTCAGTTCCATGAAAGACTTGTCCATTCGCAAATCATCCTGTTATGATAACACGATGGTTGCATGGGTTTCCGTAAGCCTTGACAAACTAGGAATTGAAAATCCTTTAAAGAAATATGATTACAAAAAAATAATATTTGAGTTTTTCTGGACGAAAGAAGGATTCATTGATGATTTATCCGGAAGCAACATAATTTCAGGTGATGCAAATGTTGTTCCATACTTCACAGGACTTTTTAATTCAAAAAGAATGATTAATATTAGCATCAAAAGTATGCAAAAAAGAAAATTAGACAATCCTTTTCCTCTAAAATACACACTTGAAAGACCAAAATTTATCTGGTTTGAAATCTTCAATAGAGATTATGAACACCAAAGCATCTGGCCACACATGGGACTGCAGTATATAGAAGTTGTTTCAAAAGTCAATAAAAAATTGGCTGGAGATTATCTAAAAAAATATTCTGAGATGATTGTAAAACACAAAACATTCCCAGAAGTATACACCTCTAATGGAAAAATATATAAGAATTTGTTATATCATTGCGATGAAGGAATGCTTTGGGCTGCAATGCATCTTTCACTTTCTAAGAGATTACTCTAACTCAAAATCCACCAGTACAGGCAAATGATCTGAGAATTTTGCATCAAGCACACGATAATCATTCACCTTTATGCCTTTTGTCACAAGAACATGATCCAAATGCCTTCTTGGTTTCCAGGAAGGAAACGTTGTGATGTGGGGCTCCTTTGATGCTTTTATGGCATTCACCATGTTGGTTTCTCCAAGAAACTCGCTGAATTCCTTGTAACCAGCAAAATTATTGAAGTCTCCAAACACCATCTTTTCTCCATCACAGGCATTTATTAATTGCCCTAGCTCCTTCAACTGAATCTGCCTGGTTTTTTTTCTCAAAGATAAATGTACTGCAAAAAGAAATAAATCAATAACTTTTCCCTCAACAGCAAATTTTAATTTTGACTGTATAACCAGTCTTTTCATACCTTTTGAAAGAAAGTAGTATCTTATATCAAACAAAGGATATTTTGACAAAATTGCATTTGCATGCTTTCTAAAAACAGGAACATGATTCAAAACCTTGTAGACTGATTTTTTAGGATATTTTGTTTTGGCAGCAAAATAATTCATTCCAAGTTCATCCGAAAACATTTCAACTCCAGATTTTTTTCTGAAAGTAACAGTTCCTGCATCTATTTCTATTAAGGCTAGAATATCAGGATTCACATCCTTAAGATAATCAACTATTTTCATCAAAGTTTTTTTTACTAACTTAAAATATTTCTGAACTTCAAGATACTTCCATGTTCTGTTTATTCCAGCACAATACTCGACATTGTAGGTTACAAGTCTCATTGTTAGAATTCTTTGATAATACCTATTTAAATCTTGTCTTTGTTAATTCCTAAAAGATATCCTAAATAATGAGAAATCATTGTCAGTACCATGCTGCATATTACTATTGTAATTATTATTTTTATATTTGGAATAAATATAAAAAATGAAAATAGAAATGCACCAATCACAAAATCAGTCTGATCAAAAGGAATCCATGGTCTTCCTGGTTTTATTCTCATTTTTCTCTTGAAATATGACTCAATTAGATCCCCGGATATTGCTCCGAAAGATAAAAGAAAACCAAGCCAAAGAGTGGTTCCTGAATAGTCAATCAGACTAATGCTTTGAATTCCTGGATATTTGTAAAGAAGAGTTTGTATGAAAAATGTCAGTGTTCCAAAGATGCATGCAAATACAAATCCTCTAACTGTTTTATTTTCTCCAAATAACTTTTTGTTGATTGGTCTGTTTAGAAAAGATAACTTTGCCACCAGCGGCGGAGCACCGTTTGCCATGAAAACCGGTAGGAAATAGTAAAGAGCTTCTAGTATCAGTTAAATCACCTTTTTGAAATGAATATTACTAAGCATTAACACAATTGAAACCATCATCACTATCAATGTAAATGTTTCATTGGCATTAAAAAAATAAATTACAGGAAATATCAGTCCGTTCATTGTTATTGGCATCCCCACAAAACCCTTAACCTTACTTGTAAATGCATTGAATCTTGCAAGCCTGAATGCTCCTGCCAATACAAAGCATGCTGCGATTATCAGTGTAGTTATGTCTTGAAACAAAGAATACACAAAGACAGCTGGTGCAACTCCAAAAGACACAACATCTGCCAGTGAATCAAGCTGAAATCCGATTTTTGACTCTGCTTTGAAAATTCTTGCAACAAAGCCATCAGCGTCCAAAACAAACGATGCAAACATAAATATTGCTGCTGTCTGAAACTTCTGACTTAGAGTAAATACTATGGCTAGGAAACCTGATGCTAGGTTAAGAAGTGTCATTATGTTAGGAATAATTCGTCTCATTTTTCTGCAATAATTGTTGTGCCTGCAGTTACCTTTTGGCCTGCTTGCACTTTTATTTTTACACTTTCTGGAAGTATCATTGTTACCTGGCTTCCGAGCTTTATCAGACCTATTCTTTGACCTTTAATAACTTTCTCGTTTTTCTTTACAAAGGAAACTATTCTTCTTGCGAGGAATCCTGATATTTGTATTGTTTTCACTTTGAAACCATTGTCATCAAAAAGTATCTGCGTATTTTCATTTTCAAAAGTTGATTCAGGCGATTCTGCGTTCAGGAATTTTCCCTTGTTATGTTTGACATATTCTACCTGTCCGGAAATGGGAGCACGATTTATATGCACATCAAAAGGACTCATGAAAATTGATACAATATAACCTTTTTTAGCCACATCATTTGTAAAAGATTTTACTTTTCCAAGAAATTTCTTGTTAATCTGAATATTGTTCTCACCAAATTTCTTTACACTCATAACCTTACCATCAGCAGGACAGACAATGTTGTCTCCAATAGGAATCTTCCTTGCGGGGTCTCGCAGGAAATAGGCTCTGTGAAATATTTGAAAAGCAATGTATAGAAGTACCAATATGAACAATATCCACAATAATGTCCCCAACATAATTAGAAGTTAGAAGTTGATATATAAAAAATTAATCTTTTGCTTGCGTCCACATCTGATTGAAGAACTTTCTATAGTTCTCTGCTATCTGTCTGGAAATTATCACAAAAGCTGTCGGTCTGTTTCCTATAACAAAATTCACTATTGTATCTTTAAAAATGAATGTTCCTTCAGGCATAAAGAAGAGGGAATACTATAAACTATTTTTCCAATACAATCCCAACCGGACAATGGTCTGAACCTAGAACTCCTGGTAAAATAAACGCATCTTTTAGTTTTGTTTTCAGCTTTTCAGAGACTAGAAAATAATCTATACGCCACCCAACATTGTTGGCTCTCGCATTAAACATGTAACTCCACCAGCTATAGTTTCCTCCCTCCTGATTGAAAACTCTAAATGAATCCAAGTATCCTGCCGCCAAGTGTTTTGTCATGCCTTCTCTTTCTTCATCTGTGAATCCTGCATTGTCATGATTACTGTCAGGATTTTTCAAATCTATTTCTTTATGGGCAACGTTTAGGTCTCCGCAAACTATAACTGGCTTTTTCTTTTCCAGTTGTTTAATGTGCTTCCTGAAATCATTATCCCATTCCTGTCTGTAGGGCAGTCTGAGAAGTCCATGCTTTGAATTTGGAGTGTAAACATTAATTAAATAGAATTTTTCAAACTCCAGTGTTATTACTCTTCCTTCATCATTATGCTCTTTTTTTCCAAGTCCATAGCTTTCCGATAAGGGCTCTATCTTGCTAAAAACCGCTGTTCCAGAGTAACCTTTTTTTTCTGCAGAGTTCCAAAAATGATAAGGATAATTATCAAGAACCAAATCAACCTGATCTGGATGCGCTTTTGTTTCCTGAATACACATTATATCTGGATTTGCCTGTCTGACAAAGTCTAGGAAACCCTTCTTTATTGCTGCACGTATTCCATTCACGTTCCAAGAAATGAGTTTTATATTTACCATCTTTATCTATGATATTTCTGCAGTAGCTCCATTGCTTTTTTTCCGTCAACCTTTCCTTTGAATTTTGCCATGACCATTCCCATGAGTGCACCCATTGAAGCACCTCTGTTGTTCTCTGCAATTATTTTTATTTCTTTTTCTAGGTCATCATCTGTTGCTCCTTTAAATTTAGAAAAGTCAAGTTTCTTTGTCTTTCCATAGTCTGCTAAAAGTTCAATAACAGATGCTTTCGGAATCTCTCCACTATCAACCTTATCAAAAACTTCTTCAGCGATCTCTGCAACGTCAACTTCAACATCGTATCTTTTCTTTAGTTCCTTAGGAATGTTTGTAAAAAAGTCTACAGTAAATTTGTTGTCTTTGTATTTATTGAAATATCCTTCGAAATTAATCTGTTCTTTTTTAACGGCAATCTTGGCGTAATCATCATTGAGATTGTATAATTTCTTGAATCTTACAGTTTTTTCATCAATGGTTTCAATATGTTCTAACTTTCCAATCTCTGGCTTGATTGTAGGAACATCTGTTTCAGGATACATTCTTGAAGCGCCAGACATTGGTCTTAGATAAGTGGTTGTAAAATCAAGCTCAGCCTTTCTTACTTCATTCACAACTTTCTTTTTTGCTTTGAGTAGTTTTTTCTGTCTTTTAATTTCATTGTCAACAACTTTAGGAATACTCTTCAAGTCCTGAAATCCCTTAATCTCAGTTCTTGCACCATTTTTTATAGAAATATTTACATCCTGTCTTATACTTCCAATACCTCGCTTGCAAGCACCAGTGCTTCTAAGTATCATTCCTATCTTTGCAGCCACATCTTTACACTCCTCAGGATTAGTAATATCGGGGTGCGTGGCAATCTCAAGAAGAGGAATTCCCAGTCTTGAAAGATTATATGTGTCATGATCTTTTGTTCTTTTCATTACTTGGCAAGATTCTTCTTCCAAAAAAACACCTATGATACCTATTTTTTTCCCATTAACTGTAATAAAACCATCTCTTCCAATAATAGCGGTTCTTTGAAATCCTGATGTGTTGGAACCATCAACAACTGTTTTTCTCATAAACTGTATTTTATCAAAAATTTCACAATTAAGCATTTTAGAAACTTGTATTGCAGTCTTCAAAGCATTCTGATTAATAGGACCTGGAGGTTCTTCATCCATTTCCACTAAACAATTGATATCATCATAACCCCAGTAAGTAAACAACTTATTTTTCTCTTGTTCAGAAGATGCTGCAACATCAACTTTTCCAGATTCTCCAGCGCTAGCTCTAAGTCTTCTACCAAACTTAAAATCTGGCTCAGTCTTTCTAATTTCAGTTGGACAATTACAGAAAAGCTTTTTTCCTTCAAGCTGTTGATGGCATTCAATACCTGCTTTAAATCCTAGTTTTTTGTAATTTATCAAAATTTTTCCTCCAAACAATTTTGGAGATTCAAAAATTTTAAATTTTTGTAATCCATTTTTCTATATTAGATAAGTATCTTTCTCTGTTCGCTCAGAAATCTCCCCCCGTAGATTCTCTCCGAACATTTTCTTCACATCTTTTTTGTGATTTGATAAAAGCCATGCGAGTTTGATAAATGATGTTTCAGGAGTCATGTCAGAATAATTACCAAGAACTCCTGCTTCAAGAAGTTTTCTTCCAGGAGAATAAACATTCATGTCAAGTCTTCCGTAAATAGTTTGTGAAGCTGCAACAACAGGCATCTTTTTGGTCAAGACTTTAATTGCTTGAGATATTTTCTCATTTTCATCCGTAAATTCATCAACTTTGACATTTGGAATATGACCAATACCAAATAATTCAATGACAAGCCCATCAAAGTCTTTGAAAGCTAAAAATTCTGAAGCAAACATGTTGACATGAGGTTTGATTAATCCAATCTTTAGTTTTTCATCAAAGAGCTTTAATGATAATTTCTTACTCTTGTCTTTTTTCTCATAGTCTCCAATAAAGGATATCTTTTTCTTTTCAACATCCACTTTTGCAATTGCAGTCGCATTTATTGGTCTGAAAGTATCTCTTCTTGAAGTGTGCATCTTTCTTGATTTTGTTGCCGGAAGAATATGACAGGTATTATCGTCAGTGTTTTCATGCATGCAGATTCCTACCCCCACAAAATCTGAGTTTGCAATGAAGTTTGCTGCTGCGATAAGATTTACTGCAGCGTCACTACTTCCCCTGTCAGAGCTTCGCTGACTGCCAACAACCATTACTGGAATTTGAATGTCTTCAAGTGCAAATGCAAGAGCAGCCGAAGTATAATGCAGAGTATCTGTTCCCTGAGCAACAATTATTCCGTCAGCACCTGCCTTAACTTCTCTTTCAACGACTTTTGCAATAATATTATAATGAGCAAATCTTATCATTTCTGAAAACATATTTCTGACAAGATGACTTTTTACATTGACAATGTTTTTTAGTTCTGGGAATAGTCCCAGAAGTTCTTCTTCAGTAAATTTAGCACTGACAGCGCCTGTTTCATAGTCAACCTTTGAAGCGATTGTTCCACCAGTGTGCAGTATTGAAATAGTGGGCAAGCCTTTCTTGATAGAGACTTTTTTTGAACCTGTCTTGATTTCTTTTTTTGTCTTTAAAACTTCAACCTTTTTCACAAAGCTTTCCTTCAGTCCAATATTATAACCACTGTCAAGCTTCACAAACAAGAATCCTTTCTCCTCTTCAGGCATCAGTATTCCTTCAAGAACTTCTTTCTTGTAGAAAACCTTCACCCTGTCTCCTGCATCGGCCATGGCAAAAAGATAAAAATAGAAGTTTATAAGTTTTTTTAATTTAAATGCTTAGTACAATTTAGCAAATGAATTTCGTGATTTTTATCTTCAGTTATTTCAACAATTGATACTGCAGTGTTTCCAACTCTGCCCATTGCACTTATTTCAGACATTGATTTTTTTAGTATTACTGCAAAAAGAGCTAGTTGAAGTCCTAGATGAGTTGCAAGAATAATTGTTTTATTTGGATATTTATCATATAATTCGTCAATCAGATCTTTTGCTCTAGCTTTTATTTGACTTGCAGTTTCAACATCAGAAGGAAGATTTCCCCAGTTCCAATCATCTGGAAATGGTTTTCCTTCAAAGTATTTCAAATCTCTTTCCTGCAATCTTTTATCAATAATAATTTTGTGATTTGGATGATACTTCACTATTTCTTTAGCAGTGTCTAGTGCTCTTGCTAAATCACTAGAAAAAATTAAATCAAATTCTTCATCTTTTAATCTTTTAGCAAGTTTTTTCCCTTGCATTATTCCTTTTTCAGATAAAGTTCCATGATTCTTGCCTTGACAAACATTATCAATGTTCTCAAGAGTCTCGCCGTGTCTAACTACAATAATTTTCATTCTAGAAAATAAAAGATAAAAAGAAGTTTATAAAATTATTTATCCATAGTAGGCTGGCTTATCTTCTTGCATGCTCTTTCCACGCGCAGATGTGAACTTGTTCTTTAGTTCTTTGTAAGCATCATCTATTTCTTTTGTTATTGAAGGTCTTACTTTTTCGAGTGCGTCTTCAAAGAAAGACATCTTAATGGTTTTTACATTCATGTCTTTTCTCATTGCAAGCATTCCTGCTTCTCTGCACACAGATTCAATGTCTGCTCCTGCATAATTATCTGTCTTTTGAGCTAGAATTTTAATATCAACATCTTTAGCAAGACTCATTCCTTTTGTGTGTACCTTAAATATTGCTTCCCTTGATTTCTTATCAGGTGCAGGTGTCAAAACTATCCTATCAAACCTTCCAGGTCTCAAAAGAGCGGTATCAAGCATATCTGGTCTATTGGTTGCTGCAACTATTACAACGTCATTCATTTCTTCTAGTCCATCCATCTCTGTCAATAACTGGTTGACAACTCTTTCATTGACGTGTGAATCATTGGATGCGTTTCTTCTGCTGGCCATGGCATCTATTTCATCAAAGAATATTATTGTTGGAGCAGTCTGTCTGGCTTTCTGAAAAATTTTCCTTACGGCTTTCTCGCTTTCACCAACCCATTTGCTGAGCAGTTCAGGACCTTTTACAAGTATGAAATTTGCTTCTGATTCAGTTGCAACTGCTTTTGCAAGCAGAGTCTTTCCAGTTCCAGGCGCTCCATAGATAAGCACTCCTTTTGGTGGACTGATTCCAAGTCTTGCAAATACATCGGCTTTTTTCAAAGGCCATTCAACTGCCTCTATAAGTTCCTGCTTGACATCTTCAAGTCCGCCAACATCTTCCCATTTAACGTTTGGAACTTCAACAAGAACTTCTCTCATTGCAGAAGGTCTCACAACTTTAAGGGCATCCTTAAAATCATTGTTTTTCAACTGCAGTTTTTCAAGCACTTCCTGAGGTATTGATTCTTCTTCGTCCAGTTTCAGGTCTGGAAGAATTCTTCTCAGAAGTATCATTGCAGCTTCTTTTGCAAGCGCTGCCAAGTCCGCACCCACAAATCCATGGGTTACCTGTGCCATCTGCTTAAGATTAACATTTTTTCCAAGAGGCATGTTTCTCGTGTGAATTTTCAGAATGTTCAATCTTCCTTCTGCCTGTGGAACACCAATTTCTATTTCCCTGTCAAACCTTCCGGGTCTTCTCAGAGCCGGATCAAGTGAATTAGGAATGTTTGAAGCGGCAATAACAACAACTTTTCCACGGCTTTTTAGACCGTCCATGAGTGCAAGCATTTGTGCCACTACTCTTCTTTCAACTTCGCCTTTGCTTTCCTCTCTTTTTGAGGCAATGGCATCTATTTCATCTATGAAAATAATGGATGGAGCGTTCTTCTCTGCTTCTTCGAATTTCTTTCGCAAATTCTCTTCGCTCTGACCATAGTATTTACTCATGATTTCAGGTCCGTTTATTAGTATGAAATTTGCATTTGTTTCGTTTGCAACCGCTTTTGCAAGCAGAGTTTTTCCTGTTCCAGGCGGTCCGTGAAGCAATACTCCTTTTGGTGGATCAATTCCCAGTCTTTCAAAGACTTCAGGATGTTTCAGAGGAAGTTCCACCATTTCCCTAACTTTCTTAATCTCTGAATCAAGTCCTCCTACGTCTTCGTAGGAGATATCAATCATTTTTTCTTCAGAGACTTCAACTGCTTCCGGTGTGTAATTTACACCTGTATGTTCTGTTATCAGAACTGCCTGTTTTGGATTTGCATCAACAACTATGAACTTTAAATCTCCAAGACCAAAGCCGATCATTGTATCATCAAGCATAGAAAACATATCCTGAAAGAACGGGCTTTCAGCCATGGTGTTTTTTCTTCTCTTTGTTCCGCCAAGAGAAACAATGTCTCCTTTGATAACTGCTCTTCCTAAAAGTCCCTGTTTGAAAACTTCCGGATTTGCCTTAATCATAATACCCTTTCTGGCCGGAGCGATGGTTATTTTCTTTGCCTCTTTGACATCAGCCTTGTTTATGGAAACCATTTCACCAATGGTGGTCTTGGCATTCCTTCTGATGAGACCATCCATTCTAATGATATTAAGCCCCATGTCTCCTGGAAGAGCTCTGTCTGCAATTGCAACGGTTGATCTTTCTCCTTTAATCTCTATTATATTACCCGGTCTCAGACCCATCTCTCTCAAGAAAGAACTATCTATTCTGACAATTCCTTTGTTAACATCATCCTGAATTGCTTCAGCAACCTTTAATTTAATTTCATTAGCTATTTTCATCAACTCCGAGGTTAAAAAAATCTACTTGACTTTAGGCATAGGTATTGGCGGTGGAAGATTAACTTCTCTACTTAGGACAACCGCTTCAACATTGCATTTTGAAAGTATGTGTGTCATCAAACCCTGCAATATTTCCTTAGAAACTTTTTTTTCCTTTTTCCAACCATCCAAAGCACCCTTGGCAACTTTCTCGTCAGCCAAATAAATTACTTCGCCACCTATATCGATGGTTCCGAGACCTGGTTCATATTTTGAAGTAAAAAGAAATTCAAACTTTAAAGCTTTCTTTTTCTTATCAATGGCCAAAGTTGACTCTGATACAGCCTTAATGGTTACATTGTTTGAAATATTAACCTTTCCCTTGATTGATTTATTCTTTTCAACCAATAATCTTGTAAAATTAAATCCAACTATCGTCATATCAAAAACCTCCAGGTTTTTGGAACATACAAAAACTAACTATTTTCGTACGTACTTACACCTATTTAGCGAAATTGATATTTTGTTTATATAATTTATGGTTCTACAGGGAAAGATTTAAATACAAAACCTCACACCTTTTTAGCTATGACTAGAAAAAGTGATTATCAATGGCATTAGGCCTTACTTTTTTCTAGATACTTCTATATTCAAGATTTCTAACGGTACTTGGCGCTGTTTCTAAATTATTCTATGCAATATAATAATTTTAAACTAGATAAAAAAAGAAATAATACGAGGTAAAATAAAATGAGAATAAATAAAGAAACAGTACCAAATAAAAAAGGATTTTTTGGAGACTATGGAGGACGGTTTGTACCACCTCCTTTGATTCCAATACTCGAAGAACTAACAACTGCCTATGAAAGCGTCAAAGACGACAAAGATTTCAAAAAAGAATTTGTCCAATTGATGAAGGATTATGTGGGAAGACCATCTCCACTATACCTTGCTAAGAATTTAAGCAAAAAGTATGGCTGCAAAATCTACTTCAAGAGAGAAGATTTGAATCACACAGGCGCCCACAAGATTAACAACACCATTGGACAGGCATTGCTTGCCAAAAAAATGGGTAAAAAGAAGCTAATTGCAGAAACCGGTGCGGGTCAACACGGAGTTGCAACTGCTACTGCCGCTGCGCTTCTTGGCATGGAATGTGAGATTTTCATGGGTGAAATTGACGCAAAAAAACAGCCAATGAATATCTTTAGGATGGAATTGACAGGTGCAAAAGTTAATGTTGTAAAGCAAGGTGGTAGAACACTTAAGGATGCAGTTGATGCAGCATTAGGATTTTTTATCAACAATCCCGATGTTTTCTATCTGCTTGGTTCTGTTGTTGGACCACACCCATACCCTATGATGGTTAGAGACTTTCAAAAAATCATAGGAGAAGAAACCAAAAAGCAAATCCTTGAAAAGGAAGGAAGACTGCCAAACTATTTGGTGGCCTGCGTTGGCGGTGGAAGCAATGCAATGGGTCTGTTCTATGAGTTTTTGCCGGATAAAGAAGTTAATCTTGTTGGTGTAGAACCGTCTGGAAAAGGACTTAAAACAGGAAAACACGCAGCGACAATGACTCTTGGAAAACCAGGAACTCTGCACGGATTTTATAGCTATCTGCTACAGGACAAAGAAGGAAATCCTCTTCCAGTCTATTCCATTGCATCTGGACTTGACTATCCTGGTGTTGGACCTGAACAGAGTTTCCTAAAGGACATCAAACGTGCAAAATTTGAAACAGTAACTGATACTGAAGCACTTGAAGCTTTTCACGAAACTTCAGAAGTAGAGGGTATCATACCTGCACTCGAAACAAGCCACGCACTAGCACATGCATTTAAGCTTGCCAAAACATTGGAAGAAGATAATATAATGATTGTCAACTTCTCTGGAAGAGGCGACAAAGATGTTGAGTTCGTAGCTAGCCTGCATTAATAATTTATTTTTATTTTTTTATATTTTTATTTTCATAAATTTTATATAGGAATAAACAAAGGTGATATAACATGAATAAAATAATCGACCCCTATGGCTCTGAGCTCATTGAGGATTATGGAAAGATTGTCAAAGACTTTGGACTTGAACTTTTTGATAGCAAGAGCTTTCCCAATTCTAACAAAATAATGAGAAGAGGAGTTGTCTTTGCAGGAAGAGATCTAAAGATTATTGCTAAGTGTATCAAAGAAAAGAAGCCTTTCTATGCACTCAGCGGCATCATGCCTACAAACAAGGAAATTCACCTTGGAAATAAGCTGGTTGTAGAAAACCTAAGGTATTTTCAGGACCATGGAGCAATTACATATATATTGGTGGCTGATCTTGAAGCTGCAGCAGCCAGAGGAGTAACTCTGGAAGAAGGAAAGAAGCGTGCAATGGAGTTTCACATTCCAGCATACATCGCACTAGGACTTGACCCTAAAAAAACAGTGTTCTATTTCCAGTCAGAAAACAAAGACGTTGTCCATTTTGCCTACGAAGCAGCCAGAAAAATCACACTTAATGAATTCAAAGCGATTTATGGAAGCGCTGACCCTGGAAGAATAATGAGTGCTGTAACTCAGGTAGGAGATATACTCTATCCTCAGTTCAAAGAAAGAATGCCTGGAATAATACCTGTTGGAATCGATCAGGATCCACACATCAGACTCACCAGAGACGTTGTTAGCAGAATGAAGGACAAAAAACTCTTTAGCCCAAGTGCACTCTATCACAAATACACTCCATCTCTAAAAGGAAAGATAAAGATGTCCAAGTCTCATCCAGAATCATGTATAACAATTCCAGAAGACGAAGCATCCGTTAAGAAAAAAATAATGAAAGCAGTGACCGGTGGAAGAGAAACACTTGAAGAACATCGAAGACTTGGCGCTGAAGTAGAAAAATGCATGGTTTTCGAACTTCTCAAGCAACACCTTGTGGAAGACGACAAAGAGTTGGACAAAATCTACAAAGCATACAAATCAGGCAAGATGACATCCGGTGAAATAAAAGTAATTGCTGCTGATAAAATGTCTGCATTTATGAAAGACTTCAACAAGAAGCTAGAACAAGCAAGGAAAGACATAAAGAAGTTGAAGTTTGTTAAGTTCTAATTCATCATAAAATATTTAAACTCACCATCCATTATAAAACCAAGAGGTGATTATATATGTTTAAGGTTGCACCATTACACAGCAGTTTAATGCTTATTTCAATGCTAGGTTTTGTTCTTACCGCATTTTTTCTAACGAATCCTAATTACAAGAGTTGGGCTTTTGCTTTTATTCTTGTCTTTGCAATAATATTCATTGCTTCAATGATCAGCATGAGCAAGGCTCCAATCGAAGACGGACACATGGAAAAACTAGCCATCCATAGGAAGGGACATTACAAACAAAAGAAGTAGAATGGGTTTTCTAAATTTTTTCAAGGCAGGGAATTCTGCCAACAAACTAAAGAGTGTTATAGAAGAAGTTCTCTACAAACCAGTCTCTGAAATAATGTCTAAATATGTTATTTCAATTCAAAAAACCGACAAACTGAGCAACGCAGCAGAAATAATTGTGGGAGAAAAAGTTTCATGCGTCGTTGTAAAGGATGGCGACATACCTGTCGGCGTGGTGACCGAAAGGGATCTTTTGAAAAAAGCGCCTGTGAGCACAAAAGGAATAAACGAATTGAAAGTCAGTCATTTGATGTCTCCTAAACTTGTAACAATTAAACCAGACACCATTGTTGCCGAAGCAATAAACATCCTTGTAAAAAACAATTTCAGAAAACTGGTTGTCATGAATGAAAGAGAAATGGTTGGCATTGTTACTCAAACCGATTTTGTCAGATTATTTGATAAAATATATGATGTTCTGGACATAAAAACATCTGACCTAATGGACATTTCTGAAATAATGACAAAGAATGTTTTAACAGTGAACAAAACTGCAAGGTTCATAGATGCCAAAAAAAAGATGAGTGAAAAAGAAGTAGGTTCAATAATAGTCATGGACAAAAATAATATTGCAGGCATTCTAACCGAGTATGACATCGCCGCAAAAATAGTGGAGTGTCTTACGGAGTGTGAAATCTCAACAATTGAAAAAATGATGATAAGCCCTGTAATGACAATCTATGGAGACACAAATATCTTTGAAGCCAACAGACTAATGGTGATTGACAATGTCAGAAGACTTCCAATAGTTGAAGATGGTGAACTAAAAGGTATTGTTACACAAACAGACATTTGTCGAGCCATATTTTATTTTCTAAAAGCAACTCTTCTTCATATGAGAAGAGGAGATTTAAAGACAGAAAAACTGATTAAAAAAGAAGTTAGAAAAACACTTATTTAGTTTTCCCGCCAAAAAGTTTGTCAAACTTTTCCTTAGCCTTCGATTCCTTCCAGAAAACTTCATGACTTTCTTTTCTTAAGCACAAAATCTAACTATTTTAGAAAAAACTAAAAAATAGTTATAACTATTTTAGAAAAATTTATAAATTAGTAAGTATTATGGTTGATTATGAAACGAAAACTCTACCAAAAATTACTATCTGAGAAAGATTCACATAAGATATCAATAATTATAGGACCAAGACAAGTTGGAAAAACAACGCTTCTAAAACAACTCCATGAACAAATAGGAGGACTATATGTTGATTTTGATATTCTTGAAAATGTTGAAAAATTCAACACCTACACCAATTTCATTAAAACAATAAAATTAGAAGGATATGATGAAAAGAAAAGATTTTACTTATTTATTGATGAATTTCAAAAGTATGCTGATTTGACAAAAATATTAAAAAACGTTTATGACAATCATGAAAATATAAAAATTTATGCAACAGGATCATCGTCAATAACAATAAAAAACAATATACAAGAATCACTTGCAGGAAGAAAATTTATTCATAACTTATACCCTTTAGATTTTGAAGAATTTCTAATGTTCAGAAAAATAAATCTTGATAAGTTAAAAAGATTAGAAAAATTTAAAGGACAATTACCTAAATCAGAATACAAAGCAGAAATTGAAGAGTATATGCAATATGGTGGATATCCAGAAGTTGTACTCTCAACAAATAAAAAAGAAATATTAGCAAGTATTTTTGACACTTTTATAAAAAAAGACCTAGTTGATTATCTAAATATCAAAGAAATTTTAGGCGTGAAAAAACTAATACAATATTTAGCAATAAACAATGGCGGAAAACTCAATATCACAGACATTTCTCAGCAATTAAATCTGACAAGAGAACAAATAGAAAATTATTTGGAAGTATTAGAAGAAACCTTCATTATAAAAAGAATAACCCCTTTTTACACAAATAAAAATAAGGAGATAGTAAAAGCATACAAAGAGTATTTTATAGACCCTGGAGTCAGAAACTATTTCTGCAACAACTTCAATGAAATGAACCTAAGAAATGACGTAGGATTCTTATTTGAAACTTTCATTCTGGGAGAAATAATCAAAAATTCAAATTATGAAATAAAATACTGGCAAGACAAACAAAAACATGAAGTAGACTTCATAATTGACAAAGTGCATGAACAAATAGGATTTGAAATGAAATATAAAGAAGAATTAAAATCAAGAGACTATAAAGGATTAGAAAAATTACGAGAAATAAAAAAGAAATTTCTTGTAAACTTAATTCAACAAGATGAAAAACACTTGCTACCATTCTCGATGAAGAATAGTTTATAAATATAAACCTCACAGTTTATCCCAAAGAATATCAAAATCTTTTGAATAACCTTCAAAAATCTCTTTACATTCAATTTTGACAAGGAAGGGTTTTTCTTTTATTACTTGTATAACAACTTTTCCGTCATAAATGAAAGTTGTGGCATAATTTTCTCCTTCCTTTGGAAGATATTTAATATGTTTCATAGTTTTAATCATAGGGGTTTTTTTCAATGAGGGAACAGCAATTAACTTCACTTTTCCTTTACTAATATCTTTAATAATATGATTGGCACTGAATTTTAATTTTTCAAAAATAAGTCCTGTTGCATTCAAAACCTTTAATTCTTCATTTTTCTTTAATTCTTCGTGAATTACTTTCAAACCTTCCAACCCCTCATAGACTTCAACCTTATTTTTTGATTGGAGAACTGCTTTTTGTTTTTCTATTTCCTTTATTAAATCATTTGCAATTACTTCTTTTTCCCTAATATCAGATAAGATAGACTTTGGATCAGAGATAGAATACACTCTCTTTTTATCTTTTATAACATAATTGACAAGCCCCTTTTCAACCAATTTCTGCAAGATATTATAAGAAACAGATCTTTGTGAACTTGTTTCTTTCGCAATATCATTTCCTGAACTTAAACCTTTTCTAACTAATGTCAAGTATATTTGACTTTCTTTTTCTGTTAAACCTAATTTTTGTAATTTTTCAAGCATAAGAACTTCTAAAGATAAATGCTTTATAAATGTTGTCTTAAAATAGGACAACTTAAATTTAAATAAGTTAATAATAATCACTATGAAATGACAAAAATAAAAAATGTTGTGTTTGATGTTGAAGGACCTTTAGTAGCACCAATATCAGCTTCACCTAAAGAAGCAGCAGCTATGAAATGTATGGAGATGATTGATAAAAAAACGCTAAGCATACATCCAGAATATTCCGTAGAGTACAATAATCATTACATTAAACTCTGGGCTTCATATGACAATGTTTATCGAAGAGTTGTAGGAGACGTCAAAGAAGCTATGAAACTTCTCGATGAAGAAAATACTAATCTCAGAGATAAGGCTTTGCTTTACTGGCAAATAATGATTCAACTAAAACATCCTATGCTAGATACTATGAAGACTTGGATGTTAGGGGCAATTTATAAAGGAGAACTTGAAATTGAAAGCTACAAAGGAGTTGAACATATCCCTAATTTAAGCAATGAAGGTTATAATCTGAAAACACTTTCAGGGGCACCAGTATTTCTACAAAAAGCAATGCTAAAAAAAATCAATATAGAGCAAGAAGGAACCAATGCAGAACTATATTCTTTCTTTGAAAATAACATTCACTCAGGCAAAAAAATGAAACAACAAACCTATACAGAATTATTTGAAGGAAAGAATATTTTTGCCTACGTGTCGGATTCTTTGGGGGAGAACTCTTTTGCAAAAAAAGCAGGTGCACAAAGGATATTCCTAACAACAACACCTGATATGACAAAGAGAACAATACAAGATGCGAGAAGAGAAGGAAATATTATTGTTGATTCAATTGAAGAGGTTGTATATCAAATACTAAGATGAAAGGAACACCAGCTTCTCCAATGGGAACAACCGCAGGATATATTGTTTTTGTAAATAACATAAAAGATGTAGCTAAAATTAAGAACAATTCAATTTTGGCTGCTAAAAATACTTATCCAGAACTTTTTGAGAGTATAACTAAGTCAAGAGCAGTGTTAACAGTAGAAGGCGGAATAACGATGCATGCAGCAATTGTGTGTAGAGAAATAGGAAAACCATGTGTTTTAGATTTAAAACAACTCTTTTCTTTCAAAGAAGGAGACTACGTTCTTGTTAATTCTGATGAAGGAATAATAAAAAAAATTAAACCAAGAAAAAGAATCCAGTCCGATAAATGGAAACAAAGACCTTTTGTTCTTTGGTATTACATCTTATTGGCAAAATATCAAGCCGCGATGAATCTTAATTCTTCATTCATAAAAGATGTTGATCTAAAGATTGAGAAAGGAACACTCCATTTAGATAGAGTTATGGAAGAACTACACTTAGAAAAGATAATAAAAGCATTTAGAAAGGATGCAAAAAAATTTTGTTCGCACCACATAAATAATGCAAATAAAGGAATTAAAGGATTAAAAAATCTTCATGAATACTTAAAAAAATCTCCATTAGATATTGAAAGCTATAAACATAGTCTAATCGCAATAGAAGCCTTAGGAAGATGCGTGATATTGTCACGTTATCCAATTCCTGAAATGATTGAAAAAGAAATTTTAAACATTGTGAAAGATACTAAAACAATGCATATTCTTGCAACAACTTCGACAATAACCACCAAAGACAAACATAATGAAGAACTATTCAAACAGAAGAAGAAATTACTTCAAGAATACAAATCTAAGAATTTGAGATACTTGTTAAAACTCTTGGAACATAGTCAAAAAGTAAGAGAAGAATCCCACCATTTACTTTTTCAAAAAATATACCCTTTATTAGTAAAAATGATAAAAAAATTTGGGAAAGACAAGGAATATTATCTCCCATCTGAAATCATAAAACAAGAAAAACCAAATATTACATTAAGAAAAAAAGGAGAGTTCATTATGGATTATAATATCATAATGGAAGAAATAAAACTCTTAAAAAGTTAGCTATATTTGAAAATCTTAGTTAAGTTTAAATGTTAGTTTAAATTATCACAACCATATCAACTCCAGAAGCTTCGTCAAAGACGTGGTTTTGTTTGAAATTGTTTTCAACACTTTTGTTGGAAAGCTTTACAAATTTCAGAAAACGACCTTAAACAGTCAAAAAAGAAAAAAGTTATTTTTTAGCGTCGGAAAGCTTTCCACCAAAAAGAGAATCAAACTTCTCCTTAGCTTTCGATTCCTTCCAGAAAACTTCATGACTTGCTCTTTTTTCAAACAAAGAAATTGCAATTTTTATGACGTCTGACTGAAAGTCTTTAAGATTTTTGTCAGAGAATATTTTTTTTGCATCTTCAATGCATTCTTTCATCAATAAAACGTTTTCATCCTTACACTTCTGTTCTTGGTTCGCTTCTTCTTCATCAGATAAATATATTTCTTCCCAAACAGGGTAAGAACTCTTATCCACCGTTCTTGGAAATGATTTTGAAAAAGCCATAAAAAGAACTAATTTTAATGGATTTAAAAAGGTTTAGTCTAGTTTCCCGAAGAGTGTTCATATCTTCCGAAATAATAGGATGCTATTGACATACCTATTGCAATAAGAAAACCATTAAGTGCAAACAACACTCCAAAACCAAAAACCTGTACAATCAAACCGCTCATGAGAAAACTTATGAAAGCACCTGTCTGGGCTATGGACATGTATGAACCTATAATTTCACCTGTCTTGTTCATCTTCTCGCCAATGGAAGACATGAGAGTCCATGCAGATATGTTCCATATTGCTCCACCAATGCCCATTAGAAAAACAAGCACCAAAAGAACCCAGTAAGTCTGAATGGTTGCCAGGAAAAAGAGGAAAAAACCCATTATGAAGCAACCGAACAGAATCATTGTAACTCTGCCATATTTATCTGCCAGAGCTCCGAAGAAAAACTGGAACAGATGGGCCGCTCCGAAGAAGAATATTGCCACTCCAACGTATGAATAGCTCAGACCAAATTTTTCAATGATAAAAAGCGGAAGAAAAACAAGCGTGGCTGGTGTAGACGCATGCATAACAAATCCCAAAACAGCCACCCCCCTCAAATGTCTTGATGAGAAAAAAGTTTTCAAAGCTTTGAATATATTGAAATTCTCCTGTTCTATTTTTTTGGAAAGTTTTTTTGTTCTGAAAATCAGTAGGAAAACAAGCATCAAAAGCAAAACAGCCGTCAGAATAAATGGAGCCGTAATAAACAATTGATCGGCAAGGACCCCCCCAAGCACAGGAGCAACCACTGCACCCACCTGTGCAATGCTAAGACTCCAACCAGTATACTTGCCACGGTCCCTGTCTGACAATGCGCCCTGTATTTTTGCAAGTGCAACCAATAAAACAGCCACATAGGCCACCGCGTTTAGCATTCTGGCAGCTATTATCATCAACCAATGAGCATTCACCAAATACAAAACCGTGGCAACTATTTCAACAATCAAACCAAACACTATGATTTTAATTCTGCCAATGCTGTCCGCCAGTCTGCCAAGTATGGCAGAAACAAGTATAACCGTAAGAGGAAAAACTGAGAATAACAAACCAACCTGAAAATTGTCAAACCCCATGGCCTTAATGTAGGGTGAGATTATTGGATAGTACAAAAATGAACAGAAAGTAAACAGCAGACTTATTCCAGTGGCACGGACATACTCCCTATAGTGCATCTTCAATCCTCAAAAAGTTCCTCTTCTTCATGCAGAGCAGTTGGAGCCTCTCCGCCATGCCAGGTAAATCTTGGACGGATTCTTATGGGATACATTTTTTCATTTGTATCGTCAAAAATGATTGCAGCACCCTTGAATCTTGGAAGATTATCAAGCAGAACATCAAGTCCCTCCCTCATATAGGACTGCATAAGCATTCCAAGAGCATCGACGTCCATCTTTGCAGTGATTCTGTGGGAAATAACCGTGTCAGACTGGGTCATGACATCCGTGTGAATTTTTCCTGGCTGTTGAGTTGCCAGAATAAGCGATATTCCTGGCTGTCTTCCTTCTCGGAGAATTGTAACTAGCGGATCAGTCGCCATTGTTTTGCCAGTGACAGGCAGGAACTCGTGGGCTTCATCAATTACCAGCCAAACAAGTGGAAATTCCTGTTTCACAATCTGTTCATCACCAAAGTAATTAACAGATTTGTGAACCTCCTGAAACTCCTCATTTTTCCTTGCAAGCATTCTTTCAATGAATAATTTTTGAGAAATAAGTCCAATGACCATGTTTTTTATGTTCCATGAACCAGGCACAGTTGCATAGCAGGAAACATCCAGAACCGTAACCTGACCACCTTTGGCCAAATCCTTTAGAGGCGTTCCTTCTTTGTCAAACACACCCCAATTCTTTGCATTCAAAAACTGATTCTTGGCTGCGTCTTTAACAGACTTTCCGGCATCAGGATCCTTATCAATTTTCTTTATTATATCATCAATATCATAATTCTTACCAGCTTCTTTCAAATCATAGATTAGCTTTTCAATCAAAACACCTGTTGCCTCATTTGGATTAATACCAAAAGTTATATTCCAGTCTTCTGCATTAAGCTCTGAAGGCTTGACAGAAAAAGGATAATCTGTAGGTATTCCTTTTTTTTTATAGTCATCATAGAATCCTTTTGGAGTATAAATCTTCACATCAAGACCTTTTCCTTCAACACCCCATTCTTCAAGAAGGTCTTTCTCTTTCTTGTTGGGATATTTCATGGTCCAGTATATTCCCATGGTATCAAGCATTATTATCGATATGTTTCGTTTAATTTCTCTTGGCAGATCAGTCATACCTTCGGCGATAACACCCATTGTGTAGCTTTTTCCGCTTCCTCTTTTACCACAAACAAAAACAACGTGGGAACGAATCATGTCAAGATAAATTTTGTTAACAAGAGAACTGGTTCTACCCATCTTTACATAATGTTTTCCTATTAGAACTGTGCCTTTTTCACCATATTTTTTTCTATCGGACTCATTCCTCCCAACAACTATGTCATACATACCATTAAACCATTGAACAACTAATATAAATATTTATGTAAACTAGTCAGTAGTCTTAAACAAAAGATAAATAAAGACTAAAGAAACATAAAGAAACAATGGTTCAATTCATAAATCTTGAAAACAAACTTTTGGACAAAGAAGTTACAGAGACTGAAAAGAAAAGATTTCTTCATCTAATTAAAAATTCTGAAATCTGGAAAGAACATTCTAAAACCCATGAAAACGCCCAGTTAAACATGCTTGGATTTGAAGAAGACAAAAACAGCATTCAGGAGAAAGTTTCCGAAGATGAAAGTGAAGAAGTTGTTCACAAAAAGAAGAAACAAGTCTTTGCGGGATGCGGATGCGGTAGAACCTTCAAAGCAGATATGGAAAAGAAAGAAGTGAGTGACTATAAAATTTCAGATACTGATTCGATTGTCAATGAATACAATGTTTCTGAAGATGACAATCAGAAATATAATTTGGGTGAAAGCAATCGCACAACCTATGACAAAAACGATTCAAATTATTTATAATTTCACCATCTAAACAAAAGTTTTATATAAAAAAGAGCAATAACATTTCTTAAAAAGGGGTGAAGAACCAGCTAGGTGATTTAATAATAAAAATCACCGGAGATTTTGAATATGGCAAAGAGAAAAGTTAAAAAAACTACTAAGAAAAAACCAGAAGAGAAAACTTCTGAGCTTAAGTCAACAAAAACTAAAACATCAAAAACAGGTGTTTTCATAGCTCTAGTTATTATAGCAATCGTAGCTATTCTACTGATATGGAAATTTGGTGGTAGTGAAGCAGAAACCACAATTTCAGACACAACAATTGCAGTCGTCAATAACAACATAATATATGAATCTGAACTGGACACAGAGATGGGTAGATTACCTATAGAATTACAACAGGCGCTTGACAAAAATGCTATCTTGTCCCAGTTAATTGACAAGAAATTATTGATATATGAAGCAGAAGCAGCAGGAGTTGAAGTGGATGATAACATTGAAGAAATTCTGACTGAGAATGAAATTACAATCGAAGAATTGGAAGCAAATGTTAATACACAAGGATACTCACTGAAAGAATTTGAAGATCAGTTGAAAGTTTTTGAATTCCTTGACACGGTTGTATTTACAGATATTGAAGTAAGCGATGAAGAAGCAGAAAAATACTACAACGACAATGTTGAGGATTTTACTCTACCTGAAAGCGTGAAAGCAAGACACATTTTGATATCAACAATAGATCCTGAAAGAACCGACAAAGAAGCTTTGGCCATAATGGATGAGGTTGAAGCAGCCCTTGCAGAAGACCCAGAATCATTCTGCGATCTAGTAACCGAATATTCGGAAGATCCTGGAAGCATAGCTTCATGCGGAGAATATCCTGCATTCACAAGATCTTCAAGCTTTGTGCAGGAATACAAGGATGCGGCATTTGCTAATGAAATAGAAAAGTATAGCATCACAAAAACCGGATTTGGATATCATCTTATACAAACATTGGATAAAATTTCTGAAACAACTCTTTCTTTTGAAGAAGTAAAAAATGATCTGAAAGAAAGTTTGGTGTTTGAAAAGCAAAAAGATGTTTTCGCTGTTTACATGGAAGGACTAAGAACCGATTCAGAAATAATCAACTGTCTTGAAACTCCTGAAGCAGAAGCCTGCACAGAAGGACAGACAGAATCCATAGAACCTATTGAAAAAATAGATGAACAGGAATCTGACGAAGACTCACTCGAAGCATTCGCAAAATGCCTTGGTGAATCAGGTGCTAAAATGTATGGTGCATACTGGTGCAGTCACTGCAACGAACAAAAAGAGATGTTCGGAGATTTATTTGAAAACATTGAATATGTTGAATGTGCAGAGGAAGATGACGCCAGAGCCCAAACAATTGCCTGTCAAGAGGCAGGAATTAGCGGCTATCCAACATGGGTTATAAACGGGCAACAATATCCTGGAACGCAGAGTTTTGAAACACTTTCAAAACTGAGTGGATGTGATTTATAGACAATAAAAACCTTATAACAATAATCGATATGTTTATAAATCCAATATTATTTCCTTTTAGTAGTGTAAATGGGTCCTTTTTCGAGCAGGAACCTTCGGGTTCAGCTATGAGATAAAGACACTCTTACACGACTCAGCCCGGCACAGAGAGTGCCCACTTGAGTACGACGTCAGTCAAGCAATGATATTTGGGGTTGGTGCCTCGGGCAACAAATTTAATGATAATTAATCATCAAATCACATCAGAACAAGCTCACGATCATATTCACTTACACAACAATTGAGTTTAGAAAGCAACGCTTGTTCTAAGAAGTATAAATCACATTTATCATTTGGGGAATAATTTCCAACTGAAATACTTCTATAAACTGTGATTTCACGATTAAAAAGGAGGTATCAAAAATCACAAAGATTTTTGGGACATCCAAAAAGAAAATTTTTGGAGGAAAATAAAATGGCAAAAATCGCACAGAGTGCAGCAAAATACATTATTCACGCAAACATACAAATTGAGGGCGTGGTAGATAAACCAGATGTAATTGGAGCAATATTTGGACAGACAGAAGGACTTCTGGGAGAAGATTTAGAACTTAGAGAACTTCAAAGATCAGGAAGAATAGGAAGAATCGAAGTTGAAGCCGATACAAAAACAGGCAAAACAGCAGGAGAAATAATCATTCCATCTTCATTGGACAAAGCAGAAACCGCAATTGTGGCTGCAGCTCTTGAAATAATTCAGAGAATAGGCCCATGCAATGCAAAAACAACAGTTACATCAATTGAAGACATTAGAATCTCAAAAAGACAGCAGGTTGTTGACAGAGCAAAACAACTTCTGAGAGATTTGACAGACGGAGTACTTCCTGACAGCCAAGAACTTGCCGATGAAGTTGCATATTCCGTAAGAGTTATGGAAATACAGGAGTATGGAAAAGAAAGACTTCCTGCAGGACCTGCAATCGATGAAAGTGAAGATATCATACTGGTTGAAGGAAGAGCAGATGTTTTGAACCTGTTAAAACACGGATTTAAAAACGCAATTGCAATGAATGGAACAAGTGTTCCTGAAACAATAATTGAACTTAGCAAGAAGAAAACAATAACTGTCTTTGTCGACGGTGACAGAGGAGGAGACCTAATAATTAAAGAACTATCAGGGGTTGCAGAAATAGACTTTGTAACAAAGGCTCCTGACGGAAAAGAAGTAGAAGAAATTACTAAAAAAGAGATTCACAAGGCACTTAGAAGCAGAGTGGCTGCAGAACAGGCAAAGCTTGAATCAAAAGCACCTGCTTCTCAAGTAAAAAAACAAGTAAGCAATGAAAGACCAGAAAGAATTGACAACAGAAGAAACGTTTCAAGAGACACAAGAACTTCTAACAGACCACCGGAAAAAAGAGAAGAAAGAACAACGACTTTTGCAAAGAAAAAATTAACAGCTGAAGAAAAGAAAAGCTTCAATGATATGCTTGAAGATCTGATTGGCACAAGAGGAGCATACGTGCTTGACGAAAGCCTGAATATTCTGGGAAAAGTGCCTGTTTCAGAACTTGAAAGCACAATCAAAAGTCTGAAAACAGGAATATACGCAGTTGTTTTGGACGGAGCAATAGACAAGAATCTTGTCATCTCAGCAGAAAGAACATACGTTAAATTCCTTGTCGCAATGGAAACAAAAGCAACCTCAAACAGGTTGACAATTGTAACTGCAGACGATCTATAAATTTAATAATTTAATTTTTTTTACTTTAATTTTCTTAAAAAATTCTAATTTTTGTTTTTCTCAATAGTTTTTTATATTAACAACTCTTTTCATACTCATGCCTGATGCAAAAGAGAAATGGAAAGTCTACAAAAACGTTTTTTCAGAGTTCTCTCTACGAACGCTCTTCAAGCTCAGCAGTGAGGGTCATTTCGAAGAGTTGGGAAGCCCAATAATGATAGGTAAGGAAGCCAATGTGTTCTCAGCAACCACTAAAAACAGAGAAAAAATAATTGTTAAGATATACCGTCTGGAGAACTGCAATTTCAACAAGATGTATCAATACATAAAAGCAGATCCTAGATACATAAACATGAAAAAACAGAAAAGAGACATCGTCTTTGCATGGACCCAGAGGGAATATAAAAACCTGATGATTGCAAGAGAAGTCATTAATGTCCCTACACCGATTACCTTCAAAAACAACATAATATTAATGGACATGATTGGAAGTCCGGCACCCATGCTAAAGGATTCAAGACCTGATAACCCAGAAGAATTCCTAAAAAAAATCGTTAGATGTGTAAAGGATTTAAAAGAGCAGGGTTTGGTTCACGGAGATCTTTCTGAGTTTAACATCTTAAATGACGACGATGAACCTGTATTAATAGACTTTTCACAGGCAACTCTGACAAGATCACCGGGCGTAAGAGAATTGTATGATAGAGACATAAACAATCTTAAAAGATACTTTCTAAAGCTGCTGGATGAGAAAAAAGTTGATAAAATTCTGAAAATTCTTCAATAAAGTTTTTATAGCACCTTCCTTTTTCTTCTATTAACATGGACGAATACATGCATGAATTGAAAATTCCGAAAGCCAGAGTAGCAGTGGTTATCGGAAAAAATGGTGAAACCAAGAAAGAACTAGAGGAATTTACAAGCACCAAAATAGATGTGGATTCAAAAGAAGGAATAGTTACCATATCTGGAAAAGACGCTGTAAAACTCTATCAGGTTAGGGAGATGATACTGGCAATTGGCAGAGGTTTCAACCCTGAAACAGCCAAACTGCTTCTAAAACAGGACTATTCAGTGGAAATTATTTCTCTTGCGGATTTTGCCGGCAAAAAAAATCAACTTGAAAGAGTCAGAGGAAGAGTTATTGGAAAAAAAGGTAAATCAAGAGAAATTATAGAACAGCTCACAGAAACAAGTGTTTCAGTCTATGGAAAAACAGTCTCAATAATTGGTCTTGGAGAAAATGTTGCAGCAGCAAGAAACGCAGTTGATTTGCTACTGGATGGCGCAACTCATTCCACTGTTTACAAGAAACTTGAAAAGTTCAGAAGACAGATAAAAGAACAAAGAATGCATGATTTCTAAACACTCATAGCATACATATCTTTAGCAATATAACAAAAATCTCTCTCGCTAACATCATCTATTTCATAACAGAAAATTTCATCTTTCTCAAATTTTTCAGCATAGCATTGATACTTTGCTTCATCATCATCAAAGTTGCAGATAGATTTTTGCTGAAGCTCATTCACAGGTTCTAAAGAAGGCACATTGTCGCTTACCGGTGAAACAGGAGTTATCTGGTTGTAATAGAAAAAACCCACTCCAATAAACACAAAAACCAAAACAGCTATTCCTGCCAAAACTATTTTTTCACCATGACCTTTAGGTTCTTCTTCCTTCGCACCAAACACTTCATCAAATGCAGCGTCAACTGATTTAGAGTCAATGTTTCTCCTTATGAGGTAATCTCTTATTGTTTTTGCATCCCTTCCCATACCTAGTTGTTCTTTGATAAAAAAAACCAGTTCTGAATAAGCCATGATAAACCTATAAATTGAAAAATATATAAATGTTTCTAACTAATAAAGAGTGTACATTTTCGTAAAGTTATTAAACAAATAGCAAATCATAAAAAACATGGTTGAAGAAAATATGGGATTGGATTCTTTTAGTAAACCTGATATTATTGAGGCTCCAAAGTCAGAAGTAAAGACTCCAAGTAATTCAACAAAAGCCCATGAGATGGCAAAGAAGCAGAGGGACATCTCAATCGCTGAATTCTTTGAGAAAAACAGACACCTTCTGGGTTTTGATAACAAAAGAAAAGCGCTTCTCACAACCATAAAAGAGGCCGTTGACAATTCTCTCGATGCCTGCGATGAAGCAGGAATTCTGCCTGAACTGGAAATTGTAATGACAGACATGGGAAACGACAGGTTCAGAATATCAATTGAAGACAACGGACCAGGAATTGTAAAAAATCAGATTCCAAAAATCTTTGCAAAACTTCTCTATGGTTCAAAGTTCCACAGCCTAAGACAAAGTCGTGGACAACAGGGAATAGGAATATCAGCCAGCGTGATGTACGGACAGTTAACAACAGGCAGAGCTGCAGTCATTAGAAGCAAGATAGGCCCAAACCAACCGGCTCACTACTATGAACTAAAAATTGACACTCAAAAAAACATGCCTGCAATCATGAAAGACGAGATAAGGGACTGGACCAGTGATCACGGGACAAAGATAACCATTGATCTTGAAGGAAGCTATCTTAAAGGATCCCAATCAGTTGATGAATATCTTAAACAAACTGCAATAATTAATCCGCATGCTGCAATTATCTATGTTAATCCAAAGGGAGAGCAGATAATCTTTCCAAGAGCAAGTGACAAACTTCCATTTCAACCGGAAGAAATCAAACCACACCCCTATGGTATTGAACTAGGAATACTTCAGAAAATGCTGAAATGGACCAAAGAAAAAAATATCAAACTATTCCTGCAAAGAGAATTTTCAAGGGTTGGCAGCAAGACAGCCATGGAGCTACTGGAAAAAGCAGCAATCCTGCCAACGGCTACACCAGCAAGAATCAGCCATGAAAGCGCTGAAAAAATAATAGAAGCCATCAGAAACACAAAGATAATGACTCCTCCAACAGACTGCATAAGTCCAATTGGAGCAGAATTATTGGAGAAAGGTCTGAAGAAGGAAGTTAATGCAGAATTCTATACAAGTGTCACAAGGCCTCCTGCAGTTTATAGAGGAAATCCATTCATAATAGAAGCTGCACTTGCCTATGGAGGAACACTTCAGGCAGAAGGTTCAGTTCAGCTTTTAAGATTTGCAAACAAAGTTCCTCTGCTGTATCAACAGGGTGCCTGTGCAGTTACAGATTCAATGTGTAAGACCTCCTGGAGAAGCTATGGACTACAGCAGTCAGGAAACAACATGCCTCAGGGACCCTGTGTTATTCTGGTTCACATTGCATCTGTTTGGGTTCCATTCACAAGTGAAGCGAAGGAAGCTTTGGCTCATTATCCTGAAATAATCAAAGAAATAAAACTGGCTCTACAGGAACTTGGAAGAAACCTATACAGATATGTTGGTAAAAAAAGAAGAGTTCATGATGAAATTAAAAAGAGGAGCTACATTGAAAAATACATACCTCACGTTGCAGACGCCTTAAAGGACATATTGCATTACTCTGACATTGAAGAAAAGAATGTTGTGGAGCTGCTTGAAGAACTATTGGAAAAACAGAGAGGAGAAGTTGAGGATATGACATTTGACAAGAACAAAAACGAAGAATATGACGAAGAGTTCGCAAGCATTGGAAAAGAAGAACAGGAAGAACAAAGTGATAAAGAGGAATTAGAATAAAATGAGTGAAACAACTGAAAAAATAATTGCAGAGGCAAAAAAAATATATGACAAGATTAAGAAAAAAGAAAAACCTGTACTAGAATCACCAGTCAGAGCCCTAAGCAATGTAAAGTATGATCCGAACGATGGTTTCTTTGAACTAAACGGAAGCATAAAATCAAGAACTCTGGCCGCATCAACCGTAAAAACTTTTGCTCAAACACTCAAAATGATGTCACTTTCAAAGGATTTAATAGAAAGTAAAGACATTGCCACAAAAAGAGAAGCCTACTATGTCAGCAAGAACTGGGGAGATGCAAGGTTTAAGGAGCAGCCGGAATCAGATACTGTAATGGACGATGTAGAAGCAATGTTTGAAGTCAACAGAGAAAAACTAGGTTTTATTCCTGAAGAAAAAGGCGGAGACATTGCAGGAAAACTAATTGTGATTGACAAAAACCCCGATACAGGAACAGACATAAGAATTGACTGTACAAAGTTTGGAAGCGGAGCATATTCTATTCCATCAAGCGTTGAAGAACTAAAGTTTGAAACCAATGCAAAATTTATTCTGGCAATCGAAACAGCAGGTATGTTTCAAAGACTTGTAAAACATAATTACTGGAAAAAAGCAAACTGTATTTTAATTAGTATGGGTGGAGTTCCAACGCGTGCCTGTAGAAGATTTATTAGAAGGTTAAGCGATGATATAAAGCTTCCGGTTCTGGTATTCACAGACGGAGACCCCTACGGATTCCTTAACATTTACAGAACACTAAAAGTCGGCAGCGGCAATGCAGCCCATATAAACAAATACTTCTGTGTTCCAAAAGCACAGTTCATAGGAATAACACCTCAGGACATCATTGACTATAAACTACCGACACACCCGCTAAAAGACGTTGACATAAAAAGAATTAAAGATGGTATCAAAAATGATCCATTTGTCAAACACCACAAGAAATGGATAAGAGCCTTGAGACAATTAATGGAAATGAAAGTCAGGGCAGAGCAGCAGGCACTTGCAAAGCACGGACTAAACTTTGTAATTTCTAACTATCTTCCTGAAAAGCTAAAAAAGCAGGATAGTTGGTTGGATTAAGCATACTTCTCAATCATTGCACGAAAATAATCTCCTCTTTTTAGTTCTAAATAATTTTTTACATTGGAAGTAATCTTAAATCTGTGTATGTCATCAATTGGTTGTATTGAAACAAAAGGGAGTAAAGTAGGTTGTTTTCCATATTTGTCTACTTTAACATAAGTTATTTTAATGTTATCTCCTGATTCCAATCCTAAATTTTTTACAATATCCTTTGGAACAGTTACTCTATGTCTATCATCACCAACTAAAAGCAAGTAGTCAATTGGTTCATTTGTCTTGTCCATAGCTTTGCAGAAATCAAGAAAACTATTTAAAGCTTGACCAAGCACTTCCTCGTATGTTAAAAGCAGATTTACACTTACACGCAGGAGAGGACAAACATCATAAGATAAAGTATAGTTCTAAAGAATTAATAGCTCACGCTGTAAAGCAGGGTTTTGAAGTTTTAGCATTAACTTTTCATGGAGATGTTTATTACAACAATGATTTGAAGAAGTACGCTGAAAAGAAAGGAGTTCTTCTTATTCCTGGCGTCGAGAAACTCGTAGAAGGAAAGGAAGTTTTGCTTTACAATGTTTCGCAGTCAGAGTCTAAAGAAATAAAGACTTTTGAGGATATTAGAGCTTTGAAAAAAAGAAAAAAAGATATTCTTGTAATCGCGCCACATCCTTACTTTGTTGTTGGGCCTTGTCTTGGAAAAACACTTATTGAGAACATCGATGTGTTTGACGGAGTTGAATACTCTCACTTCTACTTGCTATTTTTTAACCTTAACAAAAAAGCAAATAGAGTTGCAAAGAAGTATAACAAAACATTAATTGGAACTTCGGATGCACATAATTTAAAACAAATAGGTATGACTTATGGATTGGTTGACTCTGAAAAAAACATCAAATCTTTCTTTGAAGCAGTAAGAAAAGGAAAAGTTAAGCTTGAAACAAAACCTGTTTCTTTATGGTATTTTATATGGCGAACATTCAGAATGGTTCTCGACATTGAATAAAAAACTTTATATATAGACTTAGCTAAAATAAATTCTAATGGCAAAAACCTACAGACCAGGCGACTGGAGAAGAGACATAAGGGTCGCCAAGTGGGAGATAGAATATATCGGCATTTTCAATCTTAAAAGTCTTTACCAGATGATGTATGATTTCTTTGACGAAGAAGGCTGGGAGAATCCAAAAGGCGGTGAGGCAGAGGAATTCTACTTTCAAAGAGATGTTCCCAATGTTGGAAAAGAAATGAGATATTGGTGGAGATTCCAACTCATACCTAATGATAGCCAATATACAAGATATCTTATGAAGCTTGATGTCAGATGTTTGATGATGAAAACAATTGAAATAGTTGTTGACGGAAAAAAACATAAAACATGGAAAGGAAGCATAACAATGTTCTGCGAAGCATGGCTACAGCTAGATTATACGAACAGGTGGCAGAATCACACAATATTGAAACATTTCGATAAATTTTTCAGAGAAAGAATCTACAAACCTTACTGGGAAGCACATAGGCTTGAGCTTTACAAGAAATGCTATGATGTGAACAGGGAAGTCAAGAAATTTCTGAAACTAAAAACTCCATACCCTGAGAATAAACCCTGGCGTGGAGGAAAAGGAACTCCATATTAGAGCTTTCGTTAAATATTTATACTATGCCGTAACTATTTATGCTAAAAGGAGGTGTGTTTGTTTGTTTGATGTAATAACAGTTGGTTCTAACACTGTTGATGTATTTGCAAAAACAGATTCTGAGCTAATAGAAATAAAAAGCAAAACAGGAGTGGAAGAACTGCTGGCATATCCCCTTGGAACAAAGATTCTAATAACAGATATAGAATTTATGATTGGTGGCGGTGGAACAAACACTGCAGTGGCATTTTCTCGTCTGGGAATGAAGACAGGTTATCTTGGAAAGATTGGAAAGGATGAAAACGGACTTAAAATTTTCAAGCTTCTAAAGAAAGAAAATATTGATTTTCTCGGAACGTTGGGAAAAATATCAGGGTACTCTGTGATTCTGGATTCAATAGAAAACGACAGAACAATACTCACCTACAAAGGATGCAACAATGACCTGACTTTCAAAGAAGTCAATTTTTCAAAGATGAAAACAAAGTGGTTCTATTTCAGCAGCATGATGGGAAAAAGTCTTGAAACCATGAAAAAACTGGCTGAATATGCCACCAAGAACAATATAAAAGTTGCATTCAACGCTTCATCATACCTTGTTGAAAAAGGTTTTTCCAATATAAAAAAAGTACTTGAAAACACAACCATTTTTATGCTGAACAAAGAAGAAGCAGAAACACTGGTTGGAAAAGGAGGCATAAAAGATTTGGTAAAAAGACTTAAACTGCCAAACATGGAAGCGGTTGTTGTGACAGACGGACAAAAAGGCGCCTTTTGCTACGATGGAAAAACACTGTACAGCATAAGTCCAGCAAAAAAACTTAGGATTCTGGAAACAACCGGTGCAGGAGATGCGTTTGCGTCAAGTTTTGTCGCAGGTTTTTTAATGAATAAAAACATTGAAACCAGTCTAAAAATAGCTGCCATAAATGCAGAGTCAGTAATTCAAAACTATGGTGCAAAGAACATATTATTGTCAAAAAATGATTTACTTAAAAAACTCAAAAAAGACAAAAGAAAGATAAAGAAGGTAAAATCATAAGAAAAGTTTAAAAACAATAAGTATTTAACATATAAAAAGGGGTGTGTACATGACTATTCAGATCAATAAGATTCTTAAAAAAGGAAAAGCTATTTACCTGGCATACGACCAGGGTATGGAGCATGGTCCCAGTGATTTCAATCTAAAAAATGTTGATCCAAACTACATACTTGACATAGCGCTTGAAGGTCATTACAACGGAATAGTGCTTCAGGCTGGAATTGCAGAGAAGTACTATCAGGACTACTATAAGGACATTCCTCTAATCGTCAAACTCAATGGACAGACAATGATGACCCACGGAGAACCCAATTCCAAACAGCTTTGTTCTGTTGAAAGAGCCATGAAACTTGGTGCTTCTGCAGTCGGATACACTTTCTACTGTGGAAGTGAGTATGAGGACGAGATGATGGTTGAAATCAGCAACATCGTTGAAAAAGCTCATGACTACGGAATTCCAGTAATCGTTTGGGTTTATCCAAGAGGAAAATATGTTTCTAACAAAATGGATACAAATCTCATTGCCTACGGTGTAAGAGTCGCAGCAGAACTGGGTGCAGATATAATAAAAACAAAATTTAACGGAGACTATGAGGGTTTCAAATGGGTTATAAAAAACGCAGGCAAGACAAAAGTTGTTCTTTCAGGCGGTGATAAAGTCAGTCCAGAAGCTTTTATAGAAGAGACCTATAATCTGATGCAAATAGGAGCTACAGGCAGAGCTGTCGGAAGAAACATTTGGCAGGATGAGAAACCCTTCAGTCTGACAAAAGCACTACACGCAGTTGTTTTTGATAACAAAACAGTTGAAGAAGCCAAAAAATTTCTGAAGTAAATTTCTGGATTCAAAAAAAGAGAAACTTCTTGAAATAAATTATTTAAAAATCATAAAGTTTAAATAAACTCAATACATATTCTCGAGTATAGAGGACTACAAATGGATAACACATTAACACTTAACAAGATAAACAAGTCAGATGTAGAAGTGGTAGGATACAAAGCAGTCGATCTTGCAGAACTGCACAAAAAGAAACTAAACATTCCAATATGCTTTGTAATAAAATCAACTCTTTTTGATGATTTTGTATCCGGTAACAACCTTAATTCACAGATTAACAGAATAATAAGTGAATCGGATTTTTCAAACGATGAATCGCTTGAAGCAGCCTATACAAAAATAAAAGAATTATTTGACAAAACAGAATTCTCACAACAAAGTCAGGATGAACTAATGGAGGCCTATGAAACACTGGCAATAGATATAGATCATCTTGACATCGCAAAACTGGTAACAACCATTGACAAACCATATTTAACAGTAATAGGCAGTCCGAACTATGTTGATGATTCAGAGAATAACAATAGTATAATTCAGAATGTAAAAGGAAAACCTGCTTTGTTTAAGGCAATAAAAAGTTGTTGGAGTTCTTTATACACACCCGCTGCATTAAAATATAGAAAAAAAGAAGATATAACCACAGAAGAAAAAATAGGTGTTATTGTCCAAAGAATGACAGAAGCAGATGTTTCTGCACAAACATTTTCAGACAAAACCAGCATTGTGGTAAAGACTTTCTATGGATATCAGGATTATGAAGAAGAATTCGAAAAAGATGTTTCCGTCTTCGATAAGGATACATTAGCAGTAAAAAACACTAAAATAAACAATCAGGAATTCTTCTTTGTGCGACACATGAGAGATAATAATTTGACAAAGAAAGATTTGAGAGAAAAAGGAGACGTTCAAAAGCTAAATGACAAGGACATTGAAGAACTTGCCAGAATTACAAAAAAAGTTGAAGGTTTAATTGAAAAGCCAGTCAAATTGTTTATTAGCATAACAAAAAATAAAATCTATTTATTATTTGTAAACAGAATATTAATTAAAGAAAAAGATGAAGAAATAACCGAAGAGCTAATTACAGAAACATCAATTGCAACATCAAAACCAGAAGAAAAAGTTCCAGACAAAGTTCCTCCGGAAATTGATTCAATTGATTTGGCCGATGATTTGTCTGTTCTGGACGAGATTGAAGCACATGAACTGGAAAAAAATGTTGTTGTTGAGCCACCAAAAGAAAAGAAGGAAAAATCAACATCCTGGACAGAAGACACAGCCGAAGAAGAAACAGACGAGGAAACAATTGAACAGGAAGAATCTTCCTGGGCAGAACCTGTTTCTGAGGAAGAAGAAATTTCAAAACCAGATGTTGAAGAAGCAATTGAAGAAAAAGAAGATAGTGATGATTTCATATTCTCACATTTTGAAGAAAAAAAGAAAAATAAACCATCACCTGAAGAAAAAGTTTCAGATATACCAATTCCAAAACCGGATGCTGAAGAAAAAGATCAACTGGACGAAGCAGTTGAAATGACTAAGAAAATAGTAATAAAAAGCTATGAAGCAATCTATGGTGCGTTGAAAAAAAAGCATCTGGAGGTTGTTAATAGCAAACCACATTCCTTTGAGAAAGCAATAAAAGGACTGCAGGAATCATCCGTAAGAATACCTTTCCTTGAAGAAATAAAAAATGTTTATGAAATAAAGCTGAAAATAGAAATGGGAGAAGATACAGATATCGAAGAATCAACCATTGCTCTTAGAACCGCAAAGAACTTTCTAGGAATGTTTAGCTAGAACAAATATTTCTTTTGTCAATGTTTTATGCACAAAGTATGTGAAACTATTTTTTATTTTCCAATCAGTTTTTTCAATGATTACCTTTGCATTTGCAAAATCAGGAAACACTACAATTGCATTGTCAACAAAATGGTAAGAATTTTCTAGAAATTCAGAAAATGTTTTTTCCATGTTGTTGACCTTCGAGTTCTTTCCATAGGGCAAATCAGTTACTATCCCGCCAAAATCCTTATCTATTCTCAAAGCATCGTGGTTTTCCAAAACATAATTCTTTATTTCAAAAAAATCAAGATTTTCCTTGGCTCTCCTGAGCATTATTTCATCAGTATCATAGCCAGTTATTTTAAGACCAATAAGCCCTGCTTCTATCATTATTCCTCCTGAACCACAGAAAGGATCAATCAGATTGTCAGAATTGATCAGATTAACCAAACATCTGGCAAGTCTGGGGTGGAGACTTGTGGGATGATTATGGGGTCGTAGATGTGCCTTTCTATCTTCAAATCTGTCCTGTTGTTCTCCAAGTATTAGACCACAGAATACTTTTTCACAAACAATTATATCAATCTTTGTCTTGGCATCACGCATATTGACAGCTGGTTTTGTCAGATTCTGCCAAATCATATTGGCAAGAGCTTCAACGTCAAAATCCTCATTGTTGATAAACCTGAGACGAAAGCTTTCTTTGTAAACACTATTAAAGTCAAACGAATTAACCGCTTCCACCAACCCTTCTTTATCGGTTTCAAATAACAACCTATAGACTCTCTTGGTATAGGCGAGACGTTTGTAATCTATCAGTTCATCCATGAGCAGACAGTTATCAACCATCTTGAAGGAATCTGTTTTAGCAAGTGCTAGAACTTCTGCAATGCTAAGATCAAGGTTCTGTTTGTTCAAAAAATATAGGTACATATTATCTTTAAAATAAAAAGATTATAAAAAACTTTATATTACAAAAACCAAAAAAAGGTTTTTGAACATAAATTTTGTTTGCGCAAAATTTATATAATTAGTTTCAATATTGCAAAATATGAACGCAGGCAGACCAATTGGAAGCTACATTAGACAGAACATAGTAGAAATTCTCCATTTCATGGGTAAAGGATGCGGATATGATGTGCACAAAGTATATTTGGAGCTATTTCCAAAAGCAACCCAAAGGGTTATTTACTACCATCTAAAAAAAGGTGTCGCAACAGGCGAATTTGAGGTCGCTGATATAAAAACCGAGAAAGGAGACTATTCATGGGGACAAACTGCTGAAAAAGTTTATTATAAACTGGGAGCAAGCGCTTCTCCTAAAATCATTCTGAAAGTTAAGAAGTATTTTGACAAAAAGAAAAAAACATAATTAGAATACAACTTCTTTGAAAATAGGCACAAGTATTAAAACCACTATTGATATCAAAAAGAAAGCTGTTATTCTTGAAAAAACTATCAATGCTCTTTTCTTTCCAACCCCTTTATCAAGTGTGGAATGAAGCATTCTGCCACCATCAACAGGTCCTAGAGGTAGAAGGTTTGCAAGTCCAAGACCAAAGCTGAGAGCATATATCCAAATAAACAATTCAAGAACTATTACCATGAACTGAAACAGTAATTTGCTTGAACCTTCTTTCAACTGCAGATAGGCTATGTTCACACCCACATATGCTCGGCCATCATTATCTCTTGGAATTATTGAAAAAGATTCCTCTGCATTAGAAAGTATTAATTCCTTGCCAGGTTCAAGACCATCAAATGCAGTTATAAAATCTTCTACGGTGAGCGTTTCAACTCCATTAACTGAAGTTATCAGTCTACCACCATCTGAACCTATATTTGAATTCTTATCGGCAACAGCATATCTGCTCAAAACGTCAAGTTTGAGAATCATCATTCCTTGAGTTCCAATGTTTGAATCATAGGCAGGTTCACCTTCAACCGCAAAAACCATCACACCGTTATCAACAGGTTCTGTCAAAGAGAATGTTAAAGGAACAAACACAAAACTCATCAGTAACAGAACAAAAATCGCTGTAAGTATGTTTGAAAATGGTCCTGCAGCAAACATCGAGTTTTGGACTTTCCAATCTGCTTTCTTGAGCTCATCCTCATCAGGCTCTACAAAAGCCAAAGGCAGAATCGCCATTATTCCAACTCCTGAACTCTTGACTTTCAGTTTGTGAACCCTGCAAATCAATCCGTGAGAAAACTCGTGAATTACAATCACAACGAACAAAGCAATTATACCATAGAAAAGAGGAACATCAATTGGGCTACCCGGAATACTTATTCCTGGTATTATTGGACTCAAAACAGCTGGTGCAGACGGTTTAAATACAAGATTATAGATTCCTTGAAATATGAATCCTGTTATGATTATCATTCCTGCAAAACCAACGTATATACCCATCGCTCCTGCTTTCTTAAATTGTTTGAAACCGATGACTGCAATTAAGAAGATTATGAATGATATTGCAAACAAAAACAGTATGTTTCTAATAATGCTTGCCAGGAAAGCTTCGTTGAATCTGTTTATAATCAGAAAAACAGTTGTAACCATCACCAGCAACCCACTGCTATTGAACAGTATTCCCCCAAAATTATCAAGTTTTTTGGATAATGGTTGGGCCATTTTCTCCATAAATTTAAGGCCTATTTTTGTTTTGTAGAGGAAAAAAATCTTTGACTGCACTTCAAATTTCTTTCTATTCCTGTAGATTATGAAGAAGACCACTAGATAAAATATTATGGTTATTGCATTATTGGATAAAAAACCCATAATTCTCTTTAGAAAAGTAGAAGTTTAAAAGATTTGCTATTTTTTCCTGACAGTTCTAAGCGCTTTTGCACCACATTTTCTGCAAGCCACCTTACCTGCCGCAACTTTCAGGCTTGGAGCTCTGATTTTAGATTTACATTTCTTGCATACAAAGATATTTTTGAAAAGCCTTGCTTCTGCTTCTGGAAATTTGACCATTTTATTCGCTCTTAATCTGTTTTAGTATTTTATCGTTCAATACAACCCAATAGACAATGGTGACACCATTTTGTACCTGTCCTTCCATATCAGGTGGAATTACGACGTCAAAGGTTTCATAGGACTCCATATCCATGACATTTGCTGTGTTTCCTGTTACACTTAACACTTGAGCATTTTTTTTGTCAATAACGGGTGTTTCTACGTTATCATGTCCTGGCATGACAGTATTTCTTTTTTTGCCGTCAATCATACCAACCGCAGTCATATTAACTTTGGCGTGTCCGTGCTTTCCAGGTCTTGAAGTTTTCAAGTCTGTCACGATGCAAGCAGCACCATCCATTATAACGTAATTGCCTTTCTGTAAGCTTCCAACACTCTTATGTTTAATTTCACCCATGAATATCACCTAATAATAATACTTTTAAGAAAAAAAAGTCTATTTAAATATGTTTTGATTGAAATGAAAAGAAAATTTTAATAATCTGTAAGTTTATTTGCTTTTAAAATGAAATACAGAATAATTCTAATATCAATAATTCATCGAAGGAATTTTGAAGAAATATTAATGATAAAAAGAAAAAGAGAACCTCATACTGGTAAATGGGCTTTGCCTGGTGGATTTGGAGCTTTAGAAAACGAAAAGGACCCATTTAAAGCAATAAAAGACGAAGTTTATGCCGATCTAGGAGTCAAATACAATTCTAAATTTTTTACTTTACAATATAAAGAAGAAGACAAACCAACCATTTGTCTTTATTTCATCGGTAAAATAATTGGAAACCCGAAAATAAGAAAGGATTCGAAAAGCATAGAAGAGTTCAAATGGATTCCAGTCGATGAAATCTTCAATCTGAATCTTGCTTTTGAAGATGAAGTAAAACAGATTATAAATAAAATAAAAGAATAATTTTAAAAAAACCTAAACGCTTTCTTAAACCTTTTCTTTCTAAGAAAACTCGTTAGTTTCTTCTCTGCATCGAGGTCTTCGAACTTTTTTTCTTCTCTTCTGAACTCTGCAGTGTGATGATAATTCCTTCCGTTCTTGCTTGCGAACTTAAACTTCTTATGTAGCATCTCATGATACATTACATAGTCAAGTAAATTCTGTTCTTCTTTTATTACTGTGCTTATTGTTATTGTGTCCGAGGCATATTCATAACTTCCTAGTTTATGAAATGATTCTCGACCCCAAACTAAATTAGGTGTGTCCATGAAGTTATGAAAATATTTTTTATTTACTCTATTAAACACTTTTTCTAAGAAAGAATTTATTTTTTGTGGCGAAGCGTATTTAGGTAAATTTTTCAAAAACTGATTATAAAGCTCAATGTTCAATGTTCTTTTTTTATCTTTGAAAATCTTAAGAAGTAAACTCTGTATCAAACCAATTTGTATTTCTTCAGAAACATCTTTCCAAACAGAAGAAAGATTAAAGACGGTTTGTCTGTTATTATACTTCACATTTGCATTGTAGGCTTTGAATTTATTAGAATATTCTATCCTAACAGTATTTAATTTCTTATCAGGAAATAACTCTTTGAATGCTTGCTCCGCTATATTCATTTCTATCTCTGAACTTCGTATCTTAGAATTGCAGCGATTTTACCAAGGTCCCGAAGCTGCACTCCTTCTCTGGTATCCGTTGAAACTATTACCACTTCACTGCCCATCTTCTCAGCTTCTTTTTCAAATTCATCAATTGTTTCATCAGAGACATTTTCTGAAATTAAAACAGTCTCTGCAACTCCCATCTTTATGTCATTCATAACTTCTTTTTCCCCGTAGTTGGTCATTCCCTGCTTTGTTGCGAGTAGATTGAAAAATTTTTGCATTATATGTTTTTCCTGAGCAACGTCTTCTTCAGCCAGTATGTCATCTGACTTGTCAAGCAACTCCTGAAGACCAAATTCTCCTGTGTAGGATAAATCCTTAAGTCCCAGAATTTTTCTTTTTAGCTGATCGTTTATGTAATTACCATCTGCGAATTCATTCTTTGTATGACCTGGTCCTCCAATGATTATTCCCTTCAAATCATGGTTTTGCAGAAATTCTGCCTGCATCATCATAGCAATTTTTTTATAGAACTCTTTTGCCGCACCATCCCTTAATCTTTCAAAACGAGGTGCAGACTGTCCTCCTGCCCTTGTCTTTCCTGGAACCGCAGAGTGAGCTTTGTTAAGTGGAATTATTATTTTTCCTTTGAGAAGTGCAATGTTTCCTTCCCGCTTGTCCATCACGACAAGACCATAAACTGATTTATCATCTGCCTGTTCAATCAATGGATCTAAAACAAATGCCTTATCGCAACGATAGAGTCTTTGTTTTAACGGAACCGGCGGTTCCATGCTCCAAACCTGAAAGTTCTGCTGCCCTTCCCTTTCCGCAACATTGCCTGAGAAAAGTGCAAGACCATTTACAGGCGTTCTCGGATAAAGTTTTAGATGCTGCATCATTTTTTCCAAACTGGTCTGAACATTATCTCTGGTTCCCTTACTTTTGATGTTAGAAGCTGTTCCCTGTTCCTGAAACAAGTGATTCATAATTTTGTTAATATCATAGCCTGCAGGAATGTACACACTAATTAATTCTGTGTGTCTTCCTCTGAAGTTTTCTAACTCCTTCACAAAACTCTTCAGTTTGAACCTTGCTTTCGCAGATACTTTTGTTTCTGTCATATGCTACTAAAACAAAATAATATTTATAAAACTATCCACTATAAAGCTTTAAATATGTATCTATTATACCTGGAATCATGAAAGACCTTAAAAAATTACGTGAAAAGAGCCTTTTATTCACGAGAAAAAAGGTTCAGGAATCAATTTCAGAAGACAATTTTATTATCCATACTGTCAATAATATAGAAGAACTTGTGAAAGTATCAAGTGTTCTTACAAAAAGGCTCAGGGGTTGGACTGCTTTATATCTGCCTGAGATGTCAAAAAAAGTTTCTGATAATGAAGGATTTATCAAACTGTTCCTAAAAAATAACAGAAAAGAACTGATGAAAGAACTTCAGATAAAAGAATCCATGGGAAAGGATTTGAGTGAAAAAGATCTTACTCCTATGTTTGCTCTTGCTCTTCGAATTGAATCAATATACAAGTTAATGGAAGAACTGAAAGAATATCTGGAAACCATTACTAAAAAGTATTGCAAAAACATGGATGCTGTGGGAGGATCACTACTTGTTGGAAAGCTGATAAAAGAAGCAGGATCACTAAAAAGACTTGCAATGATTCCAGCATCAACAGTGCAGCTTCTAGGAGCAGAAAAAGCATTGTTCAGACATTTAAAGACTGGCTCAAGACCGCCAAAGCACGGAATAATACTACAAAACTCACTTGTTTCAGGCGCAAAGAAGCTTAACAGAGGAAAAGCAGCAAGAATGTTTGCAGATAAACTAAGCATAGCTGCAAAAGTCGATTATTTCAAAGGAGAATTCATAGGCGACAAATTAAGAAAGGAACTGGAGGAGAAGTTAAGATGAAACTCTTCGAAAAAAGATTTCCAAACATACACTTCGACAGAAAGAAGCTATTTACAAGAAGCATTGACAAAAATAGTTTCTTTGAAGAAAGAATTGTTATTGAAGATGGAGTCTACTACAGAGAATGGGATCCAAAGAGAAGCAAACTGGCCGCAGGACTTCTAAAGGGCATCTCTCAGATTGGTTTTAAGGAAGGAGATCTTGTACTATACCTTGGAGCATCTCACGGTTACACATCTTCATTCGTCTCAGACATCGTCGGCAAGAAAGGCTTTGTATTTGCAATAGACTTTGCACCGGAAGTCGTAAGGGATCTCGTTATACTTTGCGAAGAAAGAGAAAACATGGCTCCGATTCTTGGAGACTGCAATCATCCTGAAGAATACAAGGATTTGGTTCTCGAAAGTGACATTGTATATCAAGACATTGCACAAAAGAACCAGGTTCAGATTTTCTTGAAAAATTGCGATGCATATCTGAAAAAAGATGGTTTTGGACTTCTCGCATTAAAAGCCAGAAGCGTTGATGTTACTAGAAAACCAAATGATGTTTTCAAAGAAGTCAGAGCAACGTTAGAAAAGCATCCTACAGTGGTTGTCGTTGATTACAGAACACTTGACCCATACGAAAAAGACCACGCATTGTTTGTTGTTAAGAAAAAGTAAAGCTTTTTCAAATCACGAAGAATACTATTTGGTGATTAGGAAAAAATGAGATATTCTAGACAGGAAATCCTTATAGGAAAAGAAGGACAGAAAAAACTATCTGAGAAAACAGTCGCCATAGTCGGCGTCGGAGCAACAGGCAGCGTTAGTTCACAGCTCATTGTAAGAGCAGGCGTTGGAAAAGTAATAATTGTAGACAGAGATATAGTTGAACTGGATAACCTTCAAAGACAATTGCTTTACAACGAAACAGACATTGGAAAACCAAAAGCAATCATTGCAGAGCGAGAATTAAAAAAATTAAACTCTGCTGTGAAAATAAATAGTTATACAGAGGATTTAAACCCTGGCAACATTAAGAAAATACTCAATGGCTCTGATCTGATTCTTGACTGCACAGACAACTTTGAAACAAGACTTTTGATAAACGATTATTGCGTTAAAACACACAAACCATGGATTTATTCTGCAGGCATAAAACATCAGGGAACAATGATGGTTTTCATACCCTGGGGACCTTGCTTCAGATGCATATTTAAGCATCCTGCAGGACTAGACAGCTGTGAAACAGCAGGAATTCTGGCGTCCACAACAACTGCAATAGCGTCGTTTCAAGTCAGCAACGCAGTAAAAATGCTTCTCGGAAACGTCGTTGAGCAGTCAATGATAAGAATCGATGTCTGGGACAACAAATGTGACAAAATAAAAGTCCACAAAAGAAAATCCTGTGTTGCATGTCAGGGAATATATGAATACCTGGATGGTGATAAGATTTCAAAGACTTTGAAGATGTGTGGAAGCAACACCTACCAGATTAAAGGAAAAGAAGTTAACTTGAAAGACATTAGACAAAAAGTTGAAAAAACAATGGAAGTTAAAGGTGACACTAGTTTCATAACATTTCACAACATCACGGTTTTCAAAGATGGCAGGACACTTGTAAAAGCAAATAGCGAAGCAGAAGCAAAGAGTCTGTATTCTAAGTTTGTTGGCAACTAAACATTTTTAAACACTCCCTTCTCACCTTTTTTTATGATTTTAACGCCTAGTTCAATGTTTAACTACATCAAGGCTAGTTCTTAGACTAATATATTCTAATCATTGTAGGTGAATCTATATGAAATATGTATCTGATTTTAAATGGAAAAAAGGAATAAAGGTCCAGGATTTTGTTGAAAGTCTTGGCAGCATTGGTTATCAAAGCATTGAACTAAAGAGAGCATCTGACGTCATTGTAAAGATGAAGAAGAACTCTGCAAAGATATTTCTGACGTACACTTCAAACATGGTCACTTCTGGTTTGAGAGGATTCTTTGCCCAAATTGTGAGTCTTGGAATGGCAGACGTTCTCGTTACAACTGTTGGTGGAATTGAAGAAGACATCATGAAAGCAACCGGAGAAAGGTTTCTCATCGGAAAGTTTGACAGCGATGATGTTGAGCTTCATGAACAGGGTATCAACAGAGTCGGAAACATATTTGTCAAAAATGAGAGTTATATGAACTTCGAAGACTGGATAAATCCAATTTTAAAAAAGCTCTATGAAAAACAAAAAAGATGGTCTGTCTCTGAAATGTTAAAAGAAATAGGCTTACAATTGAAAGATAAAAATTCCATACTTTATCAGGCAGCAAAACATGACATTCCAATATTCTGCCCTGCAATAACAGATGGTGCATTCGGATTCCATCTATACTTATTTCAGCAAAAACACTCTGATTTCATCGTTGACGTTGTAAAGGATTTTGGAAACATTCTTTTCACAACTAGTCATGATGAGAAAAAAGGAGTAATCGCTCTTGGTGGCGGAGTCTCAAAACACCATGCAATACTATCAACTCTTCTCAATGGTGGCGCTGAGTACGCTGTTTACATCACCACAGCCCATAAAACCAGTGGAAGCATGTCAGGAGCCACAACCGATGAAGCAAAGTCCTGGGGTAAAGTTAAAGATGACAGTGATGTTGCAACAGTCAATGGAGATGTAACAATTATGTTTCCTCTCTGCATGATAAAAGCATTGGAAACTCTAGAAAGCGAGGGACTTTTAAAATGAACAAACCTATGTTTATACTTTCAAAAAGCAAAGTTATGGAACAATACAAAAAAGTCAAAGTTCTTGCAGACACTGTTTCATACAGTTCAAAGACGAACCAATTGGTCACAAAAATTCTTGAAGAAAAAACAGACTGTCTGTTTAGTGTGCATTTAGAAAACGAACTCAAACACATAAAAGATTTTTCAAGAGTTATATTTCTGGCGCAGGGTTGGACAAACAATTACATCAAAAAGCTTGTTGACAAAGGAATAAACTATTTTGTCGTTGACAACAAGCCAGACCTTGACATTCTGGAGAACTTTCTAAAAAGCAACAACGTAAAAATAAATTTGTTATTAAGACTAAAATTGAAAGAATTATCAATTAGAACAGAAAAATACTTTGTTTTCGGAATGCCCTCAGACATAGTCAATAAAAAAATAAAAGAATTAAGAAAAAACAAAAACATCAGAACATTGGGAGTTCATTTTCACAGAAAAACCCAAAACATGAGCGAGTGGAATCTGAAGCAAGAGCTTTCTGAAATATTGGAAGAAGATGTTCTAAAAGCAATAGACGTTGTCAACATCGGAGGAGGTCTTCCTTCTGAATATGCCAATACAAATGTCAATGTCATGAATTCTATCTTTAAAAAAGTAAACAAACTAAAACAATGGTTAAATCAAAACAATATCAAATTAATAATCGAACCGGGAAGATTCATTGCAGCATCAAGCTGCAAACTTGTAACAGAAATAATTGGTATCTATGACCACAACATTATTGTCAATGCATCTGTCTACAACAGCGACATGGATGCTCTCGTCGTTCCTGTCAAACTATTGATTCAAGGAGAACTTGAAAAAGGAAAAGGAAAACCCTACGTTATCAAAGGGGTAACTCCCTGTTCAATGGATTTATTTCGTTACAGAGTTTATCTTAAAGAACCTAAAGTTGGTGATGAATTAGTTTTCCTAAATGCGGGTGCCTATAACTTCGCTTCAGATTTCTGCGATTTAGAAAAAATGTTTACAGAGGTATTAGAATGATAAAATTTATGAACCTGGCGGACGAGTACTCTAAAGATAATTCTTTCTTTTCAGTTTTACCAATTGAGTATGAAAAAAATTTAACCTATGGTAAAGGAGCTTCAAAAGGACCAAAAGAAATTATCAAAGCTTCGCATCATCTGGAATACTACGATGAACAGTTTGATGCCGAGCCTTTCTTGAAAGGAATAAAAACAATAGAATCGGTTGAAGAAATAACGAACAATTTCACAATTACTCTGGGCGGAGATCACTCTGTAACCATCCAAGTTGTCAAAGAACTGGAAAAATATCATGATGATTTCTCAGTTATTATTCTTGACGCTCACCCAGATATGTTTAATTCCTGGAATGGTTCGCAAACAAATCATCGTTGCACTGCACAGAGGATTTCAGCCAATCATAAAACACTTCTTGTTGGCGTAAGATCAATGGATGTTGATGAAGTAAGTGTTATCAAAAACAATGAAAACGTTGAAATGATAAAAGCCTATGACTTCAATGAAAATACTTTCAAAAAAGAACTATCAAAACTAAAAAATAAAGTCTACGTTTCAATTGACGTTGATGTTTTTGATCCTTCATTTATCAGAAACACTGGAACTCCAGAACCTGGTGGATTCATGTGGGACCAAGTAATTGAAATTCTAAAAACTATTTTCAAAGAAAAAGAAGTCATTGGTTCCGACATAGTGGAGTTCGCTCCAAACGAAAATTTTGAAGCAGAGGCATACTCACTCGCAAAACTCGCTCATAAAATAATGAGCCTAAAAATTTCCTGATATTACATAATTTTATAAACAAATCTTCCTTTCCATCGACAATGCAAGTAATAATTCCAATGGCTGGAAAAGGCACTAGACTAAGACCTCTTACTCATACTAGAGCTAAACCTCTGGTTCATGTTGCCGGAAAACCTGTTTTGGCACATATTCTGGACGAACTTGAAAAACTAAAGGTTTCTGAAGTAGTATTCATAATTGGATACTTGGGAGATCAGATAAAAGATTATGTTTCTAAAAACTATCATTTCAAAACAAAGTTTGTTGTTCAAAAAGAACTAAAGGGACAGGCTCATGCAATCAAATTAGCAGAGGAGCACATAAAAGAGGATGTCATAATTTGGTTTGTTGATACTTTAAGCGATCCAGACATAAAGAAACTAAAAAAGACAAAGAGTGACGGAGTTATATATGTCAAAGAACATGATGATCCTGAAAGATTTGGAATTGTATTTCCGGACAAGAACGGATTCATTGAAAAGATAGTTGAAAAACCAAAGAATCCTCCTTCAAATCTTGCAAACATAGGACTTTTCTACATAAAAGACAGCAAGGCCATGTTCAGTGCCATTGATCATTTAATAGAACACGACATGCAACTAAAAGGAGAGTTCTACCTCGTGGATGCTTTTAACATAATGATTGAAAGAGGAGCTAAATTAAAGGCTGAGAAAGTTACTTTTTGGGAGGACTGCGGAAAACCTGAAACACTTCTTGCAACCAATAGATTCATGCTTAAAAGAATGCGACAAAAGAAATTCAAAGGTTTGAAAAACAGCATGGTGATAAAACCTGTTTTCATTGAAGAAGGCGCAGAAATAGAAAATTCAATCGTCGGACCATATGTGTCAATCGCAAAAAACGCAAAAATTAAAAACTCAGTAATTAAGAATAGTATTGTGGGTGAGGGCGCAAAGGTTGTTGATGCTCAAATAAAAGAATCACTTATTGGAGATTATGCCTATGTACGTGGTGTTTACAAACAACTCAACGTCGGCGAAGATTCACAAATAATTTACGGCAAGGATGAAAGTAATCCATAGACTTGGAGACAAAGCCGAAAAAAAAGAGGGTGAGGGAAGTTTTCTTCTCACAGATAAGGCTGGAACATATTTTTCTTTAGGTAGCTCCAGCAATATAACCCACATGCAGGGATTGTTTCATCTGGACAAAAACTGGAATATGTACAAATCCATAAATAATATTTATCTTGACAAAGAAATTACGGAAATTGAAAACAATTTTAATCACATCACAAGAAGATACAACGAATCCGAAGAAAGCTTCTGGCTCACCTCAACCGGATTGATATATGAAGTAAGAAATTTTTTCGGCAATGTAAACATCGACCTTGATTTCAGAGGAATATTTGACTACGACGATAAAGACAGAAAATATTCAATGAAAAAGAAAGGCGATATGATAGTTATTAATTATGAAAAGCACAATAAATTCATAGCAATAAAAGGAGTTCAGGATTATGAAGAAGTTGGAGTGTGGGAGAAAGAAAATTATTCATTTGACAAAAAAAGAAACACAAAGAATGAGTTCTACATCTACAAAGCATTGAGAATAAGATGCAAATCAAAATTACAGCTATGCTTTTCTTTCTCCGAAAGCGAAAAAGAAGCAGTTGACAATGCAAAATCATGTTTTCTGAATGAAAGTATTCTGAAAAAAACTCTTGAGATAAGAAAAAATAATATTTGCAAACACAAAAGATTTTCATCAAACATAGCATCCTATTCACTTGACAGTCTCAGAACCACCGTTGGAAAAGGAAACAACAAAATAACAGGTGTTTTCGCAGGACTTCCCTGGTTCCATCAGTTCTGGTCAAGAGATGAACTAATATCTCTGAAAGCATTCATGATGGAAGAAAGATTTAACTTTGTGAAAACAAGACTCATGAACTATTTAGATGCGATGGACGATACAGGAAGACTGCCAAACAGGCTTCCATCATCAGAACTAAACAGCGCAGATTCCATTGGTTGGCTTTTCAAAAGATTCCATGACTTTCTGACAATACTTGAAGACAAAAAACTTCTGGACAGTTATTTTTCACAGGAAGAACTATCGGCCATAAAACACAAACTGCATTTCAGCATTGAAGAACACATGGTTCGATTCATAGAGTACTACATAATTCACAATGAAGCAAAAGAAACCTGGATGGATACAGAGGTTAAGGGTGGCGATGGAAGGGAAGGAGCATGCATAGAAATACAAGCATTGTTTCTGTCATACTTTAAGCTTATGAAATTTTTGTGTAAACATTTGAAACTGCCCTACTACGGATTTGCTAAACTGGAAAAAATGTTTGTAAAGAAAATAAAAGAGAATTTTTACAAAAATGGAGCTCTTTTGGATAAACTGGGCGACAGAACAATCAGACCCAACGTGTTTATTGCGTACTATGCCTATCCTGAGCTTTTGACAAAATATGAATGGACTTTCGTATTCAACAAAGCCCTGAGAGGTCTCTGGCTTGAATGGGGTGGATTATCAACCATAGAACAAAGCAGTCCTCTATATCAACCGGAATACACAGGCGAAAACAATCTAAGCTATCATCATGGAGACAGTTGGTTCTGGATAAATAATTTAGCAGCGATATGTCTGGCTGATGTCAATAAAAAGAAATATTGGCATTTCATAGAAAAAATATATCATTCAAGTGAAAAAGAGATGATGTATTCTGGATTTATAGGCCACTGCTCAGAACTAAGCTCTGCAAAAGAACAACGTTCAGAAGGATGTTTATCCCAGGCATGGAGCACAGCAATGTTTTTGGAACTCACTAAAAAAATAGAGTAGGAATAGTTTTTTAAACCAAGAATTTTTCTAAAAACCTATGAACAAACTTATTAAAGAAGCAAATAATGTTTTCAAAGCTAATTTTCCAAATACAACTTGGTTTGAAAGAGCTTTGTTTTTCAGCTGGTCATGCTCAATAAAAGACTGCACATTTTGCTATATGAGCACCCAAGAAAAGAAGAATCAGAATGATGATGACAAAGCAATCAGATCAAAAGAATCATTATATGCTGAGACTATTTTGTGTAAAGTACTAGGATGGAAAATAGGATTTTTTACAGGTGGAATAAACGCCTATAAACATGAAGATTTACTTGAAATAATAAAAGTTATAAAAGAAATAACAGGAGAAAAAGTATGGATAAGTCTTGGAGCAATTCCTGAAAACCATCTTAAAATATACCAACCATACATTGAAGGAGTTGTCGGATCAATAGAAACTGTCAATGAAAAGTTGCACAGGATAGTTTGTCCTTCAAAACCTCTGAAGCCCTACACCAGAATGTTCAAACAGGCAAATGCTCTTGGCATAAAGACTGCCATGACTTTAATTCTGGGAATTGGAGAGACAAAAGACGATTTTGAAACATTGAAGAAGTTTATCAACGAATACAAAATTTCAAAGATTCATATTTATGCCTTAAATCCCATCAAAGGAACAGTCTTTGAGAAAAAATCAAGTCCTACAAAAGAATATCATGCATGGTATGTTGCAAAGACGAGAATTGCATTTCCCAAGATTGACATGCAGATAGGAATCTGGACCGATAAAATTGATAGAGTTTCTTTACTTCTCAACGCAGGGACTAATTCTATCTCAAAGTTTCCGATTGTCAGACAGTTTGGAAAAGAGAAAGCAAAGCAGATTGAAAAACAGGCAAAACTTAGTGGTAGAGAATTTACAGGCACACTCACAAAGCTACCTAAGATAGACTGGGATAGCGAAGTAAATAAGCTTTCTTTGAACTCTGAGATGAAAGAAAAAGTCAAAGTTAAACTTCACCAATATCTAAAGAAAATGTCTTCTTAAACTTCAAATTCTAGAACAAAGAATTTTAGTATTACAAAGAAAAGTGTTAGTATCATTGGCCCCAGAAGTATTCCAACCATGCCAAACACTGCGAGTCCGCCAATAACTCCTACAAGAACCATTGCAGGATGAACCTTTGCCTTGCTGCTAATTAATTTCGGTCTTAGGAAATTATCTATGTTTATTAGCACCAAAAATCCAAATGCCAGCAGAAATATTCCTGCAAAATAATTTCCTGCATATAGCTGTATTAAAGCTGCCGGAACAAATATTATTGGCGTTCCCATGAAAGGTATCATTGCGAATATCATCATTATGAAACCCCAAAAAACTGCATTTGGAATTCCAAGAATTAAAAAGACCAACCCTCCGAGTGTTCCCTGAATTGCAGCCGTCAAAATGTATCCATACAAAACTGCTTTAGTGATTGACTCTGTATTTGAAAGCAATCTTTGCGTATACTCATGTTTCATCGGAAGTCTCTTCTCAAGTTTGAGAATCCAGATATCCCCATCTCTAAAAGCATAGAACATCACAAAGAACATTACAAACAATCCAAGCAGTATATCTGCTATTGATTCTATAATATTAGGCACATTTCCGACAACAAAATCTCTTACTTTTAGTCCTATGTCACCAAACAAAGAATCCAAACTCATATTGTCTTTTATGAATGAAGGAATATATGAGTTGAGAACACTGAAATCTGTGTTTTGTATTGTTGTGTATGTTGAGTATGACTGTCCAATTAAAGAGTTAACAATCAGACCTCCTGGAATTATTATTATGAGAAGAAAAAGCACTATCATTATGACTGCACTGAGATTCTTTGATTTCACAGTTTTCTGTATCAGCTTGTAAACCGGATAGAATGCAAATGTGAGTATCAAAGCAAGTATGACACTTGTGATAATTGGCATCACAGTAATTACTGCCAGATATGCGAATACCACAAACAGCACTATAAGAAAATATTTTGCAATCCTTGAGTCCCTCATGAATATTAAACATACCTTATCATATATAAATATTGCTCTGTAAAACAACATTTAAAAACCTGAAAAGAACAACAGCTATTATGGCAATAAAAGTCTACAACACTTTAACGAGAAAAAAAGAAGTGTTCAAACCAATAAACAAAGGTAAAGTAAACATGTACAGTTGTGGACCTACAGTTTACAACTATGCACACATTGGAAATCTCAGAAGTTTTATATTTGCAGATATACTAAAGAAGTATCTTAAGTTCAAAGGATTAAAAGTAAAACATGTAATGAACATTACAGATGTAGATGACAAAACAATCAGGGATAGCCGAGAAGAAGGAAAAACACTAAAAGAATTTACAGAGTTTTACACAAAAGAATTCTTCAAGGATTTTAAAACATTAAACATTGAAAAACCAGATATAATTCCAAAAGCAACAGAAACAATTCCAAGCATGGTTAAACTTGTTAAATCTCTTCTCAACAAAAAAATTGCTTACAAGGGAAAAGACGGATCGGTTTATTATGATATTTCAAAATTCAAAAACTATGGAAAACTTGCTCATGTAAAAATAACTGAATTAAAAGTTGGTGAAAGAGTCAAACAGGATGAATATGATAAAGCATCTGCAACTGATTTCGCTCTATGGAAAGCCCATGATAAAGAAGACGGAGACGTTTTTTGGAAAACAGACATCGGAAAAGGAAGGCCGGGGTGGCATATTGAATGCAGTGCAATGTCTATGGACAATCTTGGAGAAACTTTTGACATCCACACAGGTGGCGTTGATCTTATATTTCCTCATCATGAAAATGAAATTGCTCAATCTGAAGCTGCAACAGGCAAAAAATTTGTAAAATACTGGATACATGGAGAACATCTAGTTGTCGACGGTAAAAAAATGAGTAAAAGCCTTGGAAATTTCTATACTCTAAGAGATATTCTTGACAAAGGCTATGATCCAAGAGCCATAAGATATGAACTAATGGCAACTCACTACAAGCAAAAACTCAACTTCACACTAAAAGGACTTGAAGGTTCAAAAATTTCTGTTGAAAGGCTCCAGGAATTTGTAAACAAACTTGATTCTGTTGATGGAAAAGAAAACAAGGACGTTGAAAAATTAATTGAAACTGCAAAAAAGAACTTTGAAAAAAGCATGGATGATAATCTGAATATCTCTGAAGCTTTAGCATCAATATTTGATTTCACTAAGGAAATAAATAAACTTATTGCAAGTGAAAAAATGAACAAGAAAAATGCCTCTTCTGTTAAGAAATTCATGCAAAGTATAGATTCAGTTCTTGGAGTTCTGAGTTTTGAAAAACAGGGTGTTCCTAAAGACATCATGAACCTTGTCAAAAAAAGAGAAGAAGCAAGGAATAAAAAAGACTGGGCTGCTTCTGACAAGATAAGAGATGAGTTAAAAGAAAAAGGATTCTATGTTGACGACACACCTAAGGGTGCTATTGTGAAGAGATTATAATCACCAGTGTGGTACCGGAATAAACACTGTTTCTTTTGGGTTTTCTAGAACTGCTTTCATGAATCCATTATCATTAAAGAAAAGAACATCAACGTCATGAAGTTTTTTTTCTGGGTGTTTATAGACAAATCTTTTTACAGAATCGGGTGCAATTTCATATCCACATTTTTTATAGAAAAGACTATTTTTTCTTTTGCAAAATCCCAGTCCTAGCTGATTTTTCTCTTTCAGATAGTTTCTCATTGCAGTCATAAGAGCTTTGCCATTTCCTTTTCCTTGTACAGCTGAGGCAATGTCTGCTATTCCTTGAATTAAATATGTTTTTCCTAGGAAATTAATTTCGACAGGTCTCAGTCTGCCTGCAGATAATACTTTTTCGTTCTTATCTTTCACAATAAAAAATGTATCGTTGATAAATGTCTTAATATTGCTTGGATTAACGGCTTTTGTGGTTCTGGGGCTTGAAAAAACATTCTCCCATAAATCATTTGTTTCTTTCATACTTTTTTCTGAGAGCTCATTTCCTCTCTCCACTATTACTTTTATTTCAGTCATTTTTCACAGTTAAAGTTTTTATTGCTAAATTTATAATGATTTCGATATAAAAAACCTAAAGATTTATAAATGATTTGTTATTACACAGTAGTAAATAAGGTGATATTATGACTCAACTCGTACAAAACATCGTGGAATCTTTCAGATTAGCAAAGAACGATATAATGAAACTTCAGGAAGAAGTTCTTTCATTAAACAAAGCTCTTAAGAGACAAAATGAAGAAGTTGCAAAGCTAAAGCTAAGTCATACAAAACTTCAAGAAAAAGTTAAAAATACAAAAGCTAAAAAGCCAGCAACAAAGACAAAAATTGTAACAATCAGAAAACCCGTTGCAAAAAAAGTTGTCAAAAGAGTAAAAAAAGTTTATGTCGCAGCTAAAGGCGGAAAGAAATTTCACGAATCAAACTGCCCATACGCAAAAAATATCAAGCCAAAACATAAAGTAACTTTCAAATCAACAACAAAAGCATTGAATGAAGGATACAAGGCTTGCAACTGTGCAAAATAATTTTAAATTATTTTCTGTTACTTTCTTAATGTTTAATTATTATAGCAAATTTTTTAAAAACATTATAATTCTAAACCCATAAATAAAGGTGATAATATGAAAAGAATAGTGTTATTGTTAGTTGTTCTAATGCTTCTTGTGGTTGGATGCAATTCAACACCTGAAGAAGCAAAAGGAACTGAAGTAAAAACAACTGTAACAATTACTGGAGAAGATCTTCCTGAAGCACCAGAAATGCCAGGAGAAGAAACTGAAGTGGAAGTTACAACAACAGTAGGAACAAGTGGCGCAATTGATGAATGGTGTCTTACAGGTTCAACCTATGATGTAACCTCAACAGACGGATCTGTTTCAACAAAAATCGTTGGAATAGAAACCTACAAAGGAAAACAATTCTGTAAAGGAGTCCAAACCACAAACATTCAAGGAGTTGGAGAAGTACAAACAACCTATTACTTCAACGAAGAAGCACAAGAAATGTGGGTTGTTTCAACAATTGCAGGACAAACTACAGAAATACATATTGTAGACGGCGAAATAGCCTCTTAGAATTATTTTATTTTTTTGTTACTTCTTAATTTTTATTTTGGAACCATATAGTATTTTCTCAACAGCATGCATAGCTTTCAAGTCTTTTTCTAAAGAAGCAAGATTTTTCGGAATAGTAACTTCTTTCAAACCATCCCTTAAACTCATGCCATTATCTTTTTTGAATTTCCAAATAGCACTATTTACATTTTCAATATCTGCTTTTGAAAATGGAACTTTATAATCATGTTCAACCTCTGGAAACTTTTCAGAATGAATATCTTTCTTTCTCAAATCTTCGTATATTCTGTAGGTTATGAAAGGAACAACAGGTGCAAGCAGTTTTAAAACCGTGTCCAAACAGTAATTCAGAGTAAATAGTGCACCATTCTGTTCTTCTTTTGTGAATTTTTTGTCCGGATTATAGGCTCTGTTCTTAACAAGTTCCAAATAATGTGAAGCAAGAGTTTCCCAAACAAAATGTTTTATCATCGTTGTAGGATTGTGAAAATCATAACCTTCAAACTGTTTTCTGGAAAGTTTTACAAGAGTATTGAGTTCATGAATAACCCACTTATCAACATCCAAAAGAACCTGTTTTCCTTTTGGCTCCGGAAACATGCTTATGAACCTTGCAACGTTCCAAAGCTTTGTCAAAGTCTTTCCTGCACCTTCTATTCTTTCAAAGGAACATCTAAAGTCTGTTCTGTCAAGATTACCTTCAATGGCACTCCAAAGCCTGAATGGTTCAGCACCAAATTTATTCAAAACCTCCTGAGGATCAATAACATTGCCTTTGCTCTTACTCATCTTATGACCATCATCATCAACAATGTGATAGTTGACCCACACGTCATCAAAAACAAGTTTTCCAGTTAGTAGATAATCTTTCAAAACAGTGTAATAAAGCCAGGTCCTGACAATTTCTTTACCCTGAGGTCTCAGACTGCAGGGAAATGATTTCCTGAAGAACTCTTCATCTCTTGAATATTTTAGTATGTAAAGAGGGGTTATTGAAGAATCAAACCATGTGTCAAAAACTCTGTCTTCACCAATCCAATTGCTCTTTGGAAAATCTTTAACCAGACCAACTTTTTTTCTTTTATTGTCAAAAACAGTTGAGTCCTTGGGAGGTGCTTCCTTCCAAGGTTTGTGATAATTTCCTTTGGGTGCAAGGGCTGTAAAATTATTCTTTTCATCATACCATAGAGGTATTTCAGTTGCATAGTATCTTCTTCTGGATATTGGCCAATCAATGTTTACAGAATCAATCCAGTCAAGCATTATCTGTCTGCTTTTTGAAGAATAAAAATTAAGTTTTTTTGCAAGTTCCTTCATCTTTGGTTTGAATTCAACCTGCTTGACATAGAATTCTTTCATGTTGATAAATTCAATCGGATTTTTGCTTCTTTCGCAAATGGGTGTTCTGTGAACAAGTCTTTTCTGACCAACCAGAAGCCCTTTTTTGTCAAGTTCCATGACTATTTTTTTTTGAGCTTCCCTAACATTTATTCCTTTTAGAATTCCTGCATTTTCATTCATGGTTCCATCTTGATTTATTGCAATTATCGGTTCAAGATTTTGCTCCCTGAAAAATCGTATGTCTGTAATGTCTCCAAAAGAACACATCATCATTATTCCTGTTCCCTTGTCAATTTCTGCAAAAGGGTGAGCTTTTATTGGAACCTCTTTGTTGAAAATAGGTGTTATGGCTGTTTTGCCATTCAAATGCTTATACCTTTTATCCTTTGGGTTGAAAATAATCATTCCACAGGCACAGATTAATTCCGGTCTTGTGGTTGCAATAATTAAATCTTCACCGGTTTCTTTTACTTTGAACTTCACATCGTTGAAAAAAGCAGGTAAATCCTCATATTCTATCTCTGCATCTGCAATGGTTGTTTGACATCCAGGACACCAATTGTTTGCACGATTATCTTCATATATCAAATCCTTGTTCCACATGTCTATGAAAGTTTCTTGAGTTAGCGAACGATACTCCGGAGAATCTGTGTAATATACATCTCCTGGCTCACTTCCCAGTTTCCATGAGTTGAAGCTGATACCTGCTTTAAGAAAAGTATCTGTTGAAGCAAGAGAGCTTTCCTGCAGTATTTTTTCACAGTATTCGGCAGATTTTATTCTTGGAAGCTGCTTCAAACTGACCTTAAACTTTTTTTCAGCAGCCATTTCAATTGGAAGACCATTTCTGTCAAGACCAAGAGGAAATAGAACGTTTTGACCAATCATCCTTCTGAACCTTGCAAAGAAATCCATTAGAACATAGGTTGTCGCCTGACCAATATGAACAGGAGTATTAACATATGGAGGAGGAGTATCTATAGAATAAACTTTACCTTTTTTTTTCTTGTCAAAAGCATAGACATTGTTCTTCTTCCATTTTTCGTATATGGGTTTTTCTAAATCCATACTCCAACGCTTTTCTTTTATCCTTGGTTCAGCCATGAATAAGTTGGTGTGAGAAAGAGTTTATAAAAGTTGCTGAATAGTAAAAAGATTTAAAAGAGAGCTTTATTCTCATATCCTCAAGGACCTATAGCCTAGCCTGGATAAGGCGACAGCCTTCTAAGCTGTAGATCGAGGGTTCGAATCCCTCTAGGTCCATTTTTTAATTAAAACAACAGAAAAGAAATAAGAAAATAAATTAGTTTCTAATCATTATAGTTTTCGATAGACAAACGATCCTGAAACATTTTCTGAAATGCTGTAATATCTGCAACATATCCGTTTGGATTAGAAAGTGTCATGATATAATTGTTTAATTTATTAAAAATAATGCTATTAAACTCTGCAGGAGTTTGACCATTTGGTAATATGTAATTATCACCTAAAGCAAACACGGTTGTCATTTCTCTAATGACAGATCCAATATTTTCTTTTATATCTCCCTGTCCGTTAACAATTAGGTTGATATCTGCTTTTATCATATTAGGATATGTATTTGCAATGTTTGAATCACCCTGCGATGCTATTTCCACCATGTTTATACCTCTAAATATTTTAGAAACAGAAGAAGCATAATAAACATTAATAACTTAACGTTATAATAATAACAATATTTATTAATCAAACAATCTTTTTCATTTGAATGGTAAATGTAAGCCACCTTGTAAAAAAATACGTTGATGAAAACCCATTCATAGCAGAAGCAATGCAGAGAGGAATAATAAGCAATCCTGGTCTTGCAGAAGAACTGAAACCTGGATTTGAAAAGGAAATAAAAAAGAAAATAAAACTGCCTTCAATTGTGATGGCACTTCGAAGATACGGTGAAGAACTTGAAAGTAAAATTCCTAATAAAAAAAAAGCCAAATTAACTTCAGAATTAAGTCTTAAATCAGGACTCTGTGTCATAGGCGTCAAGAACACGAGAACCGCTTCAAAAGTAATTGAGAAAATACAACAGATGGTTGACTATGAAAAAGGGGATACTCTAAACATAAGCAGAGGAAACACAAACATAGCAATAATCATCAATGAACAGTATAAAGAAAAAATTCTCTCAATGCTGAAAAAAGAAGACCTGATAGAACAAGAGAATAAACTTGTATCGGTCACAATAACATTTTCAAAGGAGTACTTTGATACGCCAGGAGTCATCTTTGCAGTCATAAGAAGACTCGCATGGCACAACATAAATATGGTTGAACTAATTTCAGCGACAAAAGAACTATCGGTCATAATAAGAAAAAAAGATGCTGCAAAAACCTACTCCATACTGCAGGAACTAATGAGCTGAAATTGTTTTTGTTCATAAGCTTTATAAAATTACAAAAATCTCTGATTTTTGTCATTCAAAAACAAAAAGTTTTTGAAACACCCATTATTCATTCATATTCAAGCGGAAGTGGCCAAGCGGCTAAGGCGAGCGCCTGCAGAGCGCTAGATCGGGAGTTCAAATCTCCCCTTCCGCTCCAATTTACAATGGTAAAAAAGCTTCTTATTAAGAAAAAGAGAGAAACAAGCGTTGACGGTAGAAATATAACTCTGACAAAATTTGAAAAACACCTGGTTGATGATTCCAAAGACTTCTCAACCCAGTATGGAATGATCAGAAAAAAAGATTTGAAAAAGAAATCTGTTATGGCAGGAAAAGAAGAATATTTTATTCTGGAGCCGTCATTCATCGATTATTACAAGGAAATAAGAAGGCTTGCCCAGATAATAACTCTGAAAGACATCGGTGCAATCATAGCAAACACAGGACTAAACAATGAATCGGTCGTGATGGATGCAGGAACCGGTTCAGGAGGACTTGCATGTTTTCTTGGAAAAATAGCAAAAAAAGTCATCAGCTATGATATTAACAACGATCATCTGAAAGTTGCAAAGGACAATGTAAAAAATCTCAATCTCAAAAATGTTGAAGTAAAAAAAGGCGACATCTATAAAAATGTAAAAGAAAAAAATATTGACATATTAATTTTGGATGTTACTGAACCCTGGAGAGCTGTAAAGACCGCTGAAAAAATTCTGAAAAAAGGAGGTTTTGTAGTATCATACAGTCCAAGCATAAACCAAAATCAACAGTTCGTAAAAGCATTGACCGACAAATTTCTATATGAAAAAACAATCGAAATAATGGAAAGAGAATGGACAATAAAAGACAGAGTTCTAAGACCAAAGATGAAAGATATTGGACACACAGCATTCCTGAGCTTTGCCAGACTAATAAAATAGCAAAATTTTAATACACAACTCCTTTCAAAAAATATAGGGGGTAAATAAAATGCTTGCATATGTGTTAATTGGATTGCTGGGAAATGATGAACAACAAGTATTGGATGAACTTTTGGACCATAAGGAAATTATAGAAGCACACATTCTGTTTGGTGAATGGGATATTCTGGCAAAGATTGAAGCGAAAACAGCTGAAGATGCAGGAACATTTGTAATGGATAACATCAGAAGTCTTCCTGAAGTTAAGATAAGTAGCACACTTATTGTGGCTAAGTAATTAGAGTGCATCTTTCCATAGTTGGAAAAAGAATTTCTTATACTGAAGATAGATTTGCTCAGAAGTAATTTCAATAGCTGTTGGTCTTTCTCCCCAAACCAAATTTATAACTTTATTTTTTATAATTATAACTCCAAGAGGAGTTTCATTTTCCGTGAATTTAATCTTTATATGTTTGTTTTCTTTGAAAGTCTTTGTTATCGCTTTTTTAACAGAAGTATGTCCTAATAATTTATCTTCAATCCCTTTCTCTTCTAATTTTTTGTGAAAATTACTTAAAAATATTGAGACTGCAGGCGTGTAATATTCTTCCTTGAATGCAAACGCCCAATATTCGTCTTTGCTTGTTAGTTCATCTGCAATCTTGTTAAACAATGTCTTAAATGATTTGAAACCTTCATAAACAGTGGCTATTTGCTTTGATTCAGAATACTTTTGTTTTAACCTTAATTCTTCTAAAACATTTTTAAACCTTCTTTTTCTTTCCTCTAGCAAATTTAAAATTTCTTTCGGATCTGACGCTTGAAAATATTTTGTTTTTGAAATAATAACATAACTAACAAGCCCTTTCTCTCTTAGCTTTTCTAATGTTTCATATATTTTTGAAGATTGTAGTTTACTTTTATTCGCTATCGGACCAATAGTTGTTGATCCTAGTTCTAAAAGAGCAAGATAAACTCTTATTTCTCTTGGTGAGAAGCCAAGTTCCTTAAATAATTCATCATCCATAGTTATTTTTAGTGAAATACATATTTAAATATTTCTAATATATACTGCCAAAAGGGGTAAGTTAAATTAATATTCTTACTTGCACTCACCACACAGTAGAAGCCACATGGCTTAAAAAAGAGGTTTAGAAAATGATGATTAAAATAAACGAACTATATAAAAAGTTACCATTTAAAGGAACAATTGGTGCTGTAGCAACTGCAATTACTCTATCAGGATGTATAGAACAACCTGAAGAATATTGGAATAGACCATCAAGACAAACAACATTTTACGGCACAATAATGGAGAGACATGATAGTGAAGAAATCGAACTATTGTATAATTTTTACAATAACACATTCACAGGATACAACCCAAAATTTGAAGAAGAATTAACTAATAAACAAAGAGAAGGAAGAGCTTTAAGTGAACCTGAAATAAAAGCGCTACGAAAGCTACAAAAAGAAATAAGAACTTACAAATCAATTAGAGATAGTGTGATTAACGCTCAGTACAATTCTGCAATGTGATTATTTCTTTCTTTTATTCTTAATTATCTGTGGAGCCATGGCTATGAAAGAAATAATTACAGAACCAAGCAAAAGCTTTGTAAAAAAAGATTTGAAAAACACCGCCGGAAACATGGTTATCAAAAGAGAGGTTTCTGCAAAAGTATAGTTTCCCTGAGGAAAAAATAACAGGTGAAAACCTTCAAAAGTCATTGAAAAATTAAGCGATACCAAAAACAGCAGAGCAATCAATGCAAATGAGCTAAGTCCTGCCAAGAAAAATATCTTGAAAACATCTGTTCTGAAATCCTCTGTGAAAAGAAAGAACAGAGCAACAACAAGCAGAAAAGTCATGAAGACCGAAAAATAAAGTGCAAAAAAGAACTTATTCAACAAACTCCTCACATCCTCAAGATGCAACTGTTCATCTTCTTCAAAATAAACAAGTTCTTCTTTTCCTCTAAAAAAATTCAGAAGATTATGCAGCACTTCATCCGCATTTTCAACATCCGAGTAAACCTTGTTCTTTTCAAACTGCGAATGATAATAATCCTCGTTGAAAAGAGTTAATCTTAAAGGAATCAGAACAATTACAACCATCAGAAAGATTTCCATTAACGTTGAAACAACCAATTCTAATCTTTTCATTACGACAACCCCGAAATTATTCCGAAAATTATTGAGAAATTGTTATTAAAGAGTTGCTCTGAATAAAAAATGTTTCGATTGAAGAAAAAGGTGATAATATGAAGAAAATTATTATTTTAATTTTAACATTGTTTGTCTTGCAACCAGTATTTGCAGACATAATGATTGCAGAAGTTTTGTATGACCCTATAAACTCAGAAAATGGCGGAGAAGCAGTGGTTCTCCATAACAATGGAAATTCTACTATTGATATTTCCCAGTGGACTCTTGCCACAAAAACTTCTACATCAGATCTCACTTTACCCCCCGACACCTCAATCTTGCCAGGAGGATTCCTGTTGATAGCAGACAGTGGTTTTAGCCTAAACAAGGATGATTCTTCCTGGCCGGATCCTTATCACGAAGAATCGATAACCATGTCAAACACAGACTCTGGAATTGCTCTTATGAATGGAGAAACAGTTGTTGACGCAGTTGGTTGGGGAAATCCAAGCAACTTTGATGGAACACTGTATGAGGGTACACCCCATCAAGGCACTGCAGAAGGAGAAAGTCTCAGAAGAGTAAATTTTCAGGATACAAATGATAACTCTGCAGATTTCACTGCAGGAACACCTGTTTTTTTCAAAGAATTGAAACCACTAGAAATAATAATTGACGTTACAGTTAACATAACCAATAGTTATTCTGAAATCAAAAGAGTAAAAATACTTGTCGACGATAATTCAACTGAACCAGGCATCCAGATAAAACCACTTCCCGGAGAAACAAGAGTTTTCGAAGTGGAAGTTGAAGTGTTTGATCAGGATGGTTTTGAAGACATTGGAACAGTGAAGTTTGTTGTTGATGGTGAAGAGTTTACAGCAGAAAAAACAATCGACAACAGTACAAGTGCAATTTTCAGAGGCAATGTTTCAATGGAATACTATCAGGAAGCGAAAACCTATGAGCTGGTTGCAGTTGTGAACAATGAAACTTCAAAGAGCACTGGTTTTGACTATGAAAGTCTTGCTTATATAAAATCAGAAACAACACTTGGATTTCAAATGGTTGGCGGAGACACAGGCACGCAAAAAGTGACTGTGAAAAACCTTGGTAATGAAGATGTTCTTCTGAAAGTCAAAGGAACTGATATTGTCAATGGTGTTGAAACAATATCATTGAACAGCATAGAGTATTCTTCCAGTAACTTCACCACAAGTAAAATCCTTACAAGCAATTATCAAGACATAGCTATATTAGAAAAAGGAACAGAACTGGAGGTTTCTTTCAGGATAACAACTGAACAGGGTTTGAAATCCGGAAGTTATAATGGAGAGATAATGATAAAGGGTTACACATAGTAAAGTTTCCCTTTACTTTTTTGTTCTCTGTCAAGCTGAGAGTCAACTTTGTTGGCTCTTGGCCTGTTGTTTTCTTCATCTCTTCTAAAAGTTAATTTCAAGTCTTTCAAGAATCTGTTCATTCCTTCTTCCATATCAAAAGGACCGTTGACCAATCCTTTGATTGCAGGTTCTCCGTCAAAAACAATGAGCTGGTCGGATAGATAGTCAATAAATAATAAATCGTGGTCAACAATTAGTGCGGATTTGCCTGTATGTTCCATGACATCCTTAATCACTTTGGAAATCTCAAGTCTTTGTTCAACGTCAAGATACGCCGATGGTTCGTCCATAAGTATCAAATCAGAGTCTTCTGAAAGACATTTAGCAATCATTACTCTTTGAAGCTCTCCACCACTGAGTTCATTCATTTTTCTATTCATGAAATCCTTGAGATTTAACGGATCAATTATCATTGTGCTGTATTTTTGCATCGCTCTTCTTAGAACCATTGCAACCAGTTCATCACCTGCTTCGATGTACTGTGGCTTATAGGCAATCTTTAACTCTTTGATTTCATCCTTGGTTTTTATTTCACCTGCAAGAATTTTTACAAAGGTTGTTTTTCCAATCCCATTTTCTCCAACTATTCCGACTGTTTCTCCTCTGTATAGTATTCCTTTATTGACCTCCAGATTGAAAGTTCCCTGCCTGTGTTCTAGCTGGTTCCACTGAACCATCTCATATTCAGGCCTCTTTTTTAGAGGCGGCTTTTTCAGGAATTTGATGTGGTTGCTTCTGAACCTCACGTTTTCTTCTTTCAGGTATCCTGAAAGATAAACATTAATTCCTGCTTTTGTTGTTTTAACCATTGAAACAACTCCAAATGCTCCTTCTTTTCCGTACATGAGATGAACAAGATCTGTCATGTAGTCAAGAATTATCATATCATGCTCAATAACCATTACTGCGGTGTCTTCAGTTGCAAGTTCTCTGATAAACTTGGAAACTTTCAGTCTTTGTTTTATGTCAAGGTAGGATGCTGGTTCGTCAAAGAAATAAACGTTGGCTTTCTTCAGAACCGTTGCTGCAATTGCAACCCTTTGAAGCTCACCACCGGATATGTCTCCGATTTTGTGGTCTAGAAACTTTGTCAGTTCCAGCTGTTCAGATATCTTGTCAAGCTCTTTTTTCTCGTCAACCTTAACCAGTAATTCTTTTACGGTTCCTGAAAACTCTCTTGGAATAATATCAACCTGCTGGGGCTTGTAGGCAATTTTTATATTGCCTTTTTTTCTCTTTTCAAAAAACGCCTGTGCTTCGGTTCCTTTAAAATATTCAATGAGTTCTTCATGACTGGCTTCATAGGATTCTTCTTCTAGTCTTCCAAGATTTGGCTTTAAAACATCGGCCAAAATTTTTACAGCCGTTGATTTTCCGATACCATTTCTTCCAATTATACCTACAACTTTTCCAAATATTGGTGTTGGCAAATTGTAAAGAGCAAAGCCATTCTTTCCGTATCTGTGAATTGGATCTTTGTGCAGTTCTTCCGGCAGTTTTATCATTTCTAGAGCATGAAAAGGACATTTATTGGCTGCTATTCTGTCTCCGTCTGTGATTACTTCTTCATTGACAGCAACTTTTCCATCCGCAGACTTATATATTGCTTCCTTTCCAGCACGATTGCTGGGGCTGACTCTAATACAAAGATAGTCACCACAACCTTCTGGGTTGCATTTCTCTTTTTTCACAATCATAATTCGGTTTGCCATGAAAAATAGTTAGAATTGAATATATATAAAGTTATCCACTAACTTTAAATAACTCCTGTTCTTCTATATTATTATGAGGGGTTATATCGTTTATCCGACCTATCGTGTGAAAAATGATGAGGCGGTTGTCTATCTTTTCGGCAGACTTGAGAATGGAGAGTCATTTCTGACAAAGAATGTTTTCAGACCCTATTTCTATATCAAAAAGTCTGATTTGAAAAAAGCTTTGAAAATCGAGGAATTTGAGCATGAAGATACAATCCTGAAAAACTTTGAAGGAAAAGAAGTCGTGAAAATAACTCTCGACATTCCTAAACAGGTTGTTGAACTTAGAAAAAAGCTTCATGAAAAAGATATAGTTGCGTTTGAAGCAGACATAAGATTTGTCTATCGTTATATGATGGATCTTGGCATAAAGGGAACCGTTGAAATTAAAGGTGACTTTGAAAAGAGCAAGCTCGTTGACAGAGTTTATGAAGAACCAAAACTGATACCTGCTGATTGGGAGCCAAAGCTGAAAACTCTGTCAATTGATATAGAAAGCGACAGATATGCCAAAGAATTTTACTCTGTTTCTTTTGTTTGTGAAGATTACAAAAAAGTAATTATTAGATCTGATAAAAAATTAAAGAATTGCATCTCTGTAAAAACTGAGAAAGACCTGCTCGACAAGTTTCAAGAAATAGTTTTGGAACTGGATCCTGATATCATCACAGGTTGGAATGTTATTGATTTTGATTTTTATAAACTAAGTGAAAAATTCAAGCAGCATGGAATGAATTTCAGAATAGGTAGGATTGATGATAACTGCGTCGTAAAATTGCAAGAATCTTTTTTTAGAGATTCATCTGCAAATATTCCTGGAAGAATTATTCTTGATGGAATACATCTTCTAAAAAGCTCCCATATCAAACTTCAGGATTATAAGCTTGACACTGCAGCAAAAAAATTCCTTGGCGAAAAAAAACTTATTGGTTCAAAAAATAAAGGTGAAGAGATAGAACTTGCTTTCAAGAATAACCCTCAAAAACTTGCTGATTATAATCTTAATGATTCGCAGATGGTTTTGGACATTCTAGATAAAACAGGTGTTTTGAATCTTACTTTGAAAAGATCACTTCTGACAGGCATTCAACTTGACAGGGTAAAAGGCAGCATATCTGCTTTTGACTCATTATATCTAAGAGAATTAAGAAAAAAAGGATACGTTGCTCCTTCTGCAAATTTTAGTGACAGAGAAGAAAGAATAAAAGGCGGATATGTAATGAAATCAAAGCCAGGCATCTATGACTATGTAATTGTTTGTGACTTCAAAAGCCTATATCCAAGCATCATAAGAACTTTTAACATAGATCCATTCACTCATGTTCCTGATTGCAAAGGCAAGAATCTCATCAAGGCTCCAAATGGTGCCTGCTTTAGAAAAGAAAAAGGCATTCTCTCGGATATGATTGAAATGCTTTGGGCTGCAAGAGATGAGATGAAAAAGAAAAATGACCTTACTGCAAGTTATGCCATTAAAATTCTTATGAATTCAATGTTTGGAGTTATGGCCAATCCTGTTTTCAGATTTCACAGCAACGATGTTGCAAATGCCATAACATATTTTGGACAGCACCTGATAAAATTAACTGCAAAAAAGATTGAAGAAAATGGCTTTGAGGTTATATACGGTGACACAGACAGTATATTTGTGAATCTAAATGTAAATTCAGAAGAAGATGCTGAAAAGAAAGGTCTGAAAATTCAGAAAGACATCAATGATTTCTTCAAGGAACAAATAAAAAAAGGGTATGGCTGCGAAAACTATCTTGAACTGGAGTTTGAGAAAATCTATAAGCGATTCCTAATGCCTAAAGCCAGAGGAAGCGATGTTGGTTCAAAAAAAAGATATGCGGGTCTCATAATAAAAGACGGTAAAGAAAAGATGGACTTTGTTGGCTTGGAATTTGTTCGAAGTGACTGGACTGAACTCGCAAAAAAATTTCAGTTTGAGTTATTGAAAATGGTTTTCGAAAAAAAAGAAGTTGCGAAGTATGTACAAACTTTCGTTAAAGACCTAAGAAAAGGTAAATACGATGACCTTCTAATCTATAGAAAATCCATCACCAAAAAGTTGAGTGAATATGTTAAGACAACTCCTCCGCATGTAAAAGCCGCAAGAATGCTTAAAGAACTGAAGAGCAACATCATTGAATATATACAGACAATTAATGGCCCTGAGCCTCTTGAGCTTCTAAAAAGTATTATTGACTATGACCATTACATTGAAAAACAAGTAAAACCTCTTGCAGATTCTGTTCTTTTATTTTATGATACAAATTTTGATGATATTATTAAGAATAGTTCTCAGAAGACATTGTCTGGATATTGAATGTATACTTAAACACATATTTTAGAAACTATATTTTAGATTAGTTGAACATAGCCAACTTCAGGTTCTTTAAGCATCCCGTCAGATTTCAAGGCATCAAGTGTAGCCATAACTTCTGCTTCGCCAAGGCCTTGAATTCCAGCCTCAATAATTACCTCTTCAACCTGTATTTTTTTGCTTTTAGAAGTTGTCATATCATTCAAAATATTAAGAATTTTTATTTTGTTGTCTACTTCAGATTCCTGCCTGATGCTTGAGGCAGTCATCCTTTGGATTTCCATTAGTCTGTCAAAATCAGTGTCATCCATTTTCAAAAATAGATATACTTTTACTTATCCCCCTATCTCAGTATAGAGTTGTGTATATAAAAAGGTTTTGGAAAATGAGAGGAAAAATGTATATTAATCACTTAATCCCGAAAACTTTATATGTTCTAAGTAATTATTATGAAACGAGGGGATATGTCACTACTAAAACTTTTATTTCCATTTTCAAGAAGGGATAAAATAAATCTAAACAACATTAGACCCTATTTTGAAATACATGATTTCAAAAAGATCAAACGACTTTTGAAACTAGAAAAAATTGGAATAACCTATTCCTCATTTAAAGTTTCAAGTAAGCTCATTGAAGATGAACACTATCCAACTCTAAATCCGGCCGTCGAAGACGCAGAAGTCGTGAAACTCACAAAAGTATGGAACGATATTTTAGAAGAAGAAGCCAGACGGAAAAAGTACGAAGAATTCTCACAGGTGGCTGATGACAAAATCAGAAAGTTCATAGCCCCACACATAATTGGAATGGAAGAGATTAAAGAATCGGCTATGCTACAGCTGTTCTCAACAGACAAAGTCCATTTGCTGCTTCTCGGAGATCCAAGCACGGGTAAAACAGATATTCTCAGAGCAATAAATGATCTGGCACCAATATCTTCCTATGGTTTGGGATCCGGAACAAGTGCAGCAGGTCTCACAGTCACTTTTAAAGGAAAGGAAATGATAAAAGGATTGCTGCTAATGGCAAACAATGGAATCTGCTGTGTTGATGAGCTAAATTTAATGAGAACAAGAGACAGAGGTTCGCTGCTAAACGCAATGGAGAAAGGGTTCATCACATACAACAAAGGAAACAATCATGTAAAACTCGATGCAAACATCAGACTGCTTGCAACTGCAAACCCGAAAGGAGATAAATTTGTCGGCAGAACAACTGAAACCTGGCTGAAACAGATACCCTTCGATCCTGCGCTACTATCAAGATTTCATCTGGTATTTTTTGTAAGAAGACCAAACACACAACAGTTCATAAACATTGCAAATAAAATCGTCGGTCAAAGAGAAAAAAACATTGAGATAAATGATGCTTTATTCATAAGAGACTATATTGAATTCTCACACATGATTGAAGTGACTTTCGATGAGAAGCTAAAGAAAAAAGTTGTTGAATTTGCAACAAAACTAAAAAAAGATGAACACAAATTCCTAATAGAAGTAAGCCCAAGGCTCATACTTGGTCTGATGAGACTTGCAAAAGCTTCGGCGAGAATTGAACTAAGAACCAAGGTTGAAGAAAAAGATTTGCAAAAAGTTTTCAAACTGTATGAAAAAAGTCTATATGTGAAAAAATAGGTGATAAAAATGATAAACATAAAAAAAGTAGCCGTAATATCAACCATTGCAATACTCTTTGCATTTTTTATATTCAGTTTCATAGATGCATTGTATGAAAGACCTGAATACTGCAGATACTATGATGACTATGGAAATGAACCTGTGATCAAACCAATAAATCAAACTGATGAAGAAAGGATAATTGAGCAAGAAAAATATACAGAGTGCCAAACAGAATATGACCTTGCCATGAAAGATTACAGATTCTTCAGATTTCTAATAACAAGCGTTATAGGTCTTGCAGCAGTTATCCTGAGCATTTATCTTCCTTTCAAGAAAGATTCTCTGAAAGAATGGTTACTAACAGGATTCATGATAGGCGGTCTTGCAGCAATATTTATAGCTACAGCAGATTTTTTCAGCGATGCACACAGAATAATCAAGCCAATAATACTTCTGATAGAAATTTTGTTGGTTATGTTTGTAGCCTACAAGAAAATCAAAAAATAATTTTTTTTATATTACTAAATACCATAAAAAATATAAATAGTCTTGTTTAAAAAGTTTTTATGACGTTTGGTTTAGATACAACTTACTTTGGAAACACAGTATTTCAATACTTGATATTCTTTGCTATAATAATAGGTGCAGTAATTGTTGGTCGAATTATTTATTATATTAGCAAAAAAGTTTTGAGAGTAAGAGCAGAAAAAAGTGCAAACAAATTTGATGATATCCTTGTTGAGGTAATAGAAAAACCGCTGGTTTTTTTAATATTCATAATTGGTTTAACAATAGCTCTTAAAAATTTAACATTGTCTGCTTCATTTGAAGTCACTGCAGGAAACACCATTGAAATACTGATAATTATGGATGTTTTTTGGTTTATAATTTCATTCATTGATGGTTTGATTTTAAACTTTGTAACACCTGCAGCTTCAAAATCAAAATCAGATCTTGACGACATGCTAGTTCCACTCATTAGAAAAATTATGAAAACGGTTTTAGTATTGATTGCAATAATAATGATTGTAGACAACTTTGGGTATGATATTACTTCTCTTATAGCAGGACTTGGTATAGGCGGACTTGCTTTTGCACTTGCAGCCAAAGATATGCTCGCCAACTTATTTGGTGGTGTGGCCATAATGACTGACAAGCCGTTCAAACTGGGAGACAGAATCAAAGTAGAAGGACATGACGGATGGGTCAGAGAGATTGGACTGAGATCAACCCGAGTGGAAACTCTTGACGGATTCCAAATGGTCGTGCCGAACTCCATAATTTCAAATTCCATACTTGAAAACGTGTCAAAAGAAAAACACAGAAAAGTTAAGATGACAATTGGGGTTGAATATAGCACGTCAATGAAAAAAATGGAACAGGCAAAAAAGATTATTGAAGATGTTGTAATAAAAAACAAAAAAACAGTTGATAAAACAATTGTTAGTTTTACAGAATTCGGAGAAAGTTCCCTAAATTTCACAGTCATATACTGGATTGCCGCTCTTGATGAAATTCTGAATGTAAAAAACGAGATTAATATGAATATCAAAGAACAGTTTGAAAAAGCAAAAATAAATATGGCCTTTCCAACAAGAACTGTGCATATTGTAAAATAATTTTTGAAAATCTTTATAAATCGCTTTCCATCAACCTTTCTTGGAATAATACCTGGGGAAAAGAGGCAAGTCTTTATTCTTTAGGATTATTCCCTCTTTTCTATATTAATATCTTCTTTCGTGCAGAAAAACCATCATAAAAGCAAAACCTTTTTATATTCTTAAACACAAGTTCCTAAGTAGGGGTGATTGGTCTGGCTTTGAGTGAAAAAACAAAAAAAGAAGTTGAAGAGAACTTTGAAAAACAAATAACAGAGCTTTCTAAACAAGAACTTAAGGAGCTATTACTTATCAACACCTATAAACTGGCATTGGTGAGAAGTCAGTTGGAAGCCATAACAGATGTACTGATTAAGAAGAAACTTGCAACCTATGAAGAAATCTGGACGAAAACAAACAGAAATCTCAAGGAACCAACGCTTTAAAAGAGGTGATTAGAATAGTTAGAGTAGCCATTAATGGATTTGGAAGAATAGGTCGGATGGTGTTAAAAGCCGGTATCAATGATCCTTCTATAGAATTTATAGCAATAAATGATCTGACTAATCCTGAAACTTTAGCCCACCTGTTTAAGTATGATTCCACACATGGAATTTTCAAAGGAGAAGTTGAAGCAAGAGACGGAAATTTAATAATCAACAACAAGCACATCAAAGTATTTTCAGAAAAAGACCCGTCGAATTTGCCCTGGGGTGAACATAAAGTTGATGTTGTTGTTGAGAGCACCGGTTTTTTTAGAAAGAAAGAAGATGCACAAAAGCATATTGATGCAGGTGCAAAAAAAGTTCTTATCAGCGCTCCTGGAAAAGGGACCGATTACAGCGTAGTCATGGGTGTAAATGAACATGGCTATGACAAAGAAAAACACCACATAGTGGATAATGCATCATGCACAACCAATTGTCTGGCTCCAATGGTAAAAGTGCTCAATGATAACTTTGGAATAGAACATGGTTTTATGACAACGGTTCACGCATACACTTCTGATCAAAGACTCATTGATGCGCCTCACAAAGACCTGAGAAGGGCCAGAAACGCAGCCACAAACATTATTCCGACAACAACAGGTGCAGCTGTGGCAGTAGGCAAAGTGATTCCTGAGCTTAATGGATGCCTTGATGGAATGTCCATGAGAGTTCCTGTTCCTGACGGAAGTATAACTGACTTTGTTGCAGTTCTGAAAAAAGAAGCCAGTGTTGAACAAATAAATGACCTGTTCAAAAATGTTAGCAACTTTCATCTCAAAGAAATCCTTCAGTACAGTGAAGAACCTCTGGTAAGTTCTGACATTGTCGGCAATCCACATTCATGTATATTTGACGCAAAATCAACAAAAGTTATTGGAAAACTTGTAAAAGTTGTTGGCTGGTATGACAATGAATGGGGTTACAGCAACAGGGTCATTGATGTGCTTAAAATTTTATAGTTAATTTTTTAAACCATTTACATTTTTTTATACCATGAGAACACTAAAACAGGTTGATATTACAGGCGCAAGAGTTCTTCTAAGAGTGGATTATAATGTTCCTATTGATTTTGACGGAAACATAATTGATGATTTCAAAATAAAGCAGAGTCTGCCGACCATAAAATACATTCTAAAAAAAGCAAAACAGGTCATAATAATAAGTCATCTTGGAAGACCTGAAGGTCGGAGAGTTAAGAGTCTTACAATGGACAAAGTTGCTCTCAGACTAATGAAATATCTTGGAAAAAGAGTTATGAAACTGGATGATTGTATTGGTGTTCCAACACCAAATGAAAAAGTTGTCATGCTTGAAAATCTTCGATTTCACAAGGCAGAAGAAGAATGTGATGAAATGTTTGCAAAAGAACTAGCGTCACATGCAGATATATTTGTAAATGATGCATTCGCAGTCTGTCACAGAGAGCATGCATCGGTTGTTGGAATTCCGAAGTTTCTGCCAAGCTGCGTAGGTCTTCTTGTTGAAAAAGAAATAAAGAATCTTGATTTTACAAAAGTAAACAAACCCTTTGTTGTTATAATGGGTGGAAGCAAGCTGTCAACAAAGTTTCCAATTCTGAACTCTCTTTTGCCAAAAGTTGATAGGTTACTGCTGGGCGGCGCAATGATATTTTCTTTCTACAAATCAAAAGGTCTGGAAATAGGAAAATCATTGTATGAAGAAGACCAGATTGTTACTGCAAGAATTCTTTCCAACAATGAAAGATTGGTGTTGCCGAAAGATATTGTTGTCGCGCCTGAACTCAATGATAAAGAAAAGTTTATCACTGTTTCTTTTGATAAAATTCCTAAAACATGGATGGGTTTGGATTTGGGAGAGGAAACCATTGAAGATTTTAAGAAAGTGCTGCAGACTGCAAAAACCGTTTTTTGGAACGGACCGCTGGGAAAGTATGAGTTTGAACCTTTCGCAAAATCAACCTATGAACTTGCAAAGTTTCTTTCAAAATTAAAAGCAAAAGTAATAATAGGTGGTGGAGATAGCGCTGCAGTCATAGATAAGCTTGGATTGAGAGATAAATTTTTTCACATTTCTACAGGCGGTGGCGCTGCTTTGAAATTCATACAAAAAGGAACTCTACCGGGAATTGATGTTATGAAGAATTAGTTTTTTGTTCTCAAATATTCTCCTTTGTCAAGAATATTTTTTACACCGCTGCTTGATAATTTTCCAAAGCCAAGATTTTCATCTTCCTCATTTTGAACAAGTACAATTCCGTTCTCAACATTTTTCTTCACGATATTTTTTTCAAACACATCCCGACCACACAAGAAAAGCCACTCTGCTTCTTTGTTAATGAAAGCTTTTCTGTCGGACAATTTGGCAATCATATCAACAAGGGCAGGACTTGCTTGAAAGTTTCTTTTTTGTTCTCCAAGAAATATGCCTGCAGAAAAAGGTTTTCTTCCGATGTCCTTACTTAGTTTTTTTTGGTCAGCACTAACAAGAAAATACTTTTTGCCAATTTTTTCTATATTTGGAATCTGTTTATCTGTGAACTGTGATATAAATTTGTTTATTTCTATCAAAATTTCACCCCTCTTGAAATTTTGGGAAATCCGAAAAATCTCCTATTTTTGTAATCATCCATTTTCCATAATTACGTTGAATTCTTTTAGTAATTCTTTGACCTGCTGTTTTATTAAATTAGGACTTGTTCTGTCCAATTTGTTGTTGATGTCTTCCATCTCCTCTTTTTTCTCATCAATGTTTCTTTGCATATTGTCAAACAATGATTCCTGTTCAGAAATGCTCATCACAGATATGTTGGAGAGAAGTTTCTGTTTAATTTTCTTCTCATCATCAATATAGAGTTTCAACTTATCTCTTAAACTTTCGAGAAACTCTTTGTTTAACGCTTTTATTTCTTCTTTTGTCTTCTCTTCTTTCTTGTCTTTCAAATCCAGTTCCTTCAAAGATTTTAACATTTTTTCAAGAAGCTCTGTGATTTCCAAATCTTTATCTTCCATCAGTGCTTTTGCAGGATTTTCAAGATATTTATCTAGAAGTTTTGGGTTGAGAGTTATTCTTTGGTATTTCTTAAGAGCCTTTTCCAAAGTTGAAAAATGATCTATTATGTCTTTTTTCTGTTTTTGTATATCTGAAGAAATTGTTTCACTATCTTTTTTTAGAGTTTGATATTGCTTGAAGCCTTCACCATTCTGTAGGACATTGAGCTTTTGATTTATTAAATCAGCTTTGCTTTCGAGTTCTTTTAATTGAGATTCTTTCTTTCCGAGATCTTCTTTCAGGGCTGCAACGGTTGCTTCAGATGTTTTGAATTCATTGAGTTTTTTCTTTATCTCCTCAAGTTTGTGAATGTTCTCTTTTTCTATCTCATGTTTGAAATCTATGGTAATATCTTCTATTTCTTTTATTTTTCTTACCACAGGTGAAAGACTGGCCTCCATGAATTCTTTTAGAACAAAATAACTCCTCTGTGTTTCTTTGCTCAAAGCATCGATTTTTTCTGTCAGCGCTGAAGAAAAATCCATTATTTTTAGATAATCATCGGGAATGTTTATTTCTTCTAGAAAATCATTTGTTTTTCTGATATAGTTCTTTCTGTTGCCCTGCATTATGTGTTTAGCTCTTTCTGGAATGTTTTCATTTTGCAGACCTGCTTCTTCAAGTTTTTTCAACAGTGCTTTTGTTTCGTTTATTTTTTCTTTAATTTGTCCTTTAAAGGAGTTTATTCTTTTGTTTAGATCATGATTTTCCAGATAACTCTGTATCCATTCATTCACATTGCTGAATTTTACTTTTTCCTCTGCCGGTTTCTTTTTCTTAAGAAAATCAAATATTCCCATAAACTAAAAGAACAGGTTTTCATTTATAATGCTTTTCTTTGGATTAACTTTTTATAATCCTGTTGCTTCTATATCTTCATGGTCAGGGGTTATTCAAAAAAAGCAGATGAGCACGTGCAGATAGCAAAAAGTCGCATTGATCAACTTTTTTCACAGGCTGATGAGGTTTTCAGTGAGGATTCAAAGCTATCTGACAGATATATTGATCTGGCTAGAAAATTGGCCATGAAATTCAAGATTAAGTTTAAATCTGAATATAGAAGAAAGTTTTGCAAACACTGCTATAAATATCTTAGACCTGGCGTGAATGCTCGCGTCAGAACGCAGAGTGGAAAAGTTGTTTATACTTGTTTGTCCTGTAAAAAATTTTCTCGTTTCACCATAAAAAAGAAGTTGTAACTACTCAAAAATAGTTAAAAAAACGAAAGATTTAAATACTAGTTCTGACACTTTAACCACTATAAAGAGGTAAACAAATGGAACTCGATTCATTGGTGGAAAATCAAAGTGTTTCAGAAGAGGCCAGGGAGAGGGCCGAAAGTGAAAGCATAAAAGAGGATTACGACTAAAATGGAAGAAGTACTATTGATGGAAGAAGAGCAAGAAATAAGGCGAATCAAAAGCGCCAATCACAAAAAAGACATCCAGGATCTTAACCGGAAAAGCCTTTCTAATGAGGATATGGATGAAATATTCTGCGAATATTAGCAAAACCTTTTAAATTTATAATTTTTCTATATGTAGATATGAAACAAATAGGTGCAGGTGCTGAAGCAATAATATATCTTGATAAAAACAAGGTTATAAAGAAGCGCCTGAAGAAAAACTATCGAATAAAAGAAATAGATGAAGCACTAAGAAAGACGAGAACAAGAGTGGAATCTAAAATTCTGGAGAAAATCCCTGTCAAAGCTCCGAAAATTGTTAGTACGGACAGAAAAGAAAACATAGAGATGGAATTCATAGAAGGACAGAAAATAAGAGACCTGCTCGATAAACGACCAGAGCTCGCAAAGGAAATAGGGAAAAAAGTTGCTGCAATGCACAACGCAGGCATAATCCACGGAGATTTAACCACCTCAAACATGATTCTCAAAGAAGAAATATACTTTATAGACTTTGGTCTGTCGTTTTTTTCAGAAAAACTGGAAGACAAGGCAGTCGACATACATCTCTTCAAGCAGGCATTGGAAAGCAAACACTATAGAGTCGCAGAAAAAGCTTTCAAAGAATTTCTGAAAGGCTATTCCAAAGCAAAAAACTACAAAAACATAATGAATCGATTCAAGATTGTGGAAGAAAGAGGCAGGTACAAGAAAAAATGAGACTTTTGAAAATAATATTCCTATTTATTCTGCTGATTCCTTTTGCAAGTGCAAAGACAGGCCACATGAAACTTTTGACTGTCGGCGGAGTAAACGAAACTGGCGGAGTTGCAGACTTACTCCTTGAAGTTAAACCAGGAACAGGCAGAATATTCATAGATTCATTTCCACTGACAAAACTAGATACGCAGATTTCAACGAGATTTGCAAATGAAATTGCATGTGATTTTCTTGACGAGAATTGCAACAGATATGATTTCTTCTACACCATAAGAGCAGGAGCAACAATTGTTGGAGGTCCAAGTGCTGGTGCCGCAATGGCCGTTCTTACTGTCAGTGTTCTTGATGATTTGGAAATGGATGAGGAAACAATAATGACCGGAACCATAAATTCCGGAGGGCTAATAGGTCCTGTTGCAGGAATTGACTTAAAAGTTAATGCTGCCATTGATGAAGGTTTTACAAAAATACTGCTTCCGAAATGGCAGTCAACTGTTAATATTTCAAAAATTGAAGAGAAAGGTCTGGATGAAAAGATCACCATTGTAAAGGTTAAAAATCTTGAAGAAGCACTGTATTATTTCACAGGTAAAGATTTTTCAAAGAAGGATTATGAATTGCTAGTATCTGAAGATTATAATAAAAAAATGAAAGAAGTTGCAGATTTGCTTTGTCAGAGAAGTGAAGATATAATAATAAACGTTGAAAAAACAGATGAATCTCTTTATATATCTGCAGAAGATCATCTTAACAGATCCATTGAAGCAGCAATGAAAGAAGATTCATATTCCAGAGCAAGCTATTGTTTTTCTGCAAATCTCAGACTGCGTGAAATAGAATTTTCGAATAAAACTTCTGAAGAACTGCAACTGATACTCGAAGAAACATTGTACCAATGGAAAATAATGGATGCAACCATAAACAACACTGTTTTACAAACGCTGTCTGACTTGGAAACATACATGGTTGTAAAAGAAAGACTGTCCGAATCAAAAGCCTATCTTGATGAAATTGATGAAAAAAATATTTCATATGAAACACTGGCCTATGCCAAAGAAAGACTTTTCAGCGCAGTTTCATGGGCTAAGTTTTTTGAACTGGATGGAATAAAAATACAACTAGATGAATCACATCTGATGAATGTATGTCTTAAAAAAACAGCTGAAGCCGAAGAAAGAATTAGTTATGCCAAACTTTATTTACCTACACTTCTGGAAGGTGCAGAAGAAGAAATCAGTCTTGCTTTAAAAGAATACAATCAGGGTGAGTATGCACTGTGCATTTTCAAAGCTAGCAAAGCAAAAGCAAAAGCCGATATAATACTCACTGCTTTGACGATTCACGAAGATGAAATGGAAATGGTGTTACAGGAGAAGTTCGAAGCAATAAAGAGAGTTATAGTCGAACAGAATGCAAAAGGTATGTTTCCAATACTGGGCTATAGTTATTTTGAATATTCAAAATCTCTGATAGAATATGATCCTATTTCAAGTATGACTTTTGCAGAGTATGCGTTGGAATTTAGCAAATTAGACATGTATTTTCCAAAAGAAAATCAAGCCAGCATTCATATTGAACCTCTTCACATTCAACTTTTTAGTTTTGGACTCATAGCGGGAGCCGCATTAATTATGCTGATTTGCTTGAGAAGAAAAAAATAATGATAAAACCCTGGAAGATTCCAAGAAAATCGGAATCTTCCCGGGAAAAAGAGGTGAGTATAATATGAATTTTAGAACGCATCATCCCCCTTTAATATCACCTGCTTTGACTATGTTTATATAGTAGTTAAGGATATTATTTAAACCTTTCGATTTATATCCATTCCAAAATGGTAACAAAAAACAAATCCAACAAAAAAGAGAAAATTCAGCTTACTTATACTACTATAAACTACTCTGAACAGGGTTTTCTTACAATGATTGAAAAAAGAGTCAGAAGAGATATTCGAATCAATAAAAAAGTAAAAGGAAACATTATTGAAATACTGAATGACAAATCAAAAGAGTTCTTCATGACAAAACTATTGCTAGAAAACATATTTGGAAAACGCCTAAAAATAATGGAAGTTAAAAAAAGCAGTAAAAAAACCATTGTGCCAACCAATCTTGACAGAGAAATAAAAAAAAAACTTGAAAAATATTTAAAAAATAAGAAAACAAAAAAAGAAAATATCAAAATTCTGAACAATGTTCTGGAAGAAGAAATAATAATCTTCTGTAAACTTCACAGAATAAAAATTGTAAACAAAGAAGAAAAGAACGGATTCATTGAATCAATAGAAAAAACTCAGCCAGGAACAAAATTTGCAATGGCAAAGAGTTTTGAAAAAATCTTTCCGTAAATATTTCGGAAAATATTGGGAAGAACATATAAATTTACTCTAAAAAAAATAAATATGAAAAAATTATTGTTATTGCTTCTGCTGTTAACATCTTGTGTGCCCAAACAAGATTTAGAGATATACTTCTGTCCGCACGATGATTGCCAAAGAGAAGTGCTTGAAGAGCTTGTCAAAGCAAAGGAAAGCATTCACTTCATGATTTACTCTTTCACAGACGAGGAAATAGCTGCAATGCTCATAGAGAAAAACAAGAAAATAATTGTTGAAGGAATCATTGAACGCCAAAGAATAACATCTAAATTCAATGTTTTCAGGATTCTAAATGATTCGGGTGTGGATGTTATGCCTGACAACAACAAAGCAACAATGCACAATAAGATATTCATAATAGATCAAAAAACAGTTATTACTGGAAGCTACAATCCAACGGCAAACGGCAAAGATAACAATAATGAAAATGTTGTTATAATTCACGATGAGAATATTGCAAAGAAATTTGTGGAAGAATACTTTCTAATCAAAAACTATCCTCCAGGGAGTTAAGCATTACTTAAAATTAGTTTTTGGTCCAAAAAAACATTTTTTGTAATCAAAAGTTATTAATAATAAATAGAATAATTTCTTTTCTATGAAGCATGATTTAAACGTTCTGATGATTATTATTAGCATATTTTTCCTCACACAAATAGTTGGTTTATTTCTGATAAGCAAGGACATAAGCAGCACAGAAGAAGTAAACGGAGAAATAGTTGTACATCATCAGGACACATCAGTTGGACCAAGACCTGAAACCAAGGGTGGAGAGTCCTTTCTTTATCTGGGATTTGCAGTTTTGATTGGAACAATTCTGATTTTAATAATTATGAAATACAAAAAGATGAAACTTTGGAAAGCGTGGTTTTTTATGGCAATATTTTTTGCAATAAGCATTTCACTGGGAGTCCTGATGGATAGTTCATTGGCCTTCTTCTTTGCATTCATCCTTGCAATTCTGAAGATATACAAAAACAATCTGTTCATACACAACTTTACAGAAATACTCATGTACTCTGGTCTTGCGGTTCTAATAGTGCCAATATTTGATCTGTTCTGGGTCTTTATGATTCTTCTTGCAATTTCACTCTACGACATGTATGCTGTCTGGAAAAGCAAACACATGGTGAAAATGGCTAAGTTTCAAGCAGAAAGCAAGCTTTTTGCAGGAATAATGATACCCTACAAAGAACACAAAGGCATTGAGCTTACAATTCCGGTAAAACCATCTCTCCAACCAAAGAGGAATGAAACTAAGAATGCTATTCTTGGAGGAGGAGATGTGGCATTTCCGCTCATATTTGCAGGCGTTGTCATGGAAACACTTATACGACAGGGAGCGACCCTGAGCACTGCTTTTTTTCAGACAACAATCATCTCTGTAGCTGTGACATTTGCAATACTCGGACTTTTCATATTTGCAAAGAAAGATAGATTCTATCCTGCAATGCCAGTGGTTTCACTTGGTTGCGTTGTGGGTTATTTGATAGTTTTAATACTTTGAATGAAACAGAATTCTTGGTATGAAAAAAAACATGTTAACCAGTATGAAAAAAATTATGGCTGCTATTATGGTAAACATATTAATAGGAATATCTCCATAAACTAAAACTATTGCTGTATAGGCCATAAGATTTATTGTCAGGTGTGATGAGAAACGGAAGGCCATGAACTTTGGCCAGACATGGCTAAAATCCATGAAAAACATGAGCAGCCCTTCCACCAGGACAATCGAGACCAACACAGTCAAAGAGAAATCATTGGAACCAGGGTTTGAAAGGGATAAAAGATTTTTATTGTACAAAAATCGAAACAAATCTGCAGCGATAAACATCAGCACCAAACTATTTGCAATTGCAGTATTCCATCCTAGTTCTTCATTTCTATTTTTAAAAAAGTAAAACTGCATAATCAGTATTGTCAAAACAACAGGCACAATCACCCAGGTCATTTCTTTGTTTTCAAAAGGCAATATGAAAAGATCCATCAATCTGGATATTATTTTATTTGAATTGTGCTGCAAATAACCTATTACTGTCTCTAGCATGAAATCTATTCTTTAAAAGAATATATATAAATTTTATTAACTCCTTTAGAATGAGCCGAGTGTTTTTTGTTTGACAGAAGAAGAGAATGAGACAGGATTAACAGTAAGTCCATCCTTTGCAGCAATAACTTGACATTTTGTTTTCTTTTGAATTTCTCTTGCTTCATAGAGTGGATCTGCATCAAGCATCTTTACACCGAAATGTGTTAGTATTGCAAGTTTTGGTTTTGTTTGCTCCAGAAGTTTGACAACATCTTCTGAATTAAGATGTCCTTTCTGAGTTAATCCTAGAGGATATTTGCAGTTAATTATCATAACATTAACACCTTTATGTTCCTGAACCAATTCCTTGCAGTATTCTGTATCTGATATGTATGAAACAACAAATTTATCAGTTGAAAACCTGAAGCCAACAGAAGTCGGTGTGTGTTTTGCAGTTGTTGCCAAAATATTAACTTCGTTTATACCTATTCTCATGCCTGATTTCAAGGCTATGAATCTTTCAACCATTCCTTTGTGATACTTTGAAACACCAGGTAATTCAATATTCGAACCATGCAGAGTTTCCTCATCACAGGCAAGGACTCCTCTCCTGTCAATTCCTGAGTAGGTCATTGCAGATATTGTCTCATTAAGTCCTCCCACATGGTTCAGATGATTATGAGATACAAGAATCGCAGTTGTTTCTCTAGGATTAATGTCAAACTGTTTCATCCTGACAACCGCTCCTGGACCGGGGTCAAGATGAAACTGGTTTCCTTCAAACTGGAATATGATTCCGCCTGAAGCTCTGATTTGTTTACCTACAACTATAGAGTCTCCGCCTGTACCTAGAAATATAATTGAGTTTTTCAACTTGTTCCCCCTAAAAAAATAATATTTCATAGAAATTAATAAAACTTTCTATTTTTAGAGCGAATTAGAGCAATACCTTTAAAAACCCTCTATTCTTCACTTTCATTGCTAGACTGGGTGGCTCAGCCTCACCTGTTACCGCAAACGGCTGTTGGTGGAGTCGAAGCCTGAAGGGCGGCTTGATGGCAGTCAAGGGTCTTGACTGGACCGTCGATGCCTTGTCCTCTAGGATTGTGATTTTTATGAACTGAGTCAGATCAGGAATGAAGCAGCTCTAAATGATTATCATGGTGCTTAGAGGGTCGCAGGGTTGAGGAAAAGTTAAGGTAGCTCGAAACTACTGTTTTTGTCCACCTTCAGGCACGCACCTATTATTAAAATGGGACTCTACGAAGAAATAATGTCAAGAGTAATAAGCATCGTCTTTATAGCTGCAATTATTTACCTATTCTATCTTGTCATGAAAAAAAGAGCAGAAAAGTTTGCTGAAACCACTGCAGATGTCCATGTTTGCCCGAAATGTGGTGGTTTAAAGCTTGAAAGAGTCAATAATCCTGGAGATATTGTCATGGGCGAAGTCTCTTCCAGATATACTTTCAAATGCCATGAGTGCGGTTACAACGGACTTGCGCCAATGATTGATAGAAAAAACTTGGAATCCTTTAAAAAAGAGTTAAACAAGACTAAGAAAAAGAAGTGATTATTCTATCAAAAAGCATGGCTTTTTGGGAGAATTCCGAAAATTTTCTATTCAAATTTTTGGTTATTCTATTATTATGGCTGGTTTTCCTGGATTGGCATTTCTTGCCTTCGGTTCTTTGGATTTATCAGCAAGCTCAACTTTAACTTTGCACTTGTATTCTTTTTCCAGTTGTTTCCTGTAATTATTAAACTGTTTTTCTTCTGTTTTCTGATCCAAAACAACCATTGGAATCTTTGAAGGATCTTTTATTATTGCAGGTATCATTCTGCTGACATCCTGACCATAATTTTTCAAGGGTGTTTTCATTATCGCAGTCATTATTGTTTTGACGTCTCTTGTTTTTTCAAGTTCTTTCTTCATTTTTTTGAAGAAGTCATACTTCCATTTTGAAGAAACAAATAGCCTGATATTGTTTATTTTTTTTATTTTAACAAGTTTCAGCAGATTGCTTATGTCTGCATTCAGATTCACGACCAGGTTTTCTTCTGCTTCTGCTTTTTCATCAATTTTCTTAGAATCATACTTTGGCCATTTTGTTAAGGATACAAATGGTTTTTTTCCCAGCTTCTCCCACATTTCTTCGCAGATGTGCGGTGTGAATGGACTCATAAGCACAACTAAATTTTCAAGTGATTCTTTTGATATCTCTTCTTTTGTATGGAGATAGTTTGCAAACTCCATCAATTTTATAAGTGCTAAATTGAATTTTATATTTTCTATGTATTCAGTCACTTCTTTGATTGTTTTATGCATTCTACTTGCTTCTTTTCGGTCTTTTTTTGCAACAATCTTTTTTTCAATCAAGTTATAGAATTTATTGACAAACTTGAACGATCCTTCCATTCCATTATCACTCCACTCCATATCTTTTTCAGGCGAAGCCACAAACATCATGAAAAGTCTTGCTGCATCAATACCATACTTCTTGGCAACAACTTCAGGAATCACGACGTTTCCTTTTGATTTTGACATCACTGAACCATTCAAATGAAGCATTCCTTGATTGAAAAGGTTTGTTGCCGGTTCGCTTACTTTCACCATTCCAAGGTCTCGCAGAAATCTTGTGAAAAATTTGAAGTATATCAAATGCATTGTCGCATGTTCTTTACCACCAATATATTGGTCAACCGGCATCCAGTAGTTTGCTTTCTTGGCATCAAAAGGTTTTTTCTTGTTCTGCGGATCGCAGTATCTCAGGAAGTACCATGAGCTGTCTACAAATGTGTCCATTGTATCTGTTTCACGTTTTGCTTTTCCTTTGCATTTTGGACATTTTGTTTCAACAAATGACTTTGTTGATTCCAGCGGATTTCCTTTTCCTGTGAATTTTATGTTCTCAGGAAGTTTTACAGGCAAGTCCTTTTCTGGAACCGGAACTATTCCACATTTCTGACAATTTATTATGGGTATTGGGCATCCCCAGAATCTTTGTCTTGACAAAAGCCAGTCTCTCAGTTTGTATTGAACCGTTGCTTTTCCAAATTTCTTTTTTTCAAGAAAATTTGTTACTTCTGAAATTCCTTCTCTGTTGTTGGTTCCGTCAAACTCTCCTGAGTTAACCATCACTCCATCTCCCATGTATGCTCTGCTCATCCTCTCAGCATTGAGTTCATAGTCCGATGGATTGATGACAACTTTTATTGGAATACCATATTTTTTTGCAAATTCAAAGTCTCTTTGATCATGAGCAGGAACTGCGATTATCGCACCTGTTCCATATTCATGAAGTACAAAGTTTGCAATGTAGATGGGTATTTTTTCTTTTGTAATCGGATTAATTGCATATTTTCCTATGAACATTCCTTCTTTTTCCTTGTCTTCAGCTGTTCTCATGAATCTGTCTTCGAGAACTACTTTTCTGACAAACTCTTTCACAGGTTTTTCGTACTTTGTTCCCTTAACAAGTTCCATGACATCCGGATGTTCAGGTGCATATACCAAAAAAGTTATTCCAAAATAGGTGTCTGGTCTGGTTGTGAAGACAGTCAGATTTTTCTTTGAATTCTCAATTTCAAAGTCCATAAGTGTCCCTTCACTTCTTCCAATCCAGTTCTTCTGCATTATCTTGACATCTTCAGCCCATCCTTTCAAATCATCAATTCCTTTAAGAATCTCATCTGCATAGTCTGTTATTTTGAAGAACCACTGTTCAAGTTCTTTGATTTCAACGTTTGTGTCTTCATGTCTCCAGCATTTACCACTGTGTACCTGTTCATTTGCAAGAACCGTATCACATTTGGGACACCAATTAACAGCTGATTTACGTTTATAGGCTAGGCCTTTTTCAAACATTTTGAGAAAAATCCATTGATCCCATTTGTAATAGCTTGAATCATGGGATGCAATCATTCTTGACCAGTCATAGCTTAGTCCCAGTGATTTTTGTTGTTTTATAAAATTCTTGATTGCTGCTTCTGTGAATTTTTTCGGGTGGGATTTTGCTTTTATTGCCGCGTTTTCTGCAGGCAGTCCAAAAGAGTCATAACCCATAGGATATAAAACATTAAATCCATTCATTCGTTTATATCGTGAGAAAACATCTCCAATGCAATAGTTTCTTGCATGTCCCATGTGCAGTCCAGAAGCGCTTGGATAGGGATACATTTCCAGAACATAGTATTTTTTCTTTTTGGAATCTTCTTTTACTTTGAATATTTTTTTATCTTCCCATTTTTTTTGCCATTTCTTGACAATGTTATCATAATTAACCATTTTTTTGTATTAGTTTATTAGTCTGCTAGTTAATATATTTTTTCTTTAACAGCCAGAACATCAAAAAATTTAAAACTTTTTGAACTGGGCTGCTGTGTCAATCAGGTCGACATGCCCCAGGAATAATGCTCTGCAGCAGTATCTTTCTAATTTTAATGAATCCAAAATTTTTTTCGGTTCTTCTTTCTTTTTTAGTCTTTCCTGATACTCTTCCCATAGGTGAGCCACTGGTTTTCCACAACTAAAACATCTAATAGGTATAATCATAATTTCACCTCACTGAAATTATGGAACTCGAAAATCTTTGATTTTTGTTGTATCATTTTCTAATCACCTGTATGATTTTTGTCTTTTTGCACGGGCCTGTCCATGACTGTTTGGCTTTGCAGATTCCTTTCTTCTAACATCTGCTACAAGCAGACGCCTATCATATTCTAAAAATAATTTCTTCAAGTTTTGATCATAAATAACCAGCGCTCTTCCAATTGCTAGTCTCGCTGCTTCTGCTTGGCTCATGAAGCCTCCTCCAGAAACATTTACATTAATATCAAATTTGTCTGAAATATGTTTTACCAGAAGTAATGGTTCTTTAATTTTTAATCTGGCAATTTTTGGTTCATAGCAGTCCAGATTTAGGTTGTTTACTTTGACATTTCCTGTTCCTTTCTTCAAAGTAACTCTGGCTATTGCACTTTTTCTCTTTCCGGCAACGTGTATGATTTTTTCCATCATTTACCTCCTAAAAACATACATATCTCTTTGACTGTCAAATATTTTGTATGTGTGAGTCTTGAAATGTTTGCTTCTTTGATTGTTTCTGCGTTTTTATCCTGAAGATTTTTTGGAACTCCTTTGTAACACATTATTCTTCCAAAAGCTTCTTTTCCTTTTGGTTGTTTGTATGGCAGCATTCCTCTAATGGCTCTTCTGAAAAATCTATCTGCCTGTCTTGGTATATATGGTCCTATCAGAGGAGCGCCTCTTTCTCTTCGGTTTTTGTATTTTGCAAGTATTTCTGCTTTGTTTCCAACCATTATTGCTTTTTCACAATTGACCACTGCAATTTCTTCTCCCTGTAGAGCTTTCTTTGCTACAACTGTGGCCACTCTTCCAATTATTGAATCGGTTGCATCTATAATCATCCTAGTATCCTCAATTTTTTTCCTTTTGGATTCTTCTCCATCAATTCTCTTATTGAAAGAGCTTCTCCGTTTGCTTTTATCTTTTGAAATGCTGAATCTGAAAAGTTATATGCCGCCACCTGTACTTTCTTGGTCAACTCTCCTGTTCCCAGTACTTTTCCAGGAATAACTAGAATCTCATTAGGTCTTGCATATTTATCTATCTTAAAGATATTTACAACTCTGGAATTCCTGGTTGGTTTTTCCAGGTCCACAGCTATCCTCTTCCAGATTTTTACATTATTGACTATTGAAGTCGTTTTCAAATCCTTTATGAGTTCTGTTATTTGTTCGTGTTTGTTGTTCATTTTCTTTTTTGAGTTTGATGCAAGGGACGGGGTTCGAACCCGCGCAGCCACTAAGGCCTAAGGCCCTCAACCTTAGTCATTTGACCACTCTGACACCCTCGCGAACGATAGTGAGTGAGGATCCAAAAATCTTTGATTTTTGATTGCCCTCGCATTGGTTGTCCTGACTATTTGGTTTTCATTAGTTTTGCGAATTCTGTTAATTGATCGTTAAATACTTTTATTGCTTCAATAACTATTGTCTTGCAATCCAATTGACCCCATGATTCAATGTAAAAAATAAAATCTGAATCGCTGTAATCAACTTTCAGGACTTCATCGCACACACCTTGACATGCATCCACAAGGTTGTTGTCCAAAATACTTTTCTTATCAAGCTGTCCTTTCTTATCAAATGCTTTTGAAGGATACTTTTCCTTGAAAATCACCAGTTTTGGACTTTTATTGTTGATTGTCAGTGTTGGTTCCTGTACAAAGTGGACTGTCCCAGGACTCCATTTCATATGATTTTTTCCTTTGCCAAGTTTTGCAGTTGCCATCAGCTGAATCTCCTGTTTATCAAGCAGTTTTCCTATTGGTGTTTTTGGAAAAACTGGTTTGCATTTTACATCCTTTGATTTTAGTTCTGATGCATATACATATCCTGGTCCTTTTGCTTTAAGTGTGAATTGTATCTCTGATTTTTCATCCATTGTTTTCAAATCGGTTTTCAAAGGTAATAGTCCCATCCTGTGTGCAATTATTTCATCGTATAATATTGAGTTGTTTTTCTTGAACTCCACTTCTTCTATTGCCATGGTTGGAACTTCTGACATCATTAGTCTTCTGAGAGTGTTTGCATATGCTTGATTTATCCCTTTTATCAGGAAACTCATGCTATCCTTTGTTTTTGATAAGGTTTTTAGCTCCATTTAAACTCTCCTCCCTCTTCTTCCGCCTTTTTTTCTGCATCCGCCGTGTGCTATTGGCGTTACATCTTCAATAAATCCTATTTTTAATCCTCTTCTTGAAAGAGTTCTGATTGCTGCCTGTGCTCCAGGTCCTGGATTCATTGGTCCGTTGTGTCCTCCTGGCGCTTTAATTTTGACATGCAGTCCATTTATTCCTTTATCCAAACATACTTCTGCTGCTTTTTTTGCTGCAGCCATTGCAGCCGTTGGACTTGATTCAAGTCTGTGTGCCTTTACAACCTGTCCACCGCTTGTTAGTGTTATTGTTTCAGTTCCTGTGATATCAGTAATGTGAATAATTGTATTGTTGTAGGATGAATAAATATGCGCTACTCCCCATCTTGTTGAATCGCTCATTTTTTCACCTCTTCATCCTTTTTTTCTTCTTCTACTTCTTCAGCTTTTATCTCTTTTTTTGGTTTGATATCCTTGACTATGTCTTCTTCTGTTTCGTGTACTTCTTCAAATGCAGCAATGGCTTCTGTTTCTTCCATTTTTGGCTTCTTTGGTTTCTTTATTTCTATTGGTTTTTCCTTCTTTTTTACGGCTGCTTCTTCTTCATATCTTTCAGGATGGTTTGGGTCTGCAAGTGCTGAAGAATCTACAAATGATATTTGTGCTTCCTCAGATATTTTTACCAGGTAGGATGGTGAAGTTATTTTTTTACCTGCAACAGTAACGTGTCTGTGCACTATAAACTGTCTTGCCTGATTCATTGATCTTGCTAAGTTTTTTCTGAATAGAATTGTTTGTAATCTTCTTTCCATAATATCCTTAACGCCAATTCCTAGAATTGTGTCAAGTGAAGATTCCGGTTTAAGAAGTCCCAGTGATAGTAATTTAGTTTTTATCTGATCCGTTTCAATCTCAGTCTGTTTTCCTCTCATGGTGTGGAGTTTTTTTACCTGGTTTCGGAAGTTTTTAAGTGCAGAGCCCATTATCCAAATTTCTTTTTTGTTTTTTAGGCCATATTCTTTTTTCAGAATTATTTCTTCCTCAATTCTTACTTTTTGCCATGGATGACTAGGCGTCTCATACTTTTTCCTGATTTTTTTTGGATCTCCCATTTTTTATCTCTTCCTATTTAGCTTTTCTTTTAACTCCCAGTGAGCCTTTTCCTTTGTTTCTTCTGAAGTTTGATTTTGTTTTTTGTCCTCTTACAGGCAGACCCCATTGATGTCTTAGTCCGCGATAGGATTTTATTTTTTTCAACATTTTTATATCATTATCTCTTGTAAGTCTCAGATCAGGCCCTATAATATGTAAATCAGCACCTGTTTCATTATCCTTTCTTCTGTTGAGCATCCATTCTGGAACTCCACTTTTGATTAATTCCTGTAGAATTGCTGATAGTGTTGCTGCTTCTTTGTCAGACAAGCTTCCTGTTTTCTTTGTTTTTTCTATGCCTGCTAGTCCACAAACGGCATTTGCTATCATTACATCAACGCCTTTTATCTTTTTCAGAGCATACATTATTGGTTTTCTACCATCCAGGTCTGTACTAACGACCCTTACCAAATGTTTAAATTCCTGTTCTGCCAAATTTTTTCACCTAAATTCATATTAAACTCGAGAGAAATAGCTTATAACCCTGTACGCTATTCACTCGGGTGTTATGTTTGTGAAAATAGGCTTCATTTATAAACCTTTTGATAGATTATTGTACAATATTCATAAATTTTGTTTAAACACAAGTAAATAAGTAAACAATAATTTTTATATACTTAATATATAATAGTTTTATAATGGTTGGAAAAAGAGGGCAGTTCACAGTTTTTGTAATTCTAGGAATTGTACTTGTATCCACTTTTGCTTTTCTGCTGTTTGCAAGAAATATTATGCAAATCGATGAACTAAAAGAACGGGCAAATGGAGTTGTTGAAGATGCTCTTGCCAACAGCAATATAAATTTCTATGTAAAAAGCTGTCTTGATAGGGTTACGGATGATGCAGTTTATCTGGCTTCTTTACAGGGCGGAAGAATATATGAAAGTCAGGGAGGATCTTACCCTGATGTTGATTCCGGAAGCAAGGGTTTTGATTATCTGCCTTTTAATGTCACTGAGCCATACAATAATTCGCACTATGGAATTCTGAATATTTCATACGGAATTCTTCCAAATGTCAACAGCAATTGCATTTCAACCAATCCACCACCATATCCTTTGGCAAACACCTATCTTACAGATATTCTGGATAAATTTCATATTAATAGTTTAATAGGAAAACCTCAAACCTGTACTTTTGACACAGGCGCTTTTGGAGTGTTTGCACTTCCAAGACTCTGTGATGAAGAAGGACCTAACAAAGTAAATGTTACCGGTGAAAAAGCGTATCAGTTTAAGACCTGCAAGGGTCTCAGCTACGGAGACAATAGTATTCAGGAACAACTAGCAGCATATATTTCCAATAAAACCAATGAATGCGTTGATTTTGAAATTTTCGAGAATATTGGTTATAATATTACTGCCATAAACAAACCAGAAACCACTGTGACTTTTGGAAAGGAAGAATTGACTGTCCAGACAAGATACCCTTTCAAAGTCAAGATTGGAAGAAAGTCAGTCACCGCATATGCAATGTTTGAAGTTGACAAACCAATCCTGCTGAAAGAACTCTATGAATACATCTATGGTTTACTTGAAAAAGAATACAAAGATCTGTATTTTGACATTGACAGAGACTATCATACAAGCAGCGGATGGGACAATAAAATATCTGTTCTTAAAAGAACAAATCCTGCCTGGAGCTGCAAAAATGGAATATGTGAAAATGGAAGTTTTGACGATGTATATCAGGTGGTTGATAACAGAAGCAACATTAGAGGACAACCATTGGTGTTTAACTTTGCAATAAAGAATAGAATCCCTGCATTGGATTACATAGATACTGGTTTTAATTATAGCATTGTTGTCATGGAGGGAGATGAGATAAATCTTAAACCTTTTGCACTTGATGCAGATGAGAATGCTCTGTTATACACCTATGGTGGTTGGAAAGAAGACTTTGACGATGTTTTTGATGAAGACTGTTGTTTGGCCAATCCAGATGACTGTTATGAAAACCCAGACAAATGTGTTTTTGAATCAGGAAGTGGAGTTGTTCCAAATGCATGGACAAACTCACAAATATATCTTGACACTGAACAGTTTGCAAACTATAAGACAACCCATGCAGACATTGGTCTGCACTACACACTTGTCAATGCAACCGATGAAGAAGGATTGGTTGATTATCAGGAAGTAACCATAATGGTTGCTGATGAGCCAAAGGTTGATGCAACGGGCAAAAATACTTACGAAGATATTGACCCTTCATTTGGATCTATAGAAGATCCTTATATTTTGAATGCAAAGTCAGTTTCATTCTTCACAATGGTAGAAGAATATCAATGGGATGATTTAGAATTTGAATTTTCAACCGTGCAAGAAGAAGTTACCATTCCTGAAATTCTAGGAATGCCATATGATATAATGAACATTAAGACACTTCCATTTACAATTCCTGGAATACATGAAATAAAACTAAAAGCAAAGTACACAACACCAACAGATGAAACCGAATGGACAACTCCAGACACTTGGAAAGTACAGGTTGAAAATTGTTTACCACATTCAAATCCAGGAACCACACCCTATCCATACAATGCGCTTCCGAGTGATCCATTTATAGGCTACTCTCTTTTGTATTCAATCGAAATTGACCCTTTCCAGGCAGACCATACCTGCTGTGTGAACTATGATTATGCAGACATAGAATGTTTCAATTATGTTGATTACGGTGATTTCATAGCAATGCAAGATAGAGAAGATATTTTCAGAGATATTGAAGACTATCCTGATTCAGATGTTTCGGGGAGATACTTATTTGATGAAGATGCGAACAAGATAAAAAATTCTGGACAATTACATAATGAAGATAGAAACAATGTCATAAAAAGAGAATTTTCAAGAGAATGTTCTGGCGACAGAGGAAACATCTGCAGTGGAGAGATTACTGAAACATATGCTATTGCTGATAATTGTGGGGGATATGACACTGACACTTATCAAGTTGAGTTGTGTAGAGGACCTGGATTTGTAGATGATGATGGAAATCCACTAGAAAACGATGGAAATGGACTCTTAACAGAACTCGAAGGGACTAAAGGAGGACTCGTTTGTGTTAATTATGGACCTGAAGATTTGTTCAGTAGCGAGTTTTTGAATCTCCTTAAAGATGACACAATAAAAGCATACTATAATCTACACCATAAATTTGAAGATGGAATTTATACTCATGGTTCTGGTGCAGAAAACAGGAGGCTAATGACTGAATTGGACCAACCACAAGAAAGTTTTGAAACAACTTATGGTTTGGATAAAAAAGATATGGGGCCGGAGAACACTATTCCTGCAAACGGAATATGCTCAAGTGACGCAGAGTATTATTACATCCCACAAAACGACCAGCACCCTCTTGATAATTCATATGTGGTGAATAGAGAAGACATAACCTATGAGACAGGCGGATATAAATGCGACGAATCTGTCTGCCATCCTTACCTTGGAGAATGTGCTCTTCCAAAATTAGACACTTGTGAATGTGCAGTTGAAACAGGATGTTATAGATATGGTGAACTCATGGATTTTGAATTCATGAATCAACAGAATCCGACCAGCCATTGTGTTTCCAACAGCAACAGAGAAAAAACAGGCGGTTGGTGCTACAGCGATTGCAGACATTGGACTCAAGATGAAATAAGGCAAGCATGTGCTTGTGCTGCAGGTACTCTTGATTACATGCCCGTTGGAACAACAACAAAATTCATTTTCGCAGTTGATAATTATATGAAAACAGACTATGCTCCTGAAAATAAGATCACTGCAGAAGGAAATTTCTGCTGTCTTGAAGATGATTATTTAGCCAGAGGAAGTGCAGAAACTTTGTTTAGAGGAAATACAAGACCTCCTGCAGACTTTCCTTTAGACAGAGCAAAATATCTGGACGGAAAACAAAATTGTTGTGACGGCGAATTAAAAATGGATGGAGACTTGTGCAAGGATTATCCTTTCAGGGACGGAAGTTATTATGATTGCGGTGATCCTGAAAATACCTGCAAATACAAGGATAACTGGATAATAAATGGTGAATTTGTTTTGAATCAAGTAAATTATAATACAGAAATAGTTGTTATTTTAGAAAGAGTTCCTATTAGTGAAAGGCAGTATTATGATACAGACTATAGAGCAACCGGAGTAGGCTGCCCCCTTTACCCCACTCAACAACTTATTTGCGATATAAGTTCGAGCACAAAAAATTTCGGCACCCCCGATGGAATGTGCGCAAGAAACACTGTAACCTATACTGGCGAGTGCACTTATGGAACTGTTTGTAATCGACAAGGAATTTATTATAAAGGAGTTGATTTGTGTCGGGCAGATATTGATAAATGCGATGAAGATTTATCTGATGGTTTTGGCGGCAGAGGTTATGAGACTGTAAGACTTGATTCAAATGGTAATAAAGTTTGTGGTTATCCATAATCTCTTTTTCAAAAACTATATATAGTAGTATTATTCTAAATATATTTGAAAAGATGGTGGTGTTAGAGTTGAAGAGGGTTTTACTAGTTATTCTTGTTGTAGCGCTGGTTCTGTTTTCAGGCCAGATTGTTAGTGCAGAAGAGTATGGATGTTGCTGTTCTCCTGATTTGGAAAATGGATATGATTATCCTATTGAAATACAACTTTGTCAAGGTCAAAATGATACATTTGATAATACAATTACTGACGGTGAACTTTGCAGAGATGCCTGCGTGGACATCTGTCCAGAAACAAGCTGTGGTGGACCTGTTTCTGACTGTCTTTGCGGAACTAAACAAATTGGCTCCGATGAAAAACTTTGCTGTGCAGGTGCGAACTCAGAGTATTCTCCTTCTCCTGTTGGCATTGAACAATGTGAACTTGCCTGTGAAGATGATTTGAGTTATTCTATAACTGGAACTGTAAAAGATTCTGGAGGCAACATTCTAAAAAACGCCTATGTGAGAGTTGGTACTGGTACTCCTGTGAGAACCGGAGATGATGGTTCCTATGAATTGACTACCAAGAAAAGTGCTGCATTAACCATTACCGCTGAGAAAGGTGGTTGTAGTGCCCAGACAAAAACAATTGAAAATTTCAATGCAGATTTTGTTCATAATTTTTTTCTGATATGTGACGGTCTTACAGACACATGCACAGAGCCAAAAACCTGCTGTAGACTTAATCAAAAATGTGTTAATAATGCAGGTCAGGAGGTTTATTCTCTGGGACCACTTGACTGTGCCGTTGATAAATTTTGCTATGAAGGCTGTGACTGTGTTGATCTGCCTGATGTTGATGAAGTGTGTACTGATGGCTGTTACAATGTTATTAACGCTTACTGTTACAATGAAAGATATACCTATTATGATTTAGAAGACCCTGTTGAATATTCAACCTACTGTAATCTTTGTTCTCCTGATGCACAGTGTGCAGACCTGCCATGTGAAGACAATCAATGCAATGGAGTCTGCGACCCTAACTGCGGTCCTGATGAAGATCCTGATTGTGGTAATACCTGTGATTTTGCAGGAATTCCATCCGTATGCACTGCAAGCGGATTTATAACTCCTGAAGATAATCTTGATAATCTTCAGATTTACTGTGCAAACTGCTGGAACTTTGAATACTGTGGCGTTGAATTTTCTGAAACCTGCGACAATGGTCAGTGGGATTCCAATGTGGAAGACTGTGAAGAAGAAGTTGGCTGTGATCCTGGATTCAGCTGTACTGAAAGCTGTCTTTGTGAACCTGATGAATGTATGCCTTTTGGTTTTCCTGAGATTGAAGAGATTAGAATGTTTGACAGAACACCAGGAGTACTATTAAATTGGGTTATGCCTGATGATATTTGTTTGGAAGATATTGACAAATTTGAAATTTTAAGATGCAGTGGTGCAAACTGTGCCTATCCTGGTGGATACTCAAGAATATCTAATAGCTTAGAAACCGGTTCAAGAACCTTTGAAGATGTTGATTTAGAACCTGAAACAAATTACTGCTATGTTGTATCTGCCTACTACAGACATAATTCTGAAGAGTTTGCAAGTATGGAAGTCTGTATAACTACTGGAAATGAAGAATGCATGAATGATCAGTATGATTCATTTTGTATGGATGGTTCTGTGTACTATTGTGAGGCAGGTAATAATAATCAGGCAGTACCTGGTGATTCCTGTTCAGGCGGAGGCTATTGCTATCAAGGAGAAAATGGTGCAGAGTGCAAAGGAACTGCTGAATGTGATAAATGCAACAGCGTTTATGGAATGTTCATGGCGTTCTCTCTTAATAACATAAATATTGATTATAGTTCTATCTTTGAAGACAGAGTTGTTCCATGCAGTCATTTGGAAGAAGCAAGTGTTTGTTATGGCGATACCACTAAAACCAGCGTTGATAAGTTCTATCAATGCAGCACTGTCGGAAACTGCTATGATTATCACAGCAAAAACAACTGTGAAAGTTATCCTTGTGGACAATTCGACCCAGGAGATTGCGAGTGGAAAGCTTTCCAAGGAGGAGAACAACTAGGTCTTGGTGTTTGTGTACCAACAGATATAGAAAGACAAAATTGTGGACTTTGCAATCAAGATAATGATATATTCCCAGTTTGCACAGAAGAAGTTTGTTCTGCTTTTGGAAGCTGTTATTTTGACTCAGAAAACTGTCTTGGAGAAGGAGATGCAAGATGTGACATGTTCAATAATAAAGATGATTGTATTGGAACTCCAGGAACACAATTTGATTTATACCATATTAACAACCGAATTAATACTTTAAGCGATGATTATTTCGACCTTGGAAAATGCAAATGGGATGGAAGTCAGTGCTATAGGGATGCCGATGACAATTCAGATTCATGGCTTGTTAATCCTGACTGTGAAGAAGCAGAAGGAGACTATTTTGATTGTCCAAAGGACTTTGAAGCTCCAGTTACTTCTTTGGCATTGCAACCAGGAAAAATATTTGGAGCAAGCGTAACCATTGGATTTTCTGTAGAAGATGACAGACAACCACCTGAAAACCTTGACACCTATTTCTGTTTCTCATATGAAAGAGGCTGCAGCGATAAGAATTCTACTGAATTAGAATGGGTTGACACAGCATATCAAGGATATTTCATAATGAAAGATTTCGAATATGTTGATGACTATGCTTTTAACAACAAATCAATTGAAGTCCATTATTTCTCAAAGGATTCTTCTGAAAATCTTGAACTGATGAATCTGGTTGATGTGGTTGTAGATTTGAAAAGGCCTTCTTTTGCATGGAATTATTCTGTTGATTCATATTTACTTGGAAACGATGTCTGGAGAAGTGACATGAATGTCACCATTGATTTTGATGAACCTGTAACCTGTTCAATATATCTTGATGAGGATGGTTCTGCAGTTCCTGGACAGAGTGCTTTGCAGGGAAAAAGATCACAGAATTTTATTTTGAGATTCTACGAACTTCCTGACAGCAACAACTACAAACTGATGCTTGAGTGTTTTGATGATCACAGCAATCCTACTGAAATAACTGAAATTCCAATTGTTATTGAAGGTGATAAGAGCATAACAAATGTGCAACCTGACCACATGAAATTCAACACTGCCGCCACACAAATAACTTTATCATTAGAAACCGTTCATCCAGCCACCTGCAAATACAGTGCAGATAAAAGAAAATACAGTGAAATGGAAGGAACATTTGAAACACTTGATGGAAAATACCACTATAAACCAATGCAATTCCAAAACTCAGAAATCTATATGTTTTACACTGCCTGTGAAATTACCTACACCGGAAGCAATGGACAGTACACTGAGATTACAGAAGACAATGCAGGTGACAGAATACTATTCTCAATTGATAATGTCGCGCCTACAACAGTCATTACCAGAATGAGACCTGCTCCACCAGGAGAAGACATGGATTTCAGTAAATTCTACGAATCCGTAAGTATGCTCTTTGAATGTAGAGATCAAAAACTTCAAGCATATGGCTGGGACGGATCATTCGGATGCGGAGAAAATTCACTTTACTTTTGTGAGCACGTTGGAGATCCAAGCGGAACCTGTGCAATGGGAGCAAACGATAATTCTGTAATAATTGATTTGTCATTCCAGGAAGATTATTCAGAAACTCACAAATACATGTTCTACTCACAGGATCTTGGCGGAAACAAAGAAACACAGCAGACAAGAATACTTGGAATTGACAATATAAAATCTGATCTGAACATGACACTTTTGAGAATAAACGGACAAACATCAAAAGAAGTCAATTCAATTGGCTATGGAATTTACAATGTTAAGGTTGATAGTGCAAAAAAAATAGGAACTATCAGTAGATTCTCAGTTGTACAACCTAAAATACAAATGCTTGATTTTAGCGTCAATGATAATAATTTAAGTTTCTCCGGACTATTTGAAGTTTCAGAAACCCCAGAATTTTACAATAAAAAAGGAACAGTGACTTTTGAAGTTCAAATTGAAGATGAAAACGGAATTTCAAGCTTTGCAAGTTTTGACTATGAATTTGACACCACCAAACCAGATGCACCTCTGCTTTATCCAATATTTTCGGATGAGTTATCCTATCTAAATTATCCTTTCAGATACTATCCTGGAACAATCACTCTTGATGATGGAAAAACCTATGTTGACACATACTTCATAAGTGACCCTGACCTGTTTGTTACAGGAACCACAAGTGAATCTGGAGTTGTAAAATTATATGCTGCTCAAAGCGATATTGATTACCAGAGCACAACCATGGTTTATGATCAATCAAGCACAAATAATATTGGTTCTGTTGCTGCAAAGGATCAGCAGGAACTGGTTAGTTACAAAAATGCAAACAAGGAAAACACAACAATATTCCTTGATAACCTGGTTCCTCTGTCAACCTGGGAAGTTGGCGAGTATTTCTCATTTGATGAAGCAAGAAAAAATTATGGAAATTATGGAAAATTCTACAAAATAACTGCCATGAGCAGTAACTCTGATGGACATGCAGTTATTGAATTCACACCGGGTCTTGAAAAAGATTATTCAGGAATAGTATATTTGTATGACAAAGAACACATGGATGATTGGTTTGGGATACCTATGAATTTTGAGTATACACATTCTGGAAACAACGCCTATACTTTCAAAGCAAAAATAACAAATGAAAGAAATATTAATGTGTCAACAGAACCCATCAATGTTTTCTTTGACAGCGAAAAACCATTTATCACAAGCATCAGTCCAATACCTGGACAAGGAGTAATAACCGACAGATACAAAAAACTAGAAATAGAAATTTCAGAACATGAAGCAGGTTCTGGAGTAAGACTAGATTCGGCCAATTTCATCATACAAAAGGAAGATGGCTCAATACGTACAGGAGGAAGAACAGAAATTGAATACATAAATACCTCTGATGGTCTGAGAAGATATAAACTTACATATGACCCTGTAAATAGTTGGGAAAACATGGCTTACCTAATAATTGTTGAATTGGAAGACTATGCAGGTAACAAACTTGACGGAAAAGATTTCTTGCCTGCCTGCGATGAAGTAGACTGCACATGGGAAATAATAATTGACAATGGAGCCCCTTCAAGACCTGAACTGGTTGTAGAAAAAGCAACAGATATAAATCCTGATTTGCTTGGTAGATGGTATACTGACAACGGAAAACCTGTTTTTTGGCTTAATTCAACCCTCAAACAATCAGGTGCTGTTGAGCAATTAAACATTATTTTAGATAGAGTAGAATTTGAATCAGGACCTACCAATGCACAAATTCCTTGTGTAAATACTGCAGAAAAAAATGTTTTCAAATGCGAGTTTGACAGAACGCTTTCAGAAGGAGTCTACAGATTTAAGGCCTATCTGAAGAAAGACTTAGAAAATGGAAATTTCAGTTCAGAAACAGACTATGATTACACAATCATCGTTGACCAAACACCACCTGTATTTAATTTGTCACTTCAAACTCCAAGTAAAAGCAATTATATAAAACCAGATGATCAGTTTGGAGTCCTGGCAAATATTAAGAATACTGAATATGAACTAATAGCAGAAATATCTGTTGGTGACCAAATCATTACAAAAGTCCCTGAGATTGACGAAAACAAGTATCTTTTCTTCATGGATGAAGAAGTGAAATGGCAGACAACAGATGGCATTCAAGATATAAATATTAAAATAAAAGACTATGCGGGTCACGTTACTGAACAAACAATCTCAGTAATTATAGATAATTCAACACCTGTTATTCAAATCACAAATATAACTGCAGAGAGAATTGCAATGCTCTCAGAGAATAATTTAGTCATAGGAACCGCCGAGTTAACAATACAGGGAAAGGTTCCTGCAGATACTAATAAGCTATGTCATAATTATGGAGGTGAGGACTGCTTATTGAGATGTACTGTAGGAGAAACAACCGGTTGCATTAGAAAGGACAACACATTCACATTTGAAATAATACTGTTGATACCTGGAGAAGAAGGTAAAGAAATAGAAAAAACAATTGTGTTAACAATTAAGGACCTTGCAGCCCACGAGTCAAGTTTAACATTGATTATAGTTGTTGATCAGCTTGTACCAGCAATACCTACAGTGGATGTCAGCTAGTCTTAAAATATGAAGAAATTACTTTTCATACTTGTATTGATATTTTTATCTGTGCAAGCGCTAGCCATAGAAACAGTCACTCTTGATCTGAAAAACACCACCAATCCAAGACCAACCATAACTGTGGAATATAAAGAAACCGTGAATATCATAGACTATTCACTCACAAAAAATCTGGTTAAATATAATATAAGTTATTCTACACTCAACGACAAAAAGTTCGAATTCATTCCTGAAAACAGACTGAACAACGGCCTTTACATGTTGACAATAGTTGCAGAAGATCTGGTTGGAAATTCTTTGCAGATAAACCAGCCAATAGAAATCACGAGAGAGTCAATGGATATCTGGGCAGTTATTCCCCATCTTGGCGTTTCAAACACTTCAGTGTTCAATGTAACTCTACAATCAGAAGAATCGGGCGAGTGCAAAGCAAAGCTGAACACAGAGGGACCAATTGATTTTGCAATTGGTTATCCTCTTGTTGACTCCGAAGATAAGTTAACTCACGTTATTGAAGATTTTGGAACAAGTCCTTTTACTTTTTCAACAATATCTGAAGACAACGGTGGAATGGAAAGAACAATTCGAGCCGAATGCAAAGATGATACTGGTTTAATACACTATCAAAATATATATTTAGCTTATGATAATACACCACCAACAATCGAAGCCCGCTTTGATCCTGCAAGAGTTATAGATGTCGGCGAGCCATTCGCCATACTGAAAGTAAATGTGAATGACAGAAGCATCTGTAGCTACAAAGAAGAGGGGTCAGAGCGGATTAACTTCGATGGCTATGATGCTGAAGATTTTTCAGCCTATAAAAAAACACACAATGCAACCATTGATTTTTCATATTTAAAAAACAGAGGACAGCCTGCAATATTTGAAGAAGTAACTGTTAACTTCACAGTTGAATGCACTAATCTGGCTGGTTTCACAGTCAGCAGAAACATAACCGGCAAGATTGCCTTTGAAAAAACATTCAGCATAGAAATGGTTCAACCAGGCCCAAGTACCAATAAAGCATCGGTTGATTTCATTGTAAAAACCAGTGTTGGTGCAAGCTGTAAATACGGAGAAGGCAATAATAAAGTCAATTGGACTAATGATTTTACCAGCATTACAGGAAATAAATTGTTTTCAGTTAATCTTGGACCTCTAAGCAAAGGAAGCTATACTTACGGAGTTGCCTGTACAGGCATCACAGAACAAGAAAAAGCTTTTACTTTCAAAGTAGATAGAAGTGGTCCGAGCAACGTAACCGTGGTGATGACAGACCCTACCTGCACTCTAAGCAGCATTGAAGGAGAAATAAGTGCAGATGATGACGATGAGATTGCTTACTATAATTACTCCATAACCAATCTAACCAGTGAAAAAACAACCAGCGGAAAAATTGACAAAAGAGTTAATTTGGAAGACGGAAAAAAATATACTATCAATGTCAAAGCCTATGACCGAGCAGGGAACGCAGCCGACGGCACAGACACATTTACTGCCAGCAACAACTCACTGACAGAATGTGATCTAAAAGATCCTTACTCACAATTAACTGTCAATAAAACTGACGATGGAGTTCTGGCCACAATTCAGTGTTTTGATGGCGATTCAGGATGTAAAAGCAGATTTGATTATGGCACCGCATCATCCCTTGGAAACTGCTCTCCAGATAAAGGAAGAGATGTTGGAGACGCATTGTTGATAACCTTTGATACATATCTTTGCTGGACAGTTTATGATAATAATGAAAATGAGAACAGTAACTCTGAATTCATCGATGTAATAACCTCCGGAGATGAATATCCTGATTATTGTTTCAATGGCGATATAGATGGAACCGAAACAGATATTGACTGCGGAGGTGAATGCACAAAGTGTGCTACTGGTAATTTCTGTGAAAATGATAATGACTGCACAACTGATTTTTGCATAGATAATATTTGTGAAACAGAACAGGATGAAAACACAACAGATGATGATGGAGACAAAGACAATGATGGACTGCCCGATGACTGGGAAGAAAGATACGGACTTGATCCTGATGATCCAACAGATGCAGATAAAGATTTAGATGGAGATGGTTACACAAATCTAGAAGAATATGAAAAAGGCACTGATCCGACCGACAGCACAGACAAACCCTCATCCAATGATACGAAAACTGAACCATACATTCCGCCAGAAGAAAAGAGCAATTTCTTCGGATGGTCATTCATAATACTTGGAATCCTGCTAATCATTACAGGAATAGTTTTGCTGCTGCTAGAAAGCAGAAAAAAAGAAAAAGAATCGATTAAATTCAGTGAACCAAGACTAATTGATAATAAAATAAAAACTATCAATACAGAAGAATCGATTGAAGCGGACGAAGAAAAGAAAGAGGAAAAAACAAGGACTAGAAAAGAATACGGTGCAATGTTCAAAAAAAGATCTAAAGAAAAAAAGAATGCTAGAAAAGAACTCTTAAAAGAATTTGATTCCAATAGTAAAAAAGATACCACTGCAGCCATTCTTTTAAAGATTGATGATGAATTAAAAAAGAAAGAAAAAGCAGAGAAAGATATAAGCATACTGAGTGAAGAAGAAACATCGAATAAAAAAGAATCCAAAAAAGAGAAAAAAGAATTAGAAGATCAAAACGAGTTCAAAGAAGAAAACATTGGAGAAGATGTGTTCCAGGAACTTGAAGATATAAAAAAAGAAACCAGTTCGGAAGAAACAGATGAATCGGATTTTGAAGTTGTCTCTGTCAAAGATAAAAAGAAAAAGGAAAAAGAAGATCTGAAAAAACTGGAGAAAAAAGTTGAAGAAATAAAAAGTAAAGAAAAACCTGAGGAAAAAGCCGATAACGAAGAATTAGATACGGACGATGTTTTCAAAAAACTGTCAGAACTCAGCGGACAAAGTCATGAAGTTGTAAAAAAAGCTGTCAGCAAAGCAGAAGATTCTAGCGAAGATCTTCTCAGGGTTTTTGCAAATGTAACTTCTAAAAAACAAATAGATACAAATGTTTTTAAAGCGATATTATCACAGTTATTGGAGAAAGGACACATTTCAAAGCATGTTGTGGCAACAATGCTGTTTGAATTCCTCGATCAAGAACTGTTGACACACAAAGAAGTTTCAGGACTAATAAGAGATTTAAATTTAACTACAAAATAAAACATAAAAAATCTAAAATTTTTTATGTACATAATTTTATTGAGGAAAAATTATGAATAAAAAAGGACAGCTTCAGCAGGTGTTTATTTACTTGATGACCATGATTATAGTAGGTTTGATAGTTCTAATAGGTTACAAAGCAATCGGGGGTCTGATTAACAAAGGCTGTGACGTTGAAATAAGTACTTTTCAGAAAACCCTTGAATCGTACATTACAAAGTACAGCTCATTTGGCTCAGTTCATAAAGAAACTTTGAACGTTCCTTGCTCCTACAAGCAGATTTGTTTTGTTGACACAGACATAATAGGAACAAATCCGTTTTTCTATCCTGACAATACAATAATAGAAAGCAGCGTAAAAAGCAACATAGAGGAAAACATTTTTCTTGTCAGCGACAAGGTCACAGAACCATTTGGATTCATGAATGAAATAGTTGTTGAAGAAGGAGTTATATGTCTTAATAATACCAACGGAAAATTCTACATTCGATTTGAAGGTTTAGGAAGGAGGACTGCTATTTCCTCAGGGGTGAACTGATGGAAAAGGGTCAGATAAGCGTTCAGTTCAACTGGATATTCGTAATAATAATTGGAGGGGTAATCCTCCTGTTTTTTCTTGGAATCATAAGAGCGCAGGTTAAAGAGTCAGACTATGAACTGACAGGAGACATTCTAAGAAACCTTGATACTATTGTAAAATCCTCTGAGCAGAAGCCCGACAGTACCAATGTTATCAAGATTCCTGAAATCCCATTGAATTTTGTCTGTGAACCAGGAATATCCTACTACAACATTGGTTCAGGCGGACAGAATGATATAACCTATGATATAATTTTTGCCCAGAAAAAAATGACTGGAAAAACCCTTGTCAGTTGGACCCAGAGTTGGGATGTTCCCTTCAGAATAGCAATATTTCAGTATCTGACAACTAAGAATGCGAGATTCATTGTTGTTGATGACAGCCAACTAATAGGTGATGGTTCACTTGCAGATCAACTATATGAACTTCTTCCGGAAAACATAAGCAAAGAAATAATACCACGAGAAAGAGAAGTTAAAGATTTCAACTATGATTACTATAAAATAATTCAGTTTGAAGGGAAAAAACTATCTAATTCCAAAATAAAAGTGCCTGAAAATCTTGTGTACATAATCACAATAAATGTAGATAAAGGCCTTAATTCATATGGCACAATTACTTTTGAAAAAGAAGGGGAAACAGTGGGCTTTGTTAAAAAAGAAGCGCTGCTCGGAGCCATATTCTCGGACGATGCAGCCTACTATAACTGCACCATGGAAAAGGCCTATGAAAGACTTGATTTGCTGATGAAACTGAACAAAGAGAGAGTTTCTGCACTTGAAAAAGCAAAAGAAGATACTGAATGTGAAACCTATTACACCTGGGCGAATCAATACTTCAACAGCATAAGATTTCCATCAGAAGGCGTTAAGACAATCTATGAGAAATCTGAAAATCTGAAAAGTGATAATGAGAATCTAATAAGAGGGCCTGACTGCCCACTGATATACTGAAAATGAATCGAAAACAACAAAAATCAAATATTTTTGAGCTTTCGGCAAGCCGAAAAGCACAAATTCAAATGGGAGAATCAATCATGATAATTATAATTGTAATGATACTAATAATATTAGCGTTGGTTTTCTTTGCAAAAATAAAAGAATCTGATATTCAGGAGAAAAAAGGCGAAATTGAGGAGTTGGACCTGGTGAAACTTTCACAGGTTGCATATTCTTTGCCTGAAATACAATGTTCAGCCGTTGAAGTGACAGACTACGGTTGCATTGATCTTTTGAAATTTGTATATTTATCTGAAATAATAACAAAAAATTATGAAGAATCAGTCAATAAGAAAATATATTTCTACTATAGAGAACTATTCAAAACTTCCAGAATCGGTCTGGAAATAATAAAAAACGACGGAGAAGTTTTTTCCTGGGAGCTATACGCGTCGGACAAAGAGTATAATTCCAAAACCCCTTTATACATGCCTGTCGTTGTTTTCAACGCAACAAATGATCAAAACTATTTTGGGATACTAATGGTGGAAAAATATGGATAGACGCGCACAGACAGAGATAATGGGTCTAATTGTAATAGTTGTACTTCTGACTCTGGGAATGCTTTTCACCATTTCCCTAAAATCAACCCAGCCAAAAAAAGAAATAAAAAAGACTTTCAATGATGACCAACTATCATCTAATTTTATTCTAGCATTTTTAGAAACAAGTACTGGTTGCAAAAACTACAACATGGAAAACATGATACAGGACTGTGCAGTTGAAAACAACACTCCCTGCGACGGAATGAATTCCTGCGACTATCTTAACAAAACAATGGACACATTTTTGAAAAAGACATTGGATGTTTGGGGGACTAAATATGGTCTGAGAATTGAAGGTTTGCCGATGGAAATTAAATTTAATTCAACCTGCGGACCCAATGATGACAAAGACACAACTTTTCAGCCTGTAAGTCTTTCCAGATACGGATACTTTGACACCGTAACCGTGTGGCTGGATATCTGTGAGTAATGGAAAGTTTTTTATAATCCTAAAGCCAGATTTCATAGATATGGAAGCCGCCATGGATGCTACTCAAACACAATTGATGCATTACATTTTAATTCTGATAGGTTTAACAATTTTAGCTGTAATAATAATTTGGAAAACAACAGTGCCACTGTTCACATAAAAAAATGAAAAAAGGACAATTTAGAGAACTGGGAGCAATTGTTCTAATTGTGATTACATTCTTCATAATATATTTGCTTGTAAAAAACATAAGTGGAGGCCTTGGAAACAGCACAAGAGGGGCCGACTGTTTGGCAGGCATAACTCTGAAAACACAGACAACCTTTGAAAAAATGAGTGGTTTTGTCAACTATGGAGGAATTGACAGTTCCTGTCCAAGATATATTGTTACAATAACTCCTAAAAAAACAAATATTTCAAGAAGTGGAAAAGAGATTGACACCCAGAAGTATGAAGTTCTGACAGATGAAGTTGTCAATGGCATTGTTAGCGATGAACTTGTTAACTGTTGGTATCAGTTCGGCGCAGGAAAAGTTGATGCTTTCTGGGTTCCTGAAAACTTCTTCAAAAGTATTGTCAGTGACAAAGATGTGAAGGGTTGTAGGGTTTGCAGTGAGATTAGATTTGATTTAGGAGTTGGCGATTCTGATAAACCATTGGATGTACAATTTGATGGATTTTACGACTATCTTCAGGATTATGATATAAATAAAAAAAGAATTACAGGAGCCAGTATAAATGGTTCCATATACCACTACATTGCAGAGTCTGAAAGGTATTGCAACGGAGAACATACTGGAAAGGGTTTGGGAACCAACTGTTGGGAAAGATACGCTGATCTAAATAAAATTGCAACAGAAGGCTTTTACTTTGATATTGCATCTTCATACTATGTGGTGTTAGTGAGACAGGGAATAAAACAGCATTCAGGAACAATTAATGCTTACGTTCTAAGCAAAGATGATTATGAAAAGAGTAATATCTGTGAGTCGGGTTTACCATTTCAATAAAAAGAGGGTGAAGTAATTGAAGAAAGGACAGTTTAGTTTTACAAAAGGATTGGTTATAATGATTACTGTAATGCTTCTCTCCACTGTCCTCATTGCCAATGTTCTCAAAAAAACAGATGAAGTAATTGAAGAAAGTGAGTGTTACAAAAGCATTCAGGCACACAAACAGATTCTGCAAATAACTGATGGAAGTTATGCTCCTGATATCATTTGTCCAACACTCTACAAAGATGTGGATAAAAGTTACAAAGAGTATGATATAAAGAAACTCTTGGCAAATGATATGGTTAATGCATGGGGTCTATGGAATGGCAGTACTTTCTTTGTCGGCGAAGAAGAGGTATTTTGCCATGTCTATAAAGTTTATTCCTTTGAAGAAAAAGGAATGGTTATTGATGATTTCAAACAGTTTCTTTTTGATGAAGAAATAGGAAATACAGGAGTATTTTATTCAGACTACATAACTCCAAGAATGAGTGAAGAACTCGCAGGAATAGAAGAACAAGTAGAAGCTCAAGAACAAACAGAATTAGAACCCTTTATTATTAACACAGATAATGACTACGCAATAATATTCAAACATGTAAAAGGAAAACCAAAAGTAAAAATATTTGGACAAGAAATCGTACAAAAAGAAGATGTAAAACAAAACGGAATGGTTTTGGGTATTGGTGGCGGAGCAATATTAGGAGGAATTATAGGAGCACAAACAGGCGCCATAGGTTTAGCAGGATTTTGTACTGCAACTTTAGTAGGCGCTGCCGTAAGCCCTGTGTGCGCAATAATTGGTGGTGCAGGTGGAGCTTTGGCAGGAGGAGTTGTGGGAGGCCTAGTATACTATTTCACCATTGATCCAAATGACCCTCAAAATTATGCTTCATTTGTAATGATTGTTCCTTACACACCCGAAAGCCTCATTCTGTCAGACTGCACAAAACTGCCTGTCAGCCAAGCAGAGAAAACAAGCTAATTCTAAAAGCAAACAAATAAATACTAGAAAAGTAAAGAAAAGACTATGATGAATAAAAAAGGAGAAGGCATTGGTGGTTTCACTCTCTTTAGTCCTGGCAAAATGTTTATTTTAATTGCAGTTATTCTTGCCACAATAATATTATTTATACTTCCCACAATTAAAAAAGTACTAGGTTCTCTGTTTGGTTAAAAATGAAAAAAGGACAATTTAAACTGATGCTGAGTATGAGCAAAGGGTTGTTAATGTTAGCAGTGGTTGCTATAATAATCATATTTCTTCTAGGATCTTTAATTGCCGGTTTAATAAAAGATGCAAGAAACAGAGCTCCTGGATTTGAAGAAAATGAAATTATTATTGAAAAAAATATCGACGGAGCGCAGTGGACTGAGGCAAGCACCAGACAAACAATCTATCCTAACAAGAACTACATCTTCAAGATAAACATAGAGAATATTAATGATTTAAAAGAATGCATTCTGACATTCGATGAGAATTGTGTGGCAGAAGATTGCTTGATAGGTTCAGAAATTTCTGAGTGTGGAAAAAAGAAATGCGATGAGATGGAAATAGGAGTTGTGCATCTGGGACAAGAAGAAGGAACTGAAAGCAAGTTGAGAATCATCTGCAAGAACAAACTATTGGATGTGAAAAAAGAAAGAAATCTTACTTTAGTCTACAAATCTTAATAGTTATCGCAAAATTTATATAGTCTTAAGGCAAAGAATTACATAAGTGAGTGAGGTGTATAATATGCTCAATAAAAAAGGACAAGGAATAAGCATAAACGTAATAATAATAGCAGCAATCGCATTGCTGGTGCTAGTAATTCTATCTGTTCTTCTGCTTAGAGGCGGCGGAACAATTGTAGAAGGAACATCCTGTTTGGGTGTTGGTGGACAATGTGAAGCTAACTGCGGAGATATTTCAACAGGAACAGAAACCTATGGAAGACATTCAACAGCTGCATGTGATGATCCTGCAGAAGTTTGCTGTGTAAAAATAGGATGAAAAAATGAATAAAAAAAATCAAAAATCAAAGATTTTTGAACTTCCCAGAGGTAGGAAGGGACAAGGAATAAGCATAAACGTAATAATAATAGCAGCAATCGCCATACTTGTACTAATAATCCTGGCAGTTCTTATTGCCAGATCAGGTGGAAATGTTTCTACTGCAACAAAATGTGTTGAGAAAGGCGGGACTTGCAAAAGTACCTTTTGTGAAACCGGTTACGAAATAAGCGGTACAACTGGCGTTTGTGGATCAGGCTATTGTTGCAGCCCTGTCTCTTTGACATAATTACAATGAACAAGAAAGGAATGGAGTGGACGTTCATACTGGGGGCAGTTCTTTTTGTACTTCTATTGATAATAATAGGTATATTTATCACCAACGCCGTAAAAAATGTGAATAAGTCACAGACCTGCGAATTCAAAGGCGGAACCTGCGAACCTAGTTGTTCTTCAGATGAAACAATAATACATTCACCAGATTGTGTTGAAATAGGAAAATTCTGCTGCGTATCCAAGAAAACCAGCGACATCACTAGTTCTGATAATGATGAAACAACAGGAACAAGTACTGGTTCTGGTTCACAAGAAGTAAAATTTACATTGGTTGATGAAAGGTTTTTGCCTATAGGCAGATTCTATAAAGTCGGTGAAAAATATACTTTTGAAGCGTCTGCAAAAGGGACGGATGTTGATAAATGTGCTTTAACAATACTTTATGTGAAAGACATAAGTGAAGTTGAAGATAGAGTAATCAAAAGAGAAGAAGATTTTGATTGTGAAAAAGGAATTACAGTAACCCATACTTTTTCTGAAGATGAATATTTTGTTCAAGAATACAACTACAAATTGCCTGATTCTAATGCTTGCATTGAAGGGTGTGTGAAGATAGATTTCATAGCGTTCAAAGAAGGACTTACAAGAAGTGCAAAATGGACTGATCCACTTGCGTTTAAGATTTATCCAATAATAATTGAAGAAATGGATAAAACACCAAAATTAGACTCCCCTGATTGTGAATATAAATTCTGCAGTGAAATGAACAATATTGAATGCGAAAATCCTCCAAACTGTGATTTGACATGCTACTGGATTGGAAATTCATGTAAATCTTATGAGGAAATAGAATGCAGTGATTTTGATAACAATGTTGACTGCATCGGATCAAATTTTTTTCCAGATCAGTGTTTTAAAAATTGCTACTGGTCATCTCCATTCATTGGACAGAACAGTTGCAAAGAATGTAAAAACATTGTAGATTGCAGCGATTATAACGATCAATACTCTTGCAACTTTGACATCTGCGTAACAAAAGATGAAGAAAAATGCTATTGGCAATCAGGATTGTTTGGAAAATGCAAAGAAAAAGCTGTTTTAGCTTAAGATAAGGTGATAATTATGAATAAAAAAGGAACTATGTGGGACTTCATATTAGGAGCTTCAAAATATTTAATAATTATTCTTGTAGTTGTAATTTTAATCATAATGATGACTAAAAACACAACAAAGGAAATTGAAGGTGCATCAAGCTGCAGATCAAAAACAACCATGTTTGATGAAGCACAATGTGTTTCCCTACCAGAAGATTGTGTCTATGAAGGCGGCACAACAATAGAGGGTAAAGGGTGCCCATCACAGGATGCTTTGACAAAAGAACTAACAGACGCTGAAATAGCAAGAATAAAAGAATTGAATGATAGAATAGAAACTTTGGATAAAGAAAAAGACAAAGATAAAATAAAAACCATACAGGAAGAAATAGATAAACTTAATTCACATGAAGCAAGGGTTCTGTGCTGCTACACTCTCAGAGATTATACTAAAAAATGAATCGTAAAGGCGCATTCTCTATACTTGTAAACATAATATTCATAGTTATAGGAATACTCGTCGCCTGGAGCATATTCATGCCAATACTCGGCGCTCTATTCAACAACCCACAGGCAAGCACTGCCTATGATAATTTTCAGACTTTAACGTTAAAAATAGAAAAGCTTCTCGACGACAAATCAGTTGTAAAAACAGATGTTATGTTCTTTGACATGGGCCAAGATTATAATGTCAAATCTTGGAATACCATAGAAATAAAAAATATGGATGAAAAGAAAATATTTTCTAAAGAACAAAAAGGAAAAGCAGTTTTATGTTTTTTCAAAAAAGAAGAAGATGCAAACTATGCACCAATCAAAGCTGTTAATTGTAAAGCCTTTGAAGGAGACATAAAATTTTACACATATTATACTACTGAACCAGGATTTGTTAGAACCCTCAACACTAAACTTGAATATCCTTCCAATGAAAAATTAAAAGATATCAAATATGAATATTCTGAATTACATTTTAGTGCTAATCCTTCTTTCAGGCACGAACTATACATTGAAGTTGTTAAAGATACAGATGGTGTAAAACACGTTCTTGTTGGAAAAGCTTCTTCATACGACCTTCAGGCAAGGTATAAATATGTAAATACTTGTCCAGAAATAAAAGATAATAAAAATATTAATTATGACTGCAACGGAAAACATTTCGACGAAGTTGTAAGAACGGATGACAAAAGTTATTACTGTTCTTTTGATGAAGAAGAAAATGCCTGCATAAAGAAAGAAAGCATAGAAAAATGCGGTAGCAGACAAATATCAAAAAGCACCGTCGAAGTGTGTGATTGCGGAGAAACTGCTTTTAGCAATGGATTCTGTATTGATAATAAATTCTACCCAAGAGACCTTGCTAATTGTCCAACAGTCTCAGAGTGCGGTGACTACAAAAACCCTCAGAACTGTGTGTTTAGCACCTGTCGAGGACCAAAATCAGACCTAAAGTGTAATTGGGATGCTTCATTTATGGGAATTGACTGGTTGCAATCAGATCACTGTGGAATTTGTACAGAGGGCTGTGAATGCGATGACTATGAAAAAGACTGGCAAAAAATAGTTGATCCTTGCAATTGCGATAATAATCCTGATGAATCAATACCTGATTCAGATGGTGGTTGTTTTGATAAGAATGAAGAGTGCAAAAACATAGAAAATTGTGATGATTATAAAGATGAATCTACCTGCAATTTAGATCAATGTGAACTGAGAACAGAGAAAATACTAACAAGCACCTATGAAAAAACTTATTGTAAATGGACTGATAGCTGTGTTAAAGTAACATCTACTGGTTTAATCAATCCTTAATAATATCTTCCTAGTCAAAAACTATATAAACCTTTAAGCTTAGATTCTTCTTATGAACAAAAAAGGGGATGAGAAGATGAGTTCTATGACTATGTATCGTCTAGGAATTCTTATTTTCTCAGCACTTCTGGTATTGGCGCTTTTTAGCTTTGTAAAGAACACTTTTGAAGACACCACTTTCTGGCGAAACTACTATGCAAAGGATATTGGTCTTTTGATGGATACAATGTTTGCAGAGAGAGGCGACGTTGAGATTAACTATGATTATACAAGAGCAGGAAAACTTTTAGATTTGCGTGTAAGTGAAGATTATGTTATGGTTCAGGAATTTAATTCAGAAAAAGAAGATTCTCAAAGAAGTCCTTCAACCTTTCGCTATGCAAAGGATCTCAACAGCCCCATATTTAATCCTGGTCCTTGGAATTATGTGAAATTAACCGCCAGCAATTTTAAAATTGTAAAAACAGGCAGCACAATAGAATTTTTAACAGAAACTGAGAAAAGCAAACTCTGCTCTGCAATTGATACCTATTCAAAACCAGAAGAAACAACCATTTACATTATTTCAGAAGAAAAAAATATTGCAAACATTCTGAAGAGCGGATTAAAAAACGAAGGTTTCACTGCTGAAACAAGTTTTGAAAAAGAAATAACAAGCATAATGGATCAGTCAATGAACTTTGCAATAAATGTCAGTTCTACAGATGAAAAGGTGATTGTTTTCTATTACACTGGAGAATTAGAAAAAGCAGAAAAGTTGACCTGCATCATTGAAAAAAGGCTTTTTGAAAAATATCCTAACATATTCTCAACCTCATTCCTAGAAAAAATGTCTGACGAAGAAATAAAAGAAATGGGTTATCCTAAACTGGGTCTGAAAATTAAATTATTTGAAATGAGTACAGAAAAAGCCATTGAAATAACAGAAGGAGTGGTTGAATACTATGGATGAAGTCGGCGAAGGAATGGAAATGAGGGTTATTGAAAAAATACCTGACATAATGTTTCTGACACTCGTATTTCTTGCAGTTGCCGGAATAACTGCGTTTTTTGTAGTCAGCAAAATGGATACTCATCAGGCTGAAATAGATATATTTTTCAACAGATTAATGTATTCTTCAAACGCAATAACTTATGTTGATCCTGAAACTAACAGAGTTCACTTCGGAGTTTTAGATATCAGCAAACTAACAAGTGAGAACATAGAAAAAGCAATTAGTTTTCCTGATAAAAGAGTCTTTGCAGCAAACATAACTCTCCAGGCTAATGAACCTATAAATGTCTATTATCATAAAGACTGGTTTGAGAACTATGCACCTCTTGCAAGAGCAGGGCTTGACGGAGCAGGAGGAGTTGACTATATTGTCAAAGAATTCTATGTATCCTACATAAAAAATGCAGTTATAGACGTTGGACTGTTAAGAATTGAAATAGTGAGGCCAAGATCATGAACAAAATTAAAAATTTTGACCTGAACAAGTTTAGATTGTTCAAGAATAAAAAAGCATACAATTTCATAGGAAATGTTTTCATTTGGCTATTCTTCACAATGGTTGTTATAATCGCAGCAATAATAATTGCAAATGAAAGAGAAAAAGCAAAAGACAAGTTCATAGAAGGCGTTTCAATTCATGATTCTAAAACAGCAACTCTTCTTTTCCTAAGGCAACCAATATATATTAACAAAAAACTGTTGAACTCAGAAGACGATCTTGAAATAACAGTTGCAGAACTAATAGATTTATACGAAGCACAGTCCTCTGAAAAAAAAGTCGGAGAACCAATATCAACTATTGACTCAATTCTGGATAACGCTGCGTTAAACTTTTTTAACACGGCATACGGAGAAGGATGGGTTCTGTACATTTATTTCTCTCAAGAAAAACTAACAATTCCTTATGGAGCTGATAATCCTGCGGGTGAATGGAAAACCATGAATGGAGATAGATTCTGGTATCCCAATCCAGATGTAATATATGCAGAAGTAATGATTCCATCAATGAATGGAAATCAAATCAAAGTAGAGTTTTATCCTCCAAAAGACCACCCTTACATGAATGTTATTGAAAAATGATAAATAAAAAAGCACAGACAATGAACACCATCGTCGCAGTATTTGCAACCATAGTCATATTTACAATCATAGTAGTTATGGGATACAAACATCAGGCAGAGAATACTAAAGGAGAAGATATGCCTGTGGGTTCCTATGCTAATGCGCTGATAAATGCCTATCAACAAGAAGAAGAGGCAATGCTTTACCTTGATGTGGCCGCAAAACAGGCTCTCTCATCAGCATTAATAAGACTCGGAGAGAGTGGTGGCATCTATGAATCTGAATGCGGAGAATCAATCTATAATCTTTGGAACAATGAGACTAAAAATTGTGTGTTAAACATTGAAAATAATTTCAAGAAGACATTTGAAAGTGAGCTTCAACAAAAATTGTTACTGTCACCTATTCCTTTGTACGGAAAATACGATTTTACTTTAAATCAAAAAGGAAGAAATTTAGAAGTCATTGGTTTGACCGATGAAAAAGCAACAATAACAATTTCCACAAAAGATCAGGAAGTAGTTGTTGTGGATGTTTCAAAAACCGTTATGCTAACTCCAGAACAAATTGAAAAAATAAATGCGTGGACAAATACAATTGAATCTGCAAGTAAACAAACAGGTGTAGAAAGTTCCTTTATTAAAGGAATAATAAGTCAGGAATCAAAGGGAGACATTCTGGCAGTTTCCCCAACAGGGTGTGCAGGCATAATGCAGTTCTGTCATGGAACTGCAAGTGATTACGTAAAAAAAGGTTTTTTAGTGGGACAATTGTATGAACTTGCTAAAGAATGTACTCCTTCAAGTAGTGCTGAAGCACAAAGAATATCTACAAGAAATTTTGTCTGTGAAGGTAATGATAAAGGAAAAGATGATGCAAGATTTCAAGCACAAAATGCCATTAGGGCGGGTGCAGAATACTTAAAAGACATAGGTAACATGACAATAATAAAAGATTTGACAACTGCTAAACTCAAAGCGATTGCAGCAGGATACAATGGTGGTCCTGGGCTTATCCAAGCTGCAATAAAAGCGACAGGAAAAACAGATCCTTCATGGCCAGAAATTTCTGCTCAGATAACACCTGCACTTCTAAAAGAAAAAGGGTATGGAGACACTGATTATTGGAATGATAAAACTCGAACTCAAAAAGTAAAGGAAATTAGAAGTTACGTTGAAAATGTAATGAGATACTATTCTCTCTGGGGAGGATACTGTCAAACACCTGTTAAAAGCAAACCAAGCATAACCTTGGATGAATTGAAAGAAGAACTTAAGAAAAAAGATTCGCCTGCTCTAGACTATGCAAAAGTATTTATGGAAGAAGGAGACAAAACAGGTATAGACCCTGTGTTTGCACTTGCATTCTTTCAACACGAATCAAATATGGGAACCAAAGGTGTTGCAGCAAGAACCCATTCAATTGGAAACATCAGACCAAAATCCACCTGCAATTCAGTTTCATCATGCGAAATAGTTACAGGAGGAATAAAACAATGTGCTGCAAGTTGTTCTGACAACGCCTGCAACTTTGTGGATTGTGATAGAAACATTGATTCTACTGACATGGCTGCAATAAAATCAGGGTGTTTCTGTGGATATGTTGATTGGGATGAAGGAATAAAAGCGTGGTTTAAAACCATAAACGATGTTTATGTTGCACAGGGAAGAATTACTATTGAAGAAATAATTCCAAAGTATGCTCCTTCAACAGAAAACAATGTGCAGGAGTACATTTCTTTTGTGAAAAACTTTGCAAGAAAATATGATAAAAACATTTGTGAAGTTTCAGAATATATAGAAGAACCTATGGGAACCTATTCTTTCGGACAAAACTTCAGAACAAGTGCTATTTATGATTTATCAATTTATGGAGAACTAAAAGATTTTTCAGAAGAAGTCATAAACAACTGTAAAGATGATGTGGAAAACTGTTTAAAAGATAAAATCAACACCTACAACAATAAAGGAATAAGAAACATAGTATTTTTGCACGAATGTGAAGATAAAGAAGCAAATGTGTTCTACAACCTTGCAGAGAACTTCGATGACTGTTCATATGCATGGGGACAAAACTGCAAGTGTCAAATAACAGAAAACTACACAGAAAGTGAAGTAAAAAAGGTTGAAGGAAAGTATAAATTCGATTTAAAAGAAGTTGAGGAAGAAGATGAGAATACTCCAATAATAAGCCTAAATGAAGAATTCCAAACGTTCATATTAGAAGATGAAAAAAATGACTTATCGATGGAATTCAAATTAAGAATATCAGTTGATGATCCTGAAAAGATAGAGATAGAATATGAATATGAAAAGAAAAAGTTTGATGAAAACGACAAGATAAAAGATTCGGTAATTAATTTCAAAGATACAGAGCTGAGAAGCACTCCACAAATAGATAATTTTGAAACACTATACATTGCAAATAAAGATGATGATTGGAAATGGTATGCTGAACTTGAAAAAATAGAAGAAGATGAAGATACTATTATGCCAGGCATAGGAAATGAAAGAATAGATAATGTCTGTCCTATCGCCAAACAAACCTACAGGCTCTGTGTGAGCACTCTTCGTTCATTCCCTACAATAAAAGATGATGTAGGTATAGTTTATGAAGATTCTATAATTAAATTTGGACTAACATTGATTGACAATAAAGCACCTCCTGCAGTGACTGGCTTGGAAGCAAAAAGAGTCCTTATAACTGATGATTTCAAAGCTTCTCTCAGCAATATTTTCAAGAAACTTATCGAGATGCGAACAGGACTTAATCTGCAAGATGAAACAACTATCATGCTGACTTGGAAACATGCAGAAGTAGAAGACCTGGGGCTTTACAGAGTCTATGTTACAGGAGCAGATGGAGTACATACTTCTGAAACTGCAGTAGGAGACTTCTACAAAAACCAGATATACGACGAAAGCAATGATGAATACAAGGCATTCGTGCATGGTTTAAGTGAAAATGTTCAGTATGAAATAAAGGTCGCTGCCATGGATAATTTCAAGAACTCCGGAAATGCCACGGTGACATTGCCTGCAGAACAATAAAGTTTTTAAATTATGATAAACCCTTTTTATTTTAGGGGGATACATTAAATGATAAACATTCCGTTGGCAGATATAAAATCAAAGATAAAAGAACAGAGTTCTCTGTCTGAAGAAGATATTAATAATAAAATTAAGAAAAAATTAACAGACCTTTCAGGTTTAATTTCTGAAGAGGGGGCTGCCCACATCATAGCAAATGAACTGGGAATAAAACTTGTTGTAGCCAGCGGTCCTGGAGAGAAACTGCAGGTGAAAAATGTTCTTGCAGGCATGAAAAATATTGAAATCAACGGAAAGGTTACAAGAAAATATGAACTGAAAGAATTCCAGACAGAAAAAAGATCTGGAAAACTTGCCAGCTTTATGATTGCAGATGAAACGGGTTTCATAAGGGTTGTTCTTTGGAATGATCAGACCGATAACTTTGAAAAACTAAAGGAAGGGGACGTTGTGACACTTCAAGGTGGATATGTTCGAGATAACAACGGACGAAAAGAAATTCATCTGAGCAACAATGGAAAAATGAACATTAATCCAAAAGGAATCTCTATTGAGGCAGCAGATAACACTCCAACAAGTAAAAAATTATCCGAACTGCAGGAAGGCGATCAAAACGTTGAGGTTTTGGCAACCATAGTTCAGGTTTTTGACATTAGATTCTTTGAAATTGACCCTGCAACAGGCAGAAGAGCTACAGAAAGAGACGGAAAATTCTATGCAGGTGACAAAGAAGTTCCAACAATAGACTACGCCTATGTTATGAATCTGTTCATTGATGATGGCACAGAAAACATAAGAACAGTTCTATGGAAAAATCAGATACAAAATCTTCTCGGACTGGATCATGAAGGGGTTTTAAAGTTTAAAGCTAAACCTGCAGATTTTGAACCTATAAAAACAGAACTTCTCGGAACAATAATTAAAGTTGTGGGAAGAACAAATAAAAATGAGGCTTTTGATAGACTGGAACTGGTTGCCAACATGATTTACAAGGATGTTGATCCTGAAAAAGAAATAAAAAAACTAAAGCAGGAAACTCCCGCGGTTGTTCCAAAAAAAGTAGAAAAACCATCAAAATTTGATGCTCTCAAACCTGAACCTGTTGAAGAAGCAGTCATGAGTGCAGAAAACGATGATGATGAAGACGACTCAGAAATTGAAGAAGAAACTTTGTCAATCGACGATCTGGAAGACTTGGATAGATAAAAAATATCAAATATTTTTATTATATAAACATAACTTTTCTAAAAATATCAAAGAAACATAATTATTGCTAAATATATATTTAACAACAATATAAAAGAGAAAACAAACTTGTCAAACAGCCCTCCAGAAACAAAAGGTCCTTTAATTTTTCTATCTATTAAAAAGAAAGCCACCCCTTTCTTTGTAAAAGAATCAAACACAAGATGGGAAAAATATCCTATGCTAAAAGCGATTGCCAAAAGAAATCCTCCAATAAAATAAACTACTGCAGAAAACAGAATCATGGCGTAAGCTGAATGAAAAAAACCTCTATGAGAAAATACCAATGGTAAAGTTCCTGCAAATCTACCAAGATATGAAGAAGAACGATCAATATCAGGAAGCAAGGAACCAATAATTAACAAAAGCAGAAACAACAAATAATTTTCAAAACTAAAAATATTAAGAACAAGTAAAAATATGAATAACGCGATTGCAATATGAGTTCTTCCAAGCATAAAAACTGAAATAACTTAATATTTATATAATTTCACAAAAAAACACACTGGTCACTGGACAAACACGCGACAAGTATATAAACAAAAGAACCCTAACACCATTGTTGCTTTGAAATTTAGCGACACTCCGCCCTCTGGAGCCCTAGTAGCTCATAATCAAGGAGGGTTTGAAACAAAAAGCGAAAAGCAAAACGGAGGTGGATAGTATGCAAACTATTCAACAAACCAAAGTAGTATCTGGAAATGGTCCAGAACAAAAATTTAAAGCAGGTCCAATTGTAGCAACAATATGGGCTAATAGTAATAAAAACAAAGAAGGCGAAGAAATTGCCTACAAAACTGTTTCTTTTGAAAGAACCTATAAAGATAAGGACGGACGATGGCAGAAAACAAGTTCTCTAAGAACAAATGATCTGCCAAAAGCAATTCTTGTCCTGACAAAAGCCTATGAAGCAATGGTTCTGTCAGAAGCAACAAACGAATAAAGGGATTACTCCCTTTTTTTCGGCACAAAGAAAAAAGTTTTCGAAAAAAGTTCAAAAACCTTTATTAATAAATAAATAATCAAAAAACACAGGTGATAAACATGAGTGAACAAGTGAAAGAAAAAATTATTCTCACAAAAAAAGAAATAAAACTAACTCCGAAAAAAGAAATGTCAATAGAAGACCTGCCTGGAGTTGGAGCTGCAACCGCTGAAAAACTTAAAATGGTCGGATACACCGATCTTATGAGCATAGCGGTCGCTACACCTGGAGAATTAATAGAAGCTACAGGAATGAGTGAAGCAGCAACAAAAAAATTAATCCATGCGAGCAGAAGCAACATGAAAATGGGGTTTGAAAGCGGAATGGACGTTCTCAAAAAAAGAGAAAGCGTGAACAGAATATCAACCGGAAGCAAAAACTTTGATGAAATACTGGCAGGAGGATTTGAAACAGGCGCAATTACTGAATGTTTTGGAGCCTATGGAAGCTCAAAAACACAGGTGGCACACCAGTTGGCAGTTAATTGTCAAATTGAAGACCCTGACGCTGTTGCAGTTTACATAGATACAGAAAACACTTTCAGACCAGAAAGAATAAAACAGATGGCTGAAGCAAAAGGACTCAATACAGAAGCAGTTCTTAAAAACATAAAAGTAGCCAGAGCATTTAATTCAGATCATCAAATGCTGCTTGCAGAAAAAGTGGAAGACCTTCTAAAACAAGGAGATAAAGTAAAAGTTGTGATTGTAGACTCATTAACAGCCCATTTTAGAGCTGAATTTGTAGGAAGAGGAACACTCGCAGATAGACAACAAAAACTCAACAAACACATGCACGTACTTGCTAAAATCGCAAATAACTATAATTTGTGTGTTTATGTTACAAATCAGGTAATGTCTAAACCAGACCAGTTCTTTGGAGACCCAACAGAAGCAATCGGAGGGCATGTCGTCGCACATAACAGCACATTCAGAATATACCTCAGACGCGGTAAGAAAGGCACTAGAGTCGCTAAATTGATTGACGCACCAAACCTTCCTGACGCAGAAGCAATTTTCAGTGTGGAAGAATCAGGTCTTACAGACATTTAATTTTTTATTATTTTTTATTTTCTTTCAAAAAGTCTAATAAACAGCAATATTTATAAACATCACATTCTAAAATCAATATATAAATATTGTTAGGTGAAAACAGATATGAATGGAAATTTTCAAGGAGGATTCGCACCTGTAAAAGAAGGCGAAGAGCATGATGTAAACATCGAAGGCGTCGGCGAGAAAGGCGACGGCATTGCCAGGGTAAAAGGATTTGTTGTTTTTGTACCTGGTGTAAAAGAGGGAGACCAAGTTAGAATAAAAATAACTAAAGTTCTAAGAAAAGTCGGGTTTGGAGAAGTTATCGGACAGGCCACAGGACCTGTGGCTGAAAAAGAAAAAGTTGCAGAACCAGAAGAAGAACCTGAAGAAGAAGCAAACGAAGAAGACGAAGCACTTTTCGACGAATCAAAAGACAGTGAAGACTTTGGTGAAGAAGATTCAGAAGAAGTTCCTGAAGATGAAAAGGAACCAGAAGAAGAACCTAAAGCGAAAAAACCAAAGAAAGAGACTAAAAAGAAAAAGAAATAATTAAATAATAATTTTCTTTATTTTATTCAATGAGACTATTCATAGCTACGGACATATCTGAAGAACTAAGAGAAGAAGCAAAGAATATTTTAAACAAAATTGACTTCAAAGCAAGTAAAGTTCCTGTTAAAAATCTACACATAACTTTAAAATTTTTGGGAGAAGTTGAAAATACAAAAAAAATAGAGCATCAACTAAAAAACATTGAATTTCAAGAATTTTTTATTACAAGCAAAAACCTTGGATTTTTTCCAAACGAACAAAATATCAAAGTTTTCTGGATAGGATTTGAAGAAAATCAACTTCTGTTAAATTTACACAGAAAAATATCTGCTTCTCTTCCTGATTTAAAAGATGACTTCAAGTACAGTCCACACCTGACCATTGCAAGAATAAATTATCTTGATGCAAAAAATAAAAATAGACTTCTTAAAATAAAAGAGAAAGGAATAAAAAAGACAACCTTCAAAGTCAGCTCTTTCAAGTTAATGAAAAGCACATTGACCTCAAAAGGTTCTGTTTACGAAGTTCTAAAAACTTTCAAGGCAAAAGCTTTATAAACAGTCATCTTTTCTGATGAACTATTACCGACGCTTGCATAAATTGCTTGCAAGCATAGCTGTCTGAGGTAAAAAAAACGACAGAGTTCTACAGAACTTTTGTCAGAGGATACAAAATGACCGATAAAGAATTATTGATTGCAAACGACGAATACCTAAAAGTGGGAATTCACATAGGAACAAAATTCAAAACAAAGCACATGTCCAATTTTATTTACAAAACAAGACCTGATGGACTATCTGTTTTGAACATACAACAAATAGATGAAAGAATCAAACTGATGATAAACATGATGTCAAACTACAGCCCTGAAGATATTATGATTGTTTGCAGACGTGAAAACGGCTGGAAACCAACAAAATACTTAGAAGAAATTACAGGCATAAGAGTCTTCGCAGGAAGATATCCTCCAGGAATTCTGACAAATCCCGGACTTATTAATTATACGGAAGCAAAACTAATAATGGTGGTTGATCCATGGCCTGATAAAAACACTGTAAATGACGCTCTAAAGATGGGCATTCCAGTAATCGCACTTTGTGATACAAACAACCAGTCCAACAACATTGATTTGGTTGTGCCGTGCAACAACAAAGGAAAGAAAAGTCTGGGGCTATTGTTCTACTTGCTTGCAAAGAACTATGCACTGAACAAAGGAATCATAAAAAAAGAATCAGAGATGAAATACAACCTAGAAATTTTCACTGAAGATTAATTTTTTTCTTCTCTTTATATTCTTCAACACCCCTACTAATTATCTTGAAGAATATTTGTTTGTTATCAGCAATGCTTCTGTGTTTTCTGAGAGTTGCCTTAATAAAGTTATCATATTTTTGAAGCTCAATTAAGCATTTACTAGAATATTTCAGTATGTCCCCACCCACCATTTTAATTCGGTCTTTGTTTTCAAAATCAGAGTACACCTGGTTTGTTATGAGAATTGGTATGTTTTTCTTTCTGGCAATTTCTGACAAATATGAAAGTTGCAGACCCAACTCTCTATTGACATTGTAAACATCTTTGTTCTTACCAATTTCAAGTCTGTAAAGCATGGCCACACTATCAAGAACAATAAGTCCTATTCCTTTGTCAACAACCCCTTTTAACTTAGAAAAAAAATCTTTTTGTTCATCAAAATTGGTCGGCTTAAAAAACAAAGTTCTGGTCATAACCTTTTCATAATCGTCTGTTATCTGCTTGAGTCTTGCAAGAGAAAATGAACCTTCGGTGTCAATGTAAATTACTTTTTTATTAATTGGAAACTTTGCAAGTGTCATCAGACAAAGATTGGTTTTGCCACTGCCTGCAGGACCATATATGGTTGTGATAATATCCTTTTCAAATCCTCCCTCCAATAAATCATCAAAAAGGGAAGATCCAGTACTTATTCTTTCTTCCATACAAAAAAATAAAGCTAAAGGATTTAAGAATATTACGGTTTAAAAGAATTGTCATACATTGATTTCAAACCAACTATCAGAGAAGAGTCATCACAAATATGACTATGCACTCTAGGATTTATCATCCATTTGTCATGGTTCTTTACATCTGCAAAAATTATGAAAAAATTTTCAACTTCACTAAACACTTTCCAATTCGCAATTAAAAAATCCAGATTTTTTTTATTTGCAAAACAAACAATACTCTTGAAACCTTTTTCTTTCAAAAAAGAAAATATTTCATCATTCATTATTTCCACAATCAGATATCTATGAACTCCATTTTTAAAATTGAAAATAATTGTAGAATCCTTCTCTTCGTAATCCACCAATTCTTTCTTCAATAAATCTTTGTTTTTAACAAAGTTGATGGTCCATTGTTTTAATGTTATCTCTTCCATTTTTCTTCAAAAACCAAATATGTAAAAGGCACAAACAATCCTATTAAATAAACAATTCCTATTAAAAAAGGATTATGGTGTGTGTCCAAAGATAGTGCCAACGGATTAGCATTAACCATATTGACAACTATAAAAAAATTAATTATTCCTGTTATTGGAATAATTGAAAGTAATAAAATATGATGTTTGCTTTCTAAATTTTCAATGTCTTTTATAACAATACTCATTATTACTCCAAAAGACGCTGCAAGCAACACTATTATGAAGTATAAAGAAAAGTTATTGATGGTTACCAACAGCGGAACCATGAATGTTGAAAATGCAAAATTACCAAATATCATCAACATTAGAGCTATCCAATAAACGGATTTGTCAAGGATTTTAATCTTAGAATGAGTCTCTTTTTTCGCTTTCTCAAGAATCCTAAGAGTTTTTTTAATCTCTTCCTTAGACCAGCCTTTTTTTGATAGACTCTCTTCACTAATTTTCATAAATTTTCTCCAAATTTATGAATTCACAAAAATCAAAAAACATTTTTGTGAATTTCATGCAATTATATTTTAGAAACTAATATTTAAATCTTTTTAAGCACCATTGATGACAATCTTTGCTGCAGAAACAACTTCATCCCCTTCTCTCATTCTCATAAGTCTCACTCCCTGTGTGTTTCTTCCAATTGTGGATACTTCTGAAGAATTGGTTCTTATAACAATACCATTTCGACTTATAAAAATTAATTCATCATCATCTGTTATGGCTTTAATGGCTACAACTCCTCCATTTCTATCACTTGTTTTAATATTTATCACTCCTTTACCACCTCTCTTTATGAACCTATAGTCTGATATCATTGATTTCTTTCCAAAACCATTCTTAGTTATTGTCAATATTTTTTTGTCATCAACGGCAATGACCATACCAACCAACACATCCTTGTCTCTGAGAGAAACTCCCTTAACTCCTCGACTCACACGACCCATTGGTCTAATGTCAGTTTCATCACATTTGACTGCATATCCTTTCTCTGTTGCAAGAAGAAGATTTTGTTTGCCATCCGTTTGAACAACATCAACAACCTCATCCCCTTCATCAAGTTTCAGAGCGATTATTCCTCCTTTTCTAGGTCTTGAATATGCTTCCAGAGAAGTTTTCTTAACTATTCCATTTCTAGTGGCGGTTATCAAGTAATGATTCTTATCAAAATCACTTACTGGAATAACTGCCTTCACAATTTCTCCAGGCTCGACATTAACAAGGTTTATTATTGGCCGTCCTTTTGCCTGTCTGGTTGCTTCAGGTATTTGGTAAACCTTCAACCAATGAACTTTTCCTTTATCTGTTAAAACGAGCAGATATGAATGAGTATTTGCTATAAAGACATCTTCAACAAAATCTTCATCAGTTGTCTCCGTGGCTATTACTCCTGTACCGCCTCTTCTTTGAACCCTGTAGGTATCAATTGGAAGTCTTTTTATATAGCCTGCATGTGTTAATGTGACCACCACATCTTCCTGTTCAATTAGATCTTCAACATCCAATAATTCTTCATCTTCAGATATTTGTGTTCTTCTTTCATCACCATATTTATCTGAAAGGTACTTCATCTCATCTTTTATTATGTCAAAAATCTTTGTTTTGCTTCTCAGAATTTCTCTTAATTTTTCTATCAGTTTCAAAAGTTCATTGTGTTCTTGCTCAATTTTATTCTGTTCTAGTTTAGCAAGCTTCTGAAGTTTCATGTCCAATATTGCTGCTGCTTGAACTGATGATAGTTTAAATTTGTTCATCAATCCTTTTTTGGCTTTTTCAACTGATTCGGATGCTTTAATCAGCTTAATAACTGAGTCTATATTTTTCAAAGCAATTAGCAATCCTTCCAAAATATGCGCTCTTTGCTCAGATTTTTTCAAATCGAACTTGGTTCTTCTTTTAACAACATCAAATCTGTGGTCGAGAAAATACTCCAACGCATCCTTGAGTGTCAAAACTTTAGGTTCATTATTAACAAGTGCAACCATTATAACTCCAAAAGTTGTTTGCAACCTTGTGTGTTTCAAAAGTTGGTTGAGAACTATTTCTGGTGTGACATTTTTCTTAAGTTCAACAACAACCCGTATTCCCTTTCTATCGCTTTCATCCCTTAAATCAGATACTCCTTCAATTACTTTGGATTGTACACCATTGGCAATTTCTTCAACCAAAGAAGATTTATTTACCATATATGGAATTTCTTTTATCACTAAAACATCTTTTTCGCCTTTCCTTTCCTGTTCAACAAGTCCTTTAACCAGTATTCTTCCCCGCCCCGTATTATAGGCTGAGATTATTCCACTTCTGCCCGCAATTATTCCACCTGTTGGAAAGTCAGGACCCTGCACATAGCTGATTAGTTCATTTGGACTAATTTTAGGATTATCAATTAAAGCAATAACTCCTTGTGAAATTTCAGAAATATTATGAGGAGGAATATTTGTTGCCATACCAACTGCAATTCCTGAACTGCCGTTAATCAAAAGAGTTGGAAGCTTTGAAGGCAGAACAATTGGTTCTTTCAGAGATCCATCAAAATTGTCCACAAAATCAACCGTGTCTTTTTCAATGTCCTGAGTTATTTCATCACTAATCTTTGCAAGTCTGGCTTCTGTATAACGCATGGCTGCAGGATTATCTCCGTCAATGCTTCCGAAATTACCCTGACCATCTATCAGCATGTATCTTAATGAAAAAGACTGGGCCATTCTAACAAGACTATCATAAACTGCTGAATCTCCATGAGGATGATACTTTCCAAGAACTTCTCCCACTATTCTAGCACATTTTTTATAGGGACTATTGTGACGCATACCCATATCATTCATAGCATAAAGAATCCTTCTGTGAACCGGTTTTAAACCGTCTTTTGCATCCGGCAACGCTCTTCCGACGATTACTGACATGGCATAGCTTAGATAGGCGGATTTCATTTCATCTTCAATTACTTGAAGAATTATTTTTTCCTCTGGTTTGTTGTCTTTTTCGTTAGCCATGTTTTCAGAATTTATCCTCGATAAAAGATAATATTTTACCCTTTATAAGCATTGCGATTTTTAAGCCAGAATTACAGCTTTTTTACTATTCTAGATTTCTCAGGATTTATGTGAATTTTAAAATTCCGACCGCAAAAAACACATGTTTTTGATGCATCTGTAATTTTTTTTCTTGGAGAACACTTCATCTCTTTTTTACAGCGAGGACATTTAACTAGAAGCATTTTCTTTCTTTTTTTCCTCTAAACTTTCATTTGTATCATCAGACTCTTCTTTCAAAGATTCTTCCAATTCCTCAATGTTTTCATCTTCATCTTTTAGTTCTTTTTTCTCTTCTGTAAGCTCTTCTTCAACAAATTCTTCTTCAATCTCTTCCGGAGATTCTTCCTCTGACCCACTATTTTGGTTGGTTTCTTCAACGTATTCATCTTCAGAAGATTCTTTTTCTTCAGTAGTCTCATCTGTTTTTCTCTTAAAAAGTTCATCCTGTTCTAATTCGTCGTTCTTTGCAGATATTACTCTTATTTGATCATTTACTCTTGACAAAAAATCCTCATCAATTGGAGGAATTTCTTTTTTTGCGAGAATAATTCTTTCTTCGACTTCTTTCTTTTTTTCTTCGTCGGGAATCAAAGGAACAACTTCTAAAGTTCCCAGATGTTCAGGTTCCCTCTTCTCAGGAATTTTTATTTCTTTGAAAGCAGCTTTTATTCCTTTATCGCCAGGAACATCAAAGTATTCGAAAAATTTCTCTGCAATTCTAAGACGATATGATCTTCCTTCTCGTTCTTTGTTTATAAATCCTGCATCAACCAGTTCCTTTATGTGTTCATAGGCATTGCTTGTACGTATTCTTATGACTTCTGATTGCAAAACAGGTGATTTCCATGCTATGACTGACAGCGTTTCCAACACTGTTTTACTCATTTCAGTGTCTGCAATTATTTTCATTACCAAGGACGCATACTTTTCCTTTATGTTTAACTTCCAGGAATCACCTTCCTGCGCCACCATTATGCTTCCATCCATTAAATCATATTTTTCTTTAAGCTCTTTCAAAGCGTTTTTCACTTCCTTTTTTTCAAAATTCATAATTATTGCTATGTCTTCAACATTCATGGCTCTACCACTTGAAAATAAAAGAGCCTCCACCTGATTGCTTGCTTCACTCATTTTCTAGAATAATTCTTACCTTCTTTTTTTATCGTTTTTTCCTTAATCATTGCCTCAAAAACAGGTTCCAATTCCTTTTCCAGAATACCTATTTTCTTTGCAATTTCACTTGCTTTGTGAATTCCTGAATCAATGCACACCAAAACAGAATTTCTAACCAACGCATTCATGCTTTTCAGCATTTGTTTGCTCTGCTGCCCTACCTGCTGTGAAATAAGAGCTATTTCGTGCACTTGAGCCAGAACATCATTAAGCCAATTGGTTAGATCACGGCCTTTGAAGACCAGTTCTTTTGGCGCCATTATTTCAACAGATGCAGGCATGAAATTCATGCAAATCCACGTAAATTTCTCCAAATTTTTCACAAGCAATTCTACTTCTGCAAATACACTCCAAACAGTATCCTGCTGTTCTGGTTTTTCAATGTCAATTCTTATGACTTCCAGGTCTTTATCTGCTTTCAATTTATCCATGTGATTATTCAGTGCCTGTACAACGTAATCTTCGGGGCTGCCTATTACTTCAAACATAATTACTGCCTGAATATATCCTTCTTCCTGAATTTTGCTTTTAATTTCTTTACTATTCATTTTACTCTTGTTTATTTGAATTGTTTATATAAATTTATCGAAAAATATTCATAGTTTTTTCCAGATTAATATGACGAGAAATATGAAAAAAACTCCTGCAATGAAAAAAGGCAAAGTTTTCTTGTTAATTTCAGATTCAGATTCATAAATCACATTTCCTATAAATGGTTCTGCAGCATTTTCTTCAACTATGCTGACAGTCAGATTTATTGTTATCTCTTCAAAGGCCACGGATTGAGGCACAACTGTGATTAAATAGAATAACCATAACATTATTAATAGACTTGTTTTATGCATACATATTGGCTGTTTTTGGCTTTAATAAAGTTTAATAAATAAAAACCGGAAATTTTTCAAAAAACACGAAAACTTTGTGAAATTCCTCGACGAAAAGATTTTACTATTGAAAAATAATAAGAAAAGTTTTAATAGTATCTACTAAACAAAGTTAAATACTTTAGAGTGAAAACTTTAAAGAAAAAGTGGTGGGAAATGGGATTATTTGGTAATAAAAATAAAAAAAGAGAAGAAAATTCTGGTATTGAGTTGAATCAGGATCCGGAAAAGCTAAAAAAAGACCTTCTAGGTAGCAAAGATGATATTCCATCATTGGAAAACATACCGCTCCCTCCTAAAGATGATTTGGATCTGCCTATTCCTGCTCCTGATGAAACATCATTCAAAGAGCCTGAATACAATCAAAAACAGGAAGACGATTTTACAGCACCAATGGAACCAAATGACCTAGAAGAAAAAACAATTGAAGAACCGCCTGTAAAATCCAAACCTTCAATGAAAACTGGAATTACAGATAATTCTGATTTTTCTCTGCCTGATTTTACTGAAGAAGAAATAGAAACAGAAGAAAAGGTTGAAGAGCTAGAACAAACAGAAAAAGAAAATTATACAAAAACAGCCCCTGCAGCTGAAGTTAAACCAATTATGAAAACAACATCTGAAAAGAAGAAAACAAAGCAGTATTTAGATGTAAATAATTGCAGAATAATCTTTGAAAAAATAAACTCCAGCGAAGACATACTGCGAACAACAAGAGAAGATATATTAACACACTATGGAAAAAACAAATCACAACTACAAAACTATAAAAATTTTCATGATACTTTAGATAAAGTGCAAGAAAAACTAATGGAAATAGACAGCTCATTATTTGAGAGGTGAAACAAATGAATAATCAAATTTTCGTAAAAATAGAAGAATACAACGAAGTCCTAGAAATGGTTAAACTGGTAAAAGAAAAAGTTCAGAAAGCACAAACAACAATTGAAGAAATTTCTGCTCTAAAAGTAGAAGAAGAACAGGAACTGGACAAATGGAACAAAAAACTTGAAACCGTTACAACCAATGTAGAAGAAATAGAACAAGCACTTTCACAAACAAAAGAATAAAATGGTCGAACACTTTTTCAAAAAGATTGATAATCATAACGAAATAAGAAGAAAACTATTGGAATCTTCAAAAGAGATAATTCATAGTTTAAAAGGATATCAAAAAGTTGTTAATCTTAGAGAAAAAAGAAAGATGCAGGTCAGAAAACTTAATGTGGAACTAAAAGAAATAAATTTGTTTGTGGATAAAATGAAAGATGTATTCCCTGCTGAACTCATTGCCAATTTTGAAGAAGAGAAGACAAAGAAAGAAAAAGAAAAAGCCAAAAAAGGAAAAAAGAAAGGAAAAGTTGTTGAAAAGAAAAAAGAAAAACCAATCGCCGAACCATCGGAAGTAACTAAACTAGAAAACACTCTTCTGGATATTGAAAATAAACTCAAAAGATTGAGTTAATTTTATAAACAATTCTATTTAACTATTATATAACTACCTGCGGGGGTGCCGGAGTGGTCAAACGGGCTGGACTCAAAATCCAGTGGCTTAGTGCCTACGAGGGTTCGAAACCCTTCCCCCGCATATTTTTGAATAAAAATGACTTTTTTAAAAACAAAAGATGGATTTAATATATATTATGAGTTTCTAAAGAGAGATAAACATAAACTAGTTTTGATTTTTGTCCATGGATGGATGATGAACTGGACTTGTTTTAAAAAAGAAATTGAGCATTTCAAAAGAAAAGGTCATTCTGTTCTCTATCTTGATCTGAGAGGTCACGGAAAGTCAGACAAACCAGAACAAAAAAAAGATTATTCACTACATAAAATGCAAGATGATTTATTTCAAATTCTAAAAAAAGAAAAAATCAAAGAAATAATTCTCATTGGCCATAGCATGGGTGGAATGGTGTCTGCATTGTTTACACTAAAACATCAAAAAATAATAAAAAAACTTATTTTGATAGATTCTTCATATAAAAACCCTTTTTTTTCACTACGCATACCTCTAACAAAAAAACATGTGGATTTTGCAAAAATGATTGGTAATTTCGCAACAAAAAAATCTGAAATAAGCAAACATTTCAAACAAATAAAAGATTTGGACTTTTCTAAAATGGAAGATAAAGCAGAAATAAAAATTGTTTTCGACGCCATAATAAATACTCCTTTACATGTTGTTTTTGGCGCATTAGAAGCCATGTTTGATTACGATTTAACAAATCGCTTGAAAGAAATAAAAAAGCCTGTTTTAGTTATTGGAAGTAGTATGGATCATTTATTTTCAAAAAAAATACAATCTTCAATGTCAGAAAAACTAAATGCAAAATTAACTATAAAAAAAGGGACTCATGCAATAATAATCAAAAAACCTGAAGAAATAATTAAAGAAATCGAAACATTCATATAATATCACCTTCTAAAATAGATTATGTCTTTAGAAATAATTCCTATAGGTGGTTTCAGTGAAATAGGAAGAAACTGTGCAGCCCTAAAAGTCGATGATGAAATAGTTATATTTGACATGGGTCTGCACATGGAAAAATACATTGAACACACTGATTCAAGAGATTTGGTTGATATGTCTGTTGAAACACTGATGGACATAGGCGCAGTTCCAGACATAAGAGTTCTAAAAGAAATGAAAGAAAAGGTTGTGGCCATCTGCATAGGACACGCCCATCTGGATCATCTTGGCGCAGCAGTTTTCTTGAGCAATGAATTCGATTGCCCTGTAATTGGTTCTCCATTCACAATGGCTGTGTTTGATGCAATGGTTAAAGATCAACGAATTGATGTTGAAAATGAATTGATTCAACTAAAGGTTAATTCAAAGTACAAACTATCAAAAAATCTTGAACTGGAATTCCTTAATGCCACACATTCAACACCTGAAACTGTTTTGATGGCAATTCATTCCAAGTACGGAACCGTTGTTTATGCAAATGATTTCAAATTGGACTATAACCCGACGCTTGGACAAAAAACAAACATCAAAAGATTGAAAGAAATGGATATAAAAGCATTGATTGTAGACTGTTTGTATTCCACAACTCCTTCTAAAACGCCTTCAGAAAGTGTTGCAAAAGACATGCTGAAAGATGTTCTTCTAAATTATGACACCAAAAACAAAAACATTTTTGTGACAACCTTCTCAAGCCACATAGCAAGATTAAAAACCATAAAAGAAATTGGAAAAAAACTAGGCAGAAAAGTTGTTTTTCTCGGAAGATCGCTTGCAAAGTATTCCTATGCGGCAGAAGATGCAAATATAACCAAATTTGATGACGTTACAATAGTCAAGTACAGCGGAAAAGTCAAAAAATTCTTCTTAAAACTAAAAAATACAACAAAATACTTGTTTGTTGTTACAGGACATCAGGGAGAATCAAAAGCTGTTCTTTCAAAAATAATTGATGAAAAATATTTTAATTTCAAATCAGGAGATATTATTGTTTTCTCGTGCGGAGTTATTCCTGTTAAAAAAAATGTGAGTGATAGAAAAATACTGGAACAAAAATTAAAGCAAAAACATTTGAAAATATTTAACAACATACACGTTTCCGGACATGCATTTTTGGAAGATCAAAGATATTTATTTGGAATAGCTAAGCCAGAACACATAATTCCGGTGCACGGTGACCAAAAAAGAATGGAGGCTATGAAAAAAATGGCTCTGGAAGAAGGATGGAATAAAAAAAACATTCATATGCTGAAAAACAAAGAAAAAGTAATATTATCGTAGTTTATCCTAATCAAACAATAATCTTTATAAATAATCCTTTATTTTGAAAGTACAGGGGGAATAAGCTCTAAGGAGGCAAAATTATGAAACAATCAAAAACCTAGAGGTTTTTGGTGTTCCATGAATTTCCCGGAGGAAAAATTTATGAAACTCACTTTATCAGAACCTAAATTTCTAAAAGATAGTATTAGTATAATCTCTGACCTTGTCACCGAGGCCACATTCAAAATAACAAAGGATGCGATTGAACTAATTGCCATGGACCCTGCAAACGTTGCAATGGTCATATACAAACTATTGAGCAGTGCATTCGTTGAATATGATGTAAAAGAAGAAATTTTATTATCAATAAACATGAATGATTTAAAACAGGTACTAAGAAGAGCAAAAACCAACGATGCAGTAACTCTTGAAGTTGAAGATAACAAATTTAAGATAACCTTCAAAAGCAATGCTGTCAGACATTTTTTCCTTCCATTAATTGAAGTTGAAGAAAAACAGCAGAAAATACCTGATTTGAAATTTAAATCAACAATAACAACCAATTCAGACATAATAATTGAAGCCATTGAAGACGCAGACATTATAAGTGAAAGTGTTACAATCATTGTTGACAAGAAAGAATTCACAGTCAATGCTGCAGGAGACTTGAGCAAAGCAAATATTCACATCTCTGCAGACAATGATACAAAAATTGTTTCAGACGAAGAAAAGGTTAAATCAAAGTATTCCATAGAATATTTGAAAAAAATGATGCAGGGAAGCAAACTAAGCAACAAAGTAATTCTTCAACTTGGATCAGACTACCCATTAAAGATGGAATACAAGGTTCTGGACAAGGTTCAGCTTGCATTCATACTTGCACCAAGAGTTGACAACGATTAGTTCACATAACTATTTAAACGCAGACAAACTATTCTGAACTATGAAAGATTGTATACTTTTAAGATATGGGGAAGTTGGACTAAAGAGTAAACGAACCAGAACTCATATCGAAAAATCATATATCTCAGCAATAAAAGACGCTTTGAAAAGAAATGGTTACAAAGACACAATAATAGATAATTATGGTGGAAGGTTTGTTGTTTATATTGAAAAAGAAGCTGCAGATGTTTTGAAAAGAGTTGCAGGAGTGCATGGAGTATCTGCTGCAAAAAAGTTTTCTTTCAAAACAAAAAAAGATATTCTCGAAAAAGCCGCCAAATTCGGAAAAGATGTTGTAAAAAACAAAAGATTTGCAGTTAAGGTCAAAAGAATTGGTTTCCATGATTTTGATTCTGTGGGTCTTGCCAAAGAAGTTGGTTCTGCATTATATAATTACAGCAAAGGCGTTGATTTAACAAATCCTGAAGCAACAATTTATCTTGAAATTAGAAACAAAGATTGTTTCTTTTACACTGAAAACATTCAAGGGGTTGGGGGTTTACCTCTGAACAACTCTGATAAAGTCCTTTGCTTGTTCTCAGGAGGAATAGATAGTCCTGTGGCTGCATTTGAACTGATAAAAAGAGGCTGCAAGGTTGATTTTTTGCTGGTTAATCTGGTTGGCGAACAATATCTTAGTGATGTATCTAAAATATACAACTTTTTATCTTCAAGATATGCCTTTGGTTATACTCCTAGAATATTTGTTGTTGACGGGAAAAACATTGTCAAAAAACTTAAGTCAAAAACTCCGGATGATCTTAGACAAATTGCATTTAAAATTGTGCTTTATAAAATTGGAGAACAGATTGCTAGAAAATATGATTATCTTGCTTTGGCTGGAGGGGAATCCCTGTCACAAAAATCAAGTCAAACTCTAAGAAGTCTCATATTTATTGAAAAACAGATTAGTATTTCTATGCTAAGACCTCTGTTGACCCTTGATAAAATAGATATAATGAAGATTGCCAGAGAGCTGAATACTTTTTTCATGTCTGAAAAAATAAAAGAATATTGCAATCTCAGCGAAGGACCTGTAACAACTGCTCCACGAGAGGAAGATTTAGAAAAACTTCCTGACCTGGAAAAAGAGATTAAAGAGGCAGTCAAAGAAGTTTCTATAACAAAGGGCACACTTTCGGTTGAAGAAACCACATCTTTAAAATTAAAAAAAGGATTTGTTTCTGTAGATATTCGAGAAAGCAACATTGTAAAAAAATTTTCACTAAAAACTGATTTAAAAATTCCTTATTCTGAAATATTTAACAGACTTGATGAATTCAAACAAAAAAATTTATATCTTCTAATATGCGAATTTGGAGTGCGTAGCGAAGATGTGGCTGTTGAGTTGAGGAAAAAAGACATAAAGGCTGCAGGAATCAGTGTTGCAAATTATCTTAATTTTTTCAAGAAGTAATTAAACAATTATTTGCTCATACACTCTGAACAACCAGAAGGTAAATTTGTTAGTTTTTTGTGCACTTCACATAAAAAACCTGATTTTTTCATATCTTTCAAAAGCTTTTGAGTTTCAAAAAGCATTGATTTAGTATTTTTTATCTTCTTGGCAGCATTAGAAATGGCAGTTAATTGTTCCTGATGAAAAACAACTTTTGAAGCTCTTTTTGATTTAAGATATTGACTTACGGCTGATTCAGTTACACATAGAAGCATGGCTATTTCTTTTTGTCCTTTACCGGCTTTCTTCATATCCATGGACAACTGTCTTCTTATGGCAGGAAGAAGATATAAAACTTCAATTTCCTGCGGTTGTATTAGTTTGAGACTTGCCATTTAAAAAAATATCTTAACAATGTTTATATTTCTTTCGAAATTAAAAATTGTTTATCCTTTAATATTACCTATTGGTTTAAAACCAACCACACTTCTTGAAATATCTGCTTTTTCCAAGGTTTGAACAACATCTGAAATATTTTTGTAGGCCAATCCTGCCTCTTCGGCAAGACCTGACATTGAAGCCGATTTTACATATATTCCTTTTTTTTCCATTTCTTTTTGCAGTTCGCTTCCTCTTACAATCTGCTTGGCTTTTGTTCTTGACATTGTTCTTCCAGAACCATGAGCAGTACTTCCAAAGGTTTCTTTCATGGCGGTTTCAGTACCCACTAAAAGATGTGAACCGGTTTCCATGCTTCCACCCAATATGACTGGCTGTCCGACATCTCTATATGCTTTTACAAGCTCCGGATGCCCTGGTCCGAATGAACGGGTTGCGCCCTTTCTGTGAACAACAAGTTCTTTTTTAACACCATCAACTCTATGTGTTTCAACTTTTGCTATGTTGTGAGCAACGTCATAAACAAGATCAAGACCCATATCTTCAGATTCTTTTTTGAAAATTTCTGAAAAACTTTCTCTTATTCTGTGAAGAATTACTTGTCTATTAACAAAAGCCGCGTTTGCAGCGCAGGCCATTGCTTTATAGTAATTCTGCCCTTCTTTACTTTTGAACGGAGCACAGGCAAGCTCTCTGTCTTTGACACCGAGTTTCATTTCCTGCATTACTCTATTAAAAATACTGAGATAGTCGGTTGCTATTTGGTGACCAAACCCTCTGCTTCCGCAGTGAACCATCACAACGATTTGGTCTTTGGTTGTTATTCCAAACCTTTTTGCAATTTCTGGTCTGAATATGTTTTCAGCTGTAACCATCTGGATTTCAAGATAATGATTTCCACTTCCTAGAGTGCCCATCTGTCTTATGCCTCTTTTTATTGACCTGTCGCTAACCTTTGAAGTGTCAGCACCTTTGATTTTACCATATTCCTCTATTTTTTTTATATCCTCTTTTCTTCCAAGATCATTATCAACACACCATTCAGCACCATTGGTCATTATGTCTTTGAATTGATTCTCTGTTATTCTTAGAAATCCCTTACCACCAACACCTGTAGGAACTCTGTCAAACAACAGATTAACAAGTGGTTTTAGTTTGGGTTTAACTTCTTTGTAGGTTAGATTTGTTGTCACCAGTCTCATTCCACAGTTAATGTCAAAACCTATTCCTCCAGGACTTATGACGCCTTTTTCAGGATCAAATGCTGCCACACCTCCAATTGGAAATCCATATCCCCAATGACCATCAGGCATACAATAGGCATGTTTTTCTATTCCTGGCAAACAGGCAACATTTGTAATCTGATCAAAAACTCCATGATCCATTTGTTTCAATAGTTTTTCAGAAGCATATATTCTTGCAGGCACATTCATGCCTTTTTTATAGGTTTTTGGAATCTCCCACACCACATCAGATATTTTTTTAATTTCTTTGGGAATAGTATCTATTTTAACCACCTCATATGTCAACAACAACCGTTGCGTAATACTTGTCTTTTTTTTCAATCTTCAACATATGCATTGTGATTGCTTTAACATCATTTCTTTTTTTTATTGCACTGTTAATTTTATCTCCATACATTTTCGCAGTCAATTTTTTATCTTTTATTTTTACTTCAAATTTAGAGAAAAATAAAAGCTCAGCGTCTTTAAAATAGGTTATCTCTGATAAAAATATGAATAGCAACTGTTCCAAATCTGTTGATTCTAAAGAAAGTTTTTTTACTATTTTTGGCTCTATGGTTTTTGTATCTGCAATGGTTTCAGCCACGGCAAGAGCGCAGTTTTCAAAAAGTTCATTCATGTCTTTTCCGTCCGCTCGAAAAGCTAAATCTGCTATTGCAACATCTTCTAAATATTCAAATCCCATGTTTATTTAGAAACAATATCCCTTTATAAATTTTAGGTTGGATTCTAAATCACTTCCAATTTTCTATAAGATTAATAAATAATCTCACGCCAAATCCTGTACCATCTTTAGGAATATAATCAGAAGGTTCTAAAAACCAGCCTGTGCCTCCAATATCAATATGTGCCCAGGGAGTTTTTTTAACAAATTGCTCTATGAATGTTCCGCCTATTACTGTTCCTGCCTCATAGCCTTTTCCTTTACCAACATTCCTAACATCACCAATATCACCTTTAACTGCTTCTCGAAACTCATCCCAAAGAGGAAGTTCCCAAACTCTTTCGTGTGTTTCATCTCCTGCTTTTTTCAAGGCTTCCTTAAGTTTATCATTGCTGGATACCAACCCTGCAGCAGAGTATCCTAATGAAACCACTACTGCGCCAGTAAGCGTTGCAATATCAACTATCGCTATTGGTTTTTGTTCTTCGGCATAGGCTACTGCATCTGCCAAAACAAGCCTTCCTTCTGCATCTGTATTCAATATTTCTATTGTTTTTTTGTTATATGCAGTAATTATATCTCCTGGTTTTTGTGCTGATTGTCCCGGCATGTTTTCTGACAGAACCATCACTCCTAAAATATTTACTGGTAGTTTTAGTTTTGCAGCCGCTATTACTGCTCCAAGAACTGCTGCTGAACCTGCCATATCACATTTCATATCAGTCATATAATTAAATGGTTTAAGGTCCAATCCTCCACTATCAAATGTTATTCCTTTTCCAACAAAAGCAATTTTCTTTTTCGCAGAAGGGTTTGTTTCCATGACAACCAGTTTTGGTTCCTGTGAACTGCCTCTGCTAACACCCAATATGGAGTTCATCTTTTTTTTCTCCATTTCTTTTTTTCCAAGAACTTTGATTTTTATACCATAATTTTTGGCTGCTTTTTTTGCTTCATCGGCCAAAAACGTTGGTGTTGCATCTCCTGCAGGCATATTAACCAAATCTCTTGCATAGTTTGTTGCTTCGGATAGAATTATTCCTTTTTTCACACCTTTATTGACTTTAGCAGCCTCATTTGTAACAATGATTGCTTCTTTTATCATGTGTGGGTGAGCTTTCTTATCTGTTTTGTATTTGGTGAATTCATAAATCCCAAGAAGCATTCCCTCTGTCACTGCCAGTGCTTTTTCTTCTGTTGTTTTATCTTTCACATCTGTTTCAACAAGAGTTGTTATGAAATTGTTTATTTTACCATCTCTTGCAACTTTGGCAGTAAATCCTGCAATTCGTCTTAATTTTTCTATAGTAAACTCTTTTCTCTTTCCGAGACCGACCAAAAGAACTTTTTCTGCTGAAATGGTTCCTAAAGAAGAGACAGAAAATAGCTGCTTAAATTCTCCTTCAAACTTTTTCTCTTTTACAGCCTTTGATATTCTGCCTTTTAGTTTATTATCTAAAATTTTATTTGTAAATTTTTCTTTCTCAAATGAACCTATTATTAATAGTTCAGTCTTTAGAGATTCTGGTTTTCCTGATTTAACTGTTATTTTCATACAATCACCTTTTATTAATTTCCAAGGTTTCCCTAATCATGGACACAGGTTTTTTGGCTTCGCTTCCGGTAGAAGCTTCATGCCAAAATCTTATATGGGTATCCATTATATTCCAGCAAAGAAAAATTTCCCTACCTTCAAAAGTTGAGTAGAAATCTACTATTCCACTTTCCAAATCTTTAACTCTGCACCCTAGTGTGTGAAGATTCTCCAATAGTGAAAAAAAATCATAGGATAATTTATGATGTTTTTTATTGAACCTTAAATTATGCATTAAAGTAAGATAATCATCATCATATTGTATTTCAACTGATTTGAGCAAAGAAAGCGCTTTGTTTATTCTCATCAGTTTTATTACATTTTTTTTCACAATGGGCAAAATCTCCTGCGCCTCTTTGAGAGAAATTTGTCGTTTGTCCATTTTAGAATGTAATTAGAAACAAACTACCCCTATTTTAATGTTTCGAAAAACATTTTTTGTTTTCGAAGCTCAAAAATTTTCAATTTTTGAATGTTCAGAATTGATAATTATTATTCTCTAAGCCAATCATAACCTTTTTTTTCTAATTTGCTGGACAGCTCTTTTCCGCCTGACAGAACAATTTTACCATCCATAAGAATATGTATCTTATCTGGTTTAACATAGTTCAAAAGTCTTTGGTAATGTGTTATGAGAAGTATTCCTTTGCCTTGCTTTGCAAGATCATTAATGCTGTCTGCAACCACTTTCAGAGCATCTATGTCCAGACCAGAATCTGTTTCATCGAGAATTGCGAAGTCTGGTTTTAACATGTTCATCTGCAACATCTCAGCTCTTTTTTTCTCTCCCCCTGAAAAACCTTCATTCAGATATCTTCTGAGCATCTCCTGATTTATGTTTAGTTTTTCAACATTTTCATCAAGTAGTTTTTTGAATTCTGCTATGGGTAGAGGTTTTTTTCTTTGGGAATTAACTGCTGTTCGCAAAAAATTTGTTACAGAAACTCCAGATATTTCACTCGGATACTGAAATGATAAAAATAGTCCTTTTTTGGCTCTTTGATCAGTCTTCAGTTTTGCAATATCTTTTCCATCCAAAAGAATTGTTCCTTTATCAACCACATATTTTGGATGGCCCATAATAACGTATGAAAGAGTGCTTTTTCCACTTCCATTTGGACCCATTATTGCAACTACTTCTCCCTGTTTCATTTCGAGATTTAGACCTTTAAGTATCTTCTTTCCCTCGACACTTACATGCAGATTTTTTATTTCTAATTTTCTTTTTTGACTCATTTTTTGTATGTCTCGTAAATTTTTATGGTGTTTTTTAAGGTATCAAATGAAAGCAGTGCACATTTTATTCTGACTGGACTGATAGGTATTCCCAAGAATCTAAGTACATCTTCTTTTTTGATTTTTTTTACATCAGATATTTTCATTCCTTTAATTTTTTCAGTTAGCATTGAAATTGATGCTTGACTTATTGCACATCCGGTTCCTATAAATCCTATGTCTTCAATTTTATCTGATTTTATTTTGAGCATTATCTTTATCTCATCTCCGCAAAGAGGATTTATTTCTTTGTGAGATACTGTTTCTGTTTTTAATTTTCCTTTATTTCTTGGATTCTTGTAGTGATCCAGTATCTCTTCTCTGTACATGTCTTGTGCCTTCATAAAAACACCTTTTTTGCTCTGTCCAGAGCTTTTCCGAGTGCATCCACTTCTTCTTTAGTATTGTAAAAGTAAAATGAAACCCTCACAGAGCCATTGATGCCTAAACTTTTCATAAAAGGCATTGCACAGTGATGTCCGCCTCTCACTGCTATGGCTGAATCATCGAGCAATGAAGACACATCATGAGCATGAATTCCCTTTATGTTGAATGAAAATATTGGACTAATATTATTTTTTGGATATATTAGTTCAACGTAGTTTTTGCTCCTGAACATTTTCAAAGCATAATTGGCGAGTTTTTTTTCATGTTCAACTATGTTTTCATAGCCTATGCTTTGAATGTAATCAATTGCAGCTCCAAGACCTATTGCTTCTGCAATTGGTGGCGTTCCTGCTTCAAATTTCCAAGGAACATTATTCCAGATTGATTTTTTCAAGGTTACTTCTTTAATCATGTCTCCTCCTGAAAGGAATGGTTGCATTTCTTCCAACAATTTTTTCTTACCAAAAAGAACTCCTATTCCTGTTGGTCCAATTATTTTGTGGCCTGAAAAAACAAAGAAATCACAACCTAATTTTTTTACATCTATTTTTTTATGAGGCACACTCTGTGCTCCATCAACTATGAACAATGATTTCTTTTTATGAGCAATTCTCCCTATTTTTTCAACAGGATTAATTGCACCCGTTACATTTGACATGTGATTCACAGAAACTATTTTTGTTTTTGAGGTTATCATCTTTGAAAATTGTTTTTGATTAAGTTCTCCGTTTTTATCCAAGCCTATAAACTTCAGTTTCACATCCTTTTCCTTTGCAATTAGCTGCCAGGGAACAATGTTGCTGTGGTGTTCCATCTCTGTAAGAACTATTTCATCTCCTTTTTTTAGTCTGCTTTTTAATGTGTGTGCAAGAAGGTTGAGTGACTCTGTTGTGTTTTTTGTAAATATTACTTCTTCAAAATCTGCATTTATGAATTTCGCTACTTTTTCATGGGCTTGTTCATACAATTGTGTTGATTCAACGCTCAAAGTATGAACTCCTCTATGCACGTTTGCATTGTGTTTCATATAATAGTCATTCATCGCATTTATTACCTGCAATGGCTTTTGTGTGGTTGCAGAATTATCTAAATAAACCAGTTGTTTTCCGTTTATTTTTCTTTTAAGAATGGGAAAATCTTCTCTGATTTTTTTCAGATTCATTTTTTCATCTTCACCCTAATTTCTTTTCTTAAATCATCTGCTATTTGTTTATTATTTATATCTTTTATCGTTGTTTCAAAAAAACCATTTATTATTTGATTTTGAGCTTCTTTTTCTGACAATCCTCGACTCATTAAATAAAACATTTTTTCTTCATCGGCTCGTCCTATTGCAACGGCGTGACTGCACTTCACATCTTCATTGTCAATTAAAAGCTGAGGTATGGTATCAGCTTCCGAATTCTTATCGAGCAAAAGAATACTTAATGATTGACCTCCTTCAGATTTGTCTGCATTTTCTCCAATGTGTATATTTCCTCTAAAAAGTGCTTTGGAATCATTTTTCACAACTCCTCTTGCAATCAGTTCTGAAACCGTTTGTTTTCCTCTATGAATCGCCTCGGCCATTATGTCGAATTGCTGATTTTTGTTTGAAAAAAATAAACTTTTTATTTTGGTTCTGGACAATTTTCCTTCTAATTTTGTTGATGTGCTGGACAGAGCAATCTTGCTTCCTAAAATAAATTCATTCCAATTTACTTCTGCATTTGTTTCTGTAGTGGTAGTTTTCTTTGAATAATGTATTTTTTTATTGTTTAGTTTTTGTATCTGAAAAAAGTTTATTTTTGAATTCTTCTTTGCAATTATTTCAACAAATCTGCTGCAGTATCCATAACCATTGGTTTTATCCTGAAGCAAATCTATCAAAGTAACTTCTGAGTTTTCATTTAGAATTATTGTTATGTGTTGAATCGAGTTATTTGTTAACACCGTGTTTTCTAATTTTATCGGATTTTCAAATTTTTTATTTGAAGGAATTGTTATTGTAATTCCTTTTTTAATATTTATTAGATGAAATTCGTCAAACCTGTTTTCTTTTTCTTCAAAATTAATATCTAAATTGTTTACTTTCATAATTTTTTCAGTGTTTATTCTACAATCTATTCTATCATCATTTAAATCAATTTTCTTAAAAGAAAAATCTTCTAAATTTATGTTTGTTGTTAATCCATATTTCAAAATAGTTTTATTCTGTTGTTCTATAAATCTGTGTTTTATATCCTGTGTGTTCTGTCTCATCCTAAAGACCCTTCCATTTCCAATTCTATCAATCTGTTTAATTCTATAGCATATTCAAGAGGTAGTTCCTTTACAATTGGTTCTATGAATCCTGAAACTATCATCTGAGTTGCCTGCTCTTCTGAAAGACCTCTGCTCATAAGATAAAATATTTGTGCCTGACTTATTTTTCCAACGGTTGCCTCATGGGCCAAATCAACCTCTTTGTTTTTCACATTAATATAAGGTATTGTATCTGATTTTGACCTGTTGTCCATCATTATTGCATCACATTGCACTACTGATTTTGCATTAACTGCCGATTTTGCAATGTGCAGAAGTCCTCTGTAGGTTGTTATTCCACCGTCTTTGCTTATGCTTTTTGACTGTATCACAGAACTTGTATTTGGAGCGAGATGATAAACCTTTGAACCCACATCCTGATTTTGTCCTTTGCCTGCATATGCAATGCCAAGATGAACCGCCCTTGCGTTTTTTTCTTTGAGAATGGATGTTGGATAAAGCATTGTAACTCCGCTGCCAAGATTTCCACCAACCCATTCTATGAGCCCATTTTCTTCTATGATTGCTCTTTTTGTGTTCAAATTAAATGTGTTTTTGCTCCAGTTCTCGACTGAGCTGTATCTTGCTCTTGCTCCTTTTTTTACAAATATTTCTACGCAGCCTGCATGTAGCGAACTTTCTGTGTATTGGGGCGCACTGCAGCCTTCAATATAATGAAACTGCGAATCTTCTTCGGCAATTATCATCGTGTGTTCAAACTGCCCACCTCTTTGTGCATTCATTCTAAAATATGCCTGCAATGGAAGATCAATTTTCACTCCTTTTGGAATATACAGAAATGTTCCTCCACTCCAAACTGCCCCGTGCAGAGCTGCAAACTTGTGAAGTGTAGGGGGTACTGCTTTCATAAAGTATTTCTTGAACAGTTCAGGATATTTTTTCAGTCCGACATCACAGTCTTCAAATATAACTCCTTGTCTGCTGAGAACTTTTTTTACATTGTGATAAACAACTTCTGATTCATACTGTGCTCCAACACCACTCAACGTTTTTTGTTCTGCTTTTGGTATTCCAAGTTTTTCAAATGTTTTTTTTATGTCTGCAGGAACATCATCCCATGATTTTGAATTTTTTTGTGCTTCAGATTTCAAAAAATATGTTATGTTATTAAGATTGAGATTTGATAAATTCGCCCCCCATCTTGGCATTGGTAATTTGTGAAATAATTCTAGACATTCCAGCCTTTTTTTAAGCATCCATTTAGGTTCTTTCTTATCTGCAGATATTGCTTCAACAACTCCTTTGGTCAGTCCAAAATCTAATTTCATTCTATAGGTCACTTTATTTTTGTGATTAATTGCTTCTTTTCGTTTAGAGAACGTTCTATCTTCTTTGTGTTTTTCAGATTCCTGTTTTCTTGTCGATGAGCTCATAATTAACTATAGTTAAGAAACTAATTATTTAAATCTTTCCTAAACAAATACTATTTTAACAAATTAAATCCATCTAAACGGCTGCAGGGTCATCAAAAATAAGACTGTTCACATAGTCAAGAAAACTTTTTTGAAACGCATAATATTGAGTTATTATATCAATATTAACTATTTCTTTTCTATTATCAATGTAACTTATCATGGTCACATGTCTTCGATACTCCTGTTCTCTTTCAGGATTTGACTTGTGGAGTTTTCTCAATAAAAAATAAAGCTCAACATTGTCCTTTATTAACTCATCATCAAAGGACTTTTTAATCAAATCACCTTTTTCTCTGGGAGATAAAGGAATTTCTTCAATCATGTTTTTCTCTAAAGCATGTTTTAGCAAAGCTTCAAGAATAAAATCATAGGCATCAATCATCCTACTAATTATATTCAGAAGAACATCCACTGTTCTGGTGTATTTTAAACTTACATAAATCAAGTGATCAACCCTTTTCAATTCTTCCCTGGCATCATTTAAAGATTCCTTCATTTCTTCTCACCAATCTATCCATGTCCGCAACAAATAATTTAGTTTTGGCAACATATTTTTTAATATCGTTAACACTCAGTGTTTTCATACGGTAATTGCTTGAACAAATAACAAACCTTTCTCCACGAGAGAATTCAACAGGACTTCTTTTATGTTCCACCAAAATTTCTCTTATGGTTTCAATTAGGTTCAGATATTCTTTGTTGATATCATACTTTGAAACTAGTTTGTCTTTAAACAGAGCAAATTTTGAATCAAAATCATCATTAAAAATAGGTATTCTTTTGAAAGTTCTTTCATAATAAAGCAAAGAAGAAAAAGCGTTTGTAAGAGATGAAAAAATATTTTCTAAAACTGCCAACAATAATTTTGGATCTCTGACCATTGGATAGGTCATTATCAGCATGTGATCTGCAACCCTTATATTTTTCAAAGCTTTATCTCTTGCAAGCTGAAATTCTTCCATAAAATTACTAGTCAAAAGAACTATATAAACTTATCGTGAAAAACTATTTCTTCAAAGCCATTATGGCTTCTGCCAAGTCTCCTTTAAAATCATCAAGTGCTTTTTTGGCTTCTTTCTCAGAACAACCTGTTTGATCGATTACTGTCTGAATATCTTCTTCAGAAATATCAGGAGTTGTATCTGCGGAAACTTCCTGCACATCTCCCACAACCTGATAGGTTTCCTGACCCATCATGTTTATTTTCGAAACAGAAGGATTTGATATAACCATGTCTTTGTCGCCCATTCGAAAAATGACTTCTTTAACATTCATTTCTTCCTGTTGCATTCCGACCTTTTTCATCATTTGTTTCATCTGTCGGGGATTCATTCCTGGAAACATTTTTTAACACCTAAAACCATGAACCTGCGTTCATGTGCAGAAAAACTTCTATGATTATAACTACTATCACCAAAACCACTATGTATTGTGGTTTAAATTCTATTTTTGATTTGTAATCATCAAAATATCTTGTAATGCCTGCTGTTGATGAAGGCATGTTAATTTTGTCTTTTCTTCCCATTTTGCTCACATGTAAAAATTGTAGGACGGCTGTAAGCCGCCTTTTGTTTAGACTCTGCTAGTTTCAGGCCATTGAAGACCTTTCTACTCGTGCAGACAGTCACCTTAGCATTCTACTTAGCGCCATTTGGCTTGCACAAATCAGGACTTGCCGTTTCATCCTTTCCTGTGGAGACGTCAGCGGGTTAACTTTCAACGGTCGCCCATTGATTCACCGCATCATCCCATTCCATAGGTGGTTTCGTTTCTGAGCCGTCGCCGTCCCTTTCGAGACCTCCCTTTCGAGAGTGACCTTTTGTAGTGGGCGGACTTTCCTCAGCAAATAGCCGGTAGCTAAGCACCGTCCTACTGCTTTGAGAAGAAGTTTTCCATTTATAAAGTTAATCTTTAATTGTGGACCTTAACATTTTCTGTGTTTTTAGAGAACAAAACATTAAATTTAAATAGTATAAACTCCCAGAACACAAAGTAGATTACAGTATATACCGTGGAAAAGAGGTTAGTTATGAAAGTCACAAAAATTACAAAAATTTTTGAACTTCATAATTTTAAGAGAAATTATGACAGAGCCAATATTTAAAATTCAAAACGTTGCCAAAAGATATGACGATCACGTAGTTTTTAAGAATATTAATTTTGAAATTAAAAAAGGAGAAATATTTGGTCTCATTGGAGCCAGTGGTTCGGGAAAAACAACTCTTCTGAATACAATTATAGGATTCATAAGGCCAAATCAAGGAGATGTTCTTTTCAGATTTGAACACCTGTTGGAATTTCAAAAAGCAACTGCATTTAGATCTGTTTTTAAAAAACAGGATGGGGTCAAAAGAATATATGGCTTTGCTTCACAAACACCGTCTTTCTATGAAGATTTAACTCTTAAAGAAAATCTTAATTATTTTGGATCATTGTACAATTTGTCTGCTGACGCACTAAAAACCAATATCGAAACATTGCTGAACCTGATGGACCTAAAGCACTATGAAGATTTGCCGGCAAAGAGTCTTTCGGGCGGAATGGAAAGAAGACTTGATATTGCCTGTGCACTCATACACGATCCTGCAGTTCTGGTGCTTGACGAACCAACCGCCGATTTGGATCCAATATTGAGACAGCACATATGGACTTTAGTAAAAAAAATTAACAAAAAAGGAACTACAATAATAATAGCAAGTCATCATTTGACTGAGCTGGAAGAGCTTTGTACAAGAATTGCCATTTTAAAAGATAAAGAAATTATTGATGTGGCTAGTCCTGATTCAATAAAAAATAAGTATTCAAAAATACAAGAGATACATTTAGAATGCTATCCTGGAAATTACAAAAATATTCTTTCTAAACTATCAAAGAAAAATTACAAAAGATTCTCCATCAGAGGTTCTAGACTTGTTTTATTCTCAAACAATCCACAGAACATATTTCATGAATTATTTCCTTTATTGAAAAAAAACAAAGAAGAAATTATTGATATGAAAGTTGGAAAAGCTAGCCTCGACGAGATATTCATCTCTCTATCAACAAAAGAAGAAAATGAAGTTTACGAAAACAATAGCGAAAAATCTTAAGCTTCTTATGAGAGCTAAGAGTTCTGCATTCATCGTCATATTTGGACCTCTGATAATAATACTGTTGGTCAGTTTGGCTTTGAATAAACCAAGCACCTATGATCTTTCTGTCAGCTACTACAGTCCGGATCAAAATAATCCATTGACAGAATCTTTTATAGAAGAATTGCGGAACAGCGAATATTTTATGCTCGAACATGATTCGGAAATTAGCTGCATTGAAGCCATAGAACAGGGTTCGGCACATACCTGCATTGTCTTTCCGAAAGATTTTGAAGTGGGAAATGATGTTGCAAATAAGGTCACTTTTTTTGTAGATTACTCTAGAGCAAATCTCGTCTATCAAATAATAGATGCCGTGTCAAAAAAATTAGAGATACGATCAACAGAACTCAGCAAGGGTTTAACAGATGTTCTTCTTACTAAAATAATGGAAACAAGACAGGATGTTGATAAAAATGTTTTGTCAATGATTACTTTGAAATCCACTCTTGACACTATAATTTCGGATATTGAAGGTACAAAAGCAAGTACAGAAGAATTTGAAATTTCAATGGAGGACATATCCATTTCAAACCTCAACTCTTTAACACTTAAAATATACGAAGATGCGGATGAATTGGAAACTCTTGGAATGGCTGCTGTCGATGAAGGCTTAGACATTGCTACCACCAATACATCCATCACCTTTTTTGAAACAAAAGAAACTGAAATTAATGACGTGTTCAACGACACACATAGCAATTATGAAATTGCAGATAGCCTAATTGATAATGTCACAGAACAAATCGAAAGTCAGGCAGAAGTTGTTGAAGAAAAAAGTCAGGAGATAATTAGCGATTTGGCGGTCGTACAGGGTTCTCTGGGTAAAGTTAAAACAACCTCTGATGAAGTCAAAGCAGATTTGGAGGATACCCTGTCAAATCTTGAAGATATAGATATTGCAAATGCAGAAAGCATTGTGAGTCCAATCAAAACAGAAATTAAGCCTGTTGTTGCTGAATCAAACCAATTAATATTTATGTTTCCGTTCCTTTTGGTTTTGGTTATAATGTTCATAGCCATAATGCTTTCAAGCACTTTAATTGTTATGGAAAAAAAGTCAAAGGCTGCCTTTAGAAATTTCACCACCCCAACAAAAGAAAGATTCTTTATATTTACCACCTTCATAACTAGTTTTATAATCTTGTTTTTACAAGTAATAGTTATTCTTTTATTATCATATTATTTTTTGAAAACAGAAATATTTGCAAACGCGGGTCTGACATCCTTAATTTTGCTAATCACCATGACGATGTTTGTCTTGCTGGGGATGATTATAGGATATTTATCAAGAACTCAGGAATCTGCAACAATGCTGTCCATTACTTTTGGAAGTGTCTTTTTGCTATTGTCTAATTTAATTTTACCAATTGAAACCATGTCTAATCTGATGAAAAACCTGACAAAGTTCAATCCATATGTGATGTCTTCAGAGCTTCTTAAAAGAACTATGTTGTTTGAAGTAAAATTTACCGATATTTTGAGTGAAATAATCTTTTTAGTAATAATAATGGCCATATTGGTGGTTATAACTTTAATGGTAAATAAACTTTCAAGAATGAAACTGCTTGAAAGAAACCCTTACTTTACAAAAAGAGAATTAATCTATGTTCCTGAAGATGCATATTTGAAAATTGACAAATATATTATTAAGAGTAAACAGGATATTTTGAAAACCTTAAGAAGCATGTCTGCCGAAGAGTTTAACACTCATGTAAAAAAGAAAAATGAAATAGCTAATTGGGTCAATAAAACACTGAAAGAAAGACGACTCGCTTGGAAACTAAGGTTTAAAAGTAAAGAAAAAATGATTTTGGTTATGCAGAAATACTTAAAAAAAAAGGAAAAGAAAGAAGAAAAGAAGAGAAAGAAAGCTGAAAAAGATTAGCGAAATACAAAACTCGCATAACTAACTGAGTTTCTATAATCACCCACCACATCGCCTGAAGTATAATACTGTTCTAAAAGAATTTTATTGGATTTTATTGTTTTAAGCAGTGTTGCAATCGGTAAAGCACCACAAATAGTCATCAATTTTTCATCAATGTATTTAAGAAAATCTTCCATGTTATTTTGTTTTATCAGTTCTATGGCTCCTCTATCCAAGTCATATATGTTTTTCTTTATGTCAACTGAAAATGGAACATAGCGATAGTTTGGACCAAAATGAGTAAAATCAGAACTAACTATGAAAATCGCTTTTTTTCCTGTTTCAACAAGAGCCTCTTTCAAATCAAGTGCAACCGATCTTATGTTAACATCGTCACTTATAAGAATAGGTAGAACTTTAATTTTTTCAGGATTCTTTTTGAAAATATATTGCAAAAAAGGAAGTTGTACTTCCAATGAATGTTCATCATCATGAATTGATTCATTTTGTTTTAGATTTCCTTTTTCTCCAAGAACTCTTGCAAATTTCTGATCTACACGAACCATTCCAAGAGGAGTTTCATAGGTTTCCAAGGAGAATCCTGATTGACCACTATGATGGCTTGGGCCTAGCAGTATAAATATATCAGGCATCTTTGTCTCTGCAATTGCTTTATAGGCCCATGCAGCACAGGGTCCTGAATACATATAACCCGCGTGTGGAACGATTACTGCTTTCACAGAATCACTTGCCTTACTAAGAGGCAGATCACCTGGTCCTCTTTCATCTAAAAAACACTCTTCAATTTGTTTTGCGAGCAGGGTCTCTGCTTTCTCATAGAACAGTCCTGCGAATTTTGCTTCTCTCATAAAATAGTTTCTTAGAATTCTAGTATATAAATTTTGCTTTTAACTAATCCTAAAATTAGATGTTAAATAATCCCAGTTGAAATTATCTGCGATATCAGAATCTGATGTATCTATTGATATTGTTTGCATCACAGTGCCTGAATTTTCAAATGACGTAACAAATCCTGCATTGTTTTCATCAGACCATACATCAACTAAGTTTTCTAAGAAACTCAAATCATTAAATCCCTCATATTTAACAATTATTTTTCCATCTTCAATGACTCCTTTTATCGTACGACTTGATTTCACATTTATGAACAGTTCATTGAACTCTGCGACGTC
>JBDRCD010000008.1:0-2490 GCA_043822105.1 archaeon | reverse complement strand
CTCAAAACAGGAACATGGCCGGTGCATTGAATTTTGCTTTAAAATCCGCGGAACGTTACTCCTTGTTCTGCCTCCGGAGCCCGTTTAAGGGAATCAGTTATTTTTTCTTTTTTCCAGGTTTTGGTTGTTTTTTGTAGAGGTAAGGGATGTCGGGATCGCGGGTGTCCTCATAAAGATAGCTTCTTTTGCCTGTGGAAGAGTCAGCACGAAGACCAATATAATTGGATTTTTCAGGGAGCTTTCTGCCGCCAATATTTTCTTTCTCATAAAAATAAACAGTGCCTTTCTTTCCACCAGTCTCAACCACACCAACTGCTTTAGGCTGATTTTTTCTTCTATCAACATGTAAAACAGGATCAAAAACCTCTCCTGGCTTGATTTTCCTTCTTCTAGGCATAATTAAATAACTCTTCGAGAAAATAAAAAGATTTGCATTCGCGAACGGATGTTTTATTTAATAAGCATCAATAGTGCAACTTAGCCATTATTTTTCCTTGCCTTCTTATTTCTCTATCCAGAATTCTTTGTGCTTTTTTTACTTCTTTTTCTTTATCAAAACGGTCCCATCTATCCATTCTCTGCAGCTCAGCGTCCAAACGTTTTACATCAGCGCTAAAACGCTTTATTCTGCCCTCAACAATGACCAAGTCAGCCTTTAAATCGTTTATGCTCTTTGGCTTTGACTCTTCCTCCCTTGCCTTTTTCTCGCGTCCACGAACAGCTTCCCTCAAAATAGCCTTTGCGTCCGCTTCAGGGTTTTTACCAGGGGCAACATACCTGCTTTGACGAGCGCCCTCAGCACCGGCAACCCTTGTCCTTGGAGTACGTCTTCTTCTTGTCATACAAAAAACAAACGATTTCAAAGTATTTAATAATTTCTAATGGTTTTTAGCGGAACGTATCCTTAGTATTTATTTTGCCTGCGGAGTAAATGAATGTTTTATTCTCTTCTGTCTTTTCTTCTTCGGTCTTTAAGGAATTTGGTTTCTTTTGTGCTTTTCAGAACTTTTGCACGCCCAGGTTTTGGAATTCCTTTAAACTCTGCATTAGTTACTTCAAAAGCAGGCTTTGTTCCAGAAGTAGTTTTTGTTCCAAGCTGTCTTTTCCTATTATCAGGATGGCCTCTTCTTTCCTCTTCACCAACTCTTCTTTCTTCATAACTCAATCCTGTATAACCAGTTCCTCTCATTGTTGGTTGAGGGTCATTAAATTTTTCCAGATCAGGTCTTTCAAATCTTTTTTCTACTGGAGACCTACGATTTTGCTGCTCTTTAAAAAGATTAGCCTTAACCTTTCTTCTAGTTCCAGCCATACAAAAAACAAACGATTTCAAAGTATTTAAGAATTTCTGTTGGGTTATGTACACGTATCCTCCAATCCCCACACCGGCAATGTGGTCTCAAATTGTTTTTATATGACGAAGCAATCTTTTTATTGGTGGTGATGCATATGGTTAGTATGAGTGAAATGGTTACTATTTCAAAAGAAAGGTTGCTTGAATTGGAGAGAAAGGAGAAGCTTCTTAAGGAAATTGCCGATGAAGAGGAGCTCTCTGAAAAGGAATTAAGGCAGATTAAAAAAGCCGAGGAAACTTCTCTTCTTTCAGAAAAAGAGGCTTTTGGTTCGGAATAAGAGTGATTCTTTTTGGAACTATTTTTCAGAAAAGCATTCATTGACGCATTAAATTCGCTTGAAAAATCTCTCAAAGAACAAGTGAAGAAAAAAGTTTTATCACTCAAAAATAACCCTAAACTCGGCAAACACCTGCAGGCAGAACCGTATTTTTCTCTTTGCATAGGAAAATTAAGAATTATTTACAGAATTGAAAACGAAAAAACAATTATAATTGATTTGCTGAAAAGAAAGCGCAATTACCGTGAACTCAAAAAAAAGTAAAAAAATAATCCCTAAATATTTAACACTTTCTTACCGCACACGTATCCTCAAATCTCACACCGGCAACCAACTCTAAATGAGTTTAAAAGTACTCAAACCTAAATTATTCTAGGTGTTTTTTGAACAGAAAAGATTATAAATCACTTCAACTCACTTAATATCAGGTGATGTGATTTGGGTAAGAGTGTTAGTATGAGTATAAAAGTTGATGAATATGCAAGCAGAGTTCTTGGTGTTGTAAAGGAAAAATACGGTTTAAGGGATAAAGGAGAAGCCGTAAACAAAATAGCAGACCTTATTGGAGAGGAATTTGTTGAAAGGGAAGTAAGAGAAGACGTGATAAAAGAGCTTATTGAGGACAGTGAAAAGCATGTTAAAAAACACGGTTTCAAAGGCACCACTATTAAACAATTAAGAAAAGAAATAGAAGGAAACTAACTTGACATTCAAATATGGTTTCAGTGAAGAACTGAAAAAAACCCTCAAAAAACTTTACATTAAAGACAAAAAAAGATATGAAGCAACACTCAAAAAAATTGAAGAGGTCACATCCAGAAACACTGAAACAATTGATTTCTACAAAAACCTCAGACA
>JBDRCD010000007.1:0-2487 GCA_043822105.1 archaeon | reverse complement strand
ATAACAGAAACATCAGACATCTACAAAGTTCACTACGGCAACCTTCTAAAAATTAAGGATCTTGCAAACAAATACAATATAGAGCTCTCTTTGCATCATACAGCGCTTTCAAACCAGCCAGATGAAACACTTAAAATTTTTAGGAACCTCTCCTCAATAATGGACTGCCGTACATTCATTATAAATCCTAATTTTTATTCAATGATGTCTCATGAGCAGGCACTGAAGCTTGTCGTTTACAAAATAAATGAAATATTTATTGACCAGCAGGCTGACGTGAAAATCGGCATAGAAAACACAGGAAAATCCAGGGAACTGGGAGGCTTCGAAGATGCTATAGATATAGCAAAGAGAACGCAGGGAACAGAAGTTATAGTAAACTGGGGAAATATTCATGCTAGAGGCGCTGGTTCTTTGCGTACACAGGAAGATTATAAAAGAATTATTGAAAAGCTAAGGCAGGAAATAGGTCCGCGCTACTTTGATAGCGCTTATTTCATATTCTCTGGAGTATCATACGGCCCTTCAGGAAAAATAAAAGACATACCATTAAAGGATTCTGACATGAAATTAGAGTTCTTGATAAGGGAAATAATGTCTTATGACATCAAAGGTACAATCATTTTCGATGATCCGCAGAAAGAGAAATTTATTATAAAGATGATGGAAAAATTGGCTGATATGGTGCGGTAGTGTTTCTTCATTTTTTATTATATACCTCTACAAGTTGACAAATGTTAGGCCCCCAGCCTTTTAAAAAGGCGTAGGGTTTCTCATCCAACAAAAAGGAGACGCTTTATTTAACTATTTTCATTTTATCCAATAACTCAGGTACTAATCTATTGTACATGTTGGTTGTGAATTTTATTTCTTTTTCATCAGAATTGCCGGGTTCAGTACCTGTGAGATAGGATATTTTTTCACATATTTCTACAATTTCAATTATTAACTTATTTTCATCCCCCTTCATAAACATTTTCAATTCAATCAGCGCTTTCGCCAAAGCACCGATAGGCACCTTATCATTTTCTTTTATATCCTTTTCCAGAATTCTGGAAAGGACTTTGAAGATGTTCTTGCCATTTTCTTTGGGAGGGGATTTCTTCTTATCTCTTTTTTTGAGATCATTTTCCAATTTTGAAACTTTCTGTTTTTCTACTTCAAGTTGCATACGGGTCTCTTGTAATTCCTTTTTGAATTCTTCTGTTTTCACCCCCTTTTTGTTTTTGGGTTCGAATTTTGTGATAAGTAATAGAGCAAATGTTATTACCGCTATCACAAGGATGATAACTGAATTATTTCGCTCCCTTTCAAGCTCCTTTATTTTATTGTAGCTGTCCTCAACTTCAGAGAACTTTGCATTCACAGAACTAAGTTCCTTTTGAAGCTGGGCAATCTGCTCATTTTTATCAAACAGAATATTCATATCAGCCTTGGTTCCGAGCTTGAGTGCAGAAATCTTATCAGAAAGCTTATGGTTTTCATCTTCAAGAGTACTGATCTGATCGCGAAGTTCACCATTTTTGTGAATCTCTTCATCATAACAGCTTTGAAGTTCTTGGTTCTCAGTTTCCATTGCGGAAACATGATCTGAAAGCTTCTAGTTTTCGCTTCTGGCTTGATCAAGCTCGTTCTGAAGCTCCTTAGCATCATCTTTACTTACTTGAAGTTGTTCTTCAGCTTCATTTGCTCTCTTGTTGGTTGCAGCCAACTTTGCTTCCATTTCTTTTAAGACAATTGTTACTTCTGCTTCTTCTGTAATAGTAGCTGTTTCTTCGGGTAGTGGTGAAACTACAACCAGTTCGATTGAAGAAAGATCAAGAATATCAGCAGGATTGTGACGAATGATGTCACCTTGAATACCATCATTTTCTACATCAGTGAGAAGGTGGTGATATTTCTTTGAGTTGGCATCGACAACAGACTTGATGCCGTTGATGATAGTCTTTGGATCATCAGTTCCAAGAGCTTTGGAAGCTAATTTCCAGAGAGAATCGCCTTTTTGGACCACATATTCTGATGCGAATACTGGTCCTGCCATCATAATTACGAAGATTATGACAGACATGGTAATAGTAATTATTCGACGCATTCTAGCGCCTCCTTGTGTGGCTAGCTTTGTTATCGTATAACTCAGCTAACTGATTGTTATTGTTCAAAAATGAACAACAACTTAATTTTAATGGATGAGCATGATATTGGTCAACTAATTCTTGGGTATAGTACTTAAAAACTTAACATAATATTAAGGTAAAAACCTTTATTCTACTAAGAATCAGTATCCAGAAGATTGTCCTCTGGTTTTATCTTTTTTCGCATTATTCGTCCAGCATCCTGGATGAACTTACGCACGTATTCACGCTGCATCATTATGCGTGCTTTTGGAAGCTCGAGAACCTTGCCTTCTTTAACAATGTCATTCATTTTGGTTAAATCCTTGAATACATCCAGGTATGTCTCAGAAACTAAGCCTGGCTTAACCAGGTG
>JBDRCD010000006.1:0-63497 GCA_043822105.1 archaeon | reverse complement strand
AGCTCCTACATTTGAGTTCTTGGCTACGGCAGTCATTTTTTCTAGTTGTATTTTGATTTTTGCTCGTTTGTAAAACTTTGGTTCTTTGGTCGCTTTTACTTCCACTAAGTATACTTTTCCTTCACGAAATAGTACGCAGTCACAAACAGAGTATTGCCCCATTCCACTCCCTGCTACTCGTTCACAATGGTCGCCTTTTTTTACTTGGAGGTTTAAGTATTCGTTTTCGTATCTAGTATTGCGGTGTGCGTGCATATTGTTCAGCCTCCAATTGGTTGTATCCTTCGTTCATTTGGATCTTTGCGAGTTCTAATTTTTTTTCAAGAATCTCTTTTTGCAATAGCAAAGTTTCTCGGTCTAGGCTTACTTCTATTTGTGGGATTTTTTGCATTCCTAAATGGCTTTTAGGGTAAGCGTATGCTATGTGACTTGCTTCTTTAATGTCTTCTTTTGTTAGCTCAGTGTATATTTGTGTTGAATCCACATCTGCGTGTCCTAAGAAATCTCTAATGTTTTCAAGGCTCATACCTGCTCTTCTAAGATTAGCACCGCATACGTGTCTAAATGTGTGGAAGTGGTAGTTATATCTTGGAACACCGTTTGTTTGAACAAAATCCACTTCTAGTAAGCCTGCTTTTTCTAAGTAGATATAGAGTCTTTTTTGAAATCTTCTAAGAAGCGTTTCGGGTGGTGCTCGTTTACCATTATGACTTACATCTGGTATTACGTATTCCTCGTCAGGGTTCATCGCGTGCCATGCTGTCCATACGTTCATAAACATTTTATTGATTGGTACAATTCGGTCTTTTCCGTAGCCTGATTTTTTTCTTCTTGGATTTTTGCCGTCAACTACTTTTAACTCGCCGTGTTTTAAGTTGACGTCTTTCCATTTTAGATTAATTATTTCTCCTAGTCTTAATCCTTGAAAACAACAGGTAAAAATTGTGAATCCTATTCTCACGTCTTGAACGTAAGCTAATAACTTCAAAATATCTTCTTTAGCTGGTAAAACAGGTAATTTCTTTTTCTTACCATTTACCTCATTGTTTACAGGTACTAGATATGCTGGGTTTATAGCCATTATTTTTCACCTCACCACGTAATGTTCGATAGTTTTCTTAATATGATACATTAATTCAGATTCTAACTCTGTTAATCGTTTGAAAGGTTTTGAATAAGTTTTGGCTTCGTTAAAACTCATAAAGTTATTCTTAATTTTTTCTTGGATTTCTTTATTAAAGCCTAAACTCCTATACCATTTGTAGATCGTGCTTGGATTATACCCTTTACTTACTAGCCATTCGTAAATTTTAGTCTCATCTTTAGATAAAACCATATTATTCCATCTTTTCTTAGGATAATGCCATGATTCTAATTTTCCAAGCATCTTAAAAAATCTCATCTCATCTAAGTCAGAAAACTCCTTTGTTAACAAGTCCTTAAATTTCAAAAACCTGTCATATACTGTGTCTCTCATAGTTTTATCCTCCTTCAAGAACACAGTGGTTTAAATGCCCAAATAAGGGGTGTCGGACGTGAGACAACACTAAGGCACCTAATAAGAAAATCAGCCAAATAAAGGGTAGAAAGCACGTTTTGGTGGAAAAAAACGCCACGGCTCGGATTTGAACCGAGAATTCCTAACGGAACAAGCTTTCCAAGCTTGCGCATTACCAGGTTGTGCCACCGTGGCGCAAGAAAGAAAAATTTCAGTCGTTTTATATAATTATCGCTATGAGAATCTCTGCATGTTTAGATAGGAACGCACTTCGTCATATAACTCGTTTGTAACGTCGACTATCTGTGCTTTTGCTTCCTGTATATAGCTACGATAGACAAACTTATCTATCAGCATCCTCATGAAATAATAAAATGGCTTTGTTTCCCAAGCATGTTCGTAGTCTGTTAGCAGATAGGATGTGAATGTTATTTCAACATGTCCTGTGAACAGTTTTCTTGTGATGCCTTTCTTTGTAATCTCTACTTCTTTCATGTTCTTTGCAAGAAGAATGACCTTTATCTCTGCTTTTACGTAGTCGGACAGCTTTTTATAGGGTCTTATGTCAAATCTTAGCTGTTTTCCATCTTTGAAAACCTGCTCTGTGTTCTTGAATTCAACCTTATCAAATTTATGCTGTTCAAATACTTGGTCTATTACTTTCCATAGTTCTTTGGCTGAGAAAAGTCCCTCGTACTCGAGTGTTTTTCCGTCGACAATAATTAATGTTTCCAAGTTTTATTTCACCTTTTTTTCCTTAATGATCATAATCGTAAGCATGTGTACCGGTTTCCATTTTTAAAAACTTTTTGATTGCGTACTCCAATTTAAGCACTTCGTACTCCTGTCTGTCCACATGCAGTATCTCATGCTCCTTCTTCATAACCCAATTATAGAAACTGCCCAGAACTTCTCTGAACTTGGTTCCTGTGAACCTGTCCTGCCAGTCAAACTCCACTTTTCCCTGAATTCTTATGATTATTCTACCACCTGTAATCAGTTTTTTTTCTCCATCAACTATTCTTTCTTCGTCTTTTTTCTCCCAGATACGTATTCTCAGAAACATCCACAGACGAGTGTAGGCGGTCTCTTTTTTTCGACCTGTAAAGTCCAGCTTCATATAGTTTCCTTCGGCCAAATCTTCTTTTTCTTTAAATCTTTTGTCCTGAAACTCGTATCCTCTGTCCATCAGCCAGCCAGTAATAAGCTTGTAGAGACCTCCAAGATCATAGTCTCCATTATACTGAACCATTGATTGTCCAACAAGCCTCATTTCTCGCATGACATTATTCTAAGAAACATAGTATATAAAATTTGTGTTTGTACGTTGTGAAAACGTACTTCAAAATGTTTTTATTTTGTTTGTACGTTGTGAAAACGTACTTCAAAATGCCAAGTTAGAATAATTCTATCTCAATCTTATGGCTTCCAGATTTCTGGGTGCTATTGTTTCTATTCTATTGGTTTTATGTATGGATTTAGCCAAATCAATGCATCTGCTGGCTTCTCCATGGTTCACAATGATTTTTTTAGGTTTTGGACTGCATCTTAAAACGAAGTTCATAAGTTCCCTTCTGTCGGAGTGTCCTGTAATCTCAAGCTTGTGTATTTCCATTTTGAGTTCCATAATAATGTTTTTTGCGCCTTCCTTGAAATTTATCTCTTTTATGCCCTGCAGTATTCTCCTTCCAAGGCTTCCTTCGCCCTGATAGCAGGTGAAAACAAGCGCGTTTTTTGGGTTGTCACCAAGATTTTTAAGATATTCTATGGATGGTCCTCCAACAAGCATTCCGGATGTTGCTAAGATTACACAGGCACCTTCTTCTTCAATGACCATTTGTCTTTCTTTTTTACTTCCAACCCTTTTGATGTTGTCCTGTATGAAAGGGTTGTTGTCCTTGTGGAATATCTGATCTCTTATGGTATTGTTCAAGAATTCCGGATAGGCCGTGTGTATGGCTGTTATATCCCACACCAGTCCATCAATGTATACTGGAACCTTGTCCATGGTTCCTTCCCTAATCATTCTTTCTATTAATGCAATGACTTCCTGTGCTCTTCCTGAGCCCAGAACAGGAATCAGAATTTTTCCGCCTCTTCCAATGGTGGTTTTAACTATTTTTCCCAGAACGACATCCTGTTCTCTGGGATTCTGGCTTATGGAATCCTTTGCTCCATAGGTGGCTTCTATCATCATTGTTTCAAGTCTTGGAAACCTTGTGCTTGCAGGGCTCAGCAGATTGGTCTTTGCATATTTCAAATCTCCTGTGTACAGGAAGTTGTGCAGACCGTTTCCTATGTGGATGTGAGTCATTGCGCTTCCAAGTATGTGTCCTGCGTTGTAGAATGTTATTCTGATGTCAGGTGTGATATCTGTTACTTCGCCGTATTCAAGGGTTATGGTGTGTTTTACTGTCTCTTTAACGTCATCTGTTGTGTAGATTGGATCCTTTCCTTCTCCTCTTTGAATCTTTATAAGGTCCAGCTGGAGCAGTGATGAGATATCCCTTGTTGGTTCTGTGCAATAGACAGGGCCTCTGTAGCCATATTTAAATAGTAGCGGAACAACTCCTGAGTGATCTATGTGTGCGTGGCTTACAATAACTGCGTCGAGTTCTTTTATGTCAAATTCAGGCGCTTCAAGGTATGGATAGGCTTTTGCATCAGATGCAACGTCCATTCCACAATCAAGAAGAACTCTTGATTCAGGTGTTTGCAAAAGAATAGCTGATCTTCCTACCTGTCTTGCGGCTCCGAGAAATGTTAGTCTAATCCACTCTTCTTTTCTTCCTCTCATCCATCCGTTGTAGATTCTCTCGCCTGTTTTGTGCAGAAAAGTTCTCCTATAATCAGAGTTTTGGTACAGTACTGACCTGATATTTTCTATGAGTTCGCTTCTGATGGCAGGCTTTCTTTTTATGATTGGAATCCAGAAAGTTTCATCCTTAATCTGTTTTAGAATGTCACCTTGTTTGCCAATGGCGTTGCCGGGCTTTTCAACCTCAATAATAACGATTGATCTTTGCGGGTCAAATATTATTTTGTCAATGCCTGCATCTTTGCCAATTAACTGGTTTATCTTTTTTTCAGCCTTATCTTCAGGCATACAGATTGACGGGTCAGGTCTCAATTCTATTCTCTTTTTTATTTTATTAACTATTTCTTTAACAATTCCTTTATCATTTTTGAAGAATTCTTTGTCCTTTGTATATAGGACTATATTTGCACCTTCATAGGATGCATTGTCTATTTTACCTTCAGGTAAATCTTTTAGTATTTCTTTTAATATTTCAGACATATTCAAAAACCTCCGAAAAAAATTTATTTTTATTTATAAGTTATAAGAATCTTGTTTTAAGCAATTCTCGTGTCTATTTTCTTTTGCAAAGCAATTTTCACGCCTTTTTTGTTGATGACGTAGATATCAACACCTTCTCCAGATGCTGAATCTCTCTGTATTGCAGCATTTAGTGATTTTAATATTATATTGATGCCTTCTTCTTCGCTCATATCTTTTTTATAGCTTGATTCAAGAACTCCATAGGCCATTACGCTTCCGGATCCGCTTGAAACGAAATCTTTGATATTGGCGATTGATCCATCAGGATATATGTCAAATAAATGTTTTTCAGAATCATAGCCTCCAAATATAAAATGGCTTATTCCTGGTATCATGGACATTTTTCTGATGTTTGAATAAACCATTCCTGCAAGAAGGTTTGCACCTTCTTTGACTGATGGTTTATTATTGGTTCTTATTTCTTTGAGTTTTAGTTCTGCTTTTATCAGCTTTAACATTAGCTGTATGTCAGAAACAGTTCCTGCTGTAGTTATGGCCATGTAGTCGTTTATTGGAACGACTTTCTCCACGTCTTTACTGGCAATGAAATGCCCTGCTGTTGCTCTCTTATCTGCACCCAGTACAATGCAGTCTTTACAGACAACTCCTACTGTTGTGGTTCCTGTTTCTAAAGTATTATTCATATTTTACACCTTTTTCAAATTCTTTAAGAACTAATTATGATTCATGAATTATGAGTAATTTAAAAAGTTTGCGTTTTTTAAGCGCAAACTCCAAAAATTTCTAATTTTTGGCTGTTTACGTTTTTTCTAGATTACTCCTGCAAATAAATTCCCATGTGAAAGAAAAGTGTTGTTATTTCCCTGTCCACTGAATTTGAGCACAATGCCCAAATCGACTTTTTCGCCCACAATCACCTGCTTGTCACAGACTTCGAATTCAACCCTGCACAGCCTTGTTTCAGGCCATTCTACGCTGGGATTATTGATCTGGACAACACCGTTGTTTGGAGATGCACTTGAATAGTAGTTGGTGTTGTTAAACCTGCAGAAAACCTTCAGATTCTGACAGACTATCTCAACATTGTTTGTATCGTACAGGTTTGAACTGTTCAAGGTTATAACATTGTCCATATTGTTTTGCAGCAGCAGACTCACGTTAAATGTTAAATCACTGTTTTTTCTGACACTGTGGTCGTGGCAGAAGAAGTTGGAGTCGAAATTGCACTGTGGCGGCAGGAATCTTTCTGCGTTGAACATGCCGTAGTAAACAAGAACTCCTGTTATTGTAGTGATTATAAGAAATGCCCACATATAAGTTAGTAGAAAGTCTAAACTCGCTTGTGCATTCTTTAGTTGAATCATTTTGCTCTGCTGAAGAGTCTTCCCTGGATTATGTGAACCGGAGCGTCATGTGTGCTTGTGGCTTTTCTGAATCCAAGTGTTATCTTGTAGTAATTCTTTGTATCTTTTATTATGTCTTTGGCGCAGTTTCGCAGTTCAATCCTGCAGGAAGTACCGAGGTTCCATTGTGTGTTTGGAGTGTCAAAAGTACCATCAGGTTCCGGATCAGTCCAATTGGCATTGGAAACAGTGAACGGACAATAGACATAGCCTTGACAGGATACTAAATCTCCGTCGTAGTCAAAAAGGCTTATATTGACCGGCTCTATTGGTTTTTCCATGTTGTTTTTCAGTTTAAGGTTCATATTGAAAGTGTTGTCTGACTTTACAATGCTCCAGTCATCGCAGACAATGTTCTGTCCGAACTCACACTCTTCCGGAAGGTATCTCTTAGGGTCAAACATGCCAAAATAGGTTAGTGCGCCTATGGTTGTGAGCACAACTATGAAAACCCATCCATAGGTTGCCAAGAAATCAAAACTTGCCTGTGCCTTCCGACTTATCTTCGTTGAAAGTCCCAAAAACGAATGTTTTTGATATCTTCGACTTATCATTTAACACCTCTTTAGACAGAATTATGAACACCACTTTATTTAAATTTTATGTAAATTACAAAAACAATATTTTTGAAATACATAAATTATTAGGAAATTTATGTTTAAATAAAGAATAAGAAATTATTATTGTATGGTTCCTATAAGTTCTCCTTCAGCAATCTTTGTATATGCTGATCCTGAAGATGTTTTATAGTATACTATTGAAACCAATAGTTTTTGTTTGTTTCCTATTGTTAATGCAGTGGTTGGAGATATATCCAGAGTCAAATCACTTACCTCTCCTGCCGAACAAACATTACTTGTACATAGTGAGAAAGTATTAACCGTTACGTTTTCACCCTGATCCTGATTTGTTAAATAAACTGCATTTACAGTTACAGGCTCATTGCCGTTTCTGATTTTCAGAGTTACTGTGTCTGTTTGAATCAGATGATCTTCACACAGGAATGGAGCTGCTATTGTGCATGATGGAGGTATGAATTTCTTTGGATTCAATACTCCGAAGTATGCTAGTGCTCCAATCATTACCAGTATAACTAGGAATGCCCATCCATAGGTTGTTAAGAACTCTAATGCTGCCTGACCTTTTTTACTTTTCATAAATCACACCTCTTTTTGTAATATGTTAATGGTTATGTATTGTTTATTCCTATTTGAATATTTAAAAGTTTCGTTTATATTCCTATACCTCCAAACATTGCATTGAGAAAGTTTGACAGCACAAAAAACACCAGCAACGAGCTTATTACGAATATGGGAATGTATTTTAGTCCGCTTTTTATGTTTCCTCTGGTAATTATTGATATTATTGCTGATGAGAAACTTGATATTATGGTTATGGCTATTATTGAAAAGGTCTTGAAATCCCTTGGATCTATGCCTGAATCTCCAATGCTTATTGGCAGGAGACCGTTTGCAGCGGCTCCTCCTATCTGAGTTGTTACATTGATTATTATTTTCAGAAGCTGCTGTGACAGCGCAAAAAGGGCAGGTGTAATGAATATAACTATTGCAACCATGAATATTGTGTAGGTTACTGTTGCCGTGGCCATTTCCTGCTTTAGAATGCTTGTTTTCTTCAGATTCTCTATGACCTTGTTTATTACATCAACTATTTTTCCACCGCTTTCAAGCTCTCCGATTATTAGGTTCAGACTTCTTTTCAGAATTGGTGAATCGTATTTTCTTCCCAGTTCTTCAAGTGATTCTCTTACATCGTTTCCTGTGAGCACTTTCTTTGACACAAGAGTAACTTCTTTTGCAAGTATTCCAAATTCTGGTTTTATGGCTTGCCAGAGTGATTTCTCAAAAGATAGTCCTCCTTTTAGATTGGTCACCACCAGAGTTAAATATTCAGGAAGAGCTTCCTCTATGGCCTTTGTTCGGTTGTATATTTTTACATTAAGATATAGATATACACTCATAATTATGATGAACGAAAGAACCGTCTGTATAACAAACCATGAGATGAAGGTTGCAATCAGAATCACTGCACTACCCATGTCTGAGATCGGACTGAATATGACTGCGAAGTATATTAGGTAGGTGATTATAAGTGTTATCCAGAAAAGTCCTCCGAAGAATTTGTAGGGTACTTCGGTCAAGCCTGCTTTGTAGAGGTAATCTCTAATATCAGGTCTTAGTTTCTTTGGCACGAATGCCTTTCCGAATGTTTCCAAGTATAGGAAGTCCTTCATTTATGTTTCCTCTTATATGTTCACGTTTGGTCTTATTGATCTAAATATGGATATGAATATTAATTCTATTACTATCAGGAAAAAGGATATTGTAAGAAACAATGTTGTGTCGGCCTGAAAGTTTACTATGCTTGCAATGATTACAAACATTGTCAGTCCCAGAGACGGCATTACAACTGCTCCCAGCATATAAAACATCGTAACGCTGCTGAGTTTCTTTCCGTACCTTTTAATCTCAAGCAATTGTTCTTCTGCTATCTGATCAAGAGTTGACTGCAACGGAACCGAGATATCGATTCCTATTTTTATTGCGCTTATTATTTGGAATAGTATTTTCTTCATCTTTTCAGATGGACAGAATTTTATGGATTTGAAGAGTGCATCTTCAAGTGGTGTTCCCAGGTCAATCTCATGTACTATTGATTTAAAATAATGGTTTGCAACTCCGTAGCTTTTTGATGCATCTATCAGTGCGCTGATGAGTGGTTTTCCTGAGTTCAGTTTAACAAGCAGAAACCTTCCTGCGAACAGTACTTCTCTATCTATTTCTTTTTGTTTTTTTATGGCTCTTGCGCTTGCGGTTTTCATCAGTGTTATGAAAACAAACATAAAAAAACCCAGAAATGAGACAAGAATCCACCAGTATGATTTTTCTGTTTTGTCGACGAGAAAAAACGTCAGTATTGCCATTGCCGCTGCAACCATGAAGCCGTTTTTCAGTTTGGATTTAACATAGTCTTCTGGTTTTTGATTTATCTGCGCAATCCAGATTTGTTTTTTTAAATCCGGGAAAAGATTGGAAACTCTTGAAGCAATTGATGTCAGTGATAAACTTTCAAGAATTTCATAGAGCCCCATTTTATTCTAATTTAAGTTTTCCGAGATAATACTTTGCCATTATATCTCCTATCTCGTCCACATCCTCTATTTTTTTCTTCAGCATCCATTTTAATATTTGTATCTTCTGTTTAAGGTCAAATTCAATCTCATCAGCATTCATACCGGTGTATAGTTCAAGCGTTTGCACAGTTGTCTTTGATTTGTTTATTTCTTCAAGAACATCTTTTTTTGGATTAAGCTGTCTTATGACATTTACATCTCCTGTTGGCATAATCTCTGCCAGTTGAAGCGTACGTCTTTTTCCAGTTCTCCTGTTTCTGTTCTGTACCAGAACCAGACCAAGAGCGCTGAGCATCTGCTTTGGCATGTCAATAGGAGGATTTGACATTCTCATGACAACTTCTTCTGCGTTGTTTGCGTGGAATGTTCCATAAACAGAATGTCCTGTGATTGCTGCTTCCAGCAGAACCTCTGCTTCTTTTTTTCTTCTGATTTCTCCAACTATTATTCTGTCGGGTCTCATCCTTAGGCTGTTGATTACAAGGTCAAGCATTGTAACTCCACCCTTTCCTTCCGGGTTTGGAAGCCTTGTTTCAAGTGGTACCCAGTGAAGATTCTTAGGAAGCGTCAGCTCTCGTGTGTCTTCGATTGATATTATTCTTTGGTTTGGCGGAAAAAAGTTTCCAATTGCGTTTAATGTGGATGTTTTTCCGGAACCTGTTCCTCCGGACACAAGTATTGAAAGCTCATTTTGTATTGCCATCCATATGAACGCAGCTACTTCAATGGATATTGTTCCTGTTCTGATAAATCTTGTAATTGTCCATGGCTCTGCTGCGAACTTTCTGATTGTGATGGTGTTTCCTTTTGTGGATATGGGCATAAGTGTTGCATTCACCCTGTCGCCTGTTGCCAGATGTGCGTCCATCAGAGGGCTTAGGGTTGTGATTTCTTTTCCAATGTCTCTTCCAATCATTGTAGAATAATGTCTTATCCTTGCTTCGGTGGCTATCTTAATGTTGGTTTCACACCATCCGTGTTTTCGATGGTATATCCACACTGGTTCTGTGTGGTTGTTCACCACTATCTCTTCCAGCTGTGGATCCCTCAGAAGAATGTCTATTTTTCCCAATCCCAGATTTTCTTCAATCAGGTAGTTTATTAGCATGCTGGTTGTTTTTTCATCTGTTTTCGGAAAATATCTTTTAAGCAGTTTTCTGATTTCATTTTGGAAACGGGATCGTATGTCCATGATGTCCTTGTCTTCGAATTTCTCCATTTCTTCTATGTCAATTCTTGTAACGAATTCCTGCCTTATCTTTTCAAGAATAAGTTTGGTGGTATCACTAATGTTGGTTATGGATGCGATATACTTTGGAACCGGTGCATCTTCTTCAGAAATTATTTTTATCTCAACGATTATGTCATTGACGTTAATGGAGTAATGATCCAGCTCGTCAACAATTATTTTTTCATTTTTTTTATTTGTAACCATTTTTAGTTGTTTATCTCCATTGTTTGTTTCAGGAAGTTTAGTCTGTGGTTTATCTCATCCACAATATTGGTGTACTGTTCCTTCTCAGCCATCTCTTCTTCTGGAAAACGATTGATTGCCTGTTTTGCCTCAAGCAGTTTTAGTCCTGCTTCCTCAAAATTCTTTTGTTTCATCAAAGAAATGATGTCTCTGATTTTTTTCTTTTGTTCTATTAGAAAGTTGATGTTGCCTTTTTTATCATCTTTTTCTTTACTTAATGGTTCGGCTTTTTCTTCATCCATTTCTTTTTGTTTCTGAATGTTTGATTGTTTATGAATCTCGTTGTATACTACAACCATGTGATCATAGAGTTTTCTTCTTTCTTCCTTGAATTCTCTAGGAAATTTTTCAAAGACTGTTTTGAGTTTGTCATATTCTTCCATGGCTTTTGTTATATCATCATGATTAAGATAGACTTTTATCTTTTTCAGAATCAGCTGAATCTTTTCATTGACATCTCCAAGCAGATGTTCTTTTTTGTCTTCTTCCAATTTTTCAACATGTATCTTTTCTTCCAGTTGATTTTTTTCCAATTTTTTTATTTGATAGTAGGCTTCAATTAAATCATTGAAAAGTTTTTCTTTTTCTTTCTCATCTTTTTCAGGATACTTTTTGAACTCATGTTTCATACTCTTGTATAGAACCATTGCTTTTGCCAGATCCTTATTTTGAATTGCAACAAATATTTTTTCTGAGAATTCTTCAACATGTTGTTTTATTTCACTTTTTCTGGATTCTGTCAAATGTTCTTTCATTGATTGTGAAATCAATTCCTGCTTTATGGCCTCTGTACCTGACTTTGTTTCTGAGTATTCTTCTTCCAACTCTTCTTCCATGACTGCTTCCTGAGCGTGTTTTCTTTCTATGTCTTTGTTCTCAATGAATTCAATCATGTCTCTTTCCAAAAATTTTTCCAGATCCATATTACAGCTCCATTAGTCTCTCTTTGTATTCAAGCCACAGATCCTGCGGATTAAAAAATCCTTTTCTGTTTGCTTCTCGGAAGAAGAATTCCTTTTTCTTCTCCATTTTTTGCAGCAGGTGATTTTTCCACAGATCATGAGCCTGTTCTTCAGGTATTTTTTTATCGAATGCTTTCTTTTGAAAATCAGTTTTGAAAACGTCTATTGTTTGGTTGTCTGTCTCAACTATTGCTTCTTCTTTTTTCTTTGGTTTATTGAGATAGATGTAGGGTGTTGTGAATTTATATTCCAGACCAATTATGTTTTCCTCGACGAGAAAATCAACCCATGATTGCACCACAGAAATTGACAGTCCAAGCTTTTTTGCAGCTTTCTCTAGCTCAATCTTATCAACCTGATTAAGCAAATCAATAAGTGTGTCAACACTCGTTGTTATAGTCTCCTCTACCACGACCATTTTATTAGTCTCTTGTTATATAAATTTTGTTTATTATTATAAAGTGGTTAGCAAATAAACTCTTCCTGAGTGTCTGTCATGTTGAATACTATCTTCAAATGCTCTGCATCAATTATTGGCTGATTTGATATGTTGGACACCTTTCTCAAGTATTTAAGGCACTCACTCTGGTTGAATTCTTTCTGAAACATGTAATCAACATAGCTGGTGTTTGTGCTGTTGTATGGCAGTCTTACAGGATCAACAATTGACAGCAGAGTGAGGCCGGTTGCATTATTCACGTTTGCATCATTTGTCAATCTTCCAAAGAAGCTCATTGGTTTGAAAGTGCCTATGTCAATTATTTTTATTGTGCTTGGTGAGTTTATGTATTCACTGTTATTGACAAATATTTCAAATGTTGTTCTGTTGAAAGTTTCTATCAAAGTATTTGTTTCTTTGAAGGTATTATTATAGCCAATGTCAAAGTATACAGGATCCTTTAGTCCTATAATTGTTATTTCACTTACAATCTCTTCTGTTGTGTTCCAGGACATGCTCTGTCTCTCAAGATAGAAACTTATGTTCATGACTGCAGTAACAGAAAAAGGTTTTGTCTGGTCTATGTGAACTTCAGTAACATTGTAAATGAATAAAGTATTTGTTTCATTTACCACAAGACTTTTGACCTTTTCCATCATTTCTATTATTGTCAATTCAGCCATATTGTTTCTGGCAACGCCATTGATGGTTCCTTTTAGAACAGTCTCATTGAAAACAGTGCCTATTTCCTGTTCTGTATATGAAATATTTTGCTCATTCATATTATCAATCATTTCCTGCAGTGCAACGTAGCCTGACAATTTTAATGATGTTTTTGAATATGCAATTATGTTAAGAAGAAGATTATTTGTGCTGGTTACTCTTGCTTTTTCCACGTCCACATTTTCATCTATTGGTGTTATCTGGTGAGTTGAAAACATGGTTGCTATGAGGCCTGCTATTATTACGGACAGGAATGTGAACAGTATGGCTTTTTTGGTCATTTTTAGTTCCATAGTCTCAACTCCACAATGTCGGGTCCATAGTAGTCTGTTTGGTTTATTGCAAAGAACGATATCTTTCTTGATGCCAGGTGAAACTGTGCACTTGCAAGTTTGTCGACGGAGCGATTGTAGATTATTGTTTCCACGCCGTTTTCAACTATCAAAAAACTTATGCCGTACTGTTCAGAGACCAACGAATTGAAAACACTGCTTGTGAGATTATGAGCCAGTTCATTTTCGCCGGTATAATGAAACTGTACAATCTGCTGAAAGATTGACTGATGAGGGTCTGTTATTAGACCTCTTTCATCAAGATCTGTTATATAGGGATCCCTGTATTCTATTATTTTAGTGTTAAGCAGAAATGAGGAAAGGTCTTCGGCAATCATGTAGCTCTGCCTTGTCTGCGGAGTTCCAACATATGAGTTCAATATCATCACTACTGTTATTAGAAAAATAGTGCCTCCTATCAGAGCATCCAATACAAAAAAATACGCACCCCTTTTGTTCATATACTAGAAACATATCTTTGCATTAAAAAACTTTGCGATTTATTTATTCTTCCCAGTAATAAAATCTGAGTTTTATTGGTTCGCCCTTGTAGTTGGCGATTCTGGTTATTTTTATCAGGTTCTCAAAAGTTTTGTTTGATGATGAAACATCTGAAACTCCTGCTTCAGGGCACGGCACCTCAAAAGGTGTTCCTTCACAGCAGTTGACTCTTATGCATATTTTTTCTTCATCTCCGTTGATGTAGTCTCCCAGATTTACAAAACTACCTTTCTGCACTCCGAGTCTTGTGCAGGCTTCCAGTGGAGAAGTAATTGAATGTTCCAGATAGGTTGTGTTTTCTAGAAATGTGCATTCTCCTCCATCGAGAGTTAGCTCTCCGTGACAGCTTGAATCGCAGTAATTGCTACCAAGTCTTGTGCAGTCCTGCTCGCAGCTTCCGTTTGACAGCAGAAAATTAACAGGAGAACAAATGGTGGACGGTTTTAGATCGTATAAAATCTCAACGTCCGGACTATAGCCGTCTTTTCTTGCTGTAATGTAAATTTCATTTCCAGAACTGATGTCTGTTATGGTGTAGCTTCCATTTTCATCTGTCAGAGTTGTTTTGTTGATTATCTGTTTACTGCTTCCATCCCAGACTTCCTGCTCATACTTTACCAGCGCACCTTCAATCGGATCTGTTGGGTTGTCTGACTGCATAACTGTTCCTTCTATGCATGAGCTGCAGTCAGGGTCCAGACATTTCATGTAGCCAACTTCAGGAAAAAACACTTCGCAGGTTCCGCCCGATGCAGGGCTGAAGAAATCCTCTATGCAAACAGAGTCATAGGTTCCACAGGTGTAGTTGACATTGCACATTGAAGTTCCCCAGCATCCGGTTTGATTAAACGTTTTTGCACTAACTAGAGAAACCACAATTATGGATAAGAATACTGCTAAAAACAACCAACCCCTTTTCATGTTAGGTTCTACTTTTACTGAATATATAAAGTTTGCGTTTTGTTTTTTATGTCAATCATTGTGCCTGCTATCTGTCGTTTTAATTGAATGTATTCGTCGGTTATTTTTTTATGTTTCAGAAGATTTATCAGAATCTCTTTGTAGGTGTCCAGATTCTTGTCATAGTTGTTCACTGCCAGGTTGTATTCTGCTCTGCATCTGTCAATGTTTCTCACTGCCAGCATTTCCATTAATTTTTCCTCGATACACACCATGGAATGTTACTTGTTTCGAAAGTTTTTAAGAATTTTCCCGGATTTTTCGGAGGATTTACGGTGTGAATGTTTCTCTTTTCAGTTCTTCCACAACGTCGTAGAATTTAAAGCTGGTCATGGCACTGAGATATTCCAAAAATTCATGTTTTTCTTTCAGGCTTTTAAACACCATGTCTGCCATGAGACCTTTTTCTCTAAAGTAAAGATTGTTCATATTGGGATTATCAAGCAGAACCTGTATTTTCTTTTTCTCATCGGTTTCTATTGCGAGCATTATCCTGACAGGATAGCCTATTTTTTCAAAATTTATCAGCGATGTGTGTTTTATTATTTTGTTTTGAAGCTTCTCATGGATGTCAAATACGGATGCAATGGGAATGTTCAGTTCTCTTGCAAGCCTTGCAAAGCTCTGCCTTGAATTGACTCTGAGATTTTTTAGAATCAGTTGTTCATTGTTTGTAAGCATACACTGATTAGGTGAGAACTTCTTTATAAGCATTCGCCAGTTTTTTCCGGAAATCCTCCGGTCTTTCAGAAAAATATTAAAATCATTGAATCTTTGAACTATTATGGAAAAAGTTAAGAAAGACTATGAGAAAATAATCAAAGACCTTGAGTCAGAACTTGTCCGGAAGCAGGAACAGATTGACAAACTAAAAGAAGACAATATAATTCTACTGAAAACTGCTTTAAAAAATGCTAAAAAGAAATAACAAAAATCAAAAATGATTTTTGAACTTTGAAAAGAAAAATTTTCAAAATGATTAAAATTATTCTTTTTTCTCTTCAGGTTTTTCTTCCTTTGGAGCTTCTGGTTCTGGAGCTGCTTCCTCAACAACAGGCTCAGGTTCTTCTTTCTTTACTTCTTCAGCCGGTGCTTCTTTTTTAGTTTCTTCCTTTGGAGCTTCTGCTTCAGCTTCCTCTGCAGGTGTGTCTCCGCCTTCTTTCTTTTTACCTGCATGTCTTTTTTGAATGTGTTTTGGCTCGGTTGAAGCAACTTCTTTATCTTTCTTGTAGATGTTTGCTTCAATGTTTGCAATTCCTTTGCCGTACTGGGTTTCAATTTTTCTCACAATAACCAGTTTTTCATCGGAATTGAACTGCTTTGCCAACATTTTCTTTAATTCGCCCCTTGAAGGTGTGGTTCCTGAAAATGCTATCTCTGCTTCGATTTCTGTTCTTTCCAAGAGTTTGTTTTCTTCCTGTTTCTTTATCTCCATCTTCACCTACCTATCTAACCTTTATTGCATATTCTCCTTTTTTATCAACGCCCATTTTGTGGGCAATCATGGATTTCTTAGTATTTATGAAATTAATTCTTCCCTGCCAGTTGACTGAAAATGATTCTTTTTTACAGATGGGACAATTGTCTCCGTCAACAAACACTTTGCAGTCCTTGCAAACTTTCTTTTTCAAAATTGCCACCTCCAATTTTGAATTTTCAAATTAAAATTTGAAATTTTCATTTTTTATTTTCCTCTGTCTTTTTTGGTTTTACAGTGGTCTTGTCAAAGTCTTCTTTTATCCATTCGTCTTTTCCAAGTCCCTGCTGTCTCATGGTAAGTCCTATTTTTGGATTTGCAATGTCTTTGTATGAAACTTGAATTATCCTTGCTTTGCACTTGTCATTTACTTTCAGGCTTCTTTTTGTGTCCTTTCCCTGAAGAATCTTTTCCTTGCTAAAACTTACAAAATCATTGATTGTTTGACTTATGTGAATCATGCCGTCAAGCGGACCCATTGTTATGAATGCTCCGAAGTCTGCAATGTCTCTGATGTTTCCTGGTATGACTTCCTGCATTTCAGGTTCGAATGTTATCAGATCAAATGTTGCTTGGTAATATGATGCTCCGTCGCCCGGTATGATTATTCCTTCACCTATGTCATCCAGATCGGCTACGTCTATAACCATTCCCAAATCCTTTGATATGAATCCCCCGAATCGTTCCTTTATTTCATCAATCATGGCTTTTTTTATGTCCAGACCGAATTTGTTCGGTGGAATTCTTATGTGGTCTTTTACTTTTACTTTGTAAAACATTTTATTTCTCCAGTATCAGATATTTTTTCTGTTTAAGTGCAATAACCTGTGCACCCTTGTTTTTTACGCGTCTTTGTAATTCCTTATCTTGGGTTGCTATATAAATCTTTTTATTGGATTTGGCAACTATTGCGTCATCAACACTTCTGTTTGGGAAACTAGGAAGTATTTTTAAGCTTTTTTGTTTTAAATACGCTCCTGTAAGAGCCATTCCAAGCTTTGCTGCCGCTGCATCCTTGGCTTTTCCAAGCACAGTTATCTTGTTTAGCTCTTCTATTGTTTTATCAATTATGCAGAGTTTCACTGATTTTCCCAGAAGATGTTCTATTTCTGCAAATACATTTACATTGAACTGTCCTGGTATCAGCAGAAAGTTTGTGTCAAGAATTACTTTTTGTTTGAACATTACAGCAGGGTTGAGGGGTAATTTTAAATAGTTTATCATTTATAGTATATTTATGCAAACGGTTGTAATAAGTCTTGGAGGTTCGCTGATAGTTCCTGATAATGTGGACCATGAATATCTGAGAAAGTTTAAACAGGTAATTGAGAGATTCATCGGTAAGGGTTTTCGTTTTGTGATCATCTGCGGTGGCGGAAAAACTGCCAGAAAATACATGGATGCTGCACGTGAAATAACGACCCTCTCAAAGGATGATATAGACTGGATTGGAATTCATGCTACGCGTATTAATGCTCATCTTCTGAAAACATTGTTTAGGGATGATGCTCATCCTAGAATTGTGAAGGACCCCACTCATCCAATTGATTTTAAAGAAAGTATTTTGGTTGCTGCGGGCTGGAAACCTGGTTTTAGCTCTGACTATGATGCTGTTATGCTGGCAAGAAATCTTGGTGTTGAAAAAATAATTAATCTGACAAACATTGACTATGTATATGATAAGGACCCTAAACATTTTCCTGAAGCAAAGAAAATTCATGAGATTTCCTGGAAAAGTTTTAGAAAGCTTGTTGGTGATGAGTGGGATCCCGGTCTGAATAAACCCTTTGATCCTGTGGCCAGCAAAGAGGCTGAAAAGAATGGAATTACTGTTGTTATTGCAAACGGAAAGGACCTGAATAATTTTCAGCGAATCCTGGAGGACAAATTCTTTCAGGGCACAATTATATCTTGATTTTCTAAAAGATTTTTAAATATAGTTCAATTTCTGGTTTTTAAGATGAGAAAAAATGACGACCTTCCAAACAATGAAACTTATTTATATTTGATTAAACATAAAGAAATATGGTCTGTTTCAGAACATCTTAAAGCGATAAATAATGGTTTAAAATCTGTAGTCTCTTGCTATACAAATGTTATTTTTGACAATGCACTTATAGAATTAATTGGAGGGCTAACAGGTCACAAAATTGCTGGTTTTGAAGAAAAGTACACAAAAAAAGGTTCAACAAGCATTTATAGTGCTTCAGATTCAACAAATTCAGATAGTAATTCTAAAATTTATCATGGGGTTATAGATAAGGGTTATTTTGATTTGGAAAAGAGAATCCCTATTGTTAATATTAACTTGTTTTCGAATGAAACTTTTAATAAAAGAATATTTTATGAAAATTTAGCTTCTCTTAATGCAAAAATGATTCATGAAGTAAAACATAGTGATGACAAACCTAAACATCTAAAAACTATGACTATTGATGATCAACTTAATTCTAATCCGTCAGAAATACATGATCGTTTTTTTTATGTTATGTCTCCTTCTGAGCCTGGGAAGATAATTGTATCATGCGATTAGCAAACAAATCTGTAACTGTTGATAATACTAAAGAATATATCATGAATATTAATACGAGGTCTATTATTACGCCAAGTCCTTCTATGCTTCTCATGGATAGCGAGAACACTACTGCTGCAACTGCTATTCCTTTTGGCATGTTAAAGGTCATAAACAGCTTTTCTTTGAGATCATAGTCTTTTCCCTTGAGTGCAAATGTGATTGCAAACCACCTGGCCAGAACAAGTATGAAGAATAGAGTGATTGATTTGATGAAGAAGTCTGTTGTGAAACTCATTTCAACAAGGAATCCTAGCATTACAAACACAAGTATTTCCAGTGAGTTTGAGAATATTGAACTGAACTCTTTTAGGAAGAATTTTTCTTTCACATATACATTTCCAAATAGCAGTCCCATTGTGGCAACGCTCAGAACTCCGTTTCCTCCAAGGTTTTCTGCCAGAACATATGCGAGAAGTGCAGCGACGATGATTGCCAGTGGTGAAAGCTGATGATGATAAACATTTCTCATGGCTTTGAAGATTATTATGCCCACAACAACTCCTGCACCCACTCCGACGATTATTTGCTGTAGAAAGGGGACTATCTGTTCTATAAAGCTGTTGAACAGCTGTCCACTTCCGGTTGCTTTTAGGAAATCCAACAGGATAAATGGTATTATAACTATGAATGGAGTGTTGATGATTGACTCTATTTCCAGCACTTCAATGACTTTGTTGACTTTTCCTTTCATCATTGAGAATATTGCTGCAGGGTCAGTTGCAGCCATCATCACAGCGAACATCAAAGATATTATTATGTACTCAGTGGAGAAATTCGGAAAGAACAATATTAATGTGAAAATTGTTATTAGTATTATATTAGTAAATACAAACCACAGGAAGACTTTTACTGCATCGCCTGAGAACTGGTCAACTTCTTTTAGCTTAAATCTTGATGCTCCATCAAAGGTAATCATTGCTAGCGCCAGTATTGATATTGCTAATAGAAATGTTGATGAGAATTCTATTATTGGTGTTCCATTGTATTTTATTGCTCTAAGGCCTATTCCAAGAATGATTAGCAGAAGCACATTTGATATCTTTAGTTTATTGGAGATTATTGTTATTATTAATCCTCCAAGCAGAAGGAGCGCAATTCCTGTTAGAATATATAATGCATCCGTCAAACAATCACCTCTTGAAGAACTATTTAGCTAGAAGTTTATTAAGTTTTTGGAAATCAAGATTTCCAAAGCCCAGAAAGTTTTTCTTTCTGATGTTTCTAAAACTATAGGGGGTATTTCTTCATGTAGAAGCTTCTTACACTTGCATAAATCTTACCTATGTCTTCTGGCGTGTATCTTTTTAAGCTTAACTCTTGTGTTTCCCCTGTTCTAAATTTCTTGAAATGATGTTGGAGAAGATTTATTTTATCTTGAGTTCCTTTTTCAAAACTTGTTGGGAGATTATTTCCATCGTATAGAAATTGTTTCATTTGTTGTGGATCTTTAGAAGTTGCAGGTTTTGTGTTTTTTTGTATAACATCGTTTATGTGGATTTTCTGATTTTGCTTGAAAAGATCTAATTGTGTTCCCATTATAGTACTATTATGTCTCTTCTACTATTTAAATGTTTCTATTTTAATTACTTATAAGTAGTGAATTACAATGATAATGTTTAAATATTCCTGCTTAATCGTTGTTTTTACAGGGGGTAATAACATGGATTTGAAAAAATATCAGGAATTCTGTGAAACAATTGCAAAGAAGTATGAGAATAAAACCGAAGAGATATACAACTGGGGTCTTGGCGTCGCAGGAGAAGCAGGTGACGTGGCCAGCTGCATTAAAAAAACCTATTCTCATCAAAACGATCAGACAAAAGGCATTAGAGAAAACCTTGGAGATACAATGTGGTACATTGCTGCAATCTGTAATTTCTATGGCTGGGATCTGGGTGAAGTTTTGCAGGAGAACGTTGATAAACTATCCAAGAGATTTCCTAAAGGATTTACCTTTGAAGGAGCACAGAGAAAAGGTAAAATGATAGATTGGAATGAGAAGAGTTAAATCAATACAGCGTTTACAAATCCTTCCTGACTTGGTCTGTTTGTTATCTTGGCTTTGCCCTTTGGAGTTTCTATAATTGAACCCTTTGAAAGGATACTTCTTCTTACAAAGTGCCTGTTTGCAGGACTTTCCAGAATTGTTTTAAGGTCAGTGACAGATGCTTTTTTTGTCTTAGGATCCATAAGATTTACTTTGTTTATGTGTAGAAGTTTAATCTTTGTGTTTCCGCCAAGTCCTCTTTCAACTCTTGTTTTCTTTTCTCCAATGGTTGTTTTAGTCGGCATTTTACCTGTTTGGGCCTGTCTCTTGTAGCTTTTGGCCTTGTATCTGCCGCCGCTTGGTTTCCTTTTTGACTTGTCTTGTCTAATTGCCATATTTTAAACTCGTTTTAAATACAACAAAACTTTTTGTTTTGTGTTCCAGAAACTTTGTTTCTGTTATTCCAAAAATCTTGTTTTGATTTTTGTTATGATGCTTGGAAAAGATATCTATTTAAAAAAGTTTTGATATGTTGACTATTCAAGCTTTATGAATTCGGACTTTATTTGTTTTAAAGAAGTCAAAGTAGTCATTTTTATAATGCCTTTTCTTGAAAGAACGTTTTTAACTAATTCATAATATTCATCTTGATCTTTGGTTCTTATTTTTAGAACCATCTCCCAGTCTCCAGTTAATATGTCTATGCTTTCAATTTCAGGAATGTTTACTAATTCTCTTCCAACTCTTTCTGGATCACCATATTCATCTGGAGAAAGGTTTATGAGCACAAAAACACAGAATCCTTCTTCAATCTTTTTGTGATTAAACACTGCTTTGTATTCTTTTATTGCACCTTCTTTTTCTAGTTTTTTTATATTATAATGTAATGTTGTGGATGGTTCTTGCAGTTTTTTAGCTACTCTTGCTATTTGAGGCGTGCAGTATCCTGTTTTGAATAATTTTACTAGTTTTGGAGTTATATCCTTCATGTTTTCGTATAATATTCTAATATTTATAAATTTTTCGGTTAAAAATTGAATATTCTTCAATAATATATATATTGGTCTTGGTCACAACCTATCAGTAAGGTAAACAAATTACCTTGGAGGAAAACAAGATGAAACAAAAAACAGGTGGTTGCCCGTATCAAAGCAAAGGTAGCCAGACAGGAGGAATTAGATAGTGGAATGCAGATTCCAACAGACATGGTTGTAGACATACTATGGCTGGACGCATGCTTCCACATGAATGTGAAAGAATTGGAACTAGCAAGGATAGATGAACTGCTATGCCCAACACACACATTCGGAAAAGTAGTAGCGCAGAACAACAACACGCTTGTAGTCGCAACAAACTCAAGCGCAGCCAACGGTATTGATTTGATAGCCATCCCAATAAGATGGATACAGGAAATAACCATGTTGAGATAAAGGAGTAAAAGAAAAATGGAACCAGAAGTAAAAAAAATATTGGTTGGAGATGACCACATTGGCGCGGCAAAGGCGATGTTTCCATGCATTCCTGGAGTCACAGTCGATTTTGTAGACACCTCTGATAAATTGGTAGAGAAAGCTTTTGCAGAAGACTATACTATGATTATTACTGATTTGAACGAGTATAGGCCTTCAAAGCCTGACGGCTTTGCTGTCCTTGATATTATTAAGGACGTTGATGTACGAAAGGTTCTTTGGACAAGTTCAGCTTATTCAGGGAATGTGCGAGACGAGGCAAAGAGGATTGGAGTAGAGTTGCTTGACAAGCCAGAGATTGATACAGTTGTAGGTATGATATGCTCCGATGCACCTATCAAGCAAGAAGGAGAGATACTTGTGTACTCTAGACACGGTCCTTTAGAATATGTTATGGCGGTTGTATCAGAAATTATTAGGTGTAGCCCAAGGCCATTCATAAAAGTATCTTCAGAACTTGAAAAAGAGTTACTGACTGGATGGTATAAAACAGTTATTGACACAACTGTTCTTGGGCCTATTTCCGAAGCAGAAGTTGCAACTCATATCATGCAGGGCATAAAATTGGAAGAAGTACCTATACTCGTACCTCTAACGGGAACTGGCTATAAAATTGTAAACATAGCAAGTTTTATAGCTGATTATGGAGCAAAATAATTTTTTTCTTTTTTTCAATAAACTTTATAAATAGTTCATAGTTCTTAAGTTCAAACAAGGATGAGTCGGTTCGTAGGGGCTTACTCAAGCTGGGTAAGAGCTTATTCTTATCGGAGAAACTAAATATGGCGAGAATGCATTCAAGAAAGAGAGGAAAAGCTGGCAGTACAAAACCTGCCAAGAAGGAAATTCCTTCCTGGGTTAAGTACAAATCCAAGGAAGTGGAACTGCTGGTTGTGAAGTATGCAAAGGAAGGATTGACACCTTCAAGAATAGGAATCAGACTAAGAGATACCTATGGTATTCCTGATGTCAAGATGATTGTCAAGAAATCAATATCAGAGATTTTGGGAGACAGAAAGCTTTTGCATGAACTTCCTGAAGATTTGCTTGCTTTGATTAAAAGATCCATTCAGATAAGAAAACATCTTGTGGAGAACATCCATGACTATCCTGCAAAAAGAGGACTGCAGTTGACAGACGCCAAGATTAACAGACTTATCAAATACTACAAACGATCTGGAAGGATTGCTGTCACTTGGAAATTTGATCCAAAAAGAGCGAGCTTCTACTTAGAGTAGATATATTTTTTTCTTTTTTTATTTATTTTTCTCCTTGATAATAGTAAAAAATAGCTAAGTTTATATAATTTAACTTGTTTCTTCTTGAGAAAACAATGAAGGACGACAAGAAACTTTCACTTGAAGAAGTGATGGGAGAGATTGACAAACTCAGAGAAGAAAATGTTGATCTTAGAGAAGAAAAAGTACGAGAGAACCCAAAACTTACCGTTTTGTGGGAATCTCAAAAACTTTATTTTCAGTCATGGGATGTCGCGTTAGGAGTTAGACATATTTCTGTTCAAGAAATTATAAAAGAAGGTGAAAAAAGAGATTTAGTAAACAAAGCCACAAAAAGAGTGAAATTTCTAGAGAAAATTGTTGATGCTATTGGAAAAGGAGTTAATCTTAATCCAAATGAATTGGTTTTTCATGATAACCCTTATCATCACCTCCTTTTAGAAGGGAAAGAACTATTTGAAGGAACTAATGTTATAGAACAAGCAGTTAATATTGCGGGCTTTAATTACACAACTCTTAAAGAAACAGAATGGCCGCTTTCAATAGGAGAACTCGCTGAAATTTTTCAATCTTGGGGAAAGAAAAAACTGTCAGTAAACGAAGAAGATGTGCGCAAAGATCTGGAAAGATCAAAATATTATGCAGACATTATGGCCATAACAGATTCATGGGATGACTTTGTTAAGAAAGCAGGCATAATAAATGACATAAAATGGCTTCATGAAAATAACATTGCTCTTGACTATACAACCGTGTCCAAACACAAAAATCCTGCCGTAAGAAAAATATATTCTCAAGGTTATGGACTTGAAGGTGGATGGGAAAGAACAGTTGAATCCGCAGGTTTTATTTACAGTGAAGTTTTGATAAAAAGAAAAGAATACACTGATGAAGAACTATTTGAAATATTCAGAGAAGCTGAAAACAGAGGAGAGAAACTCGACACTGGTATTCTGAAGAGAAATAAAGAATTAAGTAAATTCAAAGAGATTATTTACAAACGATTTGGTTCCTATTTTACTTTTCTTGAAGAAGCAGGACTGAATCCTGATAAATATAGACAAAGAATTTCAAAAAGCAAACCTCAATCTACAAAAGAAGTTGAATCAACAACTGAAAAAAAACAATTCAATTTTGAGCCTTCTAAATATGCTAAAAATAAACAAACTACGAAGGAAAAAGGTCCAAAGTATAAACATGAGACTAAAGTCTATAAAAGAATGCTGAACATGTTGGATAAAAAAGGTTATGATCTTAGCACTGAAGCCTTTAAAGAGACTAAATTTACAAAGAATGTGTTGGCTACTCTTACAAGAAGATTGAAACTTGGTTGGTATGAAATTCTTAATGAGTTTGGCATTGATTACACTAAACACATAAGACGCAAATCAAGCGCAATAATACCTGCAAAAAGTTCTAAAATTGAAACAAAAGAAAAAACAACTCTTGATTCTCAGGTTAGTGATTCTTACATTTCTGTTAAAAAACATCCCAATTGGAGCTCTCTAAAGGCAAATGAGAAGAAAATATTGCTTAATTTGGAAACCTATGTCATCATACCTGGTCTTCCACTAAGTAATTCTACATTGTATAAAAATCCTGATAAGAACATTGCAGCCATCTATCACCAACTTAAAAATAATAATGTTGGTGGAATGAAAAAACTTGTGAAGAAGGTTGGTCTTGAATATGTTGATATGAGAAGAGGAAGACAAAAAACTGTTCAACAGGAAAAAGGATCCATTGAAAAAATCATAGATTCTAAACCATCTGAATACACAAGAGCACAGCTGAGAGCAAGAAATGATCTGCTGGGAATGGTTGACACAGTTCTTTTCAATACAACGGTCATGAGCAAACATGAAAATGATGATGTAAAAAAAGCATACTATAGAGTCGCCAGTGCATTTGGAAACATAGAAACTGCTGTGAATTCCATAGGTTATAAAATGTTAAGTGCAAAGGAGATAAGACTTTCTGACGATAAGATTGCCAACAAAAAGTTAGATAAAACTCAAACTCAAGAAACAACTGACCTTGAAACAGAAGTGAACAAAAATTATGTATCTGTAAATAAGCATCCTAACTGGAGTAATTTAGAGGTAATAGAAAAGGAAATTCTGTCAATTATAGAAGAGGAGGTTATAATTCCTGGATACACTCTGAATAATAAAACATTACAAGATAACTTTCCATCCATTGCTAATAAAATTAGGAATAGTAGTGTTGGAGGTATGAAGAAACTTATAAAAAAAGTAGGTCTTGAATATGTTGAATTAAAAAAAGGAAGGCAGAAAAAATCCAAACAAAATATTTCTGAACCAAAAACTATTGAAAAACAGGAAATAACAAACATTGAAGAAACAGTTACAGAGAAGTACATGCCTATTGAAGTTAAAGAAGACTGGAATGAATATACTCCAGAAATTCATAGTATGTTAACTGAGATAGACAATCTTGCTGTTAAATATGGGATTACACTTGATGATGTGACTATTAAAAGTGAAATACCTCTTCTCTATGATAAAATCGAGAAAAGTAGTGTTGGAAATCTGAAAGAATTTGTTAGACTAGGTGGTTTCAAAAAACCTAAGGTAAAAAAAATACGAACAGAAAAACCTGTTGAACAAGAAAAAACAAAGCTTGAGTCGGATGTTAGTGAAGCCTACGATGCTCTTGAAGTACATTCTGAATGGAAAAAATATGACGAGAGAAAACAGCAATTGTTTATTAAAGTTGAAGAGAAGATAATAAATCAAGGAATGGTTCTTTCTTCAGATTTAAAAAATAATGATGATAAGGAGATAAGAAGTCTGTTTCACAAAATAATGCAATATGGTGGACTGAAACAATTTTCTACACAAAGTGGCTTTGAATATGTGCATGGACTTAAAGGGCAAACCAATGTCAGAAACAAATCCGTAACAAAAAAAACTATCCAAACTGCAACCAAAACTTATTCTCATAGGTCATACACTATGACTGAGATTGGCGACATAGTCAAGGTTTGGATTGCAGATGGTGTGGACCTAAAGAAAGAATCTCTTGCTGAAGATTCGGATAAGTATAGATTAGTTGAGATGATTGAGTTAAGACAGAATCTTCCATGGGTTGATTATGCTGTAAAGCAAGGAGCTAATGCAGCTCTTCTTGAAGAAAAGCTACAGCCAATAGACCAGGAAATTTTCGACGGAATAAGAAGGTTGGCTGATGGAGGAATATTGTCAAAATATGGTATTTCCAAAGATCTTGATGAGAAGATACTTGAAAATTATAGATACAGAGATATTGCTGCTTTCGCTGCAGGTGTAGTTTATGCTGAGGATGGAGTTGTCACAAAAGCCATGATGAATGATAAAAGGGTTGTAAACAATCTTAAAGAGTTTCATAAGGATAGAATATATAAAATTGCAAAAGAAATATACGAAACTTTGAGCATTTGCCACAAAGAAAGTTTAACAAACAAAATAAAAGAGACCGAGTTTAAGGATGGTATGCTTGATTTTGTGATTGATGGTTTTATTGAAAAGCCTGCTAATATGCCTTTAGAAAAGTTCTTAGGTGGTAGAATTTCTGTTTATAAACAAAATATATTGGCTGAAATACAGAGATGATTTTTTCTAAAGTAATGTCACTTCTCAGTAGTCAATAATCGAAACATTTAAATATACTTATGCATCTTTCATCACTTATGCGTAACAAAATCATTAGGTTTTTAGGTGTAGCGTTCGTTTTTCTAGCCGGTATAATAACCGGCCTAGCAGTGGGACCTGTACATTTCGACGAGAATATTCCTACAGCGCAAATAATAAAGGAAACCGCCGATGATGTGTTGAAAACAATAAATCCACTTTCAATGGGCGCTGCACCTGAACAACCATCACCGTCAGACTGGATACAGGAGAATCAAATAGAAGTCTACAGCGACCACGTAATCATAGACATAAAGAATGCGGAGTGGGCAATGTTTACAAACACAAACTCCATGGACCCAGTATTTGATGAAGATTCACACGCACTTGAACTTGTTCCGCAAACAGAAGCAGAAATTCAAGTTGGAGACATAGTCTCATATGAATCAGACTATGCAGAAGGAACAATCATACACCGAGTCATATACAAAGGACAGGACGAAGAAGGAGTCTATTTTGTAATGAAAGGAGATAATAATCCTGCATCAGACCCTGGCAAAGTCAGATTTGAACAGATTGAAAGGGTTCTTGTTGCGATATTCTATTAGAGGTGAAAAATGAAAATTGAGAGTATCATTCCTAAAGATATGGGTGAGTCAGATATATCCTCTGTAATAGATAAATGCAATGAAACAATTCTCATGTATTCTGAAGAAGTTGACAGGTATAATAACACCATGATAATTCTAAACAGCGTTTATCATAGTCAGGATGCAGCACATAGAATAAAAATAGATTTTCTAAACAAACTGGTTAATGGAATGAATAAAAAAGTCAATAATGGACTTAACATACTAAGTGATATAGTGGAATTCCACAGCTATAATCCCGAATCATACAATGAAACCATTATTGATTTAGCAATATTTGAAACGCGAACAATTACTCAGCTGAGCATAAGGGATTTGACATACACTAATGCCATCAAGTCAGTTTCAGATATACTGAATGGAGATTCATATAAAAATTAAGAGGAAATAAAAATGAACCAAAATATAACTGACATAGCATTTTACCTTGGAAGCCTGACAATGATAATATTAACAATTATGAGTGTTTTTATTTAGAAAACCTTTATACAACAAAAATCACAGATTTTTGAGCATAAATCTTCTTTCATAAGATTTATATATTATTTCTATATAGTTTTCTCTCATGGATAAAGAAGTCATTGAGAAGTATAAAGAATCCGGAAGAATTGCAGCCACAGCTCTAAAGCACGGCGCAGACATGATTAAAGTCGGTGTAAAGCTCGTTGACGTCTGTGACGCTGTAGAGGATAAAATCAGAGAGCTTGGTGGAGAACCTGCTTTTCCAGCACAGACTTCCAGGAATGAAATCGCAGCACACTACTGCCCTGAAGAAGACGATGAAACTGTCTATGAAAAGGGCGACGTTGCGACTCTTGACTGCGGAGCAGTTGTTGACGGATATGTATCGGACACAGCAACAACGATTGATTTGGGCAGTAATTCTGAACTGATACAGGCTTCAAAGGATGCATTGGAGGCGGCTCTTAAACTTATTAAGCCAGGCGCAAGAATATCTGAAATAGGTGCGGCAATAGAAAAAGCCATAGAAGCAAGAGGGTTTTCGCCCGTAAGAAACCTTTCAGGACATGGAATAGGACAATTCATTGTTCATCAGGCACCATCAATACCTAACTTTGATTCGGGAAATGACCAAACGCTGAAAGAAGGAATGGCAATTGCAATCGAGCCCTTTGCAAGTGCGGGCGCTGGAATGATATATGAGAGTGGGAATCCAACGGTGTTCATGCAGATTGCCAGAAGGCCGATCAGAAGTCAGTATGCAAGAGCAATTCTGAAGGACATTGAAGCATACAATGGCCTACCATTTGCACTTAGATGGCTCACCAGAAAACATGGAGTTGGAAAGACAAAGATTGGCATAAAGGAGCTTACAAATGCAGGAATTATCAAAGGTTTTCCTCCTTTGCCTGATGTAAAACATGGCCTTGTAAGCCAGGCAGAACATTCTGTTTTAGTACTTGATGAGCCTATTGTTATAACGAGGTTATGATGAAAATCAGAAATGTTATTGCAGTAGCAGTTGAGAATGAAAAAGGTGAAGTTCTATTGTTTCACAGAAGAGCAGATCTTTCTTTTCACGCCGATATGTGGTATATTGTTGCAGGACATATACAAGAAGAAGAAACACCTGATGAATGCATGGTTAGAGAGTTAAAGGAAGAAATAGGTGTTGAAAAATTTGAACTGCTAAAAGGTCCTATTTTTGCTATTGATTCTGAGAGCAACGAGAAATATGTTTTTCATGCTCATTTGTATAGGGTTAAAGCAAAAGAAAAAATAACTATTGATCCTATAGAACATGATGACCATAAATGGGTTAAACCTTCTGATGCTTTGAAATACAAAAGCATTCCTGGTTTGACCATGAACCTTAGAAAACTTGGTTACAACGTTTAGTTATTATTTAGTCCTGATGTATGTTTTCTTGTTCTGATGTTGGTTTCATATCCACAGTGCTGACAGTTTGTTGTTTTGTAATGGGTTACAGGAGAGTGCCAATCCCAGTTTGATGAGAATTCAGAACCGTGATATTCGCCGCAATTATGACATATTTCTTCCAATTCAAAATCATCTACTGGCTCCACATTCATCACTATCTCATTCTATTCCGGAGCCATCAACTACCCTTGTATCATTCTTTTCTTTATAGACACAATCCGGGTTAAGACATTCTCTGGAGTCGTATCGTATTGATCCGCACCAGATAGAAATAGCTTTACCTTCAAGGGGTTTTCTGCATCCACCGCAAATGTTTTCCAGGTCTTCTTCTCGTAGTAAAGGCATTGTAATTGCTCAGATTGTGTTTGAAGTAGGTATTATATAAACTTTGCTTTTTATTTAAGAGTAAAAAAACCTGTAAAAAACACAAAATTTTTAAATCACCTGTTTCAAAAACAGCAACATGGCACAAGACGAAGATCCTGGAAATGAATTTGAGTCGGTTTACAACGATGAAGGTAGAGAAGAACTTGTAAAGGATGATGAGATAAGTCCTGAAGAAGAAGCTTTCATGGCTGGCTATGATGCAGAACCTGAAGAAAAGAATGATGACGATGATGATGAAGAGTATGAGAAGGCTTTCGAAGAGACTGACTCAAAGAAGAAGAAATAATTTTTCTCAATTATTTAGATAATATTATAAATATGATTTACTTTCTAATGTTATGAAAAACAATATTCTTGAAGGACCTGATAATACCTCCTCAGAAAAGATGGCACGACTATCCCATGCAGTGCATATAGGAGAAATCGCCTTTGAAGTTGCAAAACAATACGGCAGGGACACAGGTGTTAGTTATTATTTTATAAATAAAAAATTCCTGAAACCAGCGATAACCATTGTAGGACTGCGCGACAAAAAGAATCCAAACACCTATTCTAAAATAACAATATCTGTGAATTCAAAAATTGTGTTTAACTATAATCATAATAAAATGAACTATGATTTAACAAACTCTGTTAATTCTGATATAGAAAAAAGAATCAATAATTTATATGAACAAATTGTACAGGGGAAACAACATTTAGAGTATCTGAAAGCGAATCCTTCTGAAGCTGTTAAAGAAATACATAATTAGATTATTTCATTCGGTTCTATATTTTTGTCAACTGCTTTTTTGAGATTAACTGCGAAGTCATATCTCAGATCATCAATCTGTTTTAGTAGTCTTTTGTTGGAAACTATTCTCTTTCCTTTTCCGTAGCCAGAACATTCTGTGTGTATTTTCATGTTATCCATTGAAAACCCTATGTCAGGCCTTGCAACACCATCTTCTCCTCGCATTTTATCGTAGTCCGGCACAAATGGATATGCTCTGCAGATGAATGGTCTTTCTTTATAGTTGGTGCAGAGATTATCTTCGCTTAGAAATTTACAAATCGGACTGCCGTCTTTTATGATTGACAAACTCTTTCTTTTAGAAACAATAACTCCTCTACAGCACTTACCGCACTGCTGACATTCCCATCTTGTCTTTTTTGTGACTGGAACGAGAGGCATTTTATTTGAAAGAACTGAATATTGGTCTTTTACTTAGTTCTTTTGGTAGTGGTAGTGGTTTGTAGGGGAAACCTTTTGTCAGTTTGTGGATTTCTTTTGCAAGACTTTCCTTTGTAAATACTTTTGTGTCTTTTTTCCCTCTGACTCTTGTTTCAAGTTTTCCAGTTTTCATTTCTTTATCACCTACAACTATTATGTAGGGTGTCCATTCCATTGAGGCTGCTCTTATCTTTTTTCCAAGAGTTTCATCTCTGTCGTCGACGTCAACTCTCAGGTTGTTTTTCTGCAGTTCATCGCAGATTTTCATGCTGGCTTTCAGATGTTTGTTGTTTGCAACAGGAATTATTCTCACCTGTGTTGGTGAGAGCCACAGAGGTATGGATGCTGTTTCTCCTTTTTGTATTTTCTCAGCCTGTTTTTCGAGCATTGCATACATCACTCTTTCTATCGCCCCACTTGGAGAACAGTGCAGTATTATTGGATTTTTGTGCTTACTGTCCTTATCTGTGAACAGAATTCCATATCTTTCTCCGTTTTCAACGTCAATTTGATCGGTTGCAAGAGCTGCTGCTTTGTTTACAGAGTCTATGAAATTAAACTCGTACTTTAGGATGAAGTAGAATTTTCTATCGTCCCACATCTCCACAAGTATTGGCTTTCCGATTTTTTTGATTATGTGTTTTACCAGATCTTTGTTTTTTTCATAGAATTCCTTTGTGATTCTTAGTCCTATTTCCAGGTCATCCATTGAGAATCCAAGTCCTTTTTGAACATCCATACAAAGATCAAGTCGTGTTTTGTATTCTTCCTTTGCCTGATTCATGTTTGCACAAAGTGCATGAACATCGGGCATTGTGAATGCTCTTAGTCTTCTAAGACCTGAAAGCTCTCCACTTTGTTCTCTTCTGAAGCTGTATCTTGTTAGTTCGTATAGTTTTAGTGGAAGGTTTTTGTGTGAGATAACAGCATCCTTAGCAATCAAAAACTGTCCAAAACAGGCTGCGAATCTAAGAAAATAGTTTTTCTTGTCGCTTTCAATTTGATACTGCCTTGCTGGAAACTTGTTGAGATATCTTTCAAGCGTTGGATGTTTCATGTCATACATTATTGGTGTTTCAACTTCAAGTCCACCGTATGCTCCGACTTTGTCGTTTACAAATTCCTCCATTAGTTTTTTAACTAGTCTCCCTTTTGGATAGAATCTTAGGTTTCCTGAGTCTGATCCTGGTTCGTAGTCAACCAGTTCAAGTTTTTTCATAATAGCTATGTGTGCTGGTTCAACGGATGCAGTTCTGTCCTTGTCTTTCTCATAGTGTGAGAATGTTTTCAGCTTTTTATGGTCCTTGAAATTGAATTTGTCGATTGTGTGTAGCTTTCCTTTTTCATCCATTATGTACCAGTGGCTCTTGAGTTTTTCTTCGTCTTTCAAAGCTTTTGAGACAACTTCTTTTGTTTTTTGTTCTCCTACGATAATAGTACTTGAAAGCTCGGACAATGGGTGTCCTTTGCATGAAATATTGAATGATTTGTACCATCCGAAAGGTGCTCTTTTGATGGTGTAGTTCTTTTTTATGGCCTTTTCCATATCTTCCATTATTTTTACAGCCACAGTTGGTTTTCCAAGATCAGAACTTAGATGTGCATATGGGTAGAGCATGATTTTTTTGGTTTTCACCTGTTTGAGATTCTTTTCTATTTCTGCTACTGCGAGTTTGACCGCTTCTTTTGGATTTGTTTCGTCACCTGTTTCTACTGCTGTGAAGACTGCCAAACAATCTTCCATCCTGTCTTTTTTCTTTTTCAGCTCTTCAGGATTCTTTATGGCTTTCTTCTTTGCTTCGTATTCAATGAAGTCCGAATGTATGCATAGTAATTTCATGTTTTACCCCTTTGAAACTCTGATTACTTATTTTATATAAATAGTTTTTGATTAGTGTAGTTCACATATGTTTATAAATCTCGTTTGTTTTCCATTGTTAAAATGCCTGAAGACGAAAAAGAAACTATTTTTCTTGGAGATTCTGATTCACATAGACCATACACTGGTTATGATATTGAAATTCAGAATGCTTTTGATAATTTTGCAGAGTATCCCTCCACTGGAAAAGAAAATCTCAGCAGGCAATTTGTTCAGACGGCGATCGAGAATTGTGATTTGGATTTTGAGTTTTTTAAAAATATTCTAGTTGAAATTTATGCCATAAGACGTTTTAGTGATGTCAGCATTGATTATATTAATCCACCAACAGCTAAGAATCCACTCACAGTAAATAAAGATAACATAGCCATTGTAGTAACTCCAGTTAATGGAACTAAATCAAACTCAGAGCTTCTTGAGAAAAACATTATAGATGGAATGAAAAGACTTAAGCTTACAAATTATAAAATTAAGTCAAAAAAAGGAAAATATGGTATTAATTTTGCTTTACCCGGCAGAGTAAAAGACTGTACAATAGATGTTTTTGATCCTGATGCTAAAGAAAATAGAAAGGTAGATATTTATAACTTGAACAATTTAAGAATAGAAATTAAATATGATGTTAAATAGCTATCCTACTTTGTATTCGTAGGTGTTTCTTTTTCCTGTGTTTTTGTACTTAATCAGGTTTGTTTTCCTGAGTTTTTTCAGTGACATTGTCACAGAACCGATTGATACACCTAGTTTTGCAGAAATTTCTCTGGAGGTAAACCATTTACCTTTATTTTTTGTTAAAAAATCGTATACTTCTTGCTGACCCATTTTTTCCCCTTAATTTTATTTGTTGATTATCTACTATATAAGCTTTTCTATAATAATATTCCGACGAATAAAAGCAGTACTCCAAGTACAATGCTGCCCCATCCTAGCTTTTCATTGAAGCCTAAATTGTCAAAGTATGAGTATAATGATTGATAATCAAAATTGAAGTTCATACTACTTCTAGTTTTAGAAACTATATAAACTTTAGCAATTACTTTCAAATGGTGCTAAGGTTGCTCAGGCCTGTGGCCTTTGTGATATTATTTTGGCATGACAGACACTGGTACTTTACAAATACAGAATTGCCGCTGTTCATGCGGTCTACTTCTTTCATACCGTGGTTACATTTCGAACAAAGCATGGTATTTTTTGTCGCAGAACTACTATATAAAGCTTTCTATACAAGTATACCTTTTAGTATATTGAATAATCTCAGAATGCACGCTCTAGTTTTTTCAAAGGATAGGGATCATAAACAAGATCATCTTCAAACATTATGATAAATTCAACGTTTTTTATTATGTCTTTGAACTCTTTTCTTAGTTTTGATATTTGTTGTTGTAATTCTTCATGACTTTCAACTTCTAAAGTTATTTCAAAGTTCCATGAACCAACAGTTTCTATTGCTAGTAACATGTTCGGATTTGAGTTGACATAAGAAAATAACGAGTTTCTTGCCTGTTCATCCATATTTTGCAGGTTTAAATGAAGTCTGTAGCTTTGCATTCCAAAGTTTTGTGCTTTTATGTAAGTGGTGTATCCTTGAATTATTTCTCTTTTTTCCATTTGTTTTATTCGAAGTGCAATTGTACTCACAGGTTTTTCTAACTTTGCAGCAATTTCAACAACATTCATTCGCGCGTGATTTGATAAAATTGAAAGAATATTGGAGTCGAGTTCGTCTAGTTCTTCGATTTCTGGCTCTTTTCCAAAAAATGGTGGTTTGAAGTCTTCAGATTGATTGTTTAATAAGTAATCTCTCTTATGTTGTCTTAACTCTGTCCTTATGGAAATTGCATTATCAACCAAATTATGTCCGTGCTTTGCAAGTATCTTGTAGTATATCTTGTTAAATTGAAAGATATCTTTAGCCATTATTCCAAATACTATGTCAAACTTTCCGCCAACTAATGCAATCCAATATACTTTCGGAATATTAGTCAAATATTCTATTATCTCTTTCTTTTGTTCATCGTTGATGTTTTGAAACCTACTATAGACTGCGTGTCCTGTATATCCTATTTTTGAGAAGTTAACTAATGTAGTATATCTTTGAATTATTCCTTTCTTTTCTAAGTTTTTTATTCTGTAAATTACTGTTTCTTTTGATAGTCCAGTCTTTTTTCCTATGCTTTGAAAACTGGCTCTTGCATTAATATCAAGCTCTGCAAGTATTCTTTTGTCCTTTAAATCTAAGTTCATATTTTTATTTATGTCAGAAATAGTATATAAATGTTGTGTTTTATGAAAAAAATGACTAGATATTTTAATATATCTTAAAATGTTACTATTATTTAGAAACAAAAGAGGTAATAAAAATGAAAAAACTAATTACAATAGCATTAATGGCAGCATTATGTTTAAATCCGATAAAAGCAGATTCATGGTTAAAGTTTAGAGGTTCAAGAAGTAATAATACAACATTATTAACAGCAGAAGCAGGATCAAATATAACGAACAGATTAGAAACATATGGCTTTGCAGATGCAGAAGAAAAGAATATCTGTGCAGAAAGTAGGTTAACATATAATGTTGGAAAAACAAAACTAATATCAGAGTATAATGGGGGAACAGGATATAAAGATGCAATAAGATTGGGATTTGCGTTCAAACCAAACCTAGGAAAAAATAACTTCACTTTTGTAAAATTGTTTCCATTTGAAAGTACAGGTAAAAAAGGTCCTCAAGTAAGTATGTTTACATCTCAAGACATGGGAAAAATAGATGCATCTTTACTTGTAGATTATAATATATCGCCAGGAACAGTCTATGTAGAACCTACACTGGATTTAAAACTAGGAAAGAACTATAATGCGTTTATTCAAGGAAGAAGTTTTGGAAAAATAAAAGAAATAGACTTTTCAATTTACATGGGCTTGAGCAAATCGTTTTAGTAAACATGAATCTCTAAAACATCGCCATCCTTTAGGACATGGTTCAACATGAATTTTTGTCCTGAGAATTTTGCAGAAGGGCCGGTAACTCTTGCGAACTTGAAAAGTCTGACAAAATCCTTGTGAAGCTTGTTGCAGACATCTCTAATTGTAAAACCTCTGAAAACAATCAAAGGTACTTTCATGTCAGCTTCTTTGCCGGGCTCCTTCATGTAAATGCTCATAAAATTAAGCTTTTGAAATATTTGCTCTTTCAATACTTCAATGCCCTGACTTTTTGTTGCTGAAACAGCCAGGTCGGCTCTTGCTTCCTTCATAATCTTTTTAAGAATAACATCAGATATAAGGTCTGCTTTTGTTATTATTGTCAGTGCCGGAATGTATATCTTATTGTCTTCAATGCAGTCAATCCACTGATCAATGTCAACTTTGCTTCTGATAACAACTTCTGCATTGCTTATCTTGAACTCTTTCAGGATGTCCTTCAAAGTATCTTCTGTAATCTCCAGCTTGATTGTTGAGGAAATCTTGATTCCGTCTTTTGCAGTCTTCTTTATTTTCACATCGGGCTTTTTCTGATTTATCCTGATGTCAGAATCATAGACTTCTTTTTCAATCACAGAAAGTTTTTTTGGGTCGTTTGCATCAAGCAGAATAAGAACCAGATCGGCGTTTCTCATGACAGACAAAACTTCTTTTCCACGACCTTTACCTGAAGCTGCACCTTTTACAATTCCAGGAACGTCAAGAATCTGAATCTTTGCATGTTTGTATTCTAAAAGACCTGGGATTACAGACAGAGTTGTGAAATCATAGGCACCAATCTCTGACTCTTGATTTGTAAGGCTGTTCAGAAGAGTGCTTTTTCCGACAGAAGGAAAACCCAGCAGCAGAGCTGTTCCGTCACCTGTTTTTCTGACAGAATAACCGTCCTTTGGACCGCTGCTTTTGCCTCTTGCAGTCTGTTTCTCTTTTAGCTTTGCCAGCTGAGCCTTATACATGCCGATTGCATGCTGAGTTCTCTTATTATACTTGGTTTTACTAATCTGATCTTCAAGTTCCTTTATCTTATCATTATAATCAGGCATGAGAATGTTGAATTAGTAGAAGTTTATAAATTTAGCCCAATCTAAACATTTATATACAACAAAAATTGAAAATTTTTGAGGATATAAATTTTATTTCATAACATTTATATACAATATTATATGTGTTTAATTATGGCAACAATTCTTGTAACAGGCGGAGCAGGATACATCGGCAGCGCAGCTGTCAAGGCTTTGATAGAAAAAGGTTTTGAAGTTGTTGTGATTGATAATCTTTCTCATGGAAACAAGAGACTAGTTGACAAGAAAGCAAAGTTCTACAAACTGGATCTTGCAAAGCATCCGCTGGATGAAGTCTTTGTTAATCACAATTTCTCTGCAGTAATGCATTTCGCAGCGTATAAATCCATTGAGGAGGGTGAGAGAAACCGTGAAAAATACAAGGATAATGTTTTTGGCACACAGAATCTGCTAAAGGCAATGATAAACCATGGTGTTAAGAAAATAATCTATTCTTCAACCGCTGCTGTTTATGGAAATCATGAGGGTGTGGTTGATGAAGAAGTGCCAGCTGAGCCAGTTAATTATTATGGTAAAACAAAGCTTGAAAGCGAAGAGATGCTGATTGAATCAATGACTAGTTTTGGACTGGACTGTATAATTCTGAGATATTTTAATGTTGCAGGTGATGCAGGTCTCAACTATGTTGACTCCGGCGCAAAAAATATCTTTCCTGTTTTGATGGATGTAATCTTTGGCAGGAAAAAGGAAATGAATATTTTTGGAACTGATTATGAAACAAGGGACGGAACCTGTGTCAGGGATTATATTGACATAAATGATCTGGTTGAAGCACACATACTTGCTCTCGATGCGAATTACAAAGGAGTTATTAATCTAGGAACCTCAAATGGAGTAACAGTCAAAGAACTAATAACTTTCACAGAAAAAGTGGTTGGGAAAAAAATAAAAGTTGTTAATTCTCCAAGAAGAAAAGGTGATGTTGCAGTTTCCATTGCTTCCAACAAAAGGGCAAAGAAAGTTCTCGGATGGCAGCCAAAAAAAGATGTCAAAGAAATGATAAAATCAACATTCGAAGCCTACAAAAATAGTCAATAGTAAATTATTTTCACTACTTTCCAGAACGAAACAAAGTTTATATAATATCTTGTTAATCATTATGCTTATGTAGTAAGGGGTGGATTTATATGAATAAGAAACAACAAATTCTAAGTATATCTTTATTAACAACGATAATGGCTCTTGTGGCTGTTTTTCTCGTCGGTGCGACAATAAACGCATTCAATCCGACACTTCCTACGGACACGTTTTGGACAAATAATAATACGCCGGAATTCGTGTTTAACACAACAAGCGATGTAAATACTACATTCTTATGCGAAGTTTTCGTTGATGGATTGTTATATGTTTCAAATGACTCTGTCCAAAACGATACTATTACATCCATGTTCAACGCTTCAACCACCCTTCCAGAAGGAGCAAACTCATGGTATGTTAACTGTTCAACTGATACTGAAAACGTTACCAAAAGTGGAGTTTATTCTTTGAATGTTGATACAAGCTACCCTGTCGTAAACATCCACAATACTACATTCTCAACGACAGATACAACCCCTGACATCTACTTCAACTTTACAGATGGAACAAGCCCTAACTCTACATGTATAGTTTATTTTGACAACACAGCTGAAAATACTAATGGAAGTACTTTCAACAATACAAATACTTTCTTGACAGCAACCACTTCTAATTTGCAAGGTGCTTATACTGTTTATGTTAATTGTACTGACCTTGCAACAAACGCCAATGGTTCATCTTCAATTACAGTGACTATTGATAATGTTGCTCCTGCTGTAACAGCAATCAACTCTCCATTGTCAAATGCCAACTTGAGCACTGGAAGTCAATACTTTAATGCAACAGTTACAGATGTAACTATGAGTGTTGATACTGTTAGATTCAATGTGACCAATAGCTCTAGCTTTGTGATGCTTGATGGTGTTGATTCAGGTAGTTTCTGGGAAGTTGCCTATGATGTTTCAAACCTTGCAGAAGGATCACATGTGGCCACTATTCTAGTTAATGATACATTGAGTAATTCTAATAATTCAGATACTGTTACTTTCATTGTTGATAGAACTCAACCTGCAACTGTTCTGGATTATCCTGTTAACACTTTCAATACTTCAACATCTATTACTTTTAATTGGACTTCAACTGATGCTTTGTCCACAGAGATGAATTGTACTTTGAAGATTAATGATATAAACAATGTTTCTCTCAGTAGTTTAAATGGTACTGTGAAAGCTCAAGCACTTACTTTTGATGATGGAAGCTATAACTGGAGTGTTTCATGTTCAGACGCTGCAGGTAATGGAAATCTTTCAGAGGTTAGAACTTTCACTGTTGATGCAACAGCACCTACAACAACTGCTAATTCTAATATTAGCACTGGTGCGGGTTATACTTCTGGTGAATGGACCAGTTCTTCTTATGTGAACATTACTTTATCTTGTGATGATGGTTCTGGTCTTGGTTGTGATTCTAATTCGCCTTTTTATTGTATGGATGGTGGGTGTACACCTACAACTCCGTATACTGTCACAGTACAAAGAAATTATACAGTAGATAGTTCAAACACGATGTATATGAGATATTATTCTAATGATACATTGAACAATTCTGAAAGTATTATTACTATCCAGTTTAGATTTGATACTATAGCACCAAGTATTACTATGGTTAATACCAGTTTTAATACAACTAATACAACACCTTCTATTACATATAGTTACATTGACATAGAAAATGTTAGTTGTACGGTGTATTATGACAATGTTGCTTATGGAACCAATTCATCTGTGTTCAATAATACTAATACAGATGTTACAGCAAACGCTACTTTGAGCAATGCTATTTATTCTGTATATGTTAATTGTACAGATTTGGCAGGAACTGTTAATCAGTCTTCAACAATTTCAGTTGGAGTAGACAATGTTGTACCTGCTGTAACAATTAACTCACCATTAACAAACGCAAACTACAGCACTGGTAGCCAGTATTTTAACGCAACAGTTTCAGATGCAACAATGAATGTTGATACTGTGAGATTCAACGTTACCAACAGTTCAGGTAGTGTGATGCTTGATGGTGTTGATTCAGGTAGTTTCTGGGAAGTTGCCTATGATGTTTCAAACCTTGCAGAAGGATCACATGTGGCCACTGTTTTGGCAAACGATACAGTCGGCAACCTGAACAATTCAGAGATTGTGACTTTCATTGTTGATAGAACTCAACCTGCAACTGTTCTGGATTATCCTGTTAACACTTTCAACACCACGAGTGCGTCCATTACTTTCAACTGGACATCAACAGACGCTCTGTCAACAGAGATGGGATGCTATCTGAAGATTAACGATGTAAACAACGTCACTCTGATTAGTGTAAACGGAACTGTGAAATCACAGGCAGTAACTTTCGAAGGCGGAAGCTATAACTGGAGTGTTTCATGTTCAGACGCTGCAGGTAATGGAAATCTTTCAGAGGTTAGAACTTTCACTGTTGATCTTGCAGGACCAACAGTAACCTTGAATGATCCAACCGTAGGATTGAACCTAAGTTCAGCCAACCAGACTTTCAATGCAACAGCATCAGATACCAACGGTGTTGACACTGTGAGATTCAGCATAACCAACAGCACTGCAAACGTCACCATTGATGGCGTTGATTCAGGAAGCTATTGGGAGGCATCCTATGATATGGAATACCTTGCAGAAGAAATGCATACAGTAACAGTTCTTGCAAACGATACTCTTGGTAACATTGATGCTGCAACAACAAGAACTTTCAACGTTGACAGGACAGGACCTTCAATTGTCTTGAACTATCCAACAACCGCATTGAACACTACAACATCTGCAACCAATTTCAACTGGACTGCTACAGATGCAGGAGCAACTGCATTGTCATGTAACCTATCCATAAATGAAATTACAAATGTTTCAGGAATTGGAGTGCTTAATGCAACAGCATCCAACTACAGTATTGCACTTGATGACGGAAACTATAACTGGAGTGTAACATGTGTGGATCCTTCAGGAAACAGCAACACAACAGCATTGGGAGTCTTCACAATTGATAGTACTTTCAGTGTGACTGTTAATGTTCCGACAAGCGGAAGTTATTACAACGAAAACTTCACAATAAATGTGACTGCACTTGATGGATTCTCTGATGTGACAGACGTTCAATACTTACTATTGAATTCAACCGGCGGAAACGCATCTGGTTGGATAGCATTGGCCGCAGCAGGAAGTGACTATATGGCAAACTTTACCATTGATTCCTACAGTGAGAGCAATTACTCATTGAGAATAAACACCACAAAAGTCACGGGTGCAGTAGACAGTGTAATTGTTCCTTTCGGAATAGATACTTCAGTTCCAAACATAACTGCATTTACACTCACAGCAACAACATTTGTGAGAGGTAGCAACATTGTTTCAACCTGTACTGCAGTTGATAACTCAGAAGCCTATGGTGGAAATGTAACAACAGCCGTGACTGGTTTGACGGTTACTACACTTGGAACCAGAACTGCAACCTGTACAGCAACAGACTCAGCAGGAAACACAAACACATCAGATATTGAGTACATAGTCAGAGCACCTGCAAGCTCAAGTGGTGGAGGATCATACACGCCTCCAAATCCACAGCAGTCAAGAGTTTGGACAACTGCAAGTGGTAAAGTAACCATGACTGTTACAAACGCTGAACTGGGTGTAACAGAGATATCAATTGATATTAAAAACCCTGCCAACAACGTTAAAATAACAGTTGAGAAACTTGCTGGAAAACCAGCTTCTGTAGCTCAAGAAATCACTGGAAAAGTTTACAAGTACTTGGAAATCACCAAGACAAACCTACCTGATAGTGACTTGAATCCGCCTATTAAAATAAGATTCACCGTTGAAAAACAGTGGATGGCAGAAAATGGAGTCACAGAAGGTCAGATAGTATTAAAGAGGTTCACAACCCAGTGGAATGAATTGGTTACCACAAGAATCAGCGCAGATGCAACAACAGTAACCTTTGAAGCAGAAACACCTGGTTTCAGCTACTTTGCAATCGGAGCAACAGAAGGATTCGTAGAAGAAGTTCCTGAGGTTGTGCCTGAGGTTGTGCCTGAGGTTGTACCAGAAGTTGTGCCAGAAGTAGTTCCTGAGGAAGTTCCAGAAGAGCCAGCAAAAGAAAGCAAAGCAGGATTCTTTATGGGAGTTGTCGCAATCATTGTTGTCATAATTCTCATAGCTTTGTTCATCATTGAACAAAAGAGGAAACCTAAGTTTGTGAACCTGGAAGAAAGTGGAATGCATGAACCTACAGAAGATCATGAGCAGCTTGCAGAATTCATAGGCAAACAGCTTGAAGCTGGACACACAAAAGAAGATATTATGGAAGCACTTCTGAGTGTTGGCTGGAAGAAAAGCGTTGTGACAAAGGCTTTTGCGAAAGCTAAAGAATAATTTTAATTTTTTTTCTTTTATTTCTTTTTCTGAAAAAATAGACCAAAAATTTCTAATTTTTTTTATGCAGAATGATGGTTGTTGGAAACAATATTATATAATTCTTTTGTAACAATATCAGGTGTTGGCATTATTATTTTTACATGATTTTTATGTCCTTGAACTGAAGATTCTTCGTGATAACCTGCAGTTGTAATAAGTGCGTTTTGGTTATATTTTTTAGCAACGTCAACCAATTTTTTCATTGCAATAGCAGGATACATGTTTACATTATTCACAATATTTTCCATTACAAATATAACATCATAATGTGTGTCTCCTTTTAATTGTTCTAATGCTTTATTATACTCTGTCATGGTACTTACATTAACATTCTCAGAGGCTATTTTAGTTGCTATATTATCAGAAAATTGTTCGTTAACGGTAATAAGAGCAATGTTTATCTGTTTATCCATCATATCCCCCGAATCTAGAAATCATGTTCTGTTTATAAAAATTTCTTTTTTAGAAAATAAAGAAACTGGCCAGGTAAAGTGCCAGAAGAACAAATGCCATTGGTCTTGTTATTTTCTTTTTCCAGGCAAACAATACTGTTGCAATAACGCAGACAAATATTAAATAAATCGCAGACATGCCTGCAAATGCACTCACCGCAGAGCTCTTGACAAATATGGCTCCGAGTCCCAGCGATAATGTCGGATCCGTGATGTTGCTTCCCAGAAGGTTTCCTACGCTCAGGTCGAACTTTTTTTTCCATGCAGCTACTCCGCTGACAACCAGTTCTGGCAGTGAAGTTCCAAGTCCCACAAGGAACACGGATATTATGAATTCCGAAGCATTAAAGAATTTTGCAATGTTTATGGTCGCATCAATCATGACCTTTGATCCCACAACTATTATGACAATACCTATTATTATGCTCAGTGTTAAAAAATACCATTTCTGTTTGTCTTTTTCAAGCATTACTTCTTTTTCAACACGACCGGACTTGAATATGTACCATAGAAATATTGAATATGCAACCACCAATAAAACTCCTTCTGAGCGATAAATTACTCCATCACTTATGGTGAAAAGGGCCAGTAGAATGGCAACAACCATGGCCACTCCATAGAATAAAATCTCTTTTCTGTTTCCTTTGAGAGGTCTTATCAGAGCTACAATTGCAAGTATAAGAGTAATTTGTACGAGTTCGCTTCCGACTATATTTCCAAAAGCAATGTCTCCATATCCCATTATAAAAGCTGCGACTGATGTAGAAATCTCAGGAATGCTTGTTCCTATTGAAAGCAGAGTTATTCCAATAATGATGGGACTTACACTAAATCTTTTTGCAATGTAGGAAGCAGAATTCACCAATAGATTTGATCCCCAGAGCAGAGCTCCAAGTCCAAGAATGAATAATATGAAGTCAAATCCAACCCACATAATTATTATTTCTTTGTTTCATTATAAAAAACTATCTAATAATCATTTGCTTTTGTAACCACTTGGTGATGGATTAGAATCAAAAGCTATATAAATGAATAATAAATACAAATTGTTGGGGATAATATGCAAAAGCATGAAAATCTTATTACAGGCATTGACAGACTTCTGGACTATGTGAATAAAAAAGAAGAGATTTCTATGATAGAAGCATCAAAGCACCTGAATGTCCCTATAGAAATTGTCGAGCACTGGTGTGAGACCCTGGAAGACAGTGGATTTATAGCAACTAGACTGACCCTTACGCAGAAATATCTTATGAGCCTGGAATTTAATAAGGCAAATGGAAAGATGAATGCTCTGAGACAGCATATAAAATCCATTGGTCAGAACTCAACGGTTTCTCACGCGCATTCTTTTAAGGAACAGGAGCAACTTCTTCAAAAGAAAATGAAGCTACTGAACAAGAAAACAAGGCAGATGAAAAACTATCTTTCAATGAAAATCTATGCTGACAATGCCATCAAGAAACTCACACAAAAAGAGAAGTATCTGAATGCACTTGAAAAAAAGCTGGAAAAAGACAACGCTTCACTGAAAACAGAACAAATAATACTTTCAAAGGAGCAGAAAATGCTTGACAAAAGAGAGGAGAATTTGTACAAAAATCTGGAAGCATTTGAAGCCAATGTGAAGCTTTTAAGATCAAAGGAGAAACTCATTGAACTATCATCCAGAAGATTTGAGAAGGATCTGAGGAAAATGAATAAAAATAAGATGGTTCTTGCAAAGAAGAAAGCCGCTCCAACCAAAAATGAGATGAGTCTACTGAATAAAATTATGTTTAAATCATCTCCTAAAAAAACTAAGAAAAGGGTTACGGCGATAGTTTCTAAGTTTTAATTAACAAATCCTTTTTCCAATAGAATATCTAACTGTGGAAGAAATAGGTTTTTGTAAAATTCAAGATAATCTTTGTGGCCGTCCCAGACATATAAATAAAGATGGTACAGCATGAACAGCTGTGTTGAAATGGCCAGAATTATGGATTCTTTGATAAGGCCTTTTTCTTCTTTGGTCAATGGTCTGTATTTCTCATACTCTGAAACCAGCAGGTCAACTCTTTTCTTTGAATAGCCTTTTTCATCGTAGCAGCACCACTTCAATGCTCTGCCAAGATCAAGCAGGTAGGGACCAACTTCGCAGTTGTCAAAGTCTAGAAAAACAGTTATTTTACCATCTTTTGCCAAAGTATTTGCAGGTTTCACATCAAGATGTATTGGTCCGCTTGGAAATGACTCTGGAAACTGGTACTTTTTGACGATTCCATGAACATACTCTATTTCATCGGAAAGCTCAGGAAACTTGTCTTTCAAGTCAAGTCTAATCTCTTCAAGCCTTTCATCTGTGAAAACATAAACTGCAGGCCTTGAATATCTGCTTTTGAAATCTTTGGTATTTCTGTGAAACTTTCCAAGAAACTCTCCGGTTTGCTTCAACATCTCGTCGGTGAACATTTCTGGAATTTCTCCTTCAACATAGTTGGTTACGGTGACTATTCTGGAATCAACAACTGTAATAATCTCACCTTCTTTGTTTGGAATGTATTGAGGAACCAGTAAGTGTTTGACATGGTTTATTAGGTCAACTTCGTAATGCGCTTCTTCAAAAGTTCTTGTTTTGTTTGACAGTCTTAGAACAAACTTTCCTTTAGAAGTGTTTAGTACATAGTGATTGTTAACAACACCTTCTTTAATCTCATGGAAATCCTTAAGTTCACCAAGATTGTAGTGTTTAAGGTATTCTTTCATAGTGTTGGTTTAGAAAGGTTATATAAAAAGTTTTTCGGAAGAATTTCGAGATTTCTTGAAAAGAACTTATTAAGAGATAATTCTAATAACAAAATAGAAAAAAGCAAGGCCGCATAATCTGGCATTGCAACAAGTTGATACCTCAATTATTAAAATATGTTTTTACTTTATAAATTTTTTCATGCCGAGGTCACATAATCTGGTATTGTGACGAGTTGATACCTCGTTGCCTACTGGCTTCCGGGTTCGAATCTTGCAAAACCTCTTTGTGTTTACGGGCGCAAATCCCGGCCTCGGCGCACTTATGATGATACTGGAAATATTAATTGCAGTTGCATTAGGAATCATTGCAGGAATCATAACAGGCTTAACACCTGGCATTCACATCAATTTAGTTGCTTTGCTAGTTTTATCTGCAGCACCTTTTTTATCTTTGTACTTTGGCTTTTCTGCTCTTGCTTGTTTTATCATTGCCATGAGTGTTACGCATACTTTCCTTGACTCTATTCCTTCAATTTATCTTGGTGCTCCTGATTCAGACCAGGTCCTTGGAGTTTTGCCAGGACATAGATATCTATTGGTAGGGCATGGCTATACTGCTTTAAAGCTAACTGTGATTGGCTCATTTGGAGCTTTGTTGCTGAGCATTGTTTTGTTCGCAGTTTTTGTTCCGATTGTCAAGTATGGCTATGATTTAATTTCAGACTATATTGGTTATATTCTTCTTGCTGTTGTTACTTTTATGATACTTCGTGACAGAAAAAAGCTTTGGGCTTTGTTTGTTTTTGTTCTGGCCGGAACCCTTGGTTTTATTGTTCTTAATATTCCCGGCTTTGAAAATCCTCTTTTTCCAATGCTGTCTGGACTTTTTGGAGTTGCGACTTTGCTGATTAGTTTGAACTCCAATGATTCAATGCCTGTTCAGAAGATAGAGAAAGAAATAAAACTTCCAAAGAAGCTGACTTTGAAGGCATTGCTGTCAGGTCAACTCTCAGGTTTTCTAACGGCAGTCCTGCCGGGCGTCGGCGCAGCTACAGCTGCTGTGTTGTCTCTTCAAATTACCAGAAACCTAGGTGACAAAGGATTTATGATACTGACTGGAAATCATTCTGTTTGGTTTACTTTTGGATAAGTAGATATCATTGTGAAAAGTTAATTTAGTTATATGACTTTGACGATTAGTTTAAAACGTGCATTGGCTTTATGAAACTAGAAAAATGATGTCAGCAAAAGCGAAAATTGAAGCTTGTGTGAAAGACAAGCGTTGGACAAAAGAACAATTAGATATTGTTAAAAGATGGACAAAGCATATGAGAACATACACTCATGACAAGAATATTATATCATATGTTTATACTGTGAGAAAATGGGCAGTATACATTGATAAACCATTTGACAAAGCTACAACTGAAGAGTTTACAGAATTTCTACAACTAATTGATTCTAATCAAGAAATTAATGATGTAAGATTTCAAAAAGTCTCTCATAGGTCAAGAACAATATACAAATGGAGAATAAAAAGTTTGTATAAATGGATGTATAAACATACAGATATTGAAATACCATTAAGATTGGCTTATGGGATAGAAACTTCTAAGAAAAGACCAAGTATTTCAGATGAGGCAAGAGCAGAAGGTAGATGCAAGGCTTTTCTAACAAATACAATATTATTAAAGGCAAATTCTATGGAAAAGCACTTAACACAAGAAGAGCTAAAAAGAAAATATCCTGAGAAAATATTAGGTGAGGAAAACCTTGAAACACTTAATGAGTTATATAATTATAAGATAACAAGCGGAAAGGTTACATCACATCAAGGTTTCTATGGATGTTTATGGTATGTAAAGAAGCTTGGATTGTTTCTGGATAAAAAAGGATTAAGATATAAAGAAGCAACTAAAGAAGATATTAGAGACTTTCTTGCAGAGCATTTAGAAGAAACAAAAGAGTTTTTGAGGAAAAGAGGTAAATCCTGTGATAACATTAAACCTAATTCAACAAGGAAGAAAACATTGCTTGATTTTTATAGATTCATTTATGGGATGTTTGGAGATGAGCATCCAAGATTGTATCCTGAATGTGTTAGTTGGTTGTACACAAGGAAAAAGAAGAACGAAGACCGAATACTTAAAGAAATACTAACAGATGAAGAAATGAAATTATTAGTTGAGAAAACACCTCTTGCAAGGGATAAGGCTTTCTTGGCTTGTCTAGTTGATTGTTCTGCAAGAAAAGGTGAATTAAAGGATATGAACCTTGAAGATGTTAAAGTATATGAAATTCCTAATAAAGATTCTAGGTATCAGCAAACAATAGCAACCATTGTTTTAAGAGGGAAGACTGGTGAACGAACAAATCAATTATACTTTAGTGTTCCATACCTTAGAACATGGTTAGCATTACATCCTGATAAAAATAATCCTAAAGCACCTTTATTTTGTTCAATACTTCCAAATAGGATGGGACAAAGAATTAGTGGAATGGGTTTAAATAAAATTGTGCAGAGAGCAACAAGATGTGCAGATATTAATAAACATGTGTATCCTCATCTGTTCAGACATACAAATCTTACAAGAATGGCTAAGATTCTAAGTGAGCAGGAACTAAAAATTCATGCAGGTTGGAGTCCAACATCAAATATGGCTCAGGTTTATGTTCATTTGAGTCAGCAAGACGTTGCAAATAAAATTCTTGCAAGTTATGGAATTGTAAAAGAAGAATCAAAGAAATCTGGAACTATACTAGATGTTCAAGTATGTCCAAATGTTCATTGTAGTTATTCAAATACAGGGGATGCACAGTTTTGTCAAAAGTGTGGATATCCATTATCAATGGAGACAGCAATTAGTTTGAGAAAGATTAAGGAGAAAGAAGAGAGTTTACATAAAGACATTATGAGTAAAACTATCTCTGATGTTCAAATTGATAAAACAAGTGACTTAAAAGAAGCTATGTATCAGATACTTAAATCTGATCCTGAAATGATTAAAAAGTTAAAGGAGATAGTAAAGCAGGTAGAGTAAGTATTTGTTCTTTTTCAGTCGTTATTTAACCTTGAATAAGTCCGTTTTAAGCCCTCTTTTTTTTAAACATATATTCTATTATATAATTTTAAATGTCCTAAAATAACCCTGCTTTTGGGCGTAAAAACAGTGTGTTTTAATTCTTGTAAATATGATTAATGAAAATCATCAAGAATAATCTTTTTTGGTGAATTTATACTCTTGAAAAACGAAAATCACCGCCATACCAAAGTCTATTTATAATCTGTGAAAGGTAAAAACTATGGTAAAGGTTGTTAGAAAGATTCCTTTTTATGTTCAAAGGGCAAGGTTAAGGGATTATTATATTAATAAAGAATATCAAGAACGAGACAAACTCAAATATCCTAATTGCATAGGAAGATTTGATGATTGTAAAGGATTAAAAGTTGGTGAAGCAATTTCTGATTGTAAACTATGTCCTCATTTCTGTTCAAAGTCTTATAAAAAATTGTGTGGAGGTACAACTATGGAAGACGAAGAAGAAATAAAAAAGGTAGATAAGAACAAAGAAAGAGAAGAAAAGATAAAGAAAATGGTTGAAAACTATGAACACTTGAAACCTGCTGTAAAAGCTTGGCTAAGAATATATGCAAATAGAGGTCTTGTAAAGCAGAAAGACATTGAAAGATTAGGATTGGAAGTGACAAAAAATGAAGTATGAAAAAGCTAAAAGGATAGGAGAAGAAGTTCTGGACAAAATAAAACCATATATTGATAAGGGAATAATAGCAGGAAGTGTAAGAAGAAATAAATCAGAATGCCATGACGTGGACTTAGTTATAATTCCAAAAAGAGAGTTCATGGTATTGGAGAGAATCAAAGAAGTCTTAAAACAATATGGAAAAATTGAAAAGGATGGACAAGAAATAATTATAGTTAAAGACGTAGAAAACGATGTCCAAGTAGACTGTTATATTGCAAATGACAAAAACTATGAAGTAATACTTCTAATTAGAACAGGGAGTAAAGAACATAATATTAAACTGGCTCAGACAGCAATAAAACAAGACAAATCATTAAAGTTTGGAGTAGGACTAATTGACAAAGAAACAGGAAAGATATTAGCAAATACAGAAAAAGGAATATTTGAAGAGTTAGAAATGGAATATGTAGAGCCTGTGAAGAGAAACTAAAAACTATAGTAGGAGAATTCAAGAGACTGGTCACAGGACATTAACCAGTAAGATTTAAATATAGTTCAACATTAATTATGATTATGAACATTATTTCACTATTTACAGGTGTTGGTGGTTTAGATTTAGGATTTACCAATGTTGGATTCAAACTAGTTTATGCTAATGATAAAGATAGAGATGTTTGGGAAACATTTGAAAAAAATCATAATCTTAAAATTGACACTCGTTCAATCAACGATGTTAAATCAGATGAAATGCCTGATGCTGATGGAATATTGGGTGGTCCACCATGTCAATCTTGGAGTTTGGCAGGCACCATGAGAGGAGTTGATGATGCTAGAGGCAAAGTGTTCTATGAATACATTCGAGTTATTAGGGATAAACAACCAAAATTTTTTCTTGCTGAAAATGTAGAAGGAATTATGACAAAAACTCATATTGATGAATTTAATAAAATAATCCAACTATTCGAAAAAATTGGATATAGTGTTTCATACAAACTACTAAATGCAAAAGATTATGGTGTGCCTCAAGAAAGGAAAAGGGTTATCATTGTAGGTTATCATAAATCACTAGGCAAAAAATTTGAATTTCCAGAGCCTTTAAACAATAAACTTAGTTTAAAAGAAAGCATTGGTGATCTTCCTGAATCAACTTCTGCAAAAGAAAAAAATTATCCAAATGACATGTTAAAGTTCCCTAATCATGAACATATGATTGGTTCTTTTTCCACAATGTACATGTCTCGAAATAGAAAAAAAGATTGGTCTGAACCTTCATTTACAATACAAGCAGGTGGAAGACATGCACCTTTGCATCCGAAAGCAAGTAAAATGATTAAAATAGGTCCTGATGATTGGAAATTTGACGAGAAGTCTTCAGAAGAGTACAGGCGGTTATCAGTACGAGAATGTGCTAGAGTTCAAACATTTCCTGATGATTTCATTTTCATTTATGATAATGTAAGTAAAGGTTATAAAATGATAGGTAATGCCGTTCCTGTGAAATTAGCTGAAGTTATAGCACAAAAAATAAAGAGTGATTTGGATGGTGTTTCAAAAAAAGAAGTCATCAGTCTTTCAATAAAACAGCATCATGATGCATTAAAACACCCTAGATTAGGAAATCTTCTTCATCAATGTGGTATAGTCGATGAAAAAGTAATTCAGAAATACAGAAAAGAGTTCGCAGATTTAATGATATCTATTACTAATAAACTAAAGGTGGATTATCCGCAAGTTGAGAGAGTTGGAGACTTGCCTTCAGATTACAGAGTTAAAAATGTTCATAAACAAATACTTCTGTTTTTGATGAGGTATTTGAATAAATATGCTACGAAAGAACAACATGTGGAAAAACTTTTTCAATTCTTAACTGCAAAGATAAATAATTATTATGTTGTGAAAAATGAAAAAACACGAGTTTTAATTAAGCACTTTGTTAATATTCCAACTCCTTCAAAAGTTACGATCAAATATGATGGAAATATAAAGCTATTATTACAATTAAATAATGGTTGGAACATTTCATTCAGAATTCATCCAGACAAAAAAATATTCAAGGACAATGGTTTACCAAACAATATTGATAAAATTGATGCTATTTGTGAAAACTTAGAACAAGTAATTAAAATAGACATCTTAGAAAAAAAGAATCAATCTTTAAAATCTTTTGTGAGTTGAATATCAATAGGATTGCTTTTAGTTCCTTCTAAATCGCCAAATCTTTTGAGAGCAATTTGTCTGGCGTCTACTGTTAACTTTTTTGTTTCAACTAACCAGTCAACAAGCTTTTCAGCAGCGATTTTCATATCTTTTTGAACTTCAGGTTTTTGTTCTAAAAATAGTTTTTTGCCTCGAATGTTGTCTTCTTCAGATTTTTTATCAATTTCAAACTTTACATCTTCTTTTTTTATTCTTTCCTCAATCTCTATGGCTATTGCAAATTCAAAAGCTCTTCCAGCATCATCAGATTTACTTCTTGACATAGCTTCCAGAAAGAAAAGTGTATCTTTAAGTTTTTCGCTTTATTCGAAAATATCTTGGTTTTCTTTGGGTAAAGCATATAAACAATAGTTTCTGTTAAAGCTTTATGATTAAGCAAGTAACAGCAGAAGAATGGGAAGAAATCAAGAAAACAATAGAGATTTTAGAAAAAATTAAATAGTCCATACATAGTAAAACATGAATATATGGAACTTAAAGTTACTATAGAAAGATTAGAGTTATCTCTTGAAGAAATTAAGTTCTGGAATACTATAACTATTGTTGGATACGTGACTTACCCATTAGTAGTTGGTTACTTCATTCTTAAAAGAGCAAAAAAAGAATTAGCTTTAAGGTTTAAACGAAAAGAAAAAATAATTACTAGCTTGAAAATAATAGTTAAAAATCAAGTTGGAATAGTATCAAGAGAATGGAATAAAAAAGTCAAAGCAGACACTTACATAATACACTCTGCAAAAGAATTATTTGAAGTGTCTATCCTTGATGTTTTCAATGAATTAGTGTATCTTGGTAAACAAGAAAAAGTTCTTCCAGAGGATTTAATCGAACTAATATACAAGTCTAAAATAGAACTACAAGAAATTAAAAAGTCATTGTTTAAATATAATGATGAGTTTGTGGCTAGAAGAAAGAAAGAGTATTCTAAACTTTTCAAAAAGCCTGGCTATGAACTTGATGATGATCAACAAACAGCAGTTATAGTTGATGATAAACATAACTTGGTAGTTGCAGGTGCAGGTAGTGGTAAAACAGATGTTCTAATACATAGAATAGCTTACTTGGCTAAAAGAAAACCTGATACTGTTAAACCTCATAGAATACTGGCTTTAGCTTTTCAAAATAAAGCAGCCGAACAAATAAAGAAAAGATTAAGCAACAAAAGACTGAATGTTAAAACAGTTTCTCCAAGTGATATCAAAACTGGAACTCACAAAAAAGGTTATGTGACAGTTGGAACATTTCATTCTCTAGGTAAGAAAATACTCAGAGCATCAAGTGGAGGCGTTATGAAAGAAACACCTCAACTAATTTTTGATGGTGATAATTATAAAAAACTTTATGAGAGACACATAAACTTATTATTCGAAGCTTTACTAAAAAAGAAAGAAACAAAAACCTTAGTTGTTAACTTTATGAAATCTTATGGAGATGATTTTGTTATAAAAGACAGAACAGACTTCGAGACTAAAGAAGAGTTTCATAAATATATGCAAGGATTAAAATACACTGCTTTAGATGGTCAAATAGTTGATAGTGTGCCTGAAAGAGAAATACTGAACTTCTTCGTAATAAATAATGTTAATGGTAAACAACTAAAGTTGCTTCACGCATTACCGGCTGACTGGATGAAGTATACTAAAGATGGAGAAACTAACATACCTAACCCTGACTTTTTTATTGGAGAACATAATATTTATTGGGAACATTGGGCTGTAACTGAAAAAGGAAACGTTCCTTATTGGTTTGAAGGAAACACGCAAACTGAAAGAAATGGAAAATACTTTGATGGAATGGATGCTAAAAAAGAGAAATTCGAAGAACAAATAAAATGTTATTCTGATTACAAAGATTTAAGCAAGTACACTACAAAATATGAACTTATAGAAACAACAAACGCAGATGTCAGAAAGAACTTTCAAAAAATCATTCAAGAAAAAATATTGTTTGCTTTGGAAAAAAGACATCCTGAAGAAGAATTTGTAATTGAAGAACTACCTTATGAAGAACTAGTTAAACGTGTGTGGTATAATTGTAAAACTTCTGTGAGTGCTTTATCAAGTCACATTGCTAACTTTATTACTATTGCTAAAACTTATGATTTAAACAGCAAACAAATAGAGATTATAATAAACAAAGATGATTGGACACCTAAACAAATATCTTTTGCAAACATAGCTGTTAGAGTTTTCGAGCTTTACGAGCAAGAGTTACGTTCAAAAAACAAAATAGATTTTTGTGACATGATTAACTTAGCCATAAAAGAGTTGAAGAAGAATAAAGATTTTTATGAAGATACTTATGACCATATACTAATAGATGAGTTTCAAGATTTAAGCACTCAAAGATTCAACCTTGTAAATGAGCTAATGAAGAAGAATTCTAAATGTAAACTGTTTTGCGTAGGTGACGATTGGCAAAGCATAATGGGTTTCTCAGGGGCAGACTTGGATTACTTCGTAAAATTCGGAAAGTTCTTTGATAACCCTGCAGAAACAAAGTTAGAAGTTAATTATAGAAGTAATAAATCAATCGTTGAACTAGGAAACGATATAATAAAACATAATGATGAAAAGTCTCAGATTCAAAAGAAAACAGTTGCTGAAAACTCTGATGAAGTTCAAGTAACATTATTCTCTTCACAACATCAAGGAGATTACAAAAGGCAATACTTGGAACAAGTAGCGAAGCACTGCGTTGACAAAATAAAAGAATTACATGAAGAAGGAGTTGCTTGGGAAGACATGATGATATTAAGAAGGATAATTAATAATCCTCAACTAATAAACCCTTTGAAAGAGTATGCTAAGGAACAAGAAGTACCTATAACTAGAAATCCTGACAGACAACCAGGTGTTCCTTTAATGTCAGTTCATCAAAGCAAAGGATTACAAGCAAAGATAGTGTTTGTTCTTAACGTTGACAAAGACTTGTATGGATTTCCTTGTGAGCTAGAGAACCCAGATATTTATGAGCCTGCGAAGCTATCAGAGAAGAAAGACCGATTAGAAGAAGAAAGAAGACTGTTCTATGTAGCTGTTACTAGGGGCAGAGAACAAGTTTTCTTATATGACCAATCATGTAGTGAAAGCCAATTCATAAAAGAAATAAGGTCAAAACTAAATATAGAATACCTACCATACTAAAAATATAAAAAGAACCTAACATATACTAAACTAAAATGACTTCAACTAAGTGTCCTAATTGTGGAAATTACAAGAAACCTTGGTTTAAAGAGTGTTGGGGAGTGTACTGAAAAAGAGAAACAGAAGCCTGTATGTGAAGTATGTAATGTGGACGTTCCTGAAGGACACACTTTATGCAAAGAGCATTGGAAAGAAAAGCAAGAACAAAAGAAGAAGTTAAGACAAGTTGATTATGTTAAGAAGAAGAAAGAGCAAAGCTTTAAAGAAAAGTTTGAAGGCAAGTTTTATTTCAATTCTCAAAAAGTTAAATCAAAGAGTGAATTATTAATATGTTATTTCTTGGAAGCTAATCAAGTTCAATTTAGATATGAATTAATGATGAATATAGATGGCGAATTAAGACCGGATTTTATTCTTGTTGATGGTAAAGGCAACATGGTTATATTAGAACACTTTGGTATGGACGATAAAGAATATCTCAAGAAAAGGGATATTAAAGTTAAAAAGTACAAAAAGTTTTGTTCAGAGAATGAAGAATTCTCATTTATAGAAACTGAAGAAGAAGACATCTTTAATCTAAAAGACCGATTAGGTAAAAAACTTAACACAACACCATTAAAAAGAGCTTTATGGAAATAATAGTAGAATTATCTTTCTGTTTGTATATCTATAGTGTGTTTGTTGAACTTTGTACCTTTTCTCAAATCCTTTAATCTCCACTTAGGCAAAGAACCACTATGAGCATCATCATGATGGTTTCCACATAACAAAATTAAGTTAGAAAGGTTATTGTTTGAGGGATCTTCATCAATATGATGTATTTTGAGTCGAGCAACTTTTCCACAAGCTTGACAGCGATTATTAGCAATATCATAGACCTTGTTTTTTTCCTTTTTACTTATAGGAATTCTATTTTTTTTACCTTTTCGCCCTCTCTTTTCTTCATCACCAATATTATCTGCTATGGCTTTTGCAAGTTTACCCATACCAACAAATAATCCTTCAACGACTGTTCCTAAACTTTCTTTGAACTTCTTGTTCTTTATTGAAAAGTATATTAACAATCCTATAATTATGGCTGTAAATAAGAATATTAAATTAAATTTCAACATGTTTGTAGCGTAATTTGGTTTAATCCATAAGAACCAAACAATAAAGAGAATAATAACTATTAAGCCAATGCCACTATAAGCATAAGAATCCTTCTGTTTGTCGCTTAACTCTTTTTCACTCATCAAATATTACTACTGAAGTTTTGAATATTTAATAGTTTCGGAAATGTTTCGATTCTCCCTAAGTAAAGCATATAAACAATTGTTTCTGTTTAATATTCTATGATTAAACAAGTAACAAAGGTAGAATGGGAAGAAATCAAGAAAACACTAGATATAAAGGAAAAAATTAAATAGTTTTGATTACTTCTTGTTTGATATGACTATTAAGAAATCTCTTGATAGAATCGAGAAAGAAACAAGTAGTATAAAAACAGATACGAGTTACTTAAGAAAAGTTTCACTACACAAGAACATTCAAATAATACTTTGGAGTATAGCATTTATAGCAACATTAGTTGTAGGATTTTTTGCAGGAAATATTTACTTTAATATCTCTAATATTAATTCAGAGTATGATATTTCAATATCGGTTGAACCTTCAGAAATACAGTTAAATGAAGCTTCCGAATATATTGATTTTAAATTTAATTTTACAAATACCGGTAAAAACACTATTAAAAATTTTGGAGTAATATCTATAGACTTGTATAGATTTGAAAAGGATGAGTTTGTTAGAAAAACTCAGGTTTTAAGCAATTCTGAAGGATATCCTACTCTTAAATGTACAGGAAAATCTTCATTTAGTAGAAGTATTGACTTAGAACCTGGTATGACTTGTTCTTTTGAAATTGATATGTGGTCAAATGAAAATTTTTTTGATGATAAAGATAAACAACTCCAATTATATTTTTACTTTTATTCTAATCCACCAATTCAAAATAGGATGGTAGAGTTAGGCATTTATTGAATAATTGTCTAAAAAGGTTTGATATAATGAATAACAAAATAATGATAATATTTCTCATTCTCTTGTTTCCATTAAATGTTATTGCGTCTATTGATTATTTAGATGAATTTAGTATTGATGGTAGAAATTGTTTGTTTGTTGATGAGTTTGATTATATTTCTACTTATAATAGAGTTTCAGTAATGGGTTGTTGTGATTTAGAACATTGTTTTTATGTACCTCTTAATATTAATAAACAAACAGTGTTCACAAATGATTTTCATGAACTTTTACAAATTGAATCTGCGAGACAAAACTTGTTCAAGAACGATTTGTCAAATCAAGTGTTTCTCTTTAAAGGATATTTTGATTTTTGTGAATTGATAAGTTTAGAATCTCCTGAGAAGCAAGTTGTTGGAGGTATTGTTGATGTGTCTGATAAAGCTCTACCTTATCTTATTAATGTTGAGAAGGCAAGTGATGTTCGCAAAACAGTATCAACACTTCAAAAAACAAGAGTTCTCTCTAAATTTAATGTTGGAACGTTTATTTTATCTTCTGCATGTTCATTTGGAAATAATGTTGAGGAAGATATGCTAATTTTGTTATCTGATTGTCATAATTCTTTTCAAAGAATAAAGTATGGTCCAGTAGACAAAGAAGAATTGAGTGTCTTTAATCAATGTGTGTCTGAGTTAAAGATGGAAACTACTAAACAAGAAGGCTTTATAGGTGAACTGGAGGAAATAAGCTATATGATTAGTTCTATATTAACTGGTGGAAACATAATTGATTTTATCAGAAATCAAATACCTATATTTGAAAATTATGTATCTTTATTTCATGAACAAGTGATTGATAGAAACTATAGCGCAACAGAGTTCAATGGATATGTTTATTTTTTAGACTTCAGGGTTGATTCATTTAAGGATTCATTGAAAGACATAAAGAGAAACTTTCCATTCTTCAAGAGAGTTACATATTTCTTTGGCTTTGGATCACATAATGAAGTATATGAACATATAGAACCTCTAAAAGATTTATCTAAACAAATTACTTCTGCACAGAAACATTATCAATACAAAACAGTCCATTCGCTGTTAGATGATGCATTTATTAAATTGAATCACACTTATTTTTATCAGCAATCAGAGTATTCTTTGAAAAAAGAGTTGGTGTGTTATTTCAACGAAACATTTTATGAGATATTGGAACCTGCAAAGGAACTTCAGGAATCTTGGTTTAACAAGACTGTATTAGTTAGTAAAGAACTAGATGAACCGAAAGTAGAGTTCTTTGGTGCAAATGGGCAGAGGTGTGAAGATAATGTTTGTAAGGTTGAGTTTATGTTTAAGAATGGAGGTAATGAAGCTTTTATAGACTTTAATGTGACTCTTGAATATCGTCAGCAATTTACTAACAACACTTTACAGTTTGAAACTTTATTTGAAGATAAAATAATAAAAGAACAAATGGATGAATTTGAAGAAAAAATAAACTTGAACACAAATCTCTCAAATCTGGAACTTATAGGGGTTGAGAATCATGGAATAACTATTAAACCAAATGAGTTTTATACATACAAAGATATTCCTTATCCGAATATAAGTATAGTTACAGTTAATAAGACTGTAATTATTTCTACAAAAAGAATTTATTGTTTAACAGAAGATTGAAAAATGAAACTTGAAAAAACAGAATTTTTAGAACTTGCAGAAGAAGCAATTATGAACAGTACTTCTACTGAAGAACATTTAATTCAAGGCAGTGCAGTCTCAAAATCTAACCCTGCAGTAAAATGCACAGTTCTAATAGCAAATAATAATCATGAAAAAGTTGATTCAGCAAATCAATTTAATGATTGTAATGTAAGGTTCAACTATTATAATGGCTCTGAAAGCCTTTTTGAAGCACATAGTGAAAATATTCATCCAAATTTTCCACATGTTCATGCAGGTGAAAAAAGATTTTCTTTTCCACTAGACCAAAAACTTACAGCAGCTTTTCTTTCTGCGACAACAACTCTTGTTCAAGATGCTTATGACAAGTTTGAAAGTGAAAAAAAACGAAACTTTAAAAGTTAAATAACTCTTCAATTAATAATGACTTTAATATTGGCAATACCATACTCAACAGGAATAGTTTTAATAAGTGATAAAAAGTCATCAATTACAGACGGGGATTTAAATTCTATTGGTGAATCTACCACTGAAAAATTCTTTATTGACAGAAGAAGACGCTTTGCAATGCTTGAAACAGGTATTGGACAAACAAGTCAAAGATTATTTCACAAGGTTCATGAAGACGATTCTATTAACTCATCCAATATACCTAAAAAATTATCAAGTCATATAAAAGCTATTAGTAGCGATTATGGCAACTCATTACCAACTTTTTTATTGGTAACTATAATAAGAGAACAAGTGAAACTATTTCATGTTAACAGTAATTTTGCGACGCAAAGAGAATTAACCGATGACTTCTTTTCTGAAGGATCAGGAAAAGCTAATATAAATCTTCACATTAGAAGAATAAGAATTAATACCCCAAATTTTTTTAGTAATCATGCAGAACAATTTGGAATAGCATTAATTAATTATGTTGCTCCTTTAAACGATACTGTGGGAAGAGTTTTTGAATATGGGGTTGATATAATCAAAATTGACAAAAATGGGACTATTAGCAAAAAATCAATTCGACCAGATAATGCTTCAAAGGAATCAATTTTTAAATGTGTTTGTAAACTAAATAAAGATAAAAGAATTATGCTTGATTAAAATGAATTCAGAACAACAAAAAGAAATCGTGAATGAACTTTTAGAGAATAAGAAGAAGTATCTCTACAAAAAAGATGCTATTGACAAATTGTTATCTGATAAAAATCCTAATAAAGATGACTTAAGATACATAATTACGCATTTAGTTTTAGATGAAAACATATTTTTTTGGATGGATTTTATATCAGAAAACTTGGATAAAATAGCCTGTGACAAACAAAACTTCATTAACATAATAAAGAACCTTATTATAAAAATAAAGAGTGATATGGCTCAAGGAAAATTCGTGAATGCTTTAATTTCTATTGGTTCAAAAAATCCTGATCTTGGATTTAAAATTTATAATAAATTAGTCGATAGACCAAAAGATACGAGTGTTTATCATTATGCTTGTTTGTTATTGGGGGGTATTGGAAGATCCAAATTTAATGAAGTAAAGAACTATATACAATTGAGATTATCCACTGAACTTTCTGATAATCAATTTGTAAAAGCAGGTTTTATTACTGCCTGTAGAGTTATAATAGAATCAGATCAAGAATTTAAGAATAAATCGTTCTATTACAAAATAGTTGATTTTGCTAATAAGCCTAATAATTCTGAAATAATAAGAATTCAAGGTGCTTTGTTAGCATTTGACATAAATAAATTTGACAGAGAGAAATCATTAGAATTTATTAGAAAATTTATAACAGATAAACCAAGCGAGAATCTTCTTTCTGCTATCTCTGAAAGAATTTGGGTGTGGGGTTTAGATAATAAATCTGATGATTTTGAAATAATTGAATTAATAGTAAAATATGATAATGATAGAGTATATAGTCATATTTGTTATTTTCTTGCTAAGAATAATAGTTATTCAAAATCAAAATCATTTGATATTCTTATTAGAATGCTAGAGTCTGATAAATCAACTGCGAATGCAGATTTTCATTACGCAATTGAAGAGATGGGTAAAACAGACTTTAACTTCTACAAAAAAAAGATGATAGAATATGTAAATAAATGTGATAAATCTAATGTGCTATTTGATTTAAGCTATTTATTGCATGATTTCACAAAGAATCTGGAAGCTTCTGAAGAAGAAGTGAAAAAACTTATCAAAATAATTAATAGTAGAACAAAATTATTATATGAAAAATATGATCGTGAAAAATTAGTATAAACATTATTAGGATACCAATATATGGAATTGAATATGAAAAAAAATAGAATGATTTCAAAGACTCTGATATTAAGATTAGTATTGTTACTTCTTGTTCCTTTAGTTCTAAGCATTTTTATGTTTAAACCATTTGAAAGATTATCTTATGGTTGTGATAATATGTGTGAAATTCTTGATTCTGATGGTTTTATAACTCCAGAACAAGCTATAAAAGAAATGAATCTTGATAAAAATAAAATAAACAAATTTTTCTCAGATAAATATCTTGAAAATGTGTTTAATGTAGGTAAAGATTATCGAACTTATACTATAAAGATTAAAGATAAATCTCAAATAAGTAATCTTGATGCATTCTCTCTTAATCTTAAAATTAAATTTCAAAATAATAGTTATTTAATTTCATACAATGAACAAAAAAAGTTAACAAATATTGTTTTAAACGAAAATGATAAACTCATCACAGAATATGTGTTGATTTATAATTACGACTTAATTCAACATGAAGAAACAGATTTAATATTTAATTATGATATTACAATATCAAAATCAATTAGAGAGTATTTCTGGAAAACATTCATATTTATTATTGGTTGGTTGGTCATTATTAGATTGTTTAGAAAATCATACTATTATATTCGATATCAAGACCGAGATTGATTATTATAATGCTCTTCCTATATACTTCTATTTATAATCTGTCATTTGCGTTCAGATCAGTCTTTTTTAGCGTTTGAAAGGAGTTTTTGTCTGATCTGGAGTCCATCTGGTGTTAATGTGTATATTCTGCCTCTTTTGTTGTTTGGAGTTAGACATTTAACAACTTCTCGTTTCGTAAGCTCTCTTAAGGCTCTAGAAATATTTGCATCTTGCTTTCCAATCTCTTTTACTAATTGTTTGGGAATCTTCTCGCTATCTAAAGCTAATACCACTTCAATTCTGTTTGGTGCACCTATAACAAACGCTAATTTATCGAAATTCATGGTTATATGACAGAAAGATTTAAATAAACATTTACCTATCAGTTAATTATTAGTTATATATCAGTATAAAGGTGTTGAACGTGAATAAAAACTTAATATGGATAACTTTGGTGTTGACAATCATTGTTTTAAGTGGTTGTGTTAAAACTCAAGAAACAACAAAATATGTGTGTTCAGATGGAACAACTGTTTCAGATTCGTCTTTTTGTTCCAAAGAAGAAGCTGAAACCCTCAAGATGAGGTAACAACACAATCTCATTGTTATGTAAAATCTTTACCACCAAGCGCATATTATACTGAATGTTATGATTATAGAGGTGATGAGCCTTATACGTCTCAAGCAACTTGTGTTGGTGATGTAATAGTGTATGAAGGTTATTGGTGTGTAAACAACCTTTGTGAGAAAAAAACAGATAGATTTGATTGTAGTAAAAAAGGATTAAATTGTAAACAAACTGATGATGGATACAGTTGCTTACCATAGAAAATATTAGATATAAAAGAAATAAAACAGTTTACAACACGGATTCTCCATAAACTTCTTCTATTAAATCTATTAGATTACTCCAAATTTTAAATGATCTGCATTTATTCTTAAACGTTAGTTCTAATGCATAATCTTGACACACATTTGCTATCCACAATGATTCTCTTGGTGTTAGAACTTTTGACTTTATTACTTTTATTGCTATCTTTACATAATTATTAAGTAGTTCATCCCTATACTCTTGACTTTGTTTTGTTTCAACTTTTTTCATAGTTTGATTCAATTTAGTTTCACCTCTTTTTTCTTTACTCCAAATGCATTATAGTATGATGCTTCAAGTGAAGATATGTCTGTCTTGGCATATATTTGTGTTGTACTAATATTTGTGTGACCTAAGAATTTTTGTATTTCATCAATTGGCATTCCTTTGCTTTTTAGAAATGTTGCAACTGTATGTCGTAGCTTGTGTGGATATATCTTCTTATGTTCTGTTTCTACTCCAGAAGCAATTCCAGCTTCTTTAACTATCTGCCAGATTCGTGCAGTTGAATATCTATAATGACCTAACATATTTGGCTTTTGTGATTGAAATATGAATCCTGATTTTCTTTCTCCAATATGAATCTTAAGTAGATTTGCTAGATCACTTAGAACAGGCACCGTTCTTTGACTGTCTTTTTTAGCAACGTCAATATACATTCTTTTTCCATTGTAGTCAAAATGTTCAATCTTTAGGTTTACCAATTCACTAACCCTGAGACCTAAACAAAACATTGTTTGAATCATTAATCCTTTAGTGGATTTATTATTGTAAGCTGTTGTAAGAATTCTTCCTAAGTCTTCTGAACTTAAGGGTTGTACTACTGTCTTCTTCTGAATCTTCTTAAGACCTAAATTCTTCCGAACCTTTGATATGATATATGAAGTTTGGTCGTAACTATATCCTTTAAGAATTCTTGTTAGATTATTAATTTCATTATTCATTTTTTGATAACAAATTTCTGTTGATAGTCGTTTTAAAACCACCATTTATGAAACGATATATATCTATTATTTCATTATAATTTTACTTTATACATATTTCATAAAATTAAATAGGGGCTCTTTCACCCCC
>JBDRCD010000005.1:0-2406 GCA_043822105.1 archaeon | reverse complement strand
TGAAACAATTGACCTGCTTTCGGTATCCAATTCATTCATGAATAAATTTACCTTGCTTTGTTTTGTTTCCATCCGCATTTAAAACAACCTTCTTTCATTAAAACTTCTTTTACTTGCCATTTCATACACCTTGGACACTGCTTTCTATAGGCAATATTCCCCTCTCTTGGTTCTGCTTTTACCCTTTCTTCAATCCTCCTTAGAATTGTTTGGCTAACTGGGTCAATCATTGCAAAAACCTTTACAGCTTTAACGAACTTCAATTTTTTTCAAAGCTTTTGATTTAGCAGACTGCCATCCGCACCAATAGCATGACTTATTCAAAAGCTGTTCTGTTTCCACTTTCTTTCCGCAGTTTGGACATTCTTCCTTTTCAACTATTGCCTCTTTCCATGCTGCTGTTTCCATATTCGTGCCCTGAGGAAACTGCAGGCCGTATTTTGCCGCTGTCTCAAAGCTTGCCAGTGCTGCCCTGATTTTTATCCCAAGCAGTTCCGTATCAGCAACGCTTACAGTTATGTCTGCATTTATCACCAGCCCCTTTTCCAATACTCTGTCAATCACTGCTGCTAGAGTTGAATCTGTTTGGGTGCTTTTTTCCGGCTGCAATGCCTCTTCATCTTCAAATTCAATTACTTCCAATTTCTCTTTTTCCTTCACCCTAAATCTAACCTCCTAATTTATAGCTGCACCAAGGACAACCTAATCGCAGTTCTTCTTCATAGACCTTTTTCCTGCATTGAGGACAGGTTTCTTTTGTTAAAAGCTCCTTCCATGCTTTTGTTTCAAAATCAATACCCTTTGGGAAAGACACGCCAATTTTTGCCGCAGTTTCAAACGACGCAAGCACAACAATGCTTTCCAGCTCAATTAATTTAAAATCAACAAGGTAAGCTCTAATCTTTGCATTAATTACTACTCCCTTGTCTAACATTCTTTCAATAATTTGCTTTACTCCGTGCGATTGATAACTTTTGGGTCTTAATTTAGGCATTTTGTTTCACTCAAACTCATTCATATTCTTCAAGGAGTTCCTCAAGGAATGCTTTTCTCTGCTCTTCAGGTAATTCGTTTATCAGCTTTTTCATTGCTTTTTTAGCTTTGGCTTTTTGCTCTTTAATTTCTTTTTCAAGCATGCCATCACCAATTTTTCTTCTTTTTCTGAATGTTATGAAACTTCTTTTCTGTGAACTTATTTTCAAGGGTCTTAAAACAACCTCTTGTTCTTGTAATGGTTCTATTCCTATTTTTTCTTCCGCTGCTTCTTCAATCGGTTCTCCCGTTGCTTCTTCAGCCTGTTCTTCTGCAAACTCGGTAGTTTCTTCTGGGGAGTCTTCTTCAGAAAATCCCTCCCCCCTCTTTTTTCTTTGGCGAATCCATTCATGCTTTCTTCTCATTTGGGATTACCTCCTTTGCTCTTGTTTCAGTTCCCTTAATTCAAATTTTTTTCCATAGATTCTTTCCGGACGACCTTTCGCCTGGGAGAACTTTGGTTTTTCAGGAACCAAAGACCCTATTGCCGAGCGTTTTTGTTTTGCCTTTTCCCTTGAACCCATCAGGGAAACACATGTTGGACCCAGCTTTTCCCCGTGTTTTTTGCGCTTCTTCATTTTTTCCTCGTTTCTTTCGACTTTTATTTTGTATCTTCTCCTGAGCTCCAAGATTTTTCTCCTGCTTTTTTCCAGGCTTTGCCCTGCCTTTCTTCTGATCCTGTCTTTTATTATGTCCCTTCTGTCCGCTGAGTCAGCTCCAACCTTCCATCTGCCGATTTCGTCAACCATTTGGTTTTACCCCCTTTTTATTTTTCTTCTTTATTTTCTTTTTTAAAGTTATTTCAAGTATGCCGTTTTTGAATAACGCTTTTTCAATTTTTTCTGCTTTGCTGCCTTTCGGGATTGAAATTCTTTTCTCTATTTTTCCTTCAGGTCTTTTAACAGTAATTTTCAAAGCGTTTTTCACTATCTTTAAATCAATGTCTTTTTCTTCAACCGTGGGCAGTTCAACTGTAATTTCTATTGTGTCTTTTTTTTCTGTTACTTCTGCCAGTTCCTCTTTTTCTTTCATTTCCTCCGGCTTTATTACCTTGGTTGGCATTCTTTTGCTTGCCCTATAAAATGGTTCGCTTGGTTTGCCTGCAAACCTTTCCATGCTCCCAGGCCTTATTCCCAAACCGGTTCTTACCCTGTACTCATATTTTACTTTTGAGCCGTAAGGCCCTTCCAAGTCTCCCCTTTTCACCTGTTCAGTCAAGCCCTTTTTTTCCATTTCCTCAATCAACCGGATGAAGTCTGCCAATCCATCCAACAATCCTTTCGCAGGTTTTCTTTTTCTTTCCATTTTTAACCACCAATTCCCAAAATATCTAACCTTGGTCCTAAATCCATATCCCTTACCTTTTTTGCCATC
>JBDRCD010000004.1:0-155821 GCA_043822105.1 archaeon | reverse complement strand
GCACCATAGTCTTCACTCGCAAGCTCCAGAAATTTCTCGTCGTTAAAATATCCTGTGTCAGGATCAACAAGTCCTTCTTCATAGAGTCTACTGGCAACAAGTTCAGCTTTTTCAGAATAATCCTCAACAGTGGATTCATCTCTGCTAGCCACAAGAGTATAAAAGATTATTATAATCATCATAAAAACCAACAGACCGATTATTATGTCAATTGACCATGCCTGTCCACGTTTAGAAAGTTTCATTTGCACCCCTTGGAACCACTTAAATGAGTTTTATATAAAAAAGTTTCTATTCATAAACATTTTTAAAATAAACTTCATTAGATACTTCCATGATAAAGATTAACGGCTCATTTGGAGAAGGAGGAGGAGCAATTCTAAGACAAGCTCTAGCTTTATCTGTTGTTACCGGAAAACCATGCGAGATAGAAAACATCAGGAGCAACAGACCAACACCAGGCCTAAAAGCGCAGCACATGAATTCAATCATCGCTCTTGAAAAACTAACCGATTCTTCTGTAACTAACTGCGAGATTGGTTCAGAAAAGATAACATTCATACCACGGGAAGTAATGGGCAGAACAATCCAAATTGACATAGGAACAGCAGGATCAATAACTCTGCTTTTGCAGTCACTGATACTTCCAAGCATACTTTCAGGAAAAAACATAACCATAAATCTGACGGGCGGAACAGATGTTAAATGGTCACAGCCAATAGACTATTTTGTACATGTGTTTGTTCCAATCATAAAAAAGTACGCAGACATTGAAGTAAGAACAATGAAAAGAGGATACTATCCAAAAGGATCAGGAAAGGTAATTGTTAAAATTAATAGCAAACAGGCAGGTCTTGAAAGAAAACCACTGGATCTCACCAAAAGAGGAAAACTACTGCAGATCAGAGGAATCTCGCATGCGTCAAGCGATCTTTTTGAAAGAAGCGTTGCAGACAGACAGGCAGACAATGCAGAAGTATTGCTTTCAGGCCTTGGAGTCTCTGTCAGAGTTGAAAGACAGTACAGCAACACAGAAAGCACAGGTTCAGGAATAACACTCTGGGCAATGTTTAGCAGAGACGAAGAAGACGGACAGCCAATATTTCTGGGCAGTGATTCTCTGGGAGAAAAAACAAAGAAATCCGAAGAAGTCGGAAGAGAAGCAGTCGATGCTCTAAAGAAAGAGATAGACTCAGGCGCAGTTGTTGACAAATACCTTGCGGACCAACTGATACCACTGCTTGCAATCACAAAAGGAGAGATAAAAACTTCTGAAATCACAAAGCACACACTATCAAACATCTACGTTGCAGAAAAGTTTTTGGATGTAAAGTTTGAGATAGATGGAAACATTATAAGAGCTTCTTAGACTTTCTCCCCTTCTTTGCTAGTCGCTCAGAATAAATTGCGGTACTAAATAATTGCAACCATAAAGCTCCTGCACCTATCCAACCAACGATTGCACCTTTCTTTTTTTCATTTTGATAAATATTATTCTCCGAAATATACGCGTCACTTGTTTCCAATATCTTTTTTTCATGTCTAAGAGAGTCAACATATGACAAGTCAACTTCTGCTTCTTCTGATAAATAGTTCTCAATATTTTTGTAAGGAATACTTATTGAAGAATTAAGTTTTTGTTCTAATTGGTTAAATTCTTTAACTTTTGGAGGTGCATTGCTTTTGTAGAAACCATATACTATCATAGAATAAGATAAAATAACACTAGAGAGAAATAGTTTTAGAGCAAACTTATCCTTTTTTTCTTTATTCATAAAAAACAGTAATAAAAGAACAGATAAGAACATTCTATCGACATATACCTATAGATTTTCACTTAAGAAAGGCATTACTTTCTTTTCAGCGACTCGAATGTGAAATTGATATGTGGAGTATGAAATGCCTGCAATCTTCGCAAGAGTTTTCAAGTCAATTTTTCTCGGATAGTCATAGTAATTGTTGTCTATTGCTATCTGCAAGCAATTTCTTTGTTTTTTAGTCAGGTCAGGAAACACATTCAAAGTTTGAACATTGTTTATCTTCTTCTGCTTAATCCAATGAAGTTTTGCATTGAAATATTCATAGGATTTTATTATTTTCATCAACTTTTCTTTATCCCAAGAAGCAAGTTCAAAAACATATGTTCCCTCTCTATTTACAATCGATGGTTTTATTTGAAAAACTCCTGCTTGAAAAAAGTCTTTGTTCGCAATGTGTTGCTTTGCTCTTGCTATAAGTAAGTTATTCTTGTACTCTATATTTAATGTTCTTTTGTCTTTTTTCATGTCAGAGATTAAATTCTTTATAGCTTTTTCAGAACCCAATAATTGAGTAGCTGCAGTGACTTCAATGTAATCTTCAAATGCTTTACTGGAAACAGGATAAGCTAAAACAACGACTTTGTGCTTTCTTGCAAGGTTACTGGCTAAAGCGTTCTCATTCCACGGAACCGATAGTTTCATTACCCACATAAACTATAGGTATATGCCTAAGTTTAAAAAGGTTGAGGAAAACAATTTAGAAAATTTTTTATAATAATTGAACTTTCTTTTTTTCATGGAATTTGTGGATACTATCAGAACTAAATTTACGGAGTTTGCTTTCAAAGACGTCAGTGCGCAACAGTTGGTTGAAAGTCTTGTTGCAAGTATGGCTACTCAATACCATCTTTTTCCAAAAAAAACTGAAAAACCAATATATCTTCTTCATTCAAGTCCAAAAAACAAACAACTGATTGAATCAGCTAAAAAAGATTTTGTCGATGTTTATTATACTCCTCATGAATTCTCAAATAGATTTGGATGGATATTCCTGGACTCAAACTTTAAATCAGGAGTGGTTCTTACACCTAATCACCCATATCTCGATATTGCAAATGGATCGTTTAACCTAGATATTAGGGTTATGGATTTTTTCATACAGTTTGAAAAAAATGAAGTAACCAGCAAGATAGTTCAAAACCCTAGTGTTGCTAAAAGACTACGTAACTTTAGGAAAGGAAAGTACACTATAGATGCAGCCACCAAACCAGAAGAGAGACTTAACGAAGCCTTGAGAATCATAAATAAACCCTTGACAAACACATACCAAGTACCTGCTAAGAAACTTGAAAATGTTTTAGAAATGATTCAAACAAACACTCCACCAGATGAGATTATTAAACACTTTTATCGCCATCTTCTCTAAGAAAAACTTTTTATACCCTTTCTTTATTTCTAAAACTATGATAATCGCTGTTGGCTCAAAAAATCCCACTAAAGTTTCTGCAGTAGAACGTGCTGCAAAAAAGGTTTGGCCAGATGAAAGCATTGAAGTCATCAGCGTTGAAGTTCCTCACGGCACAAATTCTCAGCCAAAAAACGAAGACGAAACAATTGAAGGCGCAACAACTAGAGCAAAGCTTGCTCTAAAAGAAACAAATGCAGACTACGGAGTTGGTCTTGAGGGTGGCGTCGTCGACATGGAGCACGGAATGTTTATTTCAGGTTGGGCAGTCATTGTTAATAAAGAAGAAAAGGTTGGTATCGCAGGTACAGGCAGAACAAAGATTCCTGAAGTGATTGCAGAAAAAGTCAGGAATGGAGAAGAACTCGGACCTGTTGCATCTAAACATTTCAAAATAAATAATCTTAAGCAAAAGGGCGGAGTAATTGGAGTTCTCACAAATAACCTGATAACAAGAACATTAGTAGAGGAAACAGAAGTAATAAACGCTTTCTCAAGGTTTGTTAACCCAGAATATTATGAATAACTACATCCTACTTATTACAGCCAAGTAAATATCATCATACAATTCTCTTATTGAATTGTACAATGCTTCTTTTTTATTTGGTTCAATCTGTGCTTGTGAGAATCTCTGTCTGATTTCAGAATACGCTCTTTTTGCATCGTCCAACTGGTTGTTTCTAACCATGTTTCTGCAGTTCTCTACCTGAATCAAGAAATCTTCAACTGTTTTGTCTATTAGGACAATTGGTTCTTCATCTTCCATTGAATTATTATGAAGGTAACTGTTAAAGCCAAGGTCATGTCTTCTCTCTCTGAATTGTTTTTCTTCAATTTCAATCTCATGCTGTATCTCTTTTGCTTCTTCCAGTTTCTCTTTTGCTTCGCCTTCTCTGAATATCAGACTGCTTTTAATCTCCTGCAAATCTCCGCGTTCTTTTGCAAGGTGACCTTCCATCTCTCTGACTTCGTTTCTTCTCAGTTCAAAAGATTTTTTATCCGTTTCAAAGTCTCTTTTTTCAAGTTCCAGCTCTTTTTCTTTGACTGCCAGAGTTTCTTCTCGTTTCAAAATTTCTTTTGCCTCTTTTTCCCGAGTTTCAAGGTTAGTCATTTTATCGTTCAGCTCTTTTTCATAATCTTTGAGTTTGTCATTAAAAGTTTTCAGCCTTATATCTTTTCTTTCCAATGCTGCTTTAAGTTTTTTTAGCTCAGCACCTTCATCCAACAACTGCAATGCTTCGTCCTTGTGTTTCTTGAAATCTTCTTTTTCTGTTTTCAAAACTTCAGCTTTAGAATCATAGTCTTTTGCTTTCTTTCCAGCAATTGTCTCTGCTCTTTTCATGGATGCATGTTCTTTTTTGAGCCTCTTGTCAATGATTTTTTGTATTCCCTCTTCAATTAAAAGGTTAAGCTCTTTGTCTTTTTTCTTTAGCTCAGATTCTTTGACTTTCATCCTTTCGCCAAGAGTCGTTGCCTGCTTGAATTTATGATCATTCTCTTTTTTCAGGTGATTCAGTTCATACTTTTTGTCCTGTATATCCTTGTTAATTCCTGCACCATACTCTTTGAACATTTCCTTCATCTTTTGTTTTAGAAGTTTGTTTCTTTGGTCTTCTGCTTTTTTCTCGTTTTCCAGAATTCCTTTAACCCATGCATAGAATTTCTTCTTGTTGGAACCCACGTTTCGTGTGAATTCCTCGTCGCTAATTGACTTCAAAGCCGCCAGCAATTCCTTCATTGACTTAATCAATTTCTCGTTGTGATGTATTATGTATTCAGAGGGACTTTTCTGCAAGGCTTTCCTTGGATGAACCACAATCATATCAAGTTCCTTTTGTATGATTTTCTGTTCCTGCTCCACCGATTTGAAATATTCTTCTATTACTTTGTCCACTTTTCCTGTTTTAATTATTCTCTTAACAGGTTTTGGCTTAACAACCTTTGACATCACCTTTATTTTCTTAGAAATTTTAGGAGTTGCTTTTTTAACAGCAACCTTTTTCACAGAAACTTTTACTTTTTTTGGTTTGACCTTCAAAATTTTCTCTATCTTTGCAGGTTCTTCGGTATCCCAACCAGAAGCTTCTTTGGAATCATGAATTTCATCAACAATGTCTCCGCCAGTCCAGTCAATGTCATCAACCTCTTCAGGTCTGGGAACATATGACTCATCAATTGGTTTTTTCTTAGAAAACTTTTCTTTTTTTGGTTGTTTGAGTTTTGCTCGAACTCCAAAAGATTTTGCTTTTGGTTTTGAAGGCTCTTTAACCTTTGGTTGAAGCTCAGAATCTTCTGATTCTGTTGCCATGTCTACCTTTGGAATTTCCAAATCAGCTACTTTCTTCTCATGTTCAAAAACTTCTTTGTTTTGAAGCTGAGAAATCTCTGATTTCTGTTGTTTTGTAGGTATTCCAAAATCTGCTCTCAATTTATCCAAGTCAAGATCATCAATGTTCAAATCTTGTTTTGCCTCAGAAGGTTTTCTTGTGAACATTTTTTTGAACAACCCCTGCTTCTTAGGTTCTATAGAAATATCATCAATTTTAATTTCTTTTTCAGAATCTTTTTTATTAGAATTTTTAGATTCCTTCTTAATCTCAATAGGTTTTTTTTCTGGAGATTTCTCTTTCTTTCCTAGTTTTGGTGGTGGCGGTGGTGCTATACCAAGATCAACCATTGTTATACCCCTCTTTTTCCCTTTTAATGCTCTAATAATGAGTCGCTAATATAAATACCTTTCGATTTTTTCAGGAGGAGATCAACAAAATCTAAATCAGACTTTGGGAATTCCAAAAAGTTTTACTTTTTGATAATTAACAAAATATTTAAACAAATAAAGTCAAAATGAAACCAATGGTAAAAAAAGATAAAAATGATTATTCTGAAATAATTAGTTACATGGACAGGTTGTACACTAGAATGGCTGATGTGCAGGAAGATTCCAATATTATCATGAATGATGTTAAGAAAAAAGAAGAATCCCTTCAGCGGACAGTAAGAATTCTACAGGCAGATGTACAAACTTTGAAGAAAGCAGCGGTTTCTGCAAAACAAATAGTGGAGAATCAAAAAAGAATCATAAGAGTTTTTGTAAATGATTTCAAAAGCATTGCAAAGCAGGACAAATTTGACAGATTAAAAGAAACAATTGACAACTGGAATCCTGAGAATATTCTAACATGGGATGAGGTTAAGAAGAATATCTAGCTATTTTTTCAGAAAGTCTGTTTCTGCTTTTAGTGCGGCATTTAAAGATTTTATTGCAACAGCTATTTGTTTGTCGTCAGGCTTCTTGGTTGTGATTTTCTGCAGCATCATTCCCGGTGCGGCGATCATTCTGAAGAACCAGTTCTCGTAGTACTTTCCGGATATTCTCAGAACTTCATATGAAACCCCTGCTATTACCGGCAATAACAATATTCTTACAAGGTATTTCATCCAGAAATTTGTACCGGATGGTATAAACATGTAAAATACTATGCTGATAAAAAGTACAAGCAACAAAAACTCTGTTCCGCATCTTGGATGCATTGTTTTGTAAGTTCTAACATTTTCAACCGTTAGTTTCTTTTTAGCTTCATAGCAATGAACAGTCATGTGTTCTGCGCCATGATATTCAAACATGCGCTGAACATCCTTCATCAGAGATATTGCCAGCAGATAAATTAGAAATATTACAATTTTAATTGATCCATCAATAACATTGAACCAGAAGTTATTAAGACCTGCATTCTTGCTGAAAATATTTGTCAGTAGCAGAGGTAAAAACTTGAATATTAAAAGTGCAAAGATGACTGAGATTACAAGAGTAAATGCCAGTTCTTTTTTGCTAAGCTGCTCTTCTTTTTCTCCGACCGACTCATTGGCAGAGTAGGTCAATGCTTTGCTTCCTAGAACAACGGTTTCAAAGAGAATTATTACTCCCCGAAGAAACGGTAAGCCTAAAATTTTATTTCTCTTGGTCAAAGGAATATGTTCGGTTGTCTTAACAGATATCTTTCCATCAGGTTTTCGAACAGCAACTGCATAGTTATTTGGTGCTCTCATAAGAACTCCTTCAATCACAGCCTGTCCTCCCATCACAATCTTTGTCATTAAGATTCTGAACTTATGAATACTATAAAAAGTTAGTGATTTCTGAATATCTTTATAAAGATGATAAAATTTTCCGGAAGATATGATAGAAACTAATCTAGAACAACAAATTAAATACATGCAAATAGTTTCCAGTATAATAATAGGTCCAGTATTAGGTCTTGCTCCAGAAAGAAAACAATTAGAGTGGACTGAAGGTGATAGAAAAGAAGCGTTCTATATGAGTGCAACTTCTAGAATTTTAAACGGACTTTGGGCTACTTACAGTATAGTTTCACTAATCACCAAAGCATTTGGTCAGGATATAGACCCAACACCAGGAAACATAGCAACATATGCAGGAATACCATTAATTCCAGATACAATTCTAAGAGAAGCTGGCTATTTGTTCTTTCGAGGACTTACAAGCCCTTTCAGAGAAAAAAATCAACCATGGGGAGAACCACTTCTAACATACATTGACAACAAAAAACATCCTGAATGGTATAAAACACATTAGAAATATTTATTAACTCTAGTTCTTTAGAAATATCGTGAAAAAAACAACCATTATAATCATGATTATTCTAATAACATCAATATTAATAGGAATCTATTTCTACCCTCAAATGCCCGACAGGATAGCCTCTCACTGGAATTCAAAAGGTGAAGTAGATGATTACATGTCAAAGTTTTGGGGATTATTCTTGTTTCCAGCCATAATAAAATTGATGCTGTGGATGTATCTTTTGATTCCAAAAATTGACCCTCTAAAAAAGAATATACAAAAATTCAGAAAACACTTTGACGGAATGATAATAATGTTCGCATTATTTCTGTTTTATATCTACATTCTAGTAATCATCTGGAACCTTGGTCATGAATTTGACATGGAAAGTTACATGCTTCCAGCTCTCGGATTATTATTTTTTTACATAGGTATTGTTGTTGAGCATGCAAAAAGGAATTGGTTTATTGGCATAAGAACTCCCTGGACTCTAAGCAGCGATAATATCTGGAACAAAACCCACAAACTGGGCGGAAAACTATTCAAAATATCAGGAGTCATTGCTTTTCTAGGAATTTTATTTAATGAATTCGCCATATGGCTTGGCATAGGTCCAATTATTTTGTCAGTATTATACTTGTTCCTATATTCCTATTTTGAATTCAAAAAAGAGAATAAATAGAATTTTTCAATATATTTTTAAATTTGTGTCTCTTATTCTTTTCCATGAAGTACATCGCTGACTTACACATCCATTCTAGGTACAGCCGAGCCTGTTCCAGTGCAATTAGTATTCAAACCCTAGAGAAGTGGGCTAAAATCAAAGGCGTTAATATGCTTGGAACAGGAGACTTCACGCATCCTGAATGGATAAAAGAGTTAAAAAATCAGCTAGTTGAAGATGGCTCTGGAATTTTAAAGACAAGTTCAGGTTTTCCTTTTGTTCTGCAGACCGAAATATCATTGATTTATTCTCAGGCAGACAAAGGAAGAAGAGTCCATGTTGTTGTTTTAGCACCTAGTTTTGAAATCGTTGGACAAATAACAAATTATCTGCTAAAACACGGAAGAGTAGACTATGATGGCCGACCAATCTTTAAGATTCCGGCACATGATTTTATCTATGCAATGAGAAAAATATCACTTGACATAGAAGTAATACCTGCCCATATATGGACACCATGGTTTAGTCTCTTCGGTTCAAAGTCAGGCTTTGACTCTTTGCATGAATGTTTCAAAGATCAGGAAGAGCATGTTCATGCAATAGAAACTGGGCTTTCTTCTGATCCACCCATGAACTGGAGACTCAGTCAGCTCGATAATAAACAAATAGTATCTTTTTCTGATCTTCATAGTTTCTGGCCCTGGAGAATGGGACGGGAAGCAACAATCTTTGAAATGAAAAATTTAGATTATCAGAATATTTTGAAAGCAATCAGATCAGGTGAAGGTCTGGAAGGAACAATCGAAGTTGACCCAGCATATGGAAAGTATCATTTTGACGGACATAGAAACTGCAACCAGGTAATGGAGCCAAAGGATTCTTTGAAAATAAATAATATCTGTCCTGGTTGCAAAAGAGAAATGACCTTAGGCGTTGCACACAGAGTTGAGGAACTCGCAGACAGAGAAGAAGGGTATAAGCGTGAGAATGCAAAGCCATATCACACATTACTGCCTATTACTGAAATACTTTCTACGATGATGAACAAAACACTTTCTGCAAAAGTTGTTTGGAAAGAATACAATAAACTTCTCAAAAGATTTGGCTCAGAATATGATGTTCTGCTAAATGCTCCGCTTGAAAAGTTGCAGGAGACAGTTCACAGAAAAATAGCAGAAGCAATAATTCTAAACAGAGAAGGAAAGCTAAAAGTAAAGCCAGGCTACGACGGAGTATACGGAGAATTACAGATAGAACCGGTTGATGAAAAAGAAATTGAAAAAGAAGATAAAAAACCAGCACCTGATCAAAAGTCTTTGACAGACTTCTAACCCAAATAACTCATATACTTTTTATCGCTTTCATCCGTTGTCTTTGAGGTTTGTTGCATCAGTGATTTCAGTTTTTCTTCAAAGACTTTGGCCTGTTTAAGAAGTGGTTTGTAGTCAACATTCAGTCCGAGGTATTTGTCAAGCACTTCAATTACTTTTGCAGCAGAATTGCTGTCAGGAAGTGCAGAGTTGGTCTCAGCAAAGATGCTTACGGATTTATCATATCTGAGCATTATGCATGAAGATACCCCAATGACAATACTTTCATTGATTGGTTTCAGGCCATGTTTTTTCAGTTTGTCATCTCCGTAGTAGAAAAGGTTGGCTTTACCATCTTTTTTCATCAAAGCCTGAGAAGCAATACCTTCAACGCTTATGATTTTCTTTGCATCAACATTGTTAGCCATTTCAAGGATTGCATCTGCAATGTCCCACTCTTTGCCTTTTGGATTAAGAATTGTTTGCAATATCATGATGTTATATTTTTTTGAATAGTGAACCGCCATTGGTTTGACAAGTTCTCCTTTGTGAATTGCAACCATTGCAGGCAAATCGTCGTATAGAAATTCACCAATGAGTTCACAGTCCATGTGTTCTATCAGGAATTCAGTGACAATTGTTCCTATGAGACCAAAACCAGGAAAGCCTTCGATGATGATTGGATTATGTGGTTTTTTCTTCAACAGAATTTTCATTATGTCACCTCTATTGTTTCTTTACAAGGAAGAACTTTATAAAGTTTTCTAAGTTAATTATTTAAACGTGTTTCAATTCACAAAATTATGAAGGATAATATTGTTGTGTTAATGGACCCAACTCAAAGAGAAGAAGAACTAAAAATTAAACTTGAGCGAAAGAAATTATCACATATAAAAGAAGATCCAAATTCAGCATATTGTCCAATTTCTCTAACAGCAACTCCTGAAGAAATAAAAGGAATTGTTTCTGGACGTCAAAATTTACTGATGAACATCGTTTTAGGTGGTGCAGAAATAACTGGCTATGATCCTAACTCGGCTCCTTTCTCTCCAGATAAAGATTTAACTACAGGTCCAGACAAAGTTTATAATGTTGACCTTGGAAAAATAGTTGGTTCACGCTTCTTTGTAGGACATGATTTCTTGCCTTCCAGAGGATTTGGAACTGAATCAGAAATAGCAACTGAGTACATAAGACTACCGGTTGTACTAATGGACAAAAATATTAGAGTTTCTAGAATGCAGCCAGACAACACAATTTACTTACAGTATGGTAATTTTAATGATGAAGCATTACATTTCATCCCTGTCTTTAGTATGCTTAAAAACTATGATTTAGGAATGGGGTTTAGCAACAGCATTCCCGCATTACTTGGTTTTGAAAAAGATAGTAATAAAATTGTCGACTTACGGCAAGAAGTTTACAGAGCATTTCCTAATTTAGAATACAAATTTGATGGAAAAAAGTCTATTGTAGAAATGCAAGTCAAAAACCCAGAAATATTCTACGAGAACAATAAATAGTTCTCCTAACAAGATTTATAAAACAACAAACATACTCTTTTATTATGGGATTCAACGAAATACCTAAAATTGAGAATTACAAGTTCTACCTAGATGTAGCTTTCAAGGCTGGCAGGACAAAGGCATCTACCAAGAGAGGAAGCATTAGAGGCGACAATCTCAACAAGGCCAAGATTCTGGAGTTTATGAAGATTGAAACAGTTGAAAGAGCTTTGAAAAGCAGACTCTTCAGCATAGTCAATTCTTTTCCAAACTTCGACAATCTAGCAGAATTCTACTCGGAGTTGGTAAACAATTTAATCGAGTACGATGAATTAAAAAAGTCACTTGGTGCAATGAACTGGGCTTCTAAAAAAATAGCTGAGTTTTCGAATAAATTCAAGACAAGCATCAGAAGAAGCACAGATGTTCAGGCCACAAAGGATCATAGCAAACAATACTACGGACGAATATCATCGGTGATGAGACAAATCTCAAAAAACCTTCAGTTTCTGGAGAATACTAGAAAAATTCTCAGAAATTTTCCCTCAATAAAAGAAAACATGTTCACGGTCGCAATAACTGGTTTTCCAAACATTGGAAAATCAACATTGCTCAGCAAAATTACAAGTTCAAGGCCGGAAATAAATTCCTATTCATTCACAACCAAGAACCTCAACGTAGGATACATGATTCACGGTAATCAAAAGATTCAGTTCATAGACACGCCAGGAACACTTAACCGTTTGAATAAGATGAACGAAATAGAGAAAACCGCGTATTTGGCGATAAAATACTGTGCCCACATGATAATATATGTATATGACCTGTCAGAGCCATATCCTATTTCAGAACAAAAAGAGTTGCTGGAAAACCTTAAAGAATTAGATAAGCCAATAATTGTTTACCTAAGCAAAACAGATATTCTGGATAAGAAAGTAGTGACTGAATTTATGAAGAAAAATAAGGTTATTGCCGATATAAAAATACTTAATGAGAAAATTCTTGAAGAATTTAAGAATTACTAAAGTTTCTTTACTTCAACACTGCATGAACATGGCAATTTATGCTTTGCTCTTGAAATGGATTTTTTGGCAACTTCTAAGAATTCCTCGTCAACATTTGCCTGCATGATTATCTGCCCTTTTCTAATCTGAGCTGCAAGACCAATTGATTTACCGAATGACTTTTTCATTCCTGTACTCATCCTATCTGCTCCAGCTCCTGCCGCAAGCGGGTTTTCTCTAAGAATGTGATGAGGATAAACAAGTAGCTTTAGATGATAACCTTTCTTTCCGCATTTTTCTTCCAGCATCCTGTTACTTGTCAGTCTGGCTGATTCTAAAGCGTTGTGTCTAATCTGAATATCTGCTCCACATAGAAGTGAAACTACATATTGAAACTTCTTTTGCAGGTCGCCCATTTCAAACTTGACGATTTTAATCTGAGGAGTTGCTCTAACATACTGCTTGCTCCTATACTTACTCTTCCTTGTATAGGGTCTTTCAATTCGCCTGTAAGCAACAGCGCTTCTGAGTTTAGCCATTCTCTTCTGGAAAAGTTGTCCATTTAAATAGATTACGATTTATTAAACATAGATGAAATATTTATATACACTAAAAACATTCTAATTTTATGGAACCAAAAGAAAAAAAAATAAGAATATATCATAAGAATGACCTTGACATCCCACAATTTAAGGAAAGAATAGGTGAAGGTGAATTTAATTTTGCATCTGACACTTATTTTAGAAAGAGTTTCTTGAAGAAAAAATTAAGAGAAGAAAACGAGTCACCAAACATTGTTGAAAAAATGAAAAATCAAGCAATTGAATTTCTTGAAGACCAGGTCATTGCTTTACAAGCAGATTTTGCAGTCATAAACTCAGGAGAACTTGAAAAAGTAGGTTACACAAAAATGGAGTACAAAGTATATGCTGAAATATATGAAGAAATCCCTATTGGAACAGGTTCTTAGCATCCGAAACACATTTATATCCACTTTTATTCTAAAACACTATGACAGATTTCATTGAAGTAAGAGATAGAACAAAGGATGACTGGGAAATGGATCCTCACAGCTATGTTTTAATTAGATACAGAGATGGTTTTCTGGAAGTTTCCATAATGGAAGTTTTAGAAGAACACAAAAAAGGCGGTTTTGTCAAAGATCAAAAGATAAAAGCGCAGTACAAAGGAAAGCATCCCATCGACTTATACTACAAGATTCTAAAGGATGGCCACATAACAAACCTACAGCACGCAGCATACCTTGGAAGCGAACTAGAGAAGGCATATGCAGCGATGAAGAAAGGAATAAAATATATGCAGGACGAATAATAAGAAAAGCTTTTTAAACAGTCACCTTTTCTCATAAACTGCTGAGGACATCATAAGATGATGCCAGAAGGAAAGTCTAGCAGCATCCTCGGGGAGAAATAAAATGGAATATAAAATAAATATAAGCAACCCAAAAACAGGGAAATCATTCAAAGCAACAGTTATCGAAGGCGAAGCAAAACAACTTCTAGGCGCAAGGATTGGAGATAAGATTAAAGGTGATAAGTTCGGATTCTCAGGTTATGAATTTGAGATAACAGGCGGTTCTGATGCAAGCGGATTTCCAATGAGAAGAGACGTTAGAGGAGCCAAAAGAAAAAGAGTTCTAATCGCAAGCGGTGTCGGAACAAGGCATAACAGAAAAGGAATGAGACTTAGAAGAACAGTTGTCGGAAATACAGTTGGTGAAAAAACATCTCAGATTAATATGAAAGTTCTAAAGGAAGGAAAGAAACCTTTAGATGCAGCACCTGAAGCAGAAGCAACAGAGGAAAAGCCAACAGAGGCACCTAAGAAAGAAGTAAAAGAAGAAAAGCCAAAGAAAGAAAAAACTGAAGAAAAGAAGGAATAATAATTTTTCAATAATTTTCTATTTATTCTTATTATCGTAATTTTTCTAAAAAAATTGCTCAGAAATCTTTTTTTGATTTCTGTCGTCTTTCTTACTACAACGCATATTTATAGACAATCTAATCAAAAATATACTCAGAAAAACTTTTAAAGGTTGTTTCAGGATTGGTAAATATGGAAATTGAAATAAGATCGTTTGTCAAAGACTTTGGTTATCTGAAGCATCAACTTGACAAGTTAAAAGCTAAGAAAATTGACGAGACTGAAATTGAGGATCAATGGTTCTGCAAGAAAAACATACATTCCTACAAAGAGACTAAAATGAACAAAGTTGGCTCCATTGGTCTTAGAATCAGACTACAAAAAGGAAGACCTGCAGAGCTCAATGTCAAAACAATTGTTTCTAAAAAAGATCATCAGGTTTTCGACGAGGAAGAGATTGTCATTGAAGATGCTGGTAACATGAGAAGCATTTTAGAATCATTGGATTTTAAGGTCTTCTGCGTGTTAAAAAAGAATAGAGAGACCTATCAGTTTGAGAACATGAAAATCAATCTTGAAGACATTGATAACTTTCCTCCGTGTGTTGAAATTGAAATTCTGGACACAAAAAACTTTAATAAAAACAGAAAAAAAATTCATAAAATACTGGACCAGCTGGGTCTTGATAAAAAAGACAGAATAACCACCAGCATTACTTCTTTGTACATGGAGAAATTTGCTTTCAAAAGCTGAGCATCTTTATAGTCTTTTCCAAATCAGTCTCTTCTATAACAAATATTGTGTCTGTCCAACAGCTCATTGTCTCTACTATGTTTACTCCCTGTTCTGAAAATAGCGAGTAAAGATATCCCATTACTCCGGGAACATTCTCCAGAGTTTCCGGACTTCTCATTATGAGTTCTATCAAATCCTTGTTTTTCTTTCTGATTAAACCTTTGAAATACTTCTCAACCAACTCTTCATGGTCCTGACTGGTAATCAAAGTTATTGCCTGCACACCTTCAACAACTCTTATTTCTCCTCTAAGATTCTTAATTTCTCGTTGCAGTTCTATAATATTATCCTGATAAATGTTCTTATCCACGATGCACACCATCATCTTGTTTTTTATCTCAAGTTTTGTGTCTTTGAGAAGAGTTCTTATCTGTTTTTCAAAGCTCTGATTCTTCTTAAGTTTTCTTTCCATCCTTCTTACAGCAACCAGTACTGCGTCAAAATCCTTTGGTTTCAGTTCTGTTTCACTGATTATCTGCCTTGACAGCTTAGAATAGTTAATAAGACCTTTTTTCAAGGAATCTTTTACACTGGGCAGAGCATTGATGTAATCGTTTGTTTCCTTTGTTATGTTCATATTGCAAAGTAATATTGTACTATATATAAATGTTTTGTTTCGGACATTTATGTTAAAAATGTCTGTTTCTCGACGGAAACTTTAAAAAGAAACCTGCATAAACTACCAATACAATGGGACCAATAATAAATATGTTTTTGGCAATAGGGCTATTCGGCTTTACTATGTGGATCCTTTTCATGGGAGCACAAGCCTAAAACTAAAGGTAACCATATAAAAGTTTCTTAGAGGTAAAAAATGGTAAAAAGAGAAAAAATAATATTAGCATACAGTGGAGGACTTGACACATCGGTTATTCTGAAGTGGCTTGTAAACAAAGGATATGAAGTTATCGCATATGTTGCAGACGTAGGGCAACCAGACAACTTCGAAAAGATAAAAGAAAAAGCTCTGAAAACAGGTGCTTCAAAGGTTTACGTAGAAAACCTAAAAAAAGAGTTTGTCACAGACTATATTTTCCCTGCAATAAAGGCGGACGCAGTCTATGAAAAAAGATATCTGCTGGGAACAAGTCTTGCAAGACCACTCATTGCAAAAAGACACATAGAAATTGCAAAAATGGAAAATGCAGACATAGTCTCACACGGAGCAACAGGAAAAGGAAACGATCAGGTACGTTTTGAACTCACATTCTACGCTCTGAATCCAGACATTAAAGTATTTGCACCCTGGAAAGACAAGGAATTCCTTTCAGAGTTTCAGGGACGAACAGACATGCTTAACTATGCTAAAAAGCACGGCATTGATGTTGAGCAGTCAAAAGCGAAACCATACAGCGAAGATGCAAACCTTATGCACATCAGTCATGAAGCAGGAATACTTGAAGATCCAAAACACGCAGCAGGCGATGAAATACTAAAGTACTGCAAAGGACTAAAGGATACTCCGGACAAAGAAACAAATCTGGAGATTCATTTCAAAGACGGAATAGCTGTAAAAGTTGTCAATAAAGATGACAAAACAGTAAAAAAAGATCCGTTGGAACTGTTCACCTACCTAAACAAACTGGGCTCAATGCATGGAATTGGCGTTGTCGACATGGTGGAAAACCGTTTTGTTGGAATAAAAAGCCGTGGAATATACGAGACACCAGGTGGAACAATATTGATGGAAGCTCACAAGGACATTGAAGGAATAGCAATGGATCGTGAAGTAATGCGACTTAAGGAAATGCTTACTCCAAAGTTTGCAGAAATAGTATACTATGGTTTCTGGTTCTCACCAGAGATGGATTTCATGATGAGTGCCATAAACAAGAGCCAGGAGATGATTGACGGCATAGTTTACCTAAAATTATTTAAGGGAAATGTTATTATAATAGGACGTGAATCACCAAGTTCGCTTTATGACCAGGAACTTTCAAGCATGGACATCGAAGGAGGATTCAATCAGCAGGACTCAGAAGGATTCATAAAGATAAACGCAATCCGTCTGAAAGCCAATAAGGCGATTTTGGATAAGCACAAAAAGAAGTACTTTGACTAAAGCGAGGTATCAAAAATGGTAAAAGTATGGGACAAAGGATATGAAATAAATAAGGCAGTTGAAAAGTTCACCGTCGGAAATGACTACTTGCTAGACCAAAAACTAGTGAAGTATGACTGTCTTGCATCCATCGCTCATGCAAAGATGCTTAAGAAAATTGGCGTTCTGAAAAAAGAAGAGCTTGATGAACTAATTAAAGGCTTGAAAGAGATAATGGTTTTGTCAGAAAAAGGTAAATTTGAGATTAAACCTGAAGATGAAGACTGTCATACTGCAATTGAGAATTATCTTGGAAAAATTGGAAAGAAAATCCATACTGCACGATCACGAAACGATCAGGTTATGACTGCCATACGGTTGTACGAAAAAGCAGAGCTAAAAGAGATTAAGAAACTAGTTCAAAAACTAGCCAAGTCTCTGGAGAAAAACATTGATGCAAAGATGCCTGGTTACACTCATACACAAAAGGCAATGCCAACTGCTGTAAAAACCTGGTTGGGATGCTACATCAACTCTTCAAAGGACAACATCCACATTTTAGAGTCCGTTATTAAACTAATAGATGGATCTCCGCTTGGAAGCGCAGCCGGTTTTGGTGTACCGGTGTTTAAGATAGATAAGAAAATGACTGCAAAAGAGATGGGTTTTGCAAGAGTTATAAATAATCCCATACATGCACAGATGACACGAGGAAAGTATGAATCCAACGTCTTAAACACTTTATCACAGATAATGTTTGATCTTAATAAACTAAGCTCCGACCTTATAATGTTCAACATGCCTGAGTTCGGCTTTGTATCGCTACCAAAGGAGCTATGCACAGGCAGTTCAATCATGCCTCAGAAAAAGAATCCTGATGTTCTGGAACTGATACGTGCAAAGTACTACGTCGTTTTGGGAGAGGAATTCAAGGTAAAAAGCATTATCGGTAATTTGATCAGTGGATACAATCGTGATTTCCAGGAGACAAAGGAGCCTATAATTAAATCATTGGAAATTACAAAGAGTTCTTTGGAACTGATGATACTTATGATTAAAGGTCTTAAAATAAACAAGAAGAACTGTGAAGAAGGAGTCACAAAAGACCTCTACGCAACCGAAGAAGCCTACAAACTAGTAAAGAAAGGAATGCCTTTCAGAGAAGCCTATAAGCAAATTGGAAAGAAGTTCTAGTTGTCTATTCTCTCTTCCAGAGTTTTCAAACTATTTTTCTTTTTATGAAATTTGTGCAAACTACTTGATAGAACAATGATTCCAAACAACACTGCGACAACTATTAGTAAATCAGAATAGAATTCTGTTTTTACAACAAATCTTAAAACAAGAACTGCAAGACCGACAATTCCAACCACTGTCCGAACAATGGCAAGAAAAGTTCGTTCCTCAGAATAAAGAGTTCTCTCCTTGGCAAGAATAGTTCTTTCTTCTGCCATTCTATCCATCTTGTTGTCTAAAGTATTTTTAGCCATGTTATTTCATAAGGTTTATAATATAAATAAGTTTCTATTAAAAAAAAAGAAAAAAATTAATTAGTAGTTCTTTCTATTTCTCTCAAAACCGCCTTAATAGAAATAGTTCCCTGTTCAAAGGTTTCTCCTTCCTTTCCCATAAAGACTGTTAATTTAGGACCCACTATATAATCCGCGACCTCTTGTACTCTATATATCTCTTCTGAATTATCAGTTTTCAACGGAAAAAAAGTTCCTTGATAATTCGCAACTGTTAAACATCCTAGAGTCCTAATTTGTCCACCTGATGGTTTGTATATGCCACCAATAGTCAGATAAAAGTCACTACTTGCTTCCGAGCCACCAAGACTGTAGGCATGGTTCAGTCTTACATCGTATCCACTATCTAAATTTCTCTTTATGCTTTCCTCAATAGGGTCCACATCTTCTTTTGCCAACTCTTCCAAATTAAGCCATTTTTCATTCATTTTTGATACCTCCAGTTTCTTTTAATTCTAATCTTCAAATCCACGAATTCCTCCCCATAAGGGTTCTCTTTCAAACGAAAATTGTCCACGAAGGTTTCCTTTATGATCTGTATAACTAAGCCAAGCGCTTATCATATCAAGCCTCGCAGTCTGAATTGTATCATAATCCGAACCCATGGCATGGTTGTAATACTTCATAATATCTTCAGCTGATTTGAATCTTGGTTCGGTGTAATCTCCTTTGTTAATTCCAATGGTTCCATAAGCAGGTTCACCATGCTTGTCTACTCCTTGATAAATTGTAATTGCATGACCTACTGTTGAGTCGCCTGTCATCATGGCAAACCAAGCATTTACATCACGATCAAGTGTCGCACAAGCTGCAACTGCGCCTCCGTCACAATCGTCTTTCTTTTCATTATGAACTTCCTTGAAAGATGCCCAGTAGTCTCCGACTCCATAAGTAACATCGTCGTGTTGGTAATTCAAGTAATAAATACAATAATCACGCGCTTGCTCTGGAGTTTTAACCATGTTCATTACTTCTTGATGCGTTTTTCCATCATAAAGCGCCCCAACTTCTGCTCTTTTTCTGTCTTCATCAGCAGAGAGAGCTTTGACAGTACTGTCCGCATAGCTCCAGTCAAGATACCTCTTTCTATATTCAGCATCGTTTGTCATCGCATACTCATGAGGTGTAGGCTGATATATTGCTGGAGACTCATCTTTATCCAACATATAAGTTCCAAATATGCTTAAAGGAACGCTAACAGCTAAAATAGCTAGTTTTTCTTTTAGGGAAGTCTCTCGAAATTCCTTCAACACTTCTTTTACAAGTCCCATCTTTCTCACCTTTTTTTAACTAAATGTCATATGTTCCATCTTCATCACTTTCATAATCTGATTTGTCAAACTCGCATCCAAAAATACCTTTCAATGATCTGTAATGTGTTTCATATGTACTCATCTTACTCACCTCCGAGCAACATTCTTTCTAATTCATTTCCTCCTTGAGCTTCCTCAGCCAAGGATTCATATGTGGTGTATATTTGGTATCTCATCAAAATCACAGTATATTTACCACTTATAAGTATATAAACATAATCCCCCCACACAGGGGGATTGATAGAAAGATATATAAATATAAAGAACTAAAAAAAACTATGGACCTTAGTTTATTAGAAGAAATAGGATTAACAAAGTCAGAGATAAAAGTATACCAATCATTACTAGAGCTAGGAAAATCAAGTGCAGGACCAATCGTGTCTAAGGCAAAGATCGCCAGTTCAAAAGTGTATGAATTACTAGATAAATTGATGGAAAAAGGATTAGTTACTAGCTACATCGACTCCAGTACAAAATTCTTCAAAGCAGTAAACCCCGATAGATTAATGGATTATCTGCGGACAAAAAAACGAGCTTTAGACAGTAAAGAGAAACAACTAACAACATTAATGCCTGAATTGCAACAGATTTTCAATGAACACGTTGAAGAAACTGAGGTCGAACTTTTTAAAGGATACAAAGGGTTGGGAAATGTTTTCAAAGAAATGATAAATACTCTCAAAAAAGGAGATGAATTCTTAGTAATCGGAGGAGGAGATTCTCCAACTGCAAATAAGCGAACAAAGTTATTTTATGAAAACATACATAGAAAAAGAAGTGAAAAAGGAATAGTACTAAGAATAATATTTAGTGAAGCTAGAAGAAAGTCACTGAAAAGTATGGCCTTATTCCCATACACAAAACCACGCTATTTAGGATATGGAACACCATCAACAATAAACATCTACAAAGATACAACAATTCTTATTACAATGTCACCAGAACCCGCAGCCATAAGAATAAAAAGTAAAAGCATCACCGAGTCATATAGAATATATTTTGAAAAAATGTGGAAGGAGGCAAAGAAATGATTTATGAACCGCGCGAAGACTCTTTCCTTTTGCAAAAACACATAAAAGACTATGCCAAAGGAAGTGTTCTTGACATGGGAACAGGCTCAGGAATACTCGCAGAGGAAGCAATAAAATACACTGACAAAGTCCTAGCTGCAGACATCAACAAAGAAGCCATAAAGAAACATTCTAAAATAGAGTTCAGACAAAGCAATCTCTTCTCAAACGTCAAAGAAAGCTTTGACCTAATCATCTTTAATCCACCATATCTTCCAAGTTGTGCAAAAGATTCAGACATCGCACTTGATGGCGGAAAAGAAGGATATGAACTAATAGAGAAATTCCTAAAACAGGCAAAGAAACACCTGAATAAAAACGGAGTAATACTTCTGCTCTTTAGTTCATTTTCTAAAAAAGAAAAGATTGATAAAGTTCTAAAAGAAGAAAACTATAGTTATAAAGAAATAGCCAAAGAACACATACACTTTGAGGATTTGTATGTCTATGAAATAAAATGAAAGAATTCCTAGCAAAGGGCAAAAGAGGACATGTATATACCTACAAGTCCACAGTTAACGGTAAAGAAGTATGTGTCAAAGAACTCAACCCGGACACAGAAGCAGAAGGCGTAATCCATAACGAAGCGAAGTTTCTAAAAATGGTTAACAAACAAGGCATTGGTCCTGCTCTTTTGAAAGAAGAAGATGACAGAGTCATCATGGAATTTGTGCAGGGTGAAAGAATTCTTGACTTCTTTGAAAGATCCGACAAATCAGGCATTGTAAAGGTAATAAAAGATTCTTTGGAACAGGCAAGGAAGCTTGACAAACTGGGAATAAACAAGTATGAACTCACCAATCCCTACAAACACATAATCGTAAACTATGAGAAGCCTGTGATGATAGACTTTGAAAGATGCAAAGAAGTCACCAATCCAAAGAACGTCACACAACTGGTTCAATTCTTAACTTCAGGAAAAGTAAAAAATATTCTAAAGGGGAAAAAAATAAACCTTGACACAGAAGACCTGAGAGAACTTGCAAAGAAGTACAAGAAAAAATATGACAAGAAACACTTTGATGAAATAAAAAAAGAAATAAAATAATTATTCTTTAGCTATTTGAAACACTGATTTCAATGCCACAATAATTGTTGCTGGTATGAACAACAAGAGCATTGCGTTCAGAACATTTCCAAGTACTGGTATTACTTTCATTGCATCCATTCCTAGAGCACTGACTATTACCAATATTGCTCCAGCCATCAAGAATGACTGTGTTTCCTTATCTGTTATGTTCAGCAGTCCAATTACCAAACCTAGAACAACAAGCAGCCATGAAACTGTTTCTGTGACTCCAATAAGACCAAATAACAAAGCCAACAGCGTTCCTATAAGAAAAGTCCAGCTTCCAAAACTTCTTTTAGATTTTTTCGCCAAATTATCACCCCACTGATAAATTCTTTGACTATAAACTATATAAATTTTTCCAAAATGAAAAATAAAATTATTAGATGACTTTTAACACGCCAACAACTGAATTATCACAGTCAAGGCATGCATACTCAAAAACACCTTTCTGGTCAGCAACAAACTCTAACTGGCTGCTGCTCACTCTTTCTGCAATTCCATATTCTGGAAGAGAGAAAGTAAAGGCTTCTGAGTTCATGAACTGAAGCCGGAGAGTATCTCCAAAGTTTACTACAATGGTGTCAGGATTAAAATTACTTCCATCCATCATTATTTCAACCAGCTCTGTTCCTGCTGCTTCTCCACCTTGGTCAACAATAACTGTTTTGTCAGCGGTTGTTGTTTCTTCGGTGCATGCAGTCATCAAACCTATTGCCAATATTAATGCTATTATTATCCATTTCATATTTATCACCTTTAGGCAGGTATCTTGAATACTGGAGGTCTATTCATATCCACAACAGTAATCTCAACATCCTGTGACTTTGTCAGTTCACCATCACTCACTGAAACAGTTACTATGTGTTCTCCTGCATCGTCAAAATTTGTTGTGTATTCTTTGGTGTTAAACCAACCACTTATGGTTACTTCCAGCAAATCACCCTCCCTATCAAATGCATTGATTGGCAGAGTTATTGTGTCTCCTTCATCGACGGTTATTGGTTCTATGAATTCAAGACTTGGCATTGTGTTTTTCTGTTTTACAACAACTGTAAACTCACTTTTTACAGTTGACATTCCATCGCTGACAACAACATATGCCTCATAGTTTCCTGTGTCTCCAAAGTTTGTTATCCATTCTCCATTTTCATCAAATGGTTCTGAATATTCATATGTCAAATCATCGAAATCAGGATCCTTAGCCTCAAAGTCCAACTTAACCATATCTGTTTCTTCAACAGTCAGGTCTTTAAGTCCTTCCACAATAGGTGCTCTGTTCAGGTTTTCAACCACTATGTTAATGGTCTTTGTTGTGGTTCTTTCACCATCAGAAGCGGTGACTGTAACTATGTATTCACCTGCATCTTTGAAATCAGTTTGAAATTTATCACTGTTCATCCAGCCAGAATATTCAATTTCTAGGTCGCTTCCTTCCGGATCACTAATATCACAAGGAAGTTTGATTAGATCGCTTTCTTTGAAAGATAGTTTTTCTGGACAGTCAATCACAGGCGCCTTATTCATAGGACTTATTATGATTAATATATCCTCAGAAGTGAATAGTTTTCCGTCAGATGCTGTGACTTTTACAACATATTTTCCTGCATCACCTTCTTTTGTCTGCCAATTTCCGTCTTCATCGAACGGTTCAGAGAAAGTATATGCTATTATGTCTCCATCAGGATCATAGGCAGTTGGTTTTAGTTCCATTAAATCTCCCTCAACTCCTTCAACTCTAATAAGAATATCAGAGTATTTATCATCCAAAGACGTGTCACCTTTATCGGTTGGAAGAATTTCTATTACTTCACCGGTTATCATAGATTCTTCATCTGATTTTAAATATTGACAACTAGTTAGCATCAACATTAATATTGCTAATATTATTAGACTTTTTCTCAACATTTTACCACCCTCTAGCTCTTCTCACAAGCTTTTCATATTTTTCTACGCAAATATAGTATATAAACTTTTCCATTCTAAAGTGAAAACAGCGTTGTAATCGAAAACTTTATATATTTTATAAATCAAAAAGAAAATATGGGCCAATATATAGACGCAATCCAAAGACCATTTTCCGATTGGAAAAAGTTAGGAATAACGTTTTTACTTTTCTTAGTTCCAGTAGTAAACATTATAACAGGATTTTTTGCACAAGGATATTTTTTAGAATGTGCAAATTCTTCTATGAAAAAAAAGAAGAAGCTTCCTGAATTCAAAGACTGGGGAGATTTATTTGTCAAAGGTCTTATAGCATTTGCAATCACACTTATTTATCTTATACCTGTAATGATTCTGGCAGTTTTTTCAGCTGCAAGTTATGCGTCTTCATTTGTAAATATTGATCCAAACGCATTTACTTTTCCACCAATTCCAGAAAGTATGATTCCATTATTAATAGCGACCTTGTTGGTAATGCTTTTCACAATGTACATAATGCCTGCAGTTGTTATGATGTTTGCAAAAAATTACAAGTTCAAAGATTCATTTGAAATGGGAACAATTTTTTCTACTGCATTCACACTTAAATATTTAGGAATGTGGGGTTTTGTAGTTCTTTTTATGTTAGTACTCTTAATTATTTCTCAAGGAATAGCATATATTTCAAACCAAGTATTTGTAATTTCAATAATAGTAAATGCATTTCTTAATGCTTTTATAGGAATAACAATATACACTATATATGGACATGCATTTAAAGAAATAACTAGTTAAATTCTATTTTGTCGTCAAAATAAACTCCCTTATCCAATCTAACGGGTCTCCAGATATCTACAACCAACTCTGCATCAAGCCACTTGGCAAGTTCTTCAGGATTACCAATTGTGGCAGAAAGACCGATTATCTGAAGCTTCGGAAGAAGCTTTTTGGCAAGAGTTATTATTATTTCAAGAGTCGGACCTCTGCCGGCGTCATTCAGCAGATGTATCTCATCCAGAACCATAACTTTCACACTGTTGAGCCAGTTGGCCCGATGCCTCATTAATGAATCAAGTTTTTCACTTGTGGTAATAATCAAATCATAATTCGCAAGATAGGAATCAGCGCTGTCAATTTCACCGGAGCTGATGGCTATTCTGAAAAACTTATCATAGAGCCTCTTGAAATCTTTAAATTTCTCAGATGCCAAAGCTCTAAGTGGAACAACATAGACCGCTTTGCCTTTGTCATGAAAAATCGCGTTGAGAATCGCAAGTTCTGCAACCAAAGTTTTACCTGAAGCAGTTGGTGTACAAACCAAAAGACTCTTGTCTTCAAACAATCCTTTGTCGATGCTCTTATATTGTGAAGGACGTAGTTCTTCAAATCCACGTTTCTTTAGAACAGAATAGACTTTCTTTGGAATTTTCTTTTCAAACTTGACAAGTTTCATAAAACTACATTCCCATTCCGCCCATTCCACCAGGTGGCATTTGCTTTCTTGAACTTGATGCAATTATATCGTCAATTCTTAGAATCATTCCAGCAACTTCTGCAGCAGAACTAACAGCCTGGGTTTTAATCTTCAGCGGTTCAATTACTCCTTCTTTCCAGGAGTCCATTACTTTTCCAGTAAATACATTTATTCCGGCCCACTGAATCTTTTTATCATGCTTTGATTTCAAGTCTGTCAAAACATCAATCGGATCAAGACCTGCATTCTCTGCAAGAGTTCTTGGAATTATCTCCATGGCATCTGCGAATGCTCTGACAGCGAGTTGCTCTCTTCCGGAAAGCGTGTTTGCATATTTTCTTATTCCTTTAGCAAGTTCTATCTCGGTCGCCCCTGCACCGCCAACGGCCTTGTTGTTTTTAAGAGTTGCCGCGACGTCACCTATTGCGTCTTCCATTGCCCTTTTGACTTCATCAACAATGTGCTCAGTGCCTCCTCTGATTAGAATAGTTACAGCCTTTGGATTCTTACAGTTCCTCACATAGGTCATGCCTTCATCACCCACAGTTACTTCTTCAACTATTCCTGCGGTTCCAAGATATTGCGGTGCCAAATCGTCAAAGTTTGAAACAATGCTTGCACCGGTTGCTTTTGCCAAAAGTTCCATGTCACTTTTCTTGACTCTTCTAGCAACAAATATTCCTTCCTTTGCAAGGAAGTGCTGTGCCAAATCATCTATGCCTTTCTGGCAGAAGACAACATTTGCTCCTGACTTCATGATTTTCAAAACCATCTTTCGAAGCATATCCTCTTCCATGTCAAGGAAAGCCTGCATTTTTTCAGGATCAGTTATGCTAATCTTTGCATCTGTCTCTGTGCTTTTGATTTCAATTGGTAAATCTATTAGCGCTATTCTAGCATTTTTAACGGTTGATGGCATGCTGGAGTTGACTCTTTCTTTGTCAATTACAACTCCTTCAATGAGTTCTGTGTCTTCAACACTTCCGCCAACTTTTTTCTCCAACTTGATATTAATGGCATCTATGCCAACTTTCTTGATTGCACTAACAGTTATGTCTGCCAAATGATCTTTGGAATGCTCTGTGCCTTTACCGGTCATTGCAGTTATTGCAATCTTCTTCAGAATACCAGTATCATTCTTAGTTATGGTGACTGCCATCCTGTTAAGTAATTCTTGTGCTTTTTCTGCAGCGAGCCTATATCCTTTAGATATAACCGTAGGATGAATTTCCTGATCAAGAAGATCCTCTGCTTTTTTTAGAAGTTCTCCTGCAAGAACAACTGCAGTTGTGGTTCCGTCGCCCACTTCATTTTCCTGAGTTTTAGCAATCTCAACAATCATCTTTGCACTCGGATGCTCTATGTTCATTTCTTCTAAAATTGTGACTCCGTCATTGGTTACAGTAACATCCCCCATGCTATCCACAAGCATCTTGTCCATGCCTTTTGGACCAAGAGTTGTTCTGACGGTTTCAGCGACGAGTTTTGCTGCAGAAATGTTCATTCTCTGAGCATCTCTACCACTGGTTCTATGAGAATCTTCAGGTAATATGAATATTGGTTGTACATTATTTGAATTATCCATTTTGTGTCCCCCTAAAAACAATGAATGATGAGGTGTTTATAAAATTAATTGTTAAAGAGAAGGTCAATGTTTATATAGTTCTTTTCATTTCCTTTTTTCATGGAACATAATATAGAAAATTTTGTAGGCGTAATCAAAAGTGCATCAGGTCTAAAAGAAGAATCTCTAGCATCAGACTGGGGGGAAGTTCCGCTTCTCAGACTGTCAGAAGATATTGTGATGTGCGTAGAAGCAAGTTACCAAGACAAAAAGCTTTCAGGCCTCAATTTCAGAGATCAAATAGAAGTTATCAAATCTTTTACAAAAGAGAAAGCAGAAGAGTATATGAATTATCCATATCATGCACCCTGCATGATTTATGAAGATTTCAAAAAAAAAGTCAGCGAGAGGATAATAAATAACAAAAAACTTTTGCGTTCCATCTTAAGAGAAGCAGAATTTGCAGAAGATCATTACCGCCCATAAGCAAAATATAAATAGTAATTATTAATTTATTCTTTCTATGATTATAACCATCAGCGGAGCAATTGGTTCTGGAAAGAGCAATGTTGGAGATTATTTGGCCGATAAACTTAGATACAAACATTTTTCTATTGGAGACCTTATGGGTGATGTTGCCCTTGATAAAAAAGTAACTCTCTTAAAATTAAGTAAACAAGCAGAAGAAAGTGATGAAGTTGATCATTTACTTGATGAAAAACAAAAACAATGGGCTAGAGAAAGAAATAATTTTGTAATTGATTCAAGATTGGGATTTCATTTTATGCCAAACTCTTTTAAAATAAGACTTGAATGTGATGAAGAAGAAGCTGCAAAAAGAATATTTAATGATCCAAGAGAAGATGAAACAGATAATACAACTTTAGAAGTCACTTTACAAAATATTAGAAGAAGAAAAAAATCAGAAGCCTTGAGATATTTGAAATATTATAATCTTAATCCTGCAGACCATAAACATTATGATTTCGTTTTAGACACAACAAACATTCCAGAAAAAAAAGTTTGGGATATTGTTCTTCGCAAAGTTCTCGAAGCACAGAAAAACAAGAATAATAATTCTTGAATTTCAAACAAGTTTGAAAAAACAGGAAAATTTAAATAACTCTCAAACCATAATCAAGTTAAGATGAAGAAAAAACAACCTAATCATGATTCTAACAGGGTAAAAATAATGTTCATAGTGGGTGTCGTAGCTATTCTGGCAATTGTTGCAGCCAATTCAAACCACAACATTGGCGGAGAAGCAGTTCTTGCACCTGTCTGTGAAGTTGAAGAGTACTGCACAGAATGGGCCTGGAACAGCAACACAGATGAAACCTGTCTGGAACAGGGTTTTGTAACCTACAAAGAATGTTCAGCCTATAGCTGGCCTTTAGACGAAAAAGGAAATCCTGTCATGAAATGTGATTCCTGGGATACTATCTACAAGAATGAATGCAAGGAATGGGAAGTTGGTACAGACTGGGAGAAAGAATGTGTTGAGTGGGGCAAAAGTAGTAACTGTTAATAGAGAATAAAATGGTTTTAGAACATCTATTTCCTGAGAATTGGCTTGAGAAAAAAGTCCAATATGCTTTTTTGCTTGGAGTTGGTTATTCCATAATTGGAATTGCCATTGCAAAGATTCTTTTTCCTTCTGACCCTGCCCTCGTAGCAGTTGCATTCACAGCTTTAATGATACTTCCAGAACTAAACAAACTATTTTCTATAGAAGAAAAAAGAGAAGAACATGAAAAAAAGTTATCCATAAAAAAGCTATTGAAGGATAATAAAGATTTCATTAAGATTTATCTGTTCATTGCTTTGGGCATATTCATAGTCTATGCCATTGGTTCACTGATACTTCCGGAGTTTCAGATAAACCAGTTGTTCAGAGAACAGCTTGAGATGAGAGGTGCAGGTGGAGCAGCTGTTTTCACAGAGTCATTGTTCTGGCATATACTAATTAATAATTGGTGGGTACTTCTTGCCTGTTTTGCACTTGCACTTCTAACAGGCGATGGAGCAATATTCCTGATTACTTGGAATGCCAGCATGTGGGGTACTATTTTTGGAATCACAGCAAGAAACGCTGCTGCCTATGCAAATGCAAGTCCATTCTGGTATCTTTTCCTGGTTCTTTTGATAGTTCTGCCTCATGCAATACTTGAAATAGGGTCATACATAGTGGCAGCCATAAGTGGAGGTGTAATTTCAAAGGATGTTTTGCTTGAAAAATTTGAGAGTGCACGTTTCAACAAAGTTTTCAAGTATAATCTTTGGCTTCTATTAATAGCCATATTAATACTTCTTCTAGGTGCATTTGTAGAAACCTATGTGCTTGACAATGTTGGTTTGTATAAAGAGATAATAATGCAGAGCTATCTTATTTAGTTCCAATCAGGAACTCTTCTTCAAATCTTAAAGAATTATAGTATCTTGAGAAGTGTTTGCTAAATCTTCCATCGTTGTACTTCTCCAGTTCTTTCTTGAAGTTTTCCTTCATTATAGAAAATCTTTTTTGAGCTTCAACCCATATCTCAGGGTTTGCATACATCTGCGGAATAAGAATATCAAATTGATTCATGAATATCTTCATTTGTCTCTCCTGCTCATTCATTCTTGAAAGAAGCATAAGAAAATTTTGAAACTTCATGTCAATCTTTCTGCGAGTACTTTTCTTCATTGTACAGTGGTGAATTTAGAGTTATTTTTAAATGTTTAGCTAATATTCAAAAACAAAAGCTTTAAATAACCCCCATTGTTCCTTTTCAATAAGATTCTCACAGTTTTTAGATACAAAAAAAATGAGGGGCTAAATTGGAAAGCAAAAACATAAAACAAGGTGATTTTGTAGAGATAGATTACACAGGCACAATCAAAGATGGAAACATCGTCTTTGACACGACCCAAAAAGAGGTCGCCATGGCCAATAGTCTAAACAAAGAAGCAAAGTATGAACCAATAGTAATCTGTATAGGACAGGGATTCATACTCCCACATATAGAAATAGAACTTGTGGGGAAAAAAATAGGCAAGTACACTTTTGATCTTATGCCAGAGCAATCATTCGGGAAAAAATCAGCCGCACTACTAAAACTGGTGCCAATGAAAGTATTTAGACAACAGGAAATAATGCCCTACAATGGACTGGAAGTCAATATCGATGGACAATTCGGAATAATAAGAAACGTGAGTGGTGGAAGAGTAATAGTTGATTTCAACCACCCAATTGCGGGAAGAGATTTAAAGTACGACGTTGAAGTAAAAAAATTTGTTACAGATGACAAAGAAAAACTGGAAGCACTGCTTAAAGCAAGTGGGCTACCATACGACTCTGCAAGCGTAAAGGAAAATAAAGCAATGATTGTAATTTCACAGCCAATTGCAGACCAGGTAAAAGCAGTGTTTGAAGAGCATGCAAAAAAACTAATCGGAATAAAAAAAACAGATTATGTTTTGAAACAGACAAAAGAACAAAAATAATAACATTTATATAGTAAAATACTCCAGATTATAATAGAAAAAAAAGGTGACGGGAGGCTCAAAATGAATCCAGAAATCACAGAAACAAAAAGACAAAGTGTAATAGATGCAGAACTTGAGGAATTACTATCAAAACAAAAAGCAAAGATAAAAGTTGTTGGTGCAGGAGGTGCTGGAAATAATACTATCAACAGAATGGCTGAAGTAGGAATTTCAGGCACAGAAACAATCGCGGTAAACACTGACGCTCAGGATCTATTATACACTACTGCTGACAAAAAAATTCTGATTGGAAGAGACCTCACAAAAGGACTTGGAGCCGGATCAATTCCAAAGGTTGGAGAAGAAGCTGCAAGAGAAAGTGAACATGAAATAAGAACAGCTCTAAAAGGAGCAGACATGGTATTCATAACCTGTGGACTTGGAGGCGGAACAGGAACAGGAAGCGTTCCAGTAATAGCCGAAGTTGCAAAAAAAGCAGGTGCATTAACGGTCGCAGTTGTAACCCTGCCATTTGAAATGGAAGGAAACAGAAGATACGACAACGCCATAATGGGACTTGACAAACTGGAAAAAATGGTTGACACACTAATAGTCATCCCAAACGATAAACTAATAGAATTAGCACCTGAACTGCCACTACACACAGCATTCAAAGTTGCTGATGAAATACTAACAAACTCTGTAAAAGGAATTGCAGAGCTGGTAACAAAAGCAGGATTAGTTAACCTGGACTTTGCAGATATCAGAGCTGTTATGGGCAACGGAGGAGTTGCACTCATTGGAGTCGGAGAAAGCGACACAGAAAACAGAGCTGAAGAAGCAGTAGAAAAAGCACTCAACAACCCACTGCTAGACGTGGATGTGTCCGGAGCAAACGGAGCGCTAATAAACGTTGCAGGAGGAAATGACATGACACTTGCAGAAGCAAAAAGAGTTGTTGAAGCAATATCAGAAAAGCTTGATGAAGATGCAAGAATCATATGGGGAGCACAAATTTCAGAGGATCTTGAAGGAACCATAAGAACAATGGTCATAATCACAGGCGTTAAAAGCTCACAGATAATTGGAAGAGGACGAAACAAGTCGCGGGAAGATAAGAAAGAAATCGAAAACGAACTTGGAATAGAATTCGTAAATTAAAAATGGTTTTAGACAAAGCAAAGAACTATATCAGCCATTGCTGGAGAGTTCTAATGATAACAAAGAAACCAGACAAAGAAGAATACAAGACAATTGTAAAAGCTTCTGGTCTGGGAATTGCAGTCATAGGAATAATTGGGTTTGTACTGCAACTGATTAACCAATTAATATTCTAGGAAAATGATAGTATCAAAAATTCAAAATTTTTGGGACTCCCAAAATTTCAGTGAGGTGAAATTTTGATAGAAGAATTGGAAAAAGAAGAAAAGAAAGACGCTGAAAAGATGAAAGACATCCTAAAAGAAGCAGCTCCAGGAATATCAATAAAGATAAAGGGCGCCATGACCAAAGAAGAGGTTCAAGAAAGGGATGAAGCAACCGATAAAGAAGTCGCAGAAGATAAAGAAGCTTTTGAAGCAAAGATGGACGACACTCCTAAAGAGAAAGAAGAACCAAAAGAAGAAGGCCCAGAAACATTGATTTTCGCCGTAAGAACCACTGCAAACAGAGAAGATCAAGTAATGGATTTCATCGCGAGCAACGCAGACAGAAAAAAACTAGAAGTTTTCACAGTCATAAGACCACACGGCATGAGAGGATATATCTTTGTAGAAGCAGCAGACAGATCAAGTGCAGAACAGGCAGCCTATGGAATCCCATACGCGAGAGGACTTCTGCCAAACGTTGTCGGCTATGAAGAAATAGAACATATGCTTGAACAGGTCAAAAAAGAAATAAACATTCAGAAAAATGACATTGCTGAGATAATCTCAGGACCTTTCAAAAGGGAAAAATGCAAAATTACAAGAGTCGATAAGCAAAAAGGTGAAGTTGTTGTTGAACTACTGGAAGCAGCAGTTCCAATTCCAATAACCGTAAAGATAGACTCTGTAAAAGTCATTAGAAGGGATGACAAAGAAGAATAATTTTTCTTTTCAAATGGATAAGAAGAAAATCATTTTCGGAGTACTGCTATTAATATTTCTAGTTAATCTTTTGATATCCATACAGATTTATTCAAAGGTCAAAGATTCTGAAGGTTTCTGTCTAGCAGGCGGAGACTGCATGACAGTTCAGACAAGCCAATATGCAAAAACATTTGGAATTCCAAACACCATATTTGGAATGATTGCATTTGGTGCCTTGGCATTATTCTTTTTTTATTCATTCTTCAAAGAAAGTAAAATATTGACAATGCTTGCAAAAACAGACATGATACTTAGCAGTTTAGCAGCTTTGTGGTTTATCTTTGTAATGGCATTTATTCTAAAAGATTGGTGTTCAAGCTGTCTATGGGTCGACATAACCACAATTCTGGGAACAACTACTTTTTTTATGTTAGAAAAAAGACTTTAGAAATATTATTTATTAATAAACTTAGAATATATCAAATTCATATCTTCTAAACTAGTAAGGTTTTTCATGGCTTTTTGGGCATCTACCAAGTGGTTGCAGATTCCTGGAATTATTTTAAGTTTTTGCATTTCCTCAACTGATTCAACCCATTTGTAATTTGTAATGTCTTCACAAACTTTTACTTTATCAGATTTTGCTCTCAGTAAAAAAGCAAGTCCAACTTTGTCTTCAAATTTGAATGTGTTCAGAAAAGCAGCTTCATCGATTAGTTCAAGATTAGTTTCCTCTTCAATTTCTCTTCTTAAAGCTTCTACAACAGTTTCTCCAATCTCCACTCTTCCTCCTGGAAAAGCCCATGTATTTGAATAATGTTCATCGTCAGAACACCTCTCAATAAGCAAGAATTTACCTTGATATTCTACAACTCCAACCACTGCCAAGATAGGATAATTTCTCATTTTCTTAAACTTTAGAATCAGTCAATTATTTTTTAATGTTTCCTTTAGAAAAAATAAAAGAAATAAATTATTACTTTTTCAATAGGTTCTTATCGACAGATAGCTGTCCTGCGCCTGAGAACATCAATGATACTGTCAGCAGTAAAACTAATGCAGCTTTCTCATATCCACCACTTAAATGTGCAAGTAATATTGCAAAAACCATTACAACGGCCTGCAATGCAACCACATATCTTGTGAAAAGACCTATCAATACCATGATTCCGCCAACAAACTCTATTAGCCCAACGAGAAGTGCGAACACAATCGCGATTGGAACTCCTAAGCCTTCAAAGAAACCTGCTGTTCCTGCTAAATTTGCTAGTTTATTGTATCCAGGCATTATTAACAAAAACGCCAAGATTATTCTAAGCGGTATTGTCGCCCATTCTTTGTTTTTTTTAAACCATTTCCAACTCATTTTATCACCCTAAAGTTAACTATAGTTAAGAATTATTTCTAATACTATATAAAGTTTTCTAAAGACAATTCAATAGCAATCTTTATAAAGCCTCATTTTTTCCTTCACGACCATGGGAAAACAAAGTATAGAATCACTAATAGAAGGCGGAAAAGCAACGGCTGCACCACCACTAGGTCCTGCTCTAGGACCACTAGGAGTAAACATTGGAGCAGTGGTTGCAGAAATTAACAAAAAAACCGCTGATTTCAAAGGAATGCAGGTTCCAGTAACAGTCGAAGTTGATTCAGATACAAAAGAATTCACAATCAAAGTAGGTACTCCACCAGCCTCAGCACTTATAAAAAAAGAAGCAGGTGTACAAAAAGGATCTGGAAGACCTCAGGAAGAATTCGTGGCAGATTTGGTGATTGAGCAGATTATGAAAATCGCGAAGATGAAAGAAGATTCACTTCTTGGAAAAACCATGAAAGAAAAAGTAAAAGAAATAATGGGCACATGCAACGCAATGGGCATAAAAGTTGAAGGCGTAAAGGCCATAGAAGCCATAAAACAAGTTAATGAAGGAAAATTTGATAAAGAAATTGCTTCAGGAAAAACAGAACTTTCAGAAGAAGAAAAAGCTCAACTAGCTAAAGAAAAAGAAGCAATGCAGGCAGAACTGACAGAAAGACACGCTAAACAAGAAGCAGAAGCAAAAGCAATCATCGGAAGCATGGCTGGAAAAGAAAGGTCAGCAATCATTGCTAAACTGCATGAAGCAGATATTCATGAAGATTTAATTAAAAAACTAATGCCTGCCGAAGATGCAGCAGCAGAAGGCGGAAAAGCAAAAGAAGAGGCTCCAAAAGAAGGAGAATAAAAATGGTACAAAGAATAGGCGGACGGATGAGAAAGAGCAGACAAAAGCTCTCAAAAAATATCCACACAAAAGGAAAAGTTAGAATCAGTGAGTTTCTGCAAACCTTCAAAAAAGGTGACAGAGTAGCTTTAAAAGCTGAACCAGCCTATCAAAAAGGCCAGTACTTCCTAAGATTCCACGGAAAAACAGGCACAATCTCAAAACAAAGAGGAGAATGCTACGAAGTTAAGATTAAAGATTTTACAAAAGAGAAAACAGTTGTTGTACATCCTGTGCATCTAAAAAAGGTGAATTAAAAAATAGGAGATTTTTAAAAATGACCAAACCAGAAGTAATCGAGAAGAATCCAATGAATATTGTTGAAGTAAGACAGGAGCTAAAAAGAATAAAGAAAAGAGATGAAGAGCTCACATTCAGAGGAAATAAAACAGAAGAATACCTGAACGAATTTGCCAAATTATCAGCAAAAGATGCAACAGAACTGGTTGAAAAACTAAGAAAACTAGGTATAACAAGACTAAAAGAGGAGTTCATACATAAAATAATCGATCTGATGCCGGCAACGGTTGCAGAGTTGAAAGTAATTCTACAGGGATACACCCTGTCAGTAAGCAAAGACGACATGGAAAAGATAATCAAGATCGTCAAGCCCTATATCAAGTGATTTTTGTTAAAATCACAAAAAATTTATAAACCTAAGATAATATGAAGACCAAGGGGGAACAAGATGTTGCAAAAGAAAAAAGAAGAAGAAGCCATAGTACTTGATTTCTTGCCGAACGGCTACCCCTTTGACAATCGACCAAGTCACATGAAAACCCCAATAGTTCAGGCTGTTGGAAAAGAAAATTTCACACTTCTAGAACTTGTTCCAAAAAAAGGAATATTTCTGCAACCATTCGAAGAAGTCTACATAGGCGAAGCAAAAAGAGACAAGATACACCACATAAACGGAAAAATAGATTACAATAAATTGACACACACTGCAAAATCAGAACTAACACACTCCATAAAACAAATAGTGCACAAGCACGAAGACAGATTTGTGGAGTTCTTCAACAAAGCACAGCCTCTAAGCACAAGGATGCACGTCATAGAACTACTCCCAGGCGTTGGAAAAAAACACATGTGGGAAATAGTTGAAGAAAGACGAGGCGAAGACTTCAAGAGCTTTGACGACATAAAAAAAAGAGTAAAGCTAATGCCTGATCCGGAAACAGTTATTCAGAAAAGAATAATGCTAGAAATGACTGGAATGGAGAAGCATTTGCTTTTCGTCGACCGTTAGTTCTTGATGCTTAATTAATTTCTTTAAATTCTTACTTAACTCTACAGGTATTTTCTTAGATTTGGGAATCATTACTTTCATATGCTCCGGTAAGATATCTCTTTCTTTAGCAGCGTAAGCTCTTATTTCTTGAAGATTTGTTCTTAGAATTATTCTGCCTCGTTTCATTACTTTATGAAGCAACGGTATTCCCTTTATTTCCTCATCTTCAAGGCCAATAATATCTTTTTCAAACTTTCCGTTCTTTATTACTCTATACATTTGTTTATTTCCAGGAAAGTTTCTTTTCTTAGGAGTCATTTTCATAGTAGGTCTTGCAACTTTCCCATCAAAGATTTCTGACATCTTGTAAATAATTTCTAATTTTGGATAATCAGAACAAGTAACCATTTCAGTAATGGCCAAATAAGAGTCGATAGGAGCATTTTGTGATTCTAACTTTTCAATTTTATACTCTTCCATGTTTGTTGCAGCAAGTATTTTTACTTCTGTTAAACCTGCGTTGTCAAGTTCCTTTCTAACATATATACAATTCTTTAGTAAGTCTCCACTATCTACAAAAATGCCTGCAATCCCTTTATTTTTCTTTTTTAATTCTTTGCAAACAATAATTGCATTCTCAGTTCCTTTTTTAAAATTGTAAGTATCTACAAGTAAAAGTGCATCAAAGTTTGGATGACAATTAGTAAAAGTTCTAAATGCTTCTATTTCTGTTGGAAAAGATTTCATATAGACATGAAAAGCTGCTTTTACTGGCCTTCTTGGAATTGGCATATTATACTTTACTGAAGGTGCTAAATGTGCTAAATCACCCATATCTGTTATGAAAGCTGCTCTTGCATATTTCATTCCAACTTCAAATCCAAGACCTCTTACTCCGTTTGTAATAACAGGTTTTCCTTTTGCAGCAATCTTTGCTCTTGTGCATTTTGTTAGAAAAACTGCATTTGATGGAACTGAACTTAAAAGAAATGAATGGATAAGATTTGCTTCAATTATAGGAGCTCTCACTTTTATTATTGTTTCTCCTGGGAAAAAAATTGTTCCTTCTTTCATTGAATAAACATCCCCTGTAAACTTGAATTTTTTGAGATATTTAGCCATTTCTTTATCAATAAGTCCTGTTTTTAGAAGTATGTTTATTTGTTTTTTAGAATACTTCATATTCTCGATAAAATTAAGTATTTCTTCTATTCCTCCAAACACCATGAAACTTCTATTTGTAGGCATGTCTCTAACTACTAAATCAAAAGTCGCAATATGATTTTTCATTCCTCTATTTAATAGTGCTGTGCAGTAGGAAAATGTTGAATTAATCTCAAAGAGAGATAGTTCTTCAAGTTTTGGATAGATATCTTTCATTTTAGTTCTCCGCGTTGTAGGATTCTATGAGATTTGAAATATCAATTGGATCTTTACAATACACAACATTTTTGTATTGACTTTTATCAATCATCTCACCTACTTTGTCTTCAAACTTAGTGTTTAAACCTGTTGCAACTGCAAGTGGCCTATTGTTTAATATTGATAATTTTAACTCATCTAATGTTCCTTCTGTTCCTGGAAGAATGCATGCAATGTCACTTATTCCAACATTATAATGATTTCTTTCTAGAAAAGCTCGTTTTACAGGATGATTCTTTGCCACATCAAGAAATATCCATTCTGAGAAAGCAAATTTCATCATTCCAATCTCAAAATTCTCTTGATCTGTTTGTGAATATCTAGTAAAAAATTTTGTGTGTTGTTCCCAAGTAGCAAAAGGGCTTACAGCAACTATTAGTCGAGATGGATCTGTCAGCGTAGCATAGTTTGCAGTGTACAATGGCAAACCTGTACTACCACCAGTAAGAATGTTATAGGGAATTGTTCGCCCTAATTCTATTGCAAAATCTTTGGCTTTTTCTGATTGAATTACTGTTTTGCTTGAGCCAAATACTCCTGTTACAGGTTTTGTTAAATAAGTTTTAAATTCTTTAATTTGATTTTTATCTTTTATCATTTTCTCACCTTGTTCACAACCTAGTGATTACTAGTTGGCTTATAAAATTACATGCTCCCTTAGGGGGTCGTAGTTGGAAAGTTTTATATAGAAGTTTGTCTTACTATTACTATGAATCCAAGAGTACTAGAAGAAATAGGTCTTACAAAAGGAGAATCAAAAGTTTACTTGGCTTTGCTTGAGCTTGGTTCTACAAAGACAGGAGCTCTTGCTAAAAAAGCAGAAGTATCGTCGTCAAAAGTGTATAAAATTATAGATAGACTAATGAAAAAAGGGCTTGCAGGATTTGTAAAAAAAGGAAAGGTAAACTACTATACTGCCATGGATCCAAAAAGAGTGTTGGAGTATATGGAAGAAAAAGAAAGAAATATTCATAAAAAAAAAGAGTTCATAAAACAGATAATTCCAGAGTTAGAAATAACTCAAAAGATGGCAGGGCAAAAAACAGACGCAGTTATTTACGAAGGTTTCAAAGCAGTTACAAACTTATATAAGAGTATTATAACAGATCTGAAAAGAGGCGAAGAGTATTATGTTTTAGGAGCTACATATGGAGAAATTCCTGGACTAAGAGCATTCTTTCACAATTTCCATATTCAAAGAGCAAAAAAAGGAGTCAAGGTTAAAATGCTTGCAAATTATAATACAAAGGATAATTTAGAAAAAACAACTTATAAAAAAGGAGACATAAAATTTTTACCGCAATACCTGATAGGGAACCTGTCAATATCATTCTATAAAAATAAAACAAACATATTCATTGTAACTGAAAAAATTATAGGATTTCAAATAACAGGAGAAGAAGTTGTAAAAAGTTTTAGAAAATACTTCGATGTATTCTGGGAAATTGGAGAAAAAGGAAAAAAATAGAATAAAAAAATTAATGTCTTCTGCCTTTAGCTCTTAGACTTGGTCTTAGCTTTTCTGCACCGAGACCTTTATTGCCTCTCAGACCCCTGCCTTTTCTTCCGGAACTTGTGAGACCTCTTTCTGCACGACCTTCTTTGAAAGTTATCCATTTCTTGTCACTTTTCAGAGTCTGCGGGTGAAATCTGTCCACCAGAATTATTTCATACCAGGTGTATACTCCGTCTTGAGCCACTTCATAGCTGTTCAGAACTTCACAGTTGACATATTTCTTGTGTGCTCTTTCTTCTGCAATCTGCTGATAGTTCTTGGCAACGATTTTTCTTCGTCTCATATGCCTTGGTCTTCGTCCAGCTTTGAATTGTGGTCTTTGTCGACCTCCTCTTGAGACACGCTGTCTTACAACGATTATTCCCTGCTTTGCCTTGTATCCAAGTGATCTGGCTCTGTCAAGTCTTGTTGGCCTGTCAATTCTAATCGTTACTGGCTCTTTTCTCCAAGCTATTAGTCTTTCTCTAGTTAATTCTTTTAAAGAATCCTTAGGCCTTTTCCAAGCCTCTCTGATATGTTTGTATAAACTCATTTTACCGACCTCCATTATTGGTAATCTTTGCACATTCAGGCAAGTCACGCCTACATCTTATGCTTAAAGCTCGAAAAACTGGTTTCTTTTATAAATCTTGCTGAATTTACTGAGAATGATATTTTGTTACTGCTAAGTAGTTAAAAATAGAAAGATTTAAATAGTAGTAATAACACACAATATAAAACAACATTAAAATCTAAAACAAAAAGGGTGAAAAAATGATTAATGCCAAAAAAAGGAAAATTCAAGCACTTGAACTAGAAATTCAAAAAAACAAAGAAGCAATAGAGAACCTAAACACACAAAATTCTGATTTAAGCAGGAACTATGAAACTTCAAGAAACAAAGTATCTGGTCTTGAAAATGATCTGAAAACTCAAAAATCAACCTATGAAAATCAACTATCTCAACAAAAAAACAGTCATGAGAGCATAGTTAATAAACTAAATACTGAACATAAAACAACTCTTGGAAAGATAAAAGGTATTTTTGTCAAACAAAGAGAAAGCAAATATAATCCAACAGATTTAACAGGAGTTCAAGCACTTGCTGATGGAATCAAAAATACAGAATACAAAGCATTCCTTGAAGGATTTCTAACAGTAGTTGCAAAATATGCTTTTGATCATACTGGACACAACCCAAAACAAGTAGATGATATAAGCTATAATAATGTGACAATGCAAACTAAATTACAATATTCAAGTACTTCAGACATTACAAATATTTTAATAGAAAATGATATCAAACTAATGACTGAAGAAGAAGCAACAAAGTTGATTAATGACCACAAATCAGACTTAATAAAATTCACAGGCGACGATACACGAAGAAAATCTCTTCTGAACATTGTAAAAGACAGTGATTTTGTTATGGCCGCATACAGAGAACTCAACAAAGATAAATTTGACGTTATTCAAATACCACTAATCGGAGTCAAAGGACCAAAAGGAGATTATTTTGTAAAAGCACTAAAAGAAGATCATAAAAAAATATTAGGTGCTATGGCTTTTGGAGCTTTTAAAAAATTGACAAGTGAAAACTATAACTCATATCATCAACAAGCAGCCGCAATACTAAAGACCTATGCTCTAGATAAACCAGAATCAATATTTGTCAAAGAAGCAACCACCATACTCAATGATAAACAAGTGGGACCACAACTAGCAAGGTATATGTAATAATTTTTATTTTCCTTATTTTAAAAAAATTTATAAATAAGCAAATAAAACCAAGATTAAAATGACACAAACAATAAAGAGTGATTATATTCATTGTTAGTCAAGATTTCTCTAGTTTAAACTCTATTTTCAAGCGCAAACTTTTAAAAGCAAGTAGTTTACTCTCTAATACATGGCTGTGTTGGTGTAATCTGGTTAGCATAAGAGACTGTGGAAACAAAAACTTCAGGGTTTTTGGCCCTGCAAGTTCCTTGCAGATATCTCTTGGTCCGGGTTCAAATCCCGGATACGGCCCTCTTTTTTCTCATCAACATTGAAGACAGCATTAGATTTTTCTATAATATGCTGACTGAAAGGTTAAAATCCTTTAGCCAGCGGAGGAAAAGAAAATGAAAACAAAAATAGGAAAAAAAGACTTGGAAAACCCACAAAGATTTGTGGGAGAAGGGCTAGGAGCGCCAGAAGTTAAGATAATTGGTGCTTCAAAACAAATCCTGGAAGCAGAGGTACAACGTAGTGCGGATTCTATTCACTGTTAGAGGAAAGAATATAGATCTGTTGTATGAAAATATTTGTGATGCTGACTGTCCTGAATGTTTTTTTAAAGAGGAATTTGAACAGAAAGCAGAAGGAAAAAAAGAAACTATCATTGATTTAGTTAAAAAACTAAAAAATGAAAGAGTTTTTTTCTATCCAAGAGAACCGACAACAGACATGTCTCTTTTGGACATTTACAAACCTCTAAAACAAACAACTATTTTGACCAATGGAAAACAAATAGTAAAAAACCCAAATATTTTAGAGAGATTCAAAGATGCAGGGATAAAAGAAATCAAATTCACTTTGTTTGCTAATGCAAAAGAGCAAAAAGAAATAACAAAGATGAAAGAAAAAGAATATCTGGGTTTAAGGAAAATAGTGAAGAAAGCTTCCAAAGATTTTAAGACAGAGGTTTTCAATATTCTCTATACAAAAAACATCGACAGCATGGAATCAATAGCAAAAATAAGCTATGATTCAGGAGTTGATAGGATAACTTTTTTGAGATTGACACCAATAAGCAAAGAAAAAGGTCTTCCTAAAGAATACTTTATAACATCAAAAACAGATGGGAAAAAATTTGTGAAAAATTTTCAGAAATTAAAAGAAAAGTATGACAAGGAAGAACTTTATATATCTTCAGGCATGGGATTTGGACCTGATTTCTTTACAGAAAACACAAAAAAGTATTTGAGTGGAGAAGGAAAAGAAACTTGGGCTAGTTCCAATAATCTCTGCCCTTCAATCAATGGAAACTATTTAGGTATATCCATCAATTCAGGAAAGATATATCCTTGTTTCAAAATGATGGGAGAACCTCAATTCCAGATAGGAGAATTGACTGCAAATGGAGATATAGAAGTCAATAAAACATGGATAAAAAGCGAAGACATAAAAGAGAATATAACAGGGGATTGTAAGAAATGCGATTATCTAGATGATTGTCTTGGAGGTTGCAGGTCTGTAGCATACATTTTTGCAAAACAAAGAGGGGAAAAAAATCCTTTATATGCAGGAATGGATATTTGCAGAACTCAGATTAGAAAAGAAATAGATATTTGAAATAATTTTTTTATTTTTATTTTTTACCCAAAAATTATATAAACAAACACAACAAGGTGATATACATGAAACTAATGAACGCAAGAGGAGTAAGAGACTTTTCGCCTGAGGAGAAGATTGTCAGGCAAGAGATAGTTGACACTCTAAGAGAGACTTTCGAAGAGTTTGGTTTTAATCCTTTGGAAACACCTGCGATAGAAAGATTCGATGTTTTAGCTTCAAAGTATGCAGGCGGAGAGGAAATACTCAAAGAGATTTTCACTTTCAAAGACCAAGGCAATAGAGATCTTTGTCTGCGGTATGATTTAACAGTTCCTTTTGCAAGATTTGTAGGAATGAATCCTAACTTAAAGATGCCTTTTAAAAGATACCAGATTGGAAGAGTCTATAGGGACGGTCCAATCAAACTAGGAAGATACAGGGAGTTCTGGCAATGCGACATCGACGTTGTGGGAACAAAGTCTATGCTTGCAGATGCAGAGCTTTTGGCCATTGCTTCAAAGGTTTTCAAGAAACTAAACCTGAAAGTTGTTATCAAAGTAAACAACAGAAAGATTCTTGACGGGATTCTTGAAGATGCAGGAGTTAATAAAAACAAATGGATTGATACAATCCTTTCAATAGACAAACTGGAAAAGCAGGGCAAAGCAGAAGTTAAAAAAGAACTTGGACAAAAAGGATTAACAGATTCTGTGGTTAATAAAATATTCAAACTAATAGATTATAAAAATCTAAAACTGAAAAGTGATATAGGAAATGTTGGTCTTGGAGAAATAAAAGAACTCAAAAATTACTTGAAAGCTTTCAAAGTAAAGATTGACTTTGACCCGTCACTTGCAAGAGGACTTGCCTACTACACAGGTCCTGTGTTTGAGGTTTTCCTGCAGAAATCAGATATAAAATCAGCAATCGCAGGTGGTGGAAGATATGATGATATGATAGGAAACTTTGTCGGCAACAAAGAAATGCCTGCAACAGGGATATCATTTGGTCTTGAAGTGATAACAGATGCAATTAAAAAATCTGATAAAAAGTCAGTAGCAGATATTTATATTATTCCAATAAAAACAGAGAAAGAATGCATTGCAATCGCTGAAGAGTTAAGAGCACAAGGAATAAAAGCAGAGATGGACATCGCTGGCAAAAGCATAAGCAAGAACCTAGACTATGCAAATGCTCTGGGAATACCCTATGTTCTATTTGCAGGACAAAAAGAATTAGATCAAAAGAAAGTCAAGCTGAGAGATATGAAAACAGGGAAGGAAAAACTACTCAGCACCAAATCCATTAAGACTTCTGTGAATCCACGCTGAACGATATAAAGTTTTTATAATATGAGCATATATATTATGAAAATCTTCTGACACCACACTCATAGAAAGTTTACCATTCAATGTACCGGGGGAAAAAAAGTGAGATGCATCATAAAGAGAATCAGAAGTTTCAGGGTCCAAACCATCATAAATAATTAATGAATCCAATTTTGAACTTATTTTTCCTGTTTGATATTCTGCAACTATTATACCATCCCCATTTGAATCAGTAATAAAAGCATAATTATTATTCTCAGTATTTATTGCTTTAGAGTGCCTACTCATCATTAGTTCGGGTTTAGTATCCTTAATAGAAAATCCTATTTTTACTATATCTAAGGGTTTGTTACAACAAAATTCAAAATAAATATTCTCAAGAAATGGATAATCATCAGGTTCTTCAGTATAACTATAAACTAAACTAAATTTTTTTCCTTTAGCTTTAGCATCTTTTATTGTTTCTTTAAAATATGAAAGCTTTTCTTTAAGAGTTAGTTCTTCTTCATCTAGTTTGTCAATTAGTTCTGGTGGAATAACTTTAGCAATCTTAATATTATCAGGTTTAGGCTCTGGCTCAGGCATTGGTACAGGCCTGGTTGTACAATTATAAACCAGCATAGTGGAAATCAATAACCATAACTTCTTATTCATTCACATCAGAAATTACAAGAATTATATAAACCTTGACCAAAATACAAAAATTTATATACTATAAAGTGAAGAATTCTATTAAGAGACAGTTATTTAGCGATGACAGAAAATCAAGAGCAACCACACGATAGAATCTTTAACATTCTTTTCAAAGAAGATGAACTTACATGGCAGAACATCATCTACGACCTTGTTAGAACCGAAGAAATGGATCCGTGGAACATCAACATATCTCTCATTGCAGAGAAATTTCTCGAGAAACTGAAGACTTTCAAAGAAATGGATTTCAGAATTTCAGGAAAAATAGTATTGGCATCTTCAATGCTTCTAAAGATGAAGTCAACAAGGCTTCTAGAGACTGATTTAATCGCATTTGACAGCATTCTTACAGCTTCTGAAGAAGAGACAATGGATTATTTGGAAGAATTGGGTGATGAAGTCGGAAGGGAAAAGAGTGAGCTTCCAAAAATCAGACCAAGAATACCACAGCCAAGAAAGAGGAAAGTATCTGTGTTTGACCTTGTAGAAGCACTTGAACAGGCTTTAGAGGTTGAAAACAGAAGAAAGAGTTATATAACACCCAATATAAAAACAGAAGTTCCTAAGAAAACAAGAGAGATAACCCTTGTAATAAAAGATGTCTATGACAAAATAGTATCTTTTTTCAGCAAATCAACCGATAAACTATCATTTGAAGAGCTTATTCCTTCGGATTCTAAAGAGGATAAAGTATTCACATTCATACCACTACTGCACCTTGATACCCAGCAGAAGATAGATATGAGACAAAAAGAACACTTTGGAGATATACATATATATCTTAACAAGAATAAACCTGAAGCTTTATAAAACCAAACTTTTTCTAGACTCATATGGCAACAATCATGATGAGCTTTAACAATAACCCAAATGTTGGGTTATACGGCTTTGTAACGGATAAATTCGCCCTAGTTGGACGAGAAGTAGGAGCAAACGCAGTCAAAGAACTGGAAAGAATACTTGAAGTTCCAGTCCACATTATAAGCATCGCAGGAACATCATTCATAGGTGTTTTTGTGGTCGGAAATGAGAAAAAAATACTTGTTCCAAGCATAACCTTTGAAAGCGAGCTAAAAGTGCTCGATAAACTTAAAATAAACTATGAAGTGTTTGAAACGGATTTGACATGTTTGGGAAACAACATTGCTCTGAATAAAAACGGTGCATTTGTCAACCCTGACTTTTCAGCTCAGGAGATAAAAAAGCTTGAAAGCATATTCAAAGTGCCTGTTAAAAAGATAAACATTGCAGATTCTGAAACACCAGGAGCGTGCATGGTAATAAACGGTGATAAAGCACTGGTTCACAGAGATATTTCAAAAGAAGACAATAAACTCATTGAAAAAACTTTGAAAGTAAAAACTTTCTCAGGAACCATAAACATGGGATCACCACAGATAAAATCAGGCATACTGTGCAATAGCAAAGGAATGATCATAGGCGCAATATCAGGCCCTGCTGAAATAATGAATGCAGAGGAAGGACTTGGATTCATAGAGGGTTAGAATGAACAAAGACAAAATAATTGAATATCAGTTGATGGAACAGCAAATACAGCAACTGGATAATAATCTGCAGAATATAGATCAGAACATAAAAGACATAGATACAATTCTACAAACGCTAGATAACTTCAGTAAACTAAAGAAAGGAGACAACATCCTGGTACCTGTGGCAAATGGAATATTTGCAGAAGCAAAACTTGAAGGTTCCGGCAGACTGAAAGTAAATGTCGGAAGCAACATAGTAGTTGAAAAAGATGTTGAAAGCACAAAGAAGATGATGAGCCAACAAATAGAAGAGCTAGAAAAATATAAAGAAGAAACAGCAGGGTACTATGAGCAGATGTACATTAAAATGCAGGCTTTGCAAACTGAAATGATTAAAGAACAAGAGCAAGAAAAAAAGAAGAAATAAAATGTTCAAATTCCTAAAAGACAAACTGAAAAGTGTCGTCGACAAACTAAAGTCTGATGTTGAAAAAGAAGTCGAAGTAAAAGAAGTTGAGAAAAAGGTTAAGGTTGGAAAAAAACCAGCTAAGAAAAAAGAAGTAAAAAAGGTTGAAAAAAAGAAAGAAGAGAAGCCAAAAGAAAAGCCTAAGAAAGAAAAGAAAAAAACTATCAAAGGCGTAAAGATCACTTATTTTGTACATGGAACAACAACCGATAATGAAGAGGGATTAGCAACAGGTCAAAAGCCCGGAGAACTTTCTGAACTGGGAAAAAAACAAGTTGAAGAATTACCTGGAAAGGTCAAAGACAAGAAATTCGATGTAATGTTCTCATCAGATCTGAAGAGAGCTGTTGAATCAGCAAAAGCATTCAAAGATGTCTGTCCTCTAAAAAAAGATAAAAAACTAAGGGAAGCAGATTACGGAGATCTAACTCAGCAAAAAGACTTTGACAAGACAGAATATATTGAGAAAGCTTTTCCAAGCGGAGAAAGCTACAAAGAAGTTGAAAAAAGAATTGCAGAATTTCTAAATTATTTATTAAAAAACTATGAAGGAAAGCATGTTGCTATCATGGCTCACCATGCACCTCAATTAGCAATAGAAGTTCTTACTCAGGGAAAAACCTGGGAGAAAGCTTTCAAAGATGACTGGCGAAACAAGAAGGAATGGCAACCAGGCTGGGAGTACTCAGTGGAAGAAGAAGTAGAGGTTCCTGAAATAAAAAAAGAAGGTTTTTTGAAGAAAATATTCTCAAAGAAAGAAGACAAACCTGAAGAAGAGAAAGAAAAAATTGTAGAGGAAGAAGTTGAAGAACAACCTGAAGACATTGTCAAAGAAGAAAAAGAAGATGAAGTTGTAGAAGAAATCAAGGAAGAAGAACCAGAAGAAAAGAAAGGCTTCTTCAAAAGAATAACTGAAAGAGTTACAACATTCAATCTTTCAGAAGAAAAATTTGAAGAAATATTCTGGGAACTTGAAGTTTCACTTCTTGAAAACAACGTTGCCGTTGAGGTAATTGAAAAAATAAAAGCAGATCTTAAGCAAGAACTGACAACAGGAAAGATTTCCAGAAAAGGTGTTGATGAAGTTATCAAAGAAACATTAAAAAAATCAATTGAAGAAGTGTTGGATGTTGATGGCTTTGACCTTATAAAAAAAGCCAAGAAGAAAAAGCCTTTCATAATCGCATTCATCGGCGTCAATGGCTCTGGAAAGACAACAACCATGGCAAAGATTGGAAACATGTTTCAAAAAAATGGTCTAAGCGTTGTTTTCGCAGCGTCAGACACATTCAGAGCAGCAGCCATTCATCAGCTGGAAGAACATGCAAACAGACTAAAAATAAAAATAGTAAAGCATGACTACAATGCAGACCCTTCTGCGGTTGCATACGATGCTATAGAACATGCAAAGAGCAAAGGAATTGACGTTGTAATGATAGACACCGCAGGACGGCTTCACAGCAATGATAATTTGATGGAAGAACTAAAAAAACTAATTAGAGTGAACAAGCCTGACATTAAAATATTCATAGGAGAAAGCATCACAGGAAACGACTGTGTTGAACAGGCCAGAGTCTACGAAGAGAAAGTTGGAATCGATGCAATAGTTCTTGCAAAAGCAGACGTTGATGAAAAAGGTGGAGCAGCAATATCAGTTTCATACATTACAAAAAAACCAATTCTATTCCTTGGAACAGGCCAGACCTATGACGATCTAAAAAAGTTTGATAAAAAAATAATTTTAGATAGTTTGGGACTATGATGAATGAAATAGTTGATGTTGTTAACGAAGATGATGAAGTAATTGGAACTGCAACAAGAACAGAAATGAGAGAAAAGAACCTTCTTCATCGTGGCGGAACAATTTTTGTATTTAATTCTGAAGGAGAAATATTTGTTCATAAAAGAGTAAAAACAAAAGATATCTATCCAAGTTATTACGACATGACCTGCGGCGGAGGAGCTAGAACAGGAGAAACATATGAAGAATGTGCAAAAAGAGAACTTGGTGAAGAACTGGGAATAAAAGATACTGAACTAAAATTTCTGTTTAAGTTCAGATACCAAAATGAGATTGATAATTTCTTTACAAAAGTATATTATTGTGTTTATGACGGAAAAATAACACTTCAAGAAGAAGAAGTAGAAGAAGGACGCTTTATGTCAATTAAAGAGTTGAAAAAATTAATGAAAAAAGAAAAATTTTGTCCTGATGCTTTAGTAATGTTTGAGAAGTTAGAGGAAAAAGAAGAATTTATGGATGTTGTCAATGACAATGATGAAATTATAGGAACATTTACAAGAAAATATATTGAGAGTGAAAATCTTCTTAGTAGAAGTGTAACAATATTAGTTTTTAACTCAAAAAACGAAATATTTGTTCATAAGAGAACAAAAACAAAAAAAACTTTTCCTGGTTTTTTTGATTTAGCTGTCGGTGGAGCAGTTCAAACAGGAGAAGACTATGAAGAAGCTGCAAAAAGAGAAATAGAAGAAGAACTAGGAATTAAAAATTCTAAATTAAAATTTCTGTTTAAGTTTAAATCAAAAAGCGGTGCGAATGATAATTTCTCTTCTGTGTATAAATGCATATATAATGGGAAAATAACACTTCAAGAAGAAGAGGTTGAAGAAGGATATTTCTTATCAATAGATAAACTAAAAAAACTAATAAAAAGAGAAAAGTTTCATCCAGAGTCAATAGAAACTTTGAAAAGATATGAAAAAAATAAAAAAATTAGTTTCTAAATCTTCGCATCCTTTTTAAGAACAGCAACCTTATCCAACTTCTCCCATGTGAAGTCAGGATCGTTTCTTCCAAAGTGTCCATATGATGCAGTTTTCTTATATATTGGTCTCTTTAGTTTCAAATGACTGATTATGTCTGCTGGCTTTAATGGAAAGTGTTTTACAACAAGTTTACTGATTTCTTCTTCAGGAATCCTGTTGGTGTCAAAAGTGTTTACATAGACAGATACAGGTTTTGCAACTCCAATCGCATATGCCAGTTGTACTTCACATTTCTTTGCAAGTCCTGCTGCAACGATATTCTTTGCAATGTATCTTGCAACGTATGATGCTGACCTGTCAACCTTTGAAGGATCTTTTCCTGAAAATGCTCCTCCTCCATGGCTTCCGTGACCACCGTAGGTATCGACAATGATTTTTCTTCCTGTGACTCCTGCGTCTCCAACCGGACCACCAATGACAAATGATCCTGTTGCATTGATGTGATACTTTGTTTTCTTATCAAGCCATTTGCCACAGACTGGTTTTATAACATATTTTAGCATATCTTTCTCAATTCTCCTGTGGCTAACCTTTGGTGAATGCTGTGTTGCAATTACAACCGTTTCCACTCTCTTTGGAACACCGTCCAGATATTCAATAGTTACCTGGCTTTTTCCGTCAGGCCTTAGATATTTCAGCTTCCCTGATTTTCTTACAATTGACAATTTTTTTACTAATTTATGTGCTAGAACTATCGGCAGTGGCATATACTCAGGTGTTTCATTGCTTGCAAATCCAAACATCAGTCCCTGATCTCCTGCACCCTGTTCTTTGTGCAAACCTTTTCCGGTTGTTACTCCCTGTGAAATGTCCGGACTCTGTTCTGAAATAGAATCCAGTACTCCGCATGCTTCTGCATCAAATCCGAAATCTGGGTCGTTGTAACCAATTTCATGTATTGTGTCCCTAACAACTTTTTGCACGTCAATGTAGGTTTTTGTTGTCAGTTCTCCTGCAACTATCACAAACCCTGTCTTTGTCAGGGTTTCTATTGCAACCCTTGAATCCGGATCTCCTTTCAGCGCTGCATCCAAAAGAGCGTCGCTAATCTGGTCACACATCTTGTCAGGATGACCTTCTGTTACGCTTTCACTTGTGAACAAATATCTTCCTTTTTTCATTTTATTTTCCTCCATAGATGATTAGAAATAGTCATTTTAGTTTGTAATCATATAATTTGAAGTTTATTGAGCTTATATAAAGATTCTTGATAAAATTATTCCTATGAGAATAATATTTTTTTCTCGTCTTAAAAAAAGTTAATTCCTCGTCGATGATTTATCCTGCACAACATTTATAAATATTAAAATCAATTAAATATTATATCGGGGGTGCAGAAATGATAGAACTTGGCGGTAACATAACTCTTTCAGGTTTTAATGAATTAGACCATGCAGAGCTCATTGTGGTGAAAAAAGTTGTTGGCAGTTATGCGCGAAAGATGAGTGATACTGATAAAAAGTTTGAAAGTCTTACTGTGACAATGAAGGATGTTCACAAAACACCTAAAAGCCAGAAATACGAGATACATTCTAAAATGATATCCAAAGGCAACCCTGTAACTTCAGAAGTTATTGATAGAAATCTATTTGTAGCTCTTGATTCTTCACTTAAGAAAATAGTTGCAACAATAAGTAAATAATTATTTTTTAGAAGTTTTTTTCTTAGTAGTAGTTTTCTTTTTAGCTGGAGCTTTCTTAGGTGTTGCTTTCTTCTTAGCAGGTTTTTTAGCAGGAGTTTCTTTTTTCTCTTCTTTAGCAGGTTTTTCTTCTTTTTCTTCAACTTTCTTTTCTTCTTTTGCTTCTTCTTTTTTATCTTCTTCCTTGATTTTTCCTACAGCGTCCTGAAGTTTACCTTTCAGGCCAGTTGCTTTTTCTTCTTTTGCTTTTGCTTTGACTGCTTCTTTGTACTCAAATCCTTCAAGTTCTGCTCTTACTATACCATCATCGTCTTTTGTTACTGTAACTTTGATATGATGTGGAGGATTCTTTATTCCACGTTCCCATATTAGCTCATTGGCTTCTTTTCCAATTCTAACTTCATCTGATTTCATGTGCTTCTGAAGAAACTCTCGAAGTGTTTTAACTGCTTTTTTTGCTCTTTTATACTTTGGAGCTTTTAGCCAGCCCTTTCTAAGAGGTACATTGTAAACTCTTTCCAAGACTGTTTTCTTAACTTCCTTTTTATCTTCTTTATCAGCCATTTTTATGCCTTGGTTTTGGTTCTTCTCCAATTTCTTTTCACGGTTGTGTGTCTTCCCGGATGGACCTTTCGTCCTTGACCATACTTTTTAGGAACTGTCCAAAATGGAGCCCATCTTGTTCTTCTTCCAAGTTTAGCAAGTCTCAGTTTCTTGCTTAAATGAATAAATCGTGCCATTTTACTTCTTGGCCTCCTCTGCTTTTTCTTCAGGTTCCTCAACTTTTACTTCTTTATTTGGTTCCTCTTTTGGAACTACAGGCGCTGGTTCTTCAGTCTTTTCTTTTTTTTTCTCAATCTTTTTTGCAGGCGGTGCCTTCAGCAATTGTTCTTCTTTCGGAACAACGGGCTTTGCTCGTGATCCAGAATCTTCAGATTGTGTAGCAACTGATTTTTTCTTTTCTTCTTTTTTAGGTTTTTCTTCCTTTTTCTCTTCAACTTTATTCTCAACTTCTTTTACAGGTTGAGGTTTAGGAACTTTTTTAGGTATTTTTCCACCCATGCTCTTTGCTACTGAGAATAGTAATGATGCACCTTTTGGTGTTATGACTCTTCCTTTGTGTTTGCCAACAACCGTTTGTTTAATCAGCTTTGCTTCTTCCAGCTGTTGCAGGACTTTCCTTAGAATATTTCCTGAACCTTTGCAGAATCTTCCTGGCTTTACTCCCCGGTTCTTTTTTCCGCCATACTTGGTTCTTAGCTTGGAAACACCAATTGGTCCTAGCAGATATACTTTTCTTAGAACTGCCGCTGCTCTTATATACCACCAATCAGGATCGATTGGAGGTCTTTGTTTGTGGACTCCTGTCTTTACAAAAGGACCCCAACTAGGCATGTGAATGAGCTTTTTCAGCTCTTCTGCTGTTTTTTCGATTAGTTCGTTTTGTGATACATTGAATAACATAGTTTTACACCTAAGTAAGCTTGTCTATGAGAACCTCTAAACCATGTTTGTGGAAATATAAACTCTTTATAAAGTTTGTGGATAAACAAGAGAGAAAAAGTTATAAAAGCAAGTAAAATCATAGTCATTGGGGGGTGTTAATTATGAGTAAAGCATTATATTTGGATGATTCATATTTGAAAGAATTCGATGCAGAGGTTGTTTCTGTAAAGGATGGTAAATTCATTGTTCTTGACCAGACAGCATTCTATCCTAATTCAGGTGGTCAGCCGCACGATGAAGGTGTTATGAAAAAAGGCGATGAAGAGTTTAAAGTTGTCTTTGCAGGCAAGTTTGGAGGTGAAATAAGTCACGAAGTTGATCATGAAGGCCTGAAAGAGGGCGATAAGGTTCATTGTGTTATTGACTGGGATAGAAGATATCAACTTATGAAGATGCATACTTCTGCTCATATTGTCAGCACTCTTGTTCATAACGAAACAGGTGCCTTGATAACAGGAAATCAGCTTAATCTTGAGAAGACAAGGATTGATTTCAGTCTTGAGGACTTCGACAGAGAGAAAATGCTTGAATACCTGCAACAGACAAACGAAGTTATTAGGAGAAATCTTGAAGTAAAATCCTATTATCTTCCTCGTGAAGAGGCCATGAAGATTCCTTCAGTCATTAAGCTTGCAAATGCTCTTCCTCCGCAAATTGATACTTTACGTATTGTTGAGATTGGTAACTTTGATACTCAAGCTGATGGCGGGACTCATGTAAAAAACACTTCTGAAATTGGTGAATTGGAAATTCTGAAGATTGATAACAAGGGAAAAAATAATCGAAGATTGTACTACCAATTAAAGGAATAAAGTATTCTAGTATAGAAAAACCCTCTATCAGTATCCTAAAATATAGAAAAGTTTATAAATAAGTAGTTCAATGAATATAGCATAAACAAAGGTGAGTTCCCAAAATGTATGATACACAAAGAGTTCAAAAAATAAACGCTATGTCTCAGGAATTAAAAAAATTCGGCTTCGCTGAAAGCTCCCCAGAGGCAATCGAGAGCGCAGCAGGCATTCTACTAGGAGAAGAAGAGCGATCACAAAGCGCAGTCTTTACAAACGAAGAAGAGGTTGTTGTGGCACTATCAAACAACTTCAGAAGATTCAAAGACATGACCTCTACACGAATGCATGAGATGTCACAACAAATAGTTGATCTTCATGGTCAAATAAAAAAATTAGTAGATACAATTTCTGTTCTGGAAAGAAGAAATAACCTTCCTCCCCAACAAACAAGTCCGCAAGAACCAGTAAACAAAGGAATAGATGCAAAACCACGAAGCCAAGAAGAAGAAAAGCCGTACTACGAAAAACAAGGCAAAGTCAAGCCCGCAGATATAAACATAGAAGATTATTTCTATTTCGGCAATAAATAAAAATCTTTAGAGAGTTAAGAAAGGCTATCTTAGCTCTCGAATTTTTCTTTAATTTATGTCTTTAAGAATTCTAATCCTCTCTTCAGGATCCACATTAATATAAGTATCAGAGACAACAATATCTGCACCTGCATTCACAGCAAGCTTTGCAGTCTCACTATCTATGCCGCCATCGACTTCAATTTCAAGATTCGGAAAGTTTTTCCTTATCAGCCTTACCTTATTCAAAGCCTCATCTATGAACCCTCCTCCACTGGCACCTGGATTGACAGTCATCACAAGAACAAAATCGACTTCTTCAAGAAAAGGTAGGATGTTCTCCAAAGGAGTCTCAGGGTTAATAGCGATTCCTGCTTTAATGCCTCTGCCCTGAATCAAACCAATAACAGCCTGCGGAACATCTGTCGCTTCAACGTGAAATGCAATTCTATCAGCTCCCGAGTCCATAAAATCCTCAACGTGTTCTTCAGGTCTCATAATCATCAGATGAACATCTTTGATGAGATCCGTTTTGATAAAATCAATTGAGTCAGCCCAAATTGTCCTGTGAGGAACAAACTCTCCGTCCATTATATCAAGCTGTAACATGTCAGCAGATTTTACAGCATCCACTGCCTCCTGAGAGAAATTCCTTGACAAAACCGATGCCGAAACTTTAACCATTTTAATTCTTTAAAATGTTAAAGTTCAAAAACATTTCTGTTTTTGTAACTTTAACCATGAACTTTCTAAGAAAGTTTTTGTTTATAAAATTTTTTAAATAGATATGGTTTTTCAGTAGCGACAACTACTACGTACGATTCCACGAAGTGGATATCGTACCGACGTTAGCCGTCAACGAGTATTCGTTGGGGTGGTGGTCTAGCTTGGTATGATTCGTGGTTCGGGGCCACGAGATCGGGAGTTCAAATCTTCCCCACCCCACTTTTTTTAAGTTAAAGATAAACATAGGATAAAATTTTTATAGTCTGAAGTCAAATAGAAATTCATGAAACTATACCTGGGCGCTGATCACGCAGGATTCAAACTAAAATTGGAGGTGAAAAAACTTCTTGCATCACTTAGAATTCCAGTGGATGATTTTTCTCCGATCTTCAAAGAGGGAGATGACTATCCAAAATATGCCGAACTTGTTGCAAGCGCTGTTTTTGTAAACAAAGCAAAAGGAATACTCATCTGCGGCTCAGGCATTGGAATGGATGTTGTTGCAAACAAGTTTCCTGGTGTAAGAGCTGCTCTCTGTCTAAACAAAGATCAGGCAAAGATGAGTCGGGAAGCAGAGGATTCCAATATCCTTGTACTTTCTCAATGGTTCATTGAGGATAATCCAAAGGAAATTCTTGAAGCCTGGCTGAATTCTAAGTTTGAAGGAGGAAGACACAGGAGAAGACTTGACGAGATAGAAGAGATAGAGAAAAAGATTCAAAAACTTAAGATTTTCTTTTCACCACCTTCCTAACTGCAGCAACTATATCGCTCTCTGTCAAATGATACTTCTTCAATAGTTCATCAGGATTACCTGACTCTCCAAATGTATCTTTGACAGCGACAAACTCCATCGGAACAGGCAGGTGTTTCGCCATTACTTCAGAAACAGCACTTCCAAGACCACCATTTATCTGATGCTCCTCTGCTGTAACTATGCATCCTGTCTTCTTTGCGGATTTCACAATCTTTTCTTCATCCATTGGTTTTATGGTGTGATTGTTTATGACTTCTGCGCTGATACCTTGTTTTTCAAGCTCTTCAGCCGCTTTTAGAGCTGTGTAAACCATTATTCCGCAGGCCACAATGGTAACGTCCTTTCCCTTTCTGAAGGTCTCTGCTCTTCCAGGATGAAATGGTGTACTCTTCTTTGTAATTACAGGAAGTTTGCTTCGACCCATTCTGATGTATACAGGACCCTTCATCACGGCCGCATGATGCACTGCTTTTTTTGTTTCTTCATAGTCACAGGGAACAATGACTCTCATGTTAGGAAGAACCCTCATTACAGCTATGTCTTCCAGAACCTGATGTGTTGCTCCGTCTTTGCCCACAGTGAGTCCTGTGTGAGTGCTTCCAAACTTCACATTAAGGTTGGGATAGCAAACGCTGACTCTTATCTGGTCAAGAACTCTGATGGGTACAAATGCTCCGAAGGTTGATACAAAAGGAATTTTTCCTGACAATGCCAACCCTGCAGCCATTCCGACCATATTCTGTTCTGCAACACCGCACTGAAAGAATCGTTCAGGATGTGCTTTTTCAAACATGTTTGTCTTTGTGCTTTCTGTAAGATCGGCTGACATCACAACTACTTTTTCATTGTGGGCTATTTCCATCAGCCCGTCACCATAGCCCTGTCTCGTCGCTTTTTGTTCTAAATCTTTAAGTATCATTTTTCCAGTTGTTTCAGTGCCTTTGCAGCTTCCTCTTCGGATGGCGGTTTGCCATGCCACACATAATTGTTCTCCATGAAAGAAACACCTTTTCCAGGCGTCGTATTTGCAATTATCACAGTTGATTTATTTTTGAAATGCTGTGCCCTGTCAAAAGCTCCAAGAAGTCTGCTTATGCTGTTTCCGTCGGTCTTGAGAACATGCCAATTGAATGCTTCAAACTTCTTATCAAGAGGATCCAGAGGCATGACATCCTCTGTGTTGCCTTCTATCTGAATATAGTTTCTGTCAACTATTACTATTAGATTGTCAAGTTTCCATTTACTGGCCGCGTTTATGGCTTCCCATGAACTTCCTTCGGCCAGTTCACCATCTGAAACAATGCAGTATATTCTGTAATCTTTTTTGTCAAGTTTTGCAGCGAGAGCCATGCCTACAGCAACACTCAATCCCTGTCCCAGCGAACCAGAGCTTGACTCAACTCCTGGAAGGTCTTTATAGCTCGGATGACCCTGCAGTCTTGAACCGATGTTTCTGAAAGTTTTCAGTTCCTTGGCTGAGAAGTATCCACTTCTGGCCATTGCAGAGTATCTACCGGCACATACGTGACCGTTTGAAAGAACAAGTCTATCCCTTTCTTCCCAATCGGGCTTTTTCGGATTGTGATTAAGAACATGAAAATAAAGAACTGCGAATACATCTGCCAGTCCAAGGGCTCCTGCAACATGACCTGACTTTGCTCCGGAGACCATACGAATAATATCCTGTCTTATGGTCCTAGCTTTAGATTTAAGTCTCTCCACCTCTTTCATGACGATGAATAACTATATAGCATTTATATATTTTGCGTAGAATTAGAATGAAAAAACAACAAAAATTAGAAAGAAATTTTTGAGCTATTTTTATTTATAGAAACACTCAACAACTAAGTTGTTGGTGCACAAAAATTAGAAATTTTTGATTGAATAAATAAAAAAAGAAAAAAACAACAGAAATCAAAAAATGATTTCTGAGCTTTTATTTAAAAAAATAAAAGAATTAAGGAAAAATCTAACTTGCTTTTCCTCTGATGTTACCTGCAGATTCCAGTGTCAATCCTGTACTCTCTAGAGTGTATGCAAGTACAACGTCTCCTTTGAATCGACCATTATCTAAAGTAGCGCATGCGATTTGAACAGTTGCTTTATCATTGTTTGCAAGTTCAACATAACCAGCTGCAGGTGTACCACCAATTCCATCGAAAAATGTTATTGCTCCTGCAGTACAATCAGTTGTTGTCAAAGATGATCCTGTTGCGTTTATAACGATATCTTCGCCTTTGCTATTTTGCACTACAAATGTTAGTGTGTCGCCTGTCGCATCTACTGCTGCTTCTCCAATACAGTCTAATCCTGCTGGGAAACTGCATCTTTCAGGTAGAAAACCTGCGGTGTCTAATACTCCGAAATAAGCTAAAGCACCTATTGCGGCCATTACTACTAATATTGCCCAACCATAGGTCATTAAGAACTCCATGGCAGCTTGTCCTTTTTTATACACGTAAATCACCTCGTAGCTTTAAACATGTTTTAAACAAGTATTGAAATGAAATATATAAATTTTTTGGAAATTAGCGTGCATTTCAAGTCTTTTAGACCTAACTATATGAAACTTCCCATTAGACCGCCAACAAGCATATTTGCAAAGAAATAGATTATCAGTGAGATAATCATGAAAATAGGTATGTATTTCAACCCTTGTTTTACATTGCCGTTCTTGATAACACTAACTATTGATGCTGAGAAGAATGATGAAACAAGCACTGCCAGAACAGCGAATATTTTGAAATCTCCAATTGCTATGGATGCTCCTGAAAGTCCAATGCTGAATGAGCCGGAAGGCATTTCAGACAAATCTATGGATCCCATTATCTTTTGAATTATGGTCAATAGCTGCGTCGAAAGTGCAAAAAGAAACGGTGCTGCCACCACAGTCGCAAAGGTTATGAAAATGACATAGGTTGTTATGCTCGCAGATATTTCTCTTCTCATCAGTTTCAATTCCTGAATATCAAGGACTATCTTTCCAAGAAGACCGGCCAGTTCCCCACCTGCAGACATACCTTCAATTATGAGGTTAACTGTTCTTGTCAGAATTGGTGAATTATATTTTCTTGCAAATTCGGTTAAAGCCTTTTCTAAATCTTCACCTGCAATGGTTGACTTTGCAACCTCTTCAATTTCTTTAGCCAACACACCAAATCTCGGTCTTACTGCGTACCACATTGCCTGGTCGATTGGCATTCCAGCGCTCATGTTTGCAGATGTCAATTGAAGAAAGTCCGGAAGTACTTCCTCAAGCTGTTTGGTTCTCTGAAATATCTTCACGTCGAGATACAGATATAATAATACCCATATCAATACCAGTAGAAATCCGAATACTGCAGTCCATGTGGAAAATAGATAAACAATAATTCTAAAAAAACCACCCTGTGCAACAAGAAGAAGAATTAGAACAACAAGAGATATTACAAAGCAGGATATTATCGCCATCCTTTTTATTATTCTGGAGACATCCTTTTCATCCATATGTTCATAGCCTGCTTTTCTCAGATAATCCTTTAGAATTGTTATGTTTCTTCTTCTTAGTTTTTTCTCTTCTTTTTTCTCAGGAGTTTTATCTTCTTTTATGTCTTCAATCTCTTGTTTAACTCCTTCTTTGTACAACTTTTTTGACATGGCTTTCGCTCTGAAATCATTCACCTTCTTTATTGTATTGTCAATTATTTTCATTCTATGCCATCATTGGTGGTCTTGAAGACTTTATTATTGATAAAAACATGAACTGTACAAATCCCAACAGCAGAACCAGTACCATCAAGAACCCTAATCCTATTTTCAGACCCATTAAAGAAGCAAAGACTGCCAGCATGGTAATTCCCAGACTAGGCACTATTATGGCCGCCATCATGTAAAACATTGCCAGAGGATTCAGTTTTCTCCCGTATTCTGTGATTGTAATTCTTTGTTCTCTTGCTATCTGACTTAGAACAACGTTTAATGAGTTACTAACATCTGACCCTGTTTTTATTGAATTAAGAACCTGCCACAGAAGCTTTGTAAGGTTTGGAGAAGGAACCGTTGCTATCATCTCATTCAAAGCATCCTCTACAGATGTTCCAAGGTCAATCTTGTCGACAATTTCTCCAAAGTAGGGTCCGATTATAACATAGTTCTTTGATAGATTCTTAAAAGAGTTGTACATGGGAACTCCTGATTCAAGCTCTATTATCAGAAATCTTCCTGCAAACAATATCTCCTTGTCAATATCCTGTTTTATTTTCTCTATTTTAACATCTACAAATCTTGAAAAATAGAAGAACATGAAAAAAAATATTATTGGGAAAAAGAGGAAGGTTCCAAATGATTTTGTGAAAAGAAACCCTACAAACAACAATCCAAAGGTTAGATACAACGCTGACTGCCAGGTTTTCTTCATGTACTGCTCATCAGTATCAGGCATCCTTGCTTCTTTTAGCTTGATACTTAGACCGGGTATCAGTCTTGTTAACCACTTATAGAGTAACATTTTTTCAAGATGGCAGGATTTTCTTCTTAGAGATATACTTCATAAGATTTGACTTATCAGTATAGTACTCTGCCATTACTCTTCCCACCTCATCAACTGATTCAATATTAAGATCCACCAGATACTTTAGAATTCGTTCTTTCTCCTTAAGGTCTGCTTCTATTTCTTTTTGTGAGAATCCCGTGTACAATTTTAGACTGTCAAAGAATGATTTTGACTTGTTGATTTCCACAAGCTGGTCTTTTTTCATATCATACTGCATAAGAACATTTGGCGTTGCATTAGGCAGTATCTCTGCTATCTGAAAAGTTCTTCTTGCACCTGTTCTCCTGTTCCTGAACTGCACAATTATCAAAGATATTGCAGGCAAAAGAATTGGCGGTACATCAATTGGAGCGTTTGTAAGCCTCTGAACAGTTTCTTCTGCGTTGTTAGCGTGGAATGTGGCATAGACAGAGTGTCCTGTGTGTATGGCTTCAAAAAGAGTCTCTGCTTCCCTGCTTCTTCTGACCTCTCCCACGAGTATCCTATCAGGTCTCATCCTTAGACTGTTAACAAGCAAATCGCTCATGGATACTTCTCCTTTTCCTTCAGGGTTAGGAAGCCTTGTGTTCAGCGGTACCCAGTGCAGATATTTTGGCAGGCCTATTTCCCTTGTGTCCTCTATTGAAATAATCCTTTGATTTGGAGGGAAAAAGTTGGATAGGGCGTTCAGGGTGGATGTTTTTCCTGACGCTGTTCCTCCTGTTATAAGAGCACTCATCTCGTATTGTATTGCCATCCATATCATGGCTGCAGCTTTTCCAGAAATTGTGTTTGATTTTATGAATTTGGTTATTGTCCACGGATCACTTGAGAACTTCCTTATTGTGATTGTGTTTCCTTTTGTGGATATTGGTATGAGAGTTGCGTTTACCCTGTCTCCGGTTTTGAGGTGTGCGTCAAGCAGCGGTCTCAAAACAGTTATTTGTCTTCCAACTTTTAGTCCAATTATACTTGCGTAGTGTTTTGTCTGATCTTCATCCTTTAGAAATATGTTGGTTTTCAACCATCCATGATCCCTATGAAATATCCATACAGGGTCCTTGGCCTCATTGATTACTATTTCTTCAAGTTTCTGGTCGCTCATTAACAGCTCCAGTGTTCCCAGTCCAAGACTTTTGCTTATAAGGTAGGATGTCAGGAATTCTTTTGTGCTGTCGTCAACATCTGGAAAATATTTATGAATAAGGTCAGATATCATCTCTTCAAATTTGGACTCTATTTTCATGGTTTTCTTGCTGTCGGTTATGTCAACCATTCCAAGATTTACTTTTTTGATAAGTTCCTGCCTTATTTTTTCCAGAATGAACTCTGTGGTTTTACTGATTTTAGAGATGCTTACCTCATATATGGGTACGAATTCTCCCTTTACCTGTAGAACAGTTACTGTTATTGGTATATTTTGCGACTTGAACTCATATTCATCCAGAACTTTTCTACCAGCTTCTTTGCCAGTCACCTTTTCTTCCTTAGAACTTTGTTCTTCTGCCATAATTCTTTTGTGAAATTATGGAGATTCCAAAAATTTTACATTTTTGATATCTGCCAAAAGTTTCACCCACCCTCTTTTTTATGAATAAAGTTTATCTATTCATATATATAAAGGTTTTGCTAAATTGGTGTAAAACATTAAAATTTCAGACAATATAATAAACCAGTGTTTTCTGCTAAAAATCAGTCTCCCCTGACCAATTTAGCGAGTTGCAGTATGTTATTCTTAAGAACATTCCTTTTGTTGTTGATTTGGTCATATGACTTCAAAAGTTGCTGCATATATGTCTTGGTGTTTGAATCCTTGGACAGAATGTCAAAGGTCTGCACTTTTCTTATCAGCTCTCTTAGTTTTATGTCTAAGGAATGCTTTTCATCGTCAATCTTTGTCAAAAGATGCTCTATTTTCATCTTTTTATCGAAGAATTTGCTGAATTTATCCGCCAATTTTTTTGTCTTGTCTGAGAAATCTTCTATCTTTGTCTCTTTTTTACTGATTTTCTCCAGTATGGCGTTCTGCACAATGGATATCTTTTCAGCCTGTTCCTGACTTTTATCTATCAAAGGATCAATTACTTCCTTCCTCTTTTTTCTTATGCTGGTTTCAATTTCGCTGGCCATAGATTGTAATCTACTAATATGTGATTCTGCATCTTCTATTCTACTCTCTTTTGTGTGTAGCTGATTTTCTATGTTTTTGACAATTCCATATATTGCTTCCAACCTTTTTCTTAAATGATCCTCTTTTTCTTCCAACTGCAATAATTCTTTCTTGTCGGTTGTCAGCTCTTCTTTTTCGTTTCCTATGCTGTCTAAAAGTTCAGCGTATCTCTTCTCCTCAAACCTGATTTCAGTCTTTGCTTTCTCAATCATGTCAAGATAATCTTTTTTCTGTTTCTGAATATCATTGTCTATGTTATGTTTAAGGTCTTCATAGTGCTTTAACTCATCGAGTTCTGTTTTTATCTCTTCCATTTCTGAACCCATGTGCTTCTTCAGTTCCTGGAACTCTTTTTTGATAAAGCTAAACTCTTCTGTTTCCTTGTCAAGAGTATTTATTGTGGTTTCGACTTTTCTTACAAAAGCATCTTTTTTTGAATGATAATCCCTCACCTTTGTCTCTGCTTCTTTCCTGCTTATTCTTCTTTCAGACAAAGTTATCTTTGATATACCATAGTCTATGCTTATCATCTTTTCTTCTTCTAAGAATTCAGCCCATTCCCTAACAACCGATTCAGAAACTCCAAGTTCCTTTGCAGCCCTGTCTAAATCAACCGTCTTATGATTTTGGATTATTGTAATTAACTTGTCTACTCCTGTTTCTATATTCTTGATTTCTGGCATATTCAAAAATCTCCTATTTTTTTATGTTCAAAAATTCTATTTTTGCGCATACAAAAATTATTAACTCTTAAGTTTAAAAAACTTTCTATTGAGGCTGTTTACTTGCTAGAATTCTATAATGTCACCTGTTTTTGTTGATGTTCTTTTGATGGTTCCTTTAGGAAGTTCAATGATGTATTTGGCTTTCTTTTTTGCCAGATACGTCGTGAATGGTTTGAAATTTTCTTTTACATCAATCACTTTCTTTTGAGCATCAAGAGAAATCACATCTATTGGATAGAAAACAAAAAACATGTGCAGTGAAATTGTTCTCTCTTTTTTGAAATTAAAAATCAAACCAAAATCTTTCTTTTCCTTTGAGAACATAAGACCTTTTGATTGAGACACTATTGTGTTGCACATTGTTTTGTTCTTTGTCAGAACTTTTTTGTTTGAAGAATTTTTTATCATCTTAGCAGTCTGTGAATGTCAGTTGGTCTATCTCATAATCAGGAACGTGGTTCTCATCTATCCTAAACCATGAAGGCATGTTTTGTACATTGCATTTGTTATTGGTGACTCCAACTCCAAAATAAATATAATCTATCACACTTCTCGTGTAATGAATTTCAAGGTCTTCCTGTTTTTCCAGAAAGCTTATGTCAACTATGCTTTCAATTCCGTTGGTATCATTTGAGAGATTGCCTTCAAATCTCATAAGAAAGCTTGGAGCTCTTATGGACGCATTGTAGTAGGAGTTTTCTATGTGACTTAACAATTCATCCGTACTATTGTCAGCGGCAACAAAATCTGTTATGTTTGTTCTCTTTACAAAACTTGGCAATCTACCTAAAGTTTTTACAGAGTATAAAGGGTCCTTAAGATCCTCTATAGGTATTTCAGATAGAAAGGTCTGATCAAAGTTCCATTCGGCAAGTCCCTTGTAATCTGTTATGTTGACCTGAGTATTTATTTCCACACCAACTATCCATGGATCTATTTGATAGAGTTCTATACTTGACACTGTTATGTTAAAATTGATTCCTATCTTATTGGAGTTCGCATTTACTTTACTGATATATTGAGAAAATGTAGACTGATCCAGTATTGGTGGTGATGTGGCTCCAATGGTTCCATTGAAGAATGCTTCCAGAAAAGATTGTTCTACATCATCTAGGAAAACTCCATTTGCAGAAACATATTCCTCAAGCGCTATGAAAGTCCTGAAACCAGATATGTAGGCAGCTCTCTCGATGTCTTCTTCAAGGTCGCTTATGAAGTAATCAATTGTTTTTATTCTTGTTTCTATGGAATCCCCGCTTGATCTATCGTTGTATACCTCGTGGATAAAGAACAATGATACAATTATTATGAGAAATATTGTCACAGTGGTTATGTAGACAAAACCTTTTTTTTTCATTGCCACATACGCACCTCCATTATTGACGGTCCCCACATGTATGGAACTCCTGTCAGGACACTTACAACAACCTCCATATCTTCTGCTTCAAGATTAAAAACTATTTTTCCGTCACCATCCAGATCCAAACTTACCAAAAGATTGTATATTGACAAATCATAGGCATCATTTGCTTTATAATCAATACTGGCTGAAGTATAGGAACAGGTATCTGTTCCGGAATAGTCGGACGGAATTGAAAGATTGATGAATTCTCCTCCTTCTGTTTCTATTGTCCAATCACATCCATCTGCAAATTCGACGACTTCTGATCTGGCCGAAGAAAGATTTATTGAACCTCTATAGATAAGACTATTTTTCTGAGAACATCCCTGATCATCTGATACATTGGCGCCTATTATAACTCTGAAAGTGTGAGTTCCTGGCGTTAAAAGATTTGCAGGTATCATTATTCTGTAGGGGTCTCCCATCTGAGCAAAGTCCGACCCGTAGGAAGACAAATCATATACATCCACTCCATCAACTCTTACAATGCTTGTCCAGAAATCCTGTGAATAGCTTGTCATCACAGCCTCCTTTACATTGACTCCGTTAGGAATTGTGACGTCATAATTACAGCTTGTGAAAGGTTCACTCTGAAACATCAAAGTTATCTCTTCAGGAGCAGGCGGAGGAACAGTTGAAGTAAAATTTACTTCAATGTAGGAATCAGAATAAAGCTCTGATTCAACGTTTGTTGCGCTTGTAACTCTTTGGAATTCATAGGCTACAGAACTTTCTGAAACTATTTGTGCGAATTCCTGAAATATTTCTCTTAAACCTGTAAGGTTATTGCTTTTTCTGTAGATTCCTCCTGTACAGTCTGCTATGGCACTTAATAACTCATCATCTGCTCCATCACCAAAACCTATGGTATAAAAAGTTACCTTTGAAATCGCGTAATCATCACATGCTTGAGCTATTGTCTGTTCTCTTGCTTCTTCTTCTCCACCAGGCGGTTTACAGGGATGAGTTCCGTTTCCGTCTGACATTAAAACAACTATTTTAGTTCTTTCTGAACCAACCGCTGCAAGTTCATCTTTTGCTAATTTTACAGCCGCGCATAATTTTCTTGTTGCATCCGCAGGGTTTTGTGGTGCACCCCAGTTGTCAAGTTCATCATGAATATTCTGCACATCGCCTGTTAAATCTTCATTTATTTGAGCAGCTGCAAAAAATGAAGCCAATCCAAGCCTGTTTCCACTGGAATTTAGCGCTATATCTGCAAATTCATGACTTAGATTCATGGCCACTTCAAATCTAGTCATGGTGGTTCCCTCTATGTCTGCGTTGGCCATAGTTCCTGCCCTGCTTAAAATCAAGAAAGCATCTGTTATGTTTCCAGAAACTTCAGTAACATTTCCTGCGTAGAATCCCATTCTTATTGGAACAGTGTTCTCATCAAAATCTGAATAATTTAGCATTGCAGCTAAAGTTGCATTGCTTATGGTATAATCTATCTCACCTGAAGCATTTGCTTCATAGACAATTGATGATCCAACGTCCATGTAAAGCTGTACACTCGTGTTTGGACTTGAATAGTAATGCAGTCTTATTTCCATATTGTTCAGCATTCCTGGAACGTAGAATCCATCGTACAGGTTTATTACTCCATCAATTCCTGGAAACATGTAAACTTTTTGAGTTTCAGGATTCTGTACCTGCTGCACTTCATCGGTCACATATGTCACTCTAAGATATCCTCCGGAAACATAGCTCTCATCAATTGATCCTGTCGGAATTATTTCTATGATGTTATCTCCTGGTGCAAAGGATGAAGAGCAGTTTGTTAAGTTCCACGAATCAGCAGAAAGATTCGTTGCAACAGGATTGTAGGGTCCCTCGCATGTATTACTGTTTATTTTCAGATTGAAATCTCCACCAAAATATCCTTCAAGAGTAACATCTGTAATGGTTGACTGATCAATGTCCGCAGGTAAATTTTCCATTAGTACCGACATGTTTCCCTGACCCACGAATCCTCCAAAGTATGCATATGAAGAAGTCTTTTTTGCCTTAACCTTTCTTATTAGAGCAGCAGCAGCAGAACCTTCAATTGGAGATCCCTGTTCTATTCCTGTTATCATTCTTCTGGAATTAATGAGATTAAGTGCTTTGGTTGATTTGTTCTGAATGTAAATTACATCATCATCTATAATTATTCCAACCCCATATCTTGTCGGAACCAGTCCTTCAACAAGTATTCTGCTGAGATTCTCAGCTCTTTCCATCTCTCCAGTGGCCCAAAAGGCTCCTATTTGTTCCAAAACAGTGTTATCTGTGTTTGTTATGTAACCATAGGTTATTTGGTCTCTGACCCATGAATCATTTACATCAACTACTTTCATCTCTCCCAAAGAAGTCAGCAAATCCTTTGACAGCAGGTCTATCTGTTCTGTACTCACATCTCTGAATGTATAGTTTGCCACAAGAATTACTCCTATTATCAGTAGCATAATTGCAAAAAATGCGTCCACACTGAAAAAAAGTCCTTTCTTTTTATTTAGTCCCATACATATAACACCATTTCAATTATAGAGTTATTGTGAATCGTGTAACGGCTGAGTTTCACAAAGTTATCGCTCACTATTCCCGATATATCATAGTCACAATCGGTTGGTTGTATTGCTCCCTGTCCACAACCCGATGACAGGTTCATAGTACTGGTGGAATTTTTAAAAAATACTATGTAATCATACTTTGTACTGAGATAGGTTCTCGTATCATCATAGCTCATGTTGTAGAAGTATGACAGTTTTGTAAGATTCAGTCGATTGTTTGTTGTCAGTCCTATTCTAACAACAGTCTCATTGGTCCAGTATGAAGGCACACCTTCTGATAGAAAATATTCTGATATTGTTTCTGCACCCATTCTTACTTCTGCAAAGTTATTGTCCTGCATTGAGTTGAAGATGAATCTGGATGCAAGTATAAGACCTGAAGTGAATATTAAGAATCCTATGATGAAATCACTTATCCACATCTGTGCCTTTTTATTTCTATACATTCTATTCAACGACGACAACTTCTCCACCCATGTTCTTTATTGTATTTAATCCTTTTTGCAGTTTCCCCACTGTTTTTGGAATTCTGTATGATAAAACAGATTCATCATATTCCAAAATTAGATGGTTTTCTGTATTGTTTATTTTGTAATCATATTTTCCTACCTGTGATGACAAGTATATCTGTCTTGAGTATCCTTCATGAACTTCTGAAGCGAGGATTATCTCATTCTGAAGTTGCATTGCAAAATGTTCCATCTCTGAGTCTTTCCTGTCCTGATTTGTGTCCTGTAAAAAAAATATTAGTACTCCTATGAACATCATTGAAAGAACAATACCTATTCCAGCCATTGACATAAATTCTATGCTTATTTGTCCCCTAGCCATTAACTCCCCTCTTGTATTATCACAGAGTTTCCTTGAGCTATTATTTCTATGGTGTGCAAACCCGCGTTTGAGTCTAGGTTTCCGGATATATTTGCCACAGCTATTTTTGTAACTACATATGCCCAATCTCCTGTATCAACGTTGAATATTATTCTGTTCTGATCAAAAGTTATGGACTCCACATACTTTGGTATGTAGGCATTTATGGTTTTTTTTGTAGGTTCTCCAAGATAGTAGACATTGTTGACAGATCCCACAAGTTCTTCACCAAGTTTGTTTACCTGGGCAGCTGTTACGTCTTCATTTATATCTTGGGTTTGAGTTAAAAATAATATCAATATTGGTATTAGTAAAAGAAAGGCAAAGCCTGTTACCAATAGAAACTCCATACTAACCTGCCCCTTTTTTACCATGTAGAAATAAATTAGAGTAAGAATATATAAATTTTGCGTAGAAAAATTTATTTGCTCAAAAATTTTTAATTTTTGCTGTATATAAAGTTTATCCTATATAGGTCATTTCTTTGTATCGTTTCAACTGATTCAGGGTTGTGTGTTTGGTTGTTGTTTCTGAAAAGTTTTCCTCATCAAACTTCTTTATTTCCTGATTTATTACCTTTAATGGTACGTTGAAGCCGTATCTCTTGTTTAGAACCTTAAGAATTTCCTTTGCACCCCGAAGACCTATGTACATTGGGTGTCCGTATGTTTCTGCCAGAAGAGAAGCTGCTCTTATGTTTCTTTTCTTGCTAAGTCCGACCAGAAGTCCTGAAACTCCTATAATTGGCCCTACGATACCATATAGCTGAGTGTTTACTTTGTATTTTGAGAATTCTTTTATCAACTTTGATTCATTTCCTGTACAAAAAACTTTTGGATTGATTGGTGCTTCGTTTATTCCAATTCCTCCAAGGGTTATTATTTCATTGCATCCGTGTTTTTGGACTTCGTCAAGAATTTTCTCTGAGAATTCATAGGAAGATATTTCATCGGTTGGCTGCACGTCTCCTGTTAGGAATAGAAAATCTTGACCATTAAGATTTATGTGATAAAGTTCTATTTTTGGAAGTTCCACAAGGTTGTCTTCGTTGACAAAAACAGAATTTGGCAGTGAGTGAGAAAAGAGATCCATTACTTTGTTGGCTGCAAGTTCTTCGACCAGTATGTCAACAACTATTTTGCCAACATTCCCAAGACCCGGAAGTCCTTCTATAAATATTGGTTTGTTGAACCTATGATTTTTCCTGCTTTGCGATAGTTTCCATGTTGTCATTTTATTTTATTTCCCGTATTTCGTTTTTCTCCTGTATTCCCCATATTTATCTTCGGGACTGTATTTTGGTGGCTTTGGATTTATGCGTTTGCCTCTGCATTCACATGTTTGTTTTAATCCATAGCTTCCGCATTTTTCACATTTAATTATGGAGCTCATTTTTCATGTCTTTCAAATTTGAATTCTCCATTATTTTTTTCCATGTAATCAGTTATTTTTGAAATTGCTTCATCCATTATTTTCTCTGCTTTCTTGTAGTCTTTTGCGATTATTCTAATTAGGTATCGTCCCCCACCTTCATATTTTATGTCAACGGTGTCGTGAACTTTTTCAGCTTTCTGAAGAGCGGTTTTTATGATTTCCAATCCGTTTTCATCATAGCTTTCTAAAACCATTTTCCCAGATATTTCTACTTCCTTTGGCTTGATTTTTTCTTTGATTACTTTTGTTAGTTTCTCAGCCAGTTTTTTTTCAATTCCGAGTTCTTCAAGTTTTAAATCCTGTTCCACAACTTCATTGAAAGCAGGGTGCAACATATCATATTCTTTGAATATCTGCTGTGATATTGTTTTGTAGACTTCTTCAAAGGGTTTTTTGATTTCCTTTGCAAACATTTCAACAATCTTTTCTGCTTTTTGTTCCTGCTTTATTGCGTCAAGCTTTTTTCTTCTCTGACCTTCATTGACTCTTCTAAGAGAAATATCAATGTGACCTCTGTCCGGGTGAATCTTAAGTATTACACAAACAACCTTTTTTCCTTCCTTGACAAAATCTCTGATGTTTCTTATTCTTCCAGGACTTACTTCAGAAATGTGAATCATTCCTGACTTGTTTTTGAATTCGTCCAGGTTGCAAAAAACAGAGTGTGGCTGAACATTGGTGACCGTACAAAGAACAATGTCATCCTCTTCAGGCGCATCTCTCCTTAAAAAAAGCATTATTCAAGAACCTCCAATATTCTTGTCTTGACAACTGTCTTTCCGCCACTTGAACCTGCAAGTGGTTTTCCACAGACAAGGCACTCAACCTTTGAAGCAGCTTTTCCGAAGACTATCTGCTCGTTTTTGCATTTAGAACATCTCAATTTAATAAACTTTGAATCTGGATTCTCTTTCATCTCATACACCTCAAAAAATTGTACTTCTAGAGAATTTTGACGTCTTTATAAAGTTAACCAATAGGTTTATATAGTGAAAATAAGAATTTTTAGAGAGTGTTTAAACCAGCTCAACTTTTTTTGCTCTGATTCCACTGCTTTGTGCATGTGCTTTTCCACAGTTCTTGCAGGTGTATCTGAAGTCTGTTTTTTTGCTGAGTTTTTTACCAACCATCTTTGGTTTTGGCGGCTTACTGTACTTTCCCAGGTTTCCGAAACCTTTCCATCTACCTCTAAGAACGGTTCTCTTCTTGGATCCTGCTGAGAGCGGATGTGATGCTCCTTTGGACCGTCTTTTAGCTTGAGATACCTTGTGGTCTGCGTGTTGGTTACAGTGAGGACAATGCCTCTTGATGGTTTTAGGTTTTTTCATAAAAACACCTCATAGTTTTTATGGAAACACAAAAACTCTGTTTTTGTTTTTTTCATAGTAATTAGAGGAGAAATTGACTATTTATAAAGCTTACTATCTATAGCTTCTCTGCTCTTCCTTTATTTAGTAATATATTGGCTATTATCTCAGGCAGTTCTGCTTCATCACCTTTTTTATAGGGCCCGTATATTTCCAGTTTTTTGCCAACGAACTTTGGAACTTCACCTGTGAATCTTACTTTTACTTTGATATCATAAGCATCCTTTTCTTCAGAAGAGTTATCTTCTGCATCTTCAACTTTTTCGTCTATAACAGGCTCTTCTGATTCTTCCATTTGTTCAACAACAGATTCTGTTTTTGAGTTTGATTTGGACACAGGCACAGGTATTTTTTGATTCTCAAAATGCAACAGTTTTTTTAAGACATCACTTCGATTGCTGTTTAAAACTTTTAAAACTTCAGCGAAGAATTTTTTTTCGTTTTCAAGAAGAGAAGTTGTGTTTATAAGGTCTGAGTCTGTCTTTGACTTGTTTATTGCAAGTTGTATTATTTTTTTTTCTCTTCGCTCATACAATTCTTTTATTATCTTCTTGACATTCATTATCTGCGTTCTGACTTTCTCTGATTCTGAAGCGCCAAATAGTTCTGACTCTGAACCTTTGATGTCAAGCAGTGACTGTTTGCCTTTCAGATAAATCATCACATCCATATAGAACGATTCATCCAGTTCCTGAAGTTCTTCCTTTGCTTTTTCTCTTCTTAGAAGGTCGAAAAGAGTTTCATAAGTAATTTTAACCTCGTTCATAATAGTTGGAGATTCACAGTTCTATTTAAATGTTTTTTCCACAGCAAAGATTTAAAAAACCCTTTCCTTTCTTTTCTTTCATGGCAAAGCTTGAACTTGAGGATTTTGAATTTCGGGAAGAAGATAGTTATGTGAAGTTTATTTTCCGAAGATATTACTATTTTCTCGTCGACAAAGTAGAGTTGGAGAAAATTGGTTCCTTCAGGGTTGAAAAGGATTTCATTGAGTTCGATGCAACCGATAAAACCACCACCAATAAGATTAACAGAGTCTTGAAAATAGGCATGGATAACCTCGTTAGTGTTCTTGGAAAAAGAACGATTTTTGTTCATAAGGATTCAGGCATTCCACTTCTTGGAACTAACGAATTTGGCATTGTTGACAGAGATACAAACATCATCGAGGTTAAGACCCACACTCTCTGCAACCTTGACTGCATATACTGCTCTGTTGATGCAGGAAAGTCTTCTAAAAAAACAGCTGATTTCATCGTTGATCATGAATACATCATTGAAGAATTTGAGAAGATTTCTTCCACAAAAGAACATCCTGTGGAGGTTTCCATAAACCCCCAGGGAGAGCCTTTGATGTATTCCCGCATTCTTGACCTTATCAGAGGCCTGAAGGCCTGTAAAGAGGTTAAAACAGCCTCCATAAACACCAATGGAGCATTGCTGACAGAAGAATTAATAGACAATCTAATAGAAGCAGGTCTGGACTCAATTCATGTATCTCTAAACACCATAAATAAGGATGTTGCCAGCAAGCTTGCGAATTCATTTTATCCTATGGATAATGTTAAAAAAACAATAGAGTATTGTGACAGTAAAATAGAATTAATTATAGCCCCATTGATAGTTCCGGGCTACAACGATGAAGGCATCGGAGAACTTCTTGAATTCTGTCTCACTCTAAAAAATACTCCTAGGTTTGGTTTCCAGAACTTCCTGTTCTATCAACGAGGCAGAAACCCTGTGAAGTCAAAATCAATGGATTGGTTCATGAAAATGTTAAAAGAGTATCAGGAAAAATACGATGTAAAACTAATCTATTCTGCAGAAGATTTCAGTATTTTTGAAGACACAAAAATTCCTAAACCTTTCAAAAAGAATCAGACTGTGCAAGCAAAGATTGTCTGTCCTGGCAAGTATCCTGGCGAATTAATCGCAGTTGCAGAAAACAGATGCATAACAGTCTCTGGAAAACAAAAGGGTGACTTTGTGAAGGTCAAGATAGTCAGGGATAAACATAATATATTCAGAGGAGTTATTTGAAGAAGTTCTTGAAGAAATCTATTATTGATCTAAAGAAGCCTTTCTTTTCTTTTTCTTCGGTGTCTGTGCCACCAATGGTACCGGTTCCTGATGAACCGTCTTCAGTCTCATTTTTCTTAACAGTTATTTTCGCTTCTTCAACAATGTTCAATGAGTTCTCATAGTCCAAAGTTGTTTTAACAACGTAGACTCCCGGCTCTGCATCCTTAGGTATTCTAACTCTATAAATATAGAACTCTTGTTCCTGATTAATATCAAGTGTCAGAGCTTTCTTTGTCAGTCCGCTTACAAACTCTAAAGTTTCAGGAATTTCTTCATTAAGACTGACAACCGATATTCTCTGTCCAATGTTCTTTGCCTTTACTGTGACTGTAACTTCTTCATTTGGATAGACCTCTGATTTGCTAACGGATTTAATTATGTCAAAGCCGATACTTACTGGTTTTACAACTATTGTCTTTTTTTCTTCAAATGTGAATGATTCAAAGGTTGAAGTTCTATATCTTCCAACAAAGGTTACTCCGTAGGTGGTATCTTTATCCACTGAAGGAGCCTGAATATTATCCTGAAATAGTTCTACTTTATCTCCGGGAGCAATGTTTGACAAGGATAGTTTATGTGTATCTATTATTGTTCCATGCAGTGTTCCTGACAGTTCATAAAAGTAAATTTCTGCCGGATTCTCCATGTTTACAACCACTGAGAAAGTGTTTCCCTCGTAAACAGTTTCCTTTGATAGTTTTAGGGTTGGAATAAGTTTTGGAATATCAACAGTTATGTTAAAAGTTATGTTCTTATTGATGTTCTCATTTCTTATGTTTACATCAACATTTGATTTTATCTTATGCACTCCTTCTTTTAATGGTTTCATTGTGGCTTTTATTGTTTTTGACTCTCCAGGATCCAATGAAAACTCATAGTTAATGTTGTTTGATTTTGGAACCAGAGTAGTTATAGAATCCAACTTTATTGCATCAGGTATTTGCAGGTTTAAAGTTACATCCATTCTGTCTTCCCAATCTTCATTGGTTACCTTGAAATTGTAGGTAAACTCTTCTTCCAAACCAAGATCATCCTTGGAAACGGTTGTTTCAATGGAAACAGGAGAATTTATTTTTATATTTGTTGAAGCAGGTTTTATTGTGTAATCCAAATCCTCATAAACAAATGAAAGATTTCCTTCTTTCAAATTAATGGTTTCAAAATTACTGGATTTCAATGTATAAGTAAACTTATTTGAGTTTCCAGGTGTTAGTATGGGCCCAGACCACATGATTTTATTGCCTCTAACACGAACATTCTCACCAAGAGAATATATTGTGGCTGTATCCGGAATAATTTCTTCGTATTCCAGATCAAATATGTTAAGCTGCCCTTCATTCTCAACAGTGACAGACACTTTCACCTGTTCATCCCTGTTTATCTCTGCGGAATGACTTCTTGACACTTTTATATCAGGGATTTTTGAATATATTATTACATGGATTGCAGGTTCCCAGCTCATGGAGTTAGGTATTGGTCTTCCATAATCCTGATAGTCAAGCTTTGTTCCATTAAAGCAAAACCTGTAGTATGCATTATCTTCACAGGTGCCATTATTCACATAGTATAACTCTTCATTTTTATGCAACAAGATAATATCTTCACCTTTTGTAATCTGAGCATAGTATATATCATCTTCCACCTTAAAAGTATCCATGGAATATACATAGCCATCAAATATGTCTTCAAACGCAAAAACTGAAACTGGAGATACTATAATAATACTAAATAGCAATATTACCAGAAGTTTTAAATTCATAGAGTCATCTAATGTCATCAATTATTTAAAGTTTTCTGAGAAAAAGAAAAAAAAATTAAAAAAAAAGAAAAAAATTAGTTGCTTACCTAAGCAACTGGGTTGACGCTTATGCTTGATAGGCTTGGTACGACAACTTCTACTTCGGTGCCTGTTAAACCCCAGTCAGCATAATCTGCTAGGACTCTTGAAGCTCCTTGTGTATCCATTGCACTGTAACCAGCTACCAGTATTGCATTTGAGGTTCCGAAGTATTTGATAATTGCTTTACCTTCTTCGAATCCTGCTGCACAATCTGCTTGGTTACCCATCAATTCAGCTGCTACGGTGTTAACACATGGTCCACCAACAACAATCATTGGTGTTGTACCAAGAGCAGGTGCATCTGAGTCTAGGACTCCGATTCCTACGCCGATTGGATTTACGTCGTAGTATGTTCCATCTGCGCTTGTGCTAGTTGAGACAACTGCGGCTGGTCCGTTGAAGAAAACGTTGTAATCAACATCTTCTGCTGGGACATATACTTTTAGCCATTCTTTGTTGTCTTCATCATACTCAATGTATGAACCGTATTCTGTAACTCCAGTTCTTAAAGATGAACCGTCGTTGGTTGCTGTATAGACGTCTCCTGTAACTTCTGTCAAGGTTATGATGTTGATGTCTCCATCAGTATCAATATCCAAGTCATAGTTCCAATCTGCTCCAGCTTTCTCGTCTGAAAGAACTCCTGATTCATCTTCCAAGAAGTTAATCGTTGGATCTTCTGTTACAGTTGCAACGCTCTCAAAGATAACTTTGAGGTCGCCCATTGTTCTTACATAGAGTTTTGGTGTTGCAGACAGGTTAACTGCTGTTGCACTTTCAACATAGATGTTTACATTAGTGTCGTCTATTTCGTCTCCAGTCTGGTAAGTTGTTGACTTATCAGTCATAAGGTTTCTTAGTGTTACCTCATTTGGAGTTTCGCCTGTGTCTATGCCTTCAACTTCGTATACAATTGATACGTCTTCGTTGCCAGCATCTTCTTCTAGGATGAAGTATTTGCTGTCTGCAATATCTGTTCCAGTTGTTCCGTAGAAGAAGTCATTTGACCAGGTAAAGTTTGCTCCGTCACCTAGTTCTTTATAGATGTCGAATGCATGGCTGTTGCCTTCCCAGTTGGTAAATGAAACCTCTAGGTCGTCACCATTCTTTCTCATTTCGAATAGAGTTCTGTCTTCCATTAAATCTGGAACTGCTTCTGCGAAATACACTTCAAATCCAAATAGAGGATCTTTGAATGTTTCTCCCATTTCTAGCCAGTCATAGTCTTTGCCTGTGTCTTCATTATCAATTAAAGATGGATCGATTCTGAAGATTATGTAATCTATGTCGTTGTTATCTGTGGTTGCGTGAACCAAGACTTTTACTCCGTCCAATGTTGCACTGTCTTCCTTAACATTTGAGTAAGTTGTGTCTGATCCAGCTGCTTCCAATTCAAGCTCTCTGCTTCCGATGAATACTTTTGCAGATGCGCTCTCGCCTCCAATGTTGGATACGAAAACATCCAAGACATGAACTTTCAATCCGTTGATTGTTTTGTCATCTCCTGACTGCATTGATTTAACTTCACCATTGACAGATACGTGAACTGATGCTCCACCAGTTGCGTCTGACTGTGCTCCTACGATGTCAAGTGTGTAGGTTGTTCCATCAACTTCAACATCGATTGGGTTGTTCATTGAGACTAATTGAGTCACATCACTTCCATAAAGGACCAATTTGTCATCGTCATCAACGTCTTTGAATGTATATTCACTACCGAACAAAGTGATTGCTTCACTGGCGTCCAATAGGCTTGCATCCAAAGCATCATTGAAGATAACTTTGTATTCCATATATGTTGTCTGTGCATCTACGTCTAGGTAGACGACTGGGTCATCAAATATGGCTGTACTTGGTCTTCCATAAACCAAAGTCCAATCTGGCAAGTATAGTTCCTGCTCATAGTCATAGTCTGTTCCGTCATCATCTTCGACAACGCCGTCTGCCATTAAGACAGGGAATTCTCCTTCTGAGTTATCGAACTTGTTGTCGATTCCTGATAGGGTATCTTCCCAGTTGAAATCAGTGCTGCTTTTTGCAACTTTTACTCCGCCTTCAACTACGGTTACGGATCCTGCTCCTTCAACAGTTGTTGCAGTCTTAGCTTCAGCTTGTAGACCTGCAGAAATGTCGATGGATCCCAAGACATCCGATGTGGCTGCGTTTGCTCCCACGACTATCTTACCACTAAATACACCATTCTGGACGAATGGAGCTGGATAAGCGCCTAGGTCTGCTGTTGCACCCATTATTGTAGCTCCTATCATGGTTAAACCACTTCCAAGAGCAACAATTTGTTTTATTGCTTTTTTCACGTTCATTTAAACACCTCCGTGTTTGTTTCGATCGTCACCTGTACATACAGGGTTTGCGCTAATAACTTAGCCAACAGCCAAATTATTAATTTAAGCCCCTATATATACTCTATAGTAATTCCTACAGCGTATGGCAATATAGACGCATATTCTTTATAAAGTTTTCGATAGAACATTGTATGAGTTAGTGTGAACATTTATTACAGGCCTTGAAACCTCATAATTCAACGTTTTGAACGTTTCATTTCTGCTAAGTAATGAATTCATTTCCACTTGCCTCCTTTATAAACATTTTCTTGTTTGTTTTTAAATAAACTGGAATGCTGTCCAAACAATAGTTTCTATAAAAAAAAGTATGATATTTTACGGAAAAGTCTTATTTAAGACCTTTTTTAACTCTTTATGAAACTCCTTGTTTCCTCCAACAAAGACTCTGTCCCTATAAGAGAAACTAATATCTCCTTTATTATTAGTGAATATTCCTCCTGCTTCATCAAGAATTATTGCACCTGCATATATTGGAAATGTGTCTTTGCAAAGCAGGACTATTCCATCATATTTTCCGGTTGCCGCATGACATAAACTGATTGCAAATGATCCTTTAAAGGAAGATGACAAATCATATTCTGCTAAATCATCTATTGATTTATTTTGGCTCTCCTCGTCCATCCAACCGTGTGACTTTCTAAAAATAATAGTTTTTTTACCTTGAGAAACAGATATTTTTTTTCCATTTAGAAACGCACCTTCTCCTCTGTAAGCAGTATAAAGCTCATTTAAAGCAGGAGCATAAACAGCTCCAAATTGAATTATTCCTTTATTTAGATGAGCTATAACTATAGAGTACCTTGAATCTCCCTCTACAAATCTGTTTGTTCCACTAATAGGATCTGAGACCCAGACATTATCAGCATCAGGGAAATTATCATGCTCTTCTTCAGCATAAAACTCATGATTAGGATTATATTTTAGAACTATCTCTTTAAACCCTCTTTCAATTCTGATATCCTCCTCAGTTACATAATCATCTTCAGTTACTTCATTGTCTTTTAACTTAAGGTTCTTTATACTTCCAGCTTTTTCAACAAGCCTCTTACCAGAAGATAGCATAAATTCAACAATTTCATCATATACTTCTTTCATAAAGAAAAGAATTTGTTAGAGAATATATAAAGTTAATTAAAAAGATGCGGGGAGAAGGATTCGAACCCTCGTAGGCACTAAGCCAACAGGTATCTTCTTGCCACCATCAAAAATTTTTGTTGATGACAAACCTAAGCTTGGACTAATCTCTTTATCTTAAAAGAAATTATCTGTCCCGTTTGGCCACTCCGGCATCCCCGCGTATTTATTCTTTCAAGCTTTTCAGGATTTCGGAGAGGTATTTCATTTAAAAATTTTGTGATGAACTCTCGACGCAACACCACCCCATAATACTTCTTATTGTTATTTTTGTTTAGCCAAGAATCTTTTGTAAACTCCATGTTTAGAGAGTTCAACAAATTACAAACATCTTTTTGGAATAATTCGTAGAATCTATTTCTTCTGCCAAGCATAGGATCTTGCACGGGTACTATTGCCATAACCACAGGAGCTACATCTTTTCTTTCTGACATGCATTGTTTTCTTTCCACAGCGTCTACAAACTATGTGTGATGTCTTGCCTGATTTCTTACCCATTGAGGGTGTTCCTTTCGACATGTTTAAAATCTCCTAATTTTAAATGCTCAAAAATCTTTGTGATTTTTGTTGTTTTTATACTCCTATTGCGGCGAGATTATGGTTATTGTATCTCCTCTGATGAATATGTTTCCAAGTTTTCTTTTGAGATCTCCTTCAACATACTCTTCTGCATCATCCAACACAGTGTTTATGTGAATGTCAAAAGCCACCAGAGTTCCTCTGAACTGCTTTTGGTTCTTTAACTCAACAATTACTTTTTTTCCTCTTGCCTTGTTTAAGGCATCTAAAGGTCTTGATGCTTCCATTATTAATCAACTCCGGCGAATAACGCCTAAAATATTTTAATTTGAGTATTTGTAGGGGGTTTATAAAAGTTTGGAATTTTTTAGATTTCAAATTCTAAAAAAAATTGTTTTTTGTTGCTTTGTCTAGTCAGTGATTTTGAAAACCTTATCGTGCACTCTTACATGTTCCTTGAGTTTGATGCCGATGTCATCTCCCTTCTTTGCTTCCTCAATCTTCTTATGTTCTATTTGCATTGATTGTACTTTCTGCATGAAATCGCTAGTAGCCCCTTTGACATGTATCTTGTCTCCTATTTTAAGGGGACCCTTCTTTATGTCAATAACTCCAACACCTATATGAGAAAAATAGTGTGTTATTACGCCAATTTCTTTTTCAGCCATATTACCACCCCAGACACATTATAGCTAATAAAATTTATAAATTTATCTATAATATATACATTATATGCAAGAAGCAATGTATTACAATTCTGAGAAGGACGGCGTTGTTCAGTGCGTTCTTTGCCCTAGGAATTGCTTGATTCAGCCTTATAAACTCGGTTTTTGCAGGGTTCGAAAGAATGTTGATGGAAAGCTTTATTCTCTTGTCTATGGCAAAGTTGCAGGCGGTCTTGCAATTGATCCCATTGAAAAAAAGCCTTTGTTTCATTTTTTGCCGGGTTCCGCTGTTCTTAGTTTCGGAACAGTCGGCTGCAATCTTCACTGTAAGCATTGCCAGAACTGGACCACTTCTCAGGTCGATGCAGGTCAGTCTTTTGAGCGAGAGTTCTCTCCTGAAGAAATCGTTGAGAAAGCCAAAGAGACTAACTGTGAAAGCATTGCCTACACCTACAATGAACCCACAATATTCTTTGAATACATGCTGAAAACTGCAAAGCTTGCAAAGAAAGCAGGCATAAAAAACGTCATGGTTACCAATGGTTTCATCAATCCCAAACCTTTGAAGGAGCTTTGCAAATACATGGATGGAGTCAACGTTGACCTCAAGGGTTTTGACAATGTTTTCTATGGCCGGACAACAACTGCCTGGCTACAGCCAGTTCAGGAAACCCTGAAGACTCTGAAAAAAGAAAAAGTTTGGTTTGAAATCACAAACCTTATTATTCCGACGCTGAATGACAACCTTGAAGGCATAAGGAATATGTGTGAGTGGATTAAAAAAGAGCTTGGTGTTGATGTTCCTTTGCATTTCACTGCTTTTCATCCGGACTTTGAACTTGCCAATCTTCCGAGAACTCCCATTGCAACCCTGCTCAATGCCCACGACATTGCAAAGAGTCTTGGTTTGAAATATGTCTATGTTGGAAACATCGTTGCAAAAGACTATGAGAACACCAGTTGTTCAAAATGTAAATGTCTACTTATTGAGAGAGTCGGCTTTAACATTCTGCAGAACAACATCGAAAGTAATAAATGTAACAACTGCAAAACTAAGATTCATGGTGTTTTCAAATGATAAGTTTTGCGTGCAAGGACATTAAACTCAGTGAACTAATCAGATGCAGCTTTAACCTCAACAAAACAGACTATACGGTTTTTGATTTTCTTATAAAAAACGACAAAGAATTTTCTGTTGGCGACATTGCCAAGAAACTAAAGCTTGAGAGAAGTAGCGTGCAGAAAGCCATAAAAAACCTTGTTGCTAGAAATCTTGTTCAGAGATGGCAAATCAATCTTCTCAAAGGCGGTTACAGCTTCTTGTATTCAATTAAGGATAAAAAGCACATAAAGGATGATATAATAGCAATAATAGACAGCTGGCAGTACAAGGTCAAAGAGGAAGTAGGTAAGTGGAGTTAGTATTTCTCAATGCATATGTTTTCTGGTTTCATTCCAAACTCCAGGAGTTTCTGTCTTGACTGTTCTATCATCATCGGAAGACCACAGATATAGGCTTGTTTTTTTTCAAAATCCCTGATGTAATGTGATAGTTTGTCCTGAACATAGCCAACCTCTCCATTCCAGTTGTCTTCGTCCTGACTCAGACAAATTATCAGGTGGAAGTTCTTATGTTCTTCAGCCAATTCAAAGAGTTCACTTCGGTAGATTATCTCTTCAGTGTTTCTGACGCCAAAGAAAAGATAAAATTCTTTCGGACTATGGTCTCGAAAAACCTTTCTGAGCATTGACATAAATGGAGCTATACCGCTTCCTGTGGCCATGAAAATGTCTCCTTCTTGAATTGGTTCTTTTAGAATCAATTGACCATAGGGTCCTGCTATTTGTATGTGGGCTCCTTCTTGAAGTGTAAACAAGTATGAAGTAAATTTACCGCCTGGAACATGTTTTATTATCAGTTCAATGTATTCTGCATGAGCAAAATCTTCTGGTGGCGGCGATGCAATTGAGTATGCTCTTTTAACATCTTCACCATTGAGATTAGCCTTTAGCATTACAAACTGCCCTGCCTTGTATGGAAAATGCTTTCCATCTTCAATTCTAAAAAGAAAAGAATTAGTATTTTTAGTTAATTCTTTAATTTCGACGATTTCAGCATTGAAGTATTCCATAGAGAATAATTTAGTTATAGATTATATAAACTTTATTTATTGTTTGAAAGTGAGAAATTATTTATTTTTGTAATCATAAAAACCAATGAAACCAGGTGAGGTGGTGTTTGCATATTTATTATTTGTTGTTGGATCTTTGGCTAATTTTAGAAGATGATTAAGAGTTTTTACAACCATATCTGCAACGTCTCCCTCATATTCACTCTGGGCAGTCATTCCTATTCCTCCACCATAATTTGGAATTTCAAAAACAACGTTAACAAGACCATTTTCTCCTACGAAAGAAGAGCCATACAGATTAGTATTTCTTAAAACAGGTCTATGCTTTTGAGGTTCTTCAAAGTCCTGGAAATCAGAAGCCTGAATAGTCTTATTCATTATTTTAGAAAACTCTTTTGCAAGTTCTGTAAGTGGTAGTAAGTCCCCCATAAAAAGAGGAAATGAAAAGAAGTATATATAGTTTTTCAAAAAAGAAATAATTATTTAAAAAAATCTTCTTCATCTAGGTGGAAGTAATCCATCTGGTGTTCTTCTGTTATTGCTATTGTCTCATAGGTTGTTATGAATTCATAGAATTGATTTCTAATTGATTTGAGTATTCTTTCAAAGTCGTCTTCGGATTTTGTCTCTGTCTCAAGTATCAAGTCAAATCGCCCTATAGTGTCAAGAACATAAACTGTGTTTGATGTTTTTTTCACGAATTCTATGAACTTGTTTTTCAGGGATTCATTCAGATTCTTGAAATTAAAAAGTGTCTGGTGGATTGTGTAGCCCATATTCTTCTTGTTGTATGATGGTCTAAATGTCTGAATTACTCCTGTTCTTCTAAGCCTTCTCAGCCTGTATTTTGCAATGTCTATTGTAATCCTTGCTTTCTTTGCAATCTCTGTTATTGGCATTCTTCCATCGTATCTAATTGTTTTTAGAATCTTAAAATCTATTCTGTCTATATCTACTTTTTTCTTGTAGGTTCCTCCAAAGGTCACTTCTTTTACTTCTTTCTTATTTAGAAGATATGCCCTATTGAAGTGAGGAATTTTAATCGTTGATTGTACATTTCTTTCTGAAATAAATTCTCCGTATAGGTTAGTTATTCTTGAAATAATATTTGAAAAATCGATGTTGTTCTTTGCAATTACTGAAAATACAAGATCAAAATGACCTGTGCAGCTACATAACCACAAAACATTGTATGAATCCATTAGAAATTTAACTATTTCTTTCTCTTTTTCTCCAGAGACATGCTGGAACCGAAAGTATACTTCATAGTGAAAAAGTCCTAGTCTTCCGATGTCAACTATTGTCAGAAAAGCATCTATTATTTTGTTATCAATAAGTCTTTTGAGTCTGTACCTTATTACTTCTTGACTAACTCTGATTTTCTTTGCCAATTGTGAGTAGGATTGCCTTGCATCAAAGTCAAGTTCGTGCATAAGCTTTCGGTCAATTAAGTCCAATTCCATCATAATTTTATTAGAAAGTGGAATTTTTATTTAAATATTACCTTTTTCAGAAAAAAAGTAAGGTTTAGATTAATATAAAAAGTTAACTTCTCAGTGATTACAATGAGAACCATGCTCAAGTCAAAGATACATAAAGCAACTATAACAGGTGCAAACCTTGCATATGTTGGGAGTATCACAATAGATGAAGATTTATTACACTTAGTCGACTTATGGGAAAATGAGCAAGTTCTGGTAGTTAACAATAACAATGGAGAAAGATGGTTTACATATGTTCTCAAAGGTGAAAGGGGATCGGGAGTTATATGCTCAAATGGAGCTTCTGCAAGAAAAGTTGAAATTGGTGATGAAGTAATAATCATGGGGTTTGCAACAACCAAGAAGAGAATAGTTCCAAGAAATATTCTTGTCGATGAAAGAAACAGATTCGTAAGATATCTGGGAGAAAAAGCAGGCGATAAAATTGACAAACATACTTCTAATTCATAGTCCTCACGATAAGGATCATGCAGTTCTTGATTCTGGATATACTGAGGAGCCACCATCACTTGCATTAGCAACTTTAGAGTCTATAATAAATCAAGAAACGCCTCACATTGAGGTAAAAACTATCGATGGAAAGTATACTAAAATAAAAGAAATAAAGAAGGAAATTGAAAAAAATTATGATTATGTTGGGTTCAGTGACTTGTTCTTCAATCATGATAATAGTGTAGAACTCGCAACCCACACAAGAATCACAACTAGTTCTAGAATAATATTTGGAAATGTAAACGGAGAAGCAATGGGAAGAAAGTTAACTATGAATAGTCTTGCAGACATTGTTGTAAGACAATACGGCGAAAAGTCAGTAATTGATGTTCTTAGATTGGGGATAACAGGTGGATATATGAACAAGCCTTTTGATATAAACGAATTAGTTAATATTTCATTCGATTCATTCAAAGAGAATTTAACACAATGGGACTCTACAAATCCTGATTATAACATTGATAAAATAACTCCTTTTCCCATTTCAACAACTAGAGGTTGCATAAAAGCAAAGAAATCTAAAGCTTGCTCATTTTGTGCAACTCCTTACAACTCTGTAAAAGTTCTCAAGCCTAAAAACTTCTGGGAGATGATTAGAACTTTTAATGATAATTATAATATAGAATATTTCTTTGAAACAGGTGATGATTTCTTAATTGGAGATTATCCTAAAAATATTTTGGAAGCAAGGCCTAAAGATTTAGAACATAATCAATTTCGATTCTATGGAGATTTTCCAGCAGTTAATTTAGAAACAATGCAAGTACTTAAAGAACTTGGATTAAGAGACTTCTTCATCGGACTGGAAAGTGTTGATGAAAAAGTATTAACTTTGGCAAATAAGAGATTTGATATTAACTATGATAATTTTGATGACATTCTTACCAAGTATGACATGCTAGAAAGTCTTGGAATTAATTTCTACGTTCCACTTCTACTCGGCATGAAAGGTGAAACATCAGAATCTCTTAGGAAAAATTTAGAATTTGTTGAAATAGCTACAGAAAGATATTCACACTTGACAAAATTGTATACAGACATCGTTGTTCCAACGCCAGGTGCACAACTATTTAATGATTTGTTAAAAAATGATAAACTTGTTTCTGAATACCAGCAACATTATTTAGCAATCCACAATGAAGAACTAAATGCAAATCCTAGAACTGCATTAAAAATTGATTATCCATTATTGATGAAGTTGATGGTAAAATATAACTCTGACGCAAGTTTTGAAGAAATAATAGATGTAAGAGAAAAAATGCTTTCTGCAGGTAAAAAACATGGTAAAGAAACTCCAGATAATTTTGGAGTTTTTCCTTTTAAAAAATATAAACAGGTGAAATGAAATGAAAGAAAAACCAGTATCAAAGAACATATTTATTAATTTAGAAGAAGCAATGATAAAAAACCTTCGAGAAGGACATGGTATTTTTGTCAGGCCTTACGAAGAAGAAGACTATAAACTAATATATACTCTTGCAAAGAATAATTTAAAACCTTTTATAGACAAACACTGGGGAGGTTGGGATTCAAGAATATTCAAAAAAGAATTTGAACCACACGCCACAAAAGTCATAGAGTTTGGTTCTAATTTTGCAGGGTTCTATCAAGCTAAATATTATGAAGAATCTGCTCATATAGTCAACATACATATTCAAGAAATGTATAGAAATATGATGTTAGGTTCAAAAGCAGAATTTTTAGTTAGAACCGCGGCTTTCCACGACAGAGAAATAGACGAAATTGGACTTAGAACTTTTAAGGACAACAGAGCTTTATCATGGTATAAAAGATTAGGTTACACTGAAGACAAAAACTTCAAAATACATAAGTACGTTGAAACTCTACCTAACTCAGTAGTTCTTGGAAAGAAATTAACTGAAAAGAATGCATATGACTTAGTGATCCCAATCAATACTAACGACGCCTTTCGCATCGCTTAGGTAATGGTAGCATTGCAGTGCTGCTTTTGCTCCTTCACCTGCTGAGATTACTGTCTGCTTGAATGGAACGTCTGTTACGTCTCCGCATGCGAATATTCCTTTGTCTGATGTTTGGCAGTTCTTGTCGGTTATGACTTCGTTTTGCTTGTTTCTTTTGACGAGCTTTCCGACAAATTCACTGTCTACGACAAATCCTATTTCAACGAATACTCCGTCTACTTTTAGGGTTCTCTGTTTTTTTGTATTAACATCTTCAACGACAAATTCTTCTACAAAGTCTTTTCCTTTTACTTCGACTGGCACACTGCTTAGTACAAATTCTACGTTTGGAAGTTTTTTTACTCTTTCAACTTCCACTTCGTCGCCTCTAAATTCGTCTCTTCGATGTACAAGATAAATCTTTTTTGCGATGTCTCTCATTTCCCAGGCTCCACCTAGTGCTGAGTTTCCACCACCAACAATTGCAACTGTTTTATTTTTGTAAAGCGGTGCGTCACATGTTGTGCATGTTGAAACACCCCTACCCATAAACTTTTCTTCGCCTGGAATCCCCATGCTTCTGGGTGTTTTTCCAAAGGCAAGAATTAATGCTTTTGATTCGTAGAAATCACCTGTTGTAAGGGTTACTTTGTAGATGTTCTTTTTCTTCTCGGCTGTTTTGATTTTTCCTGTAATCATTTCAGCACCCCATTTCATCGTCTGGGCCTGGAACTTGGTCATCAGTTCATATCCGTTGATGCCGTCAAATCCAGGATAGTTTTCGATGTTACTCGGTATGGAAGTCTGTCCTCCCACATCCATGCTTATTATCAGTGTTTTCAGGTTTTTTCTACCAGTGTACAATCCAGCAGTCATTCCTGCTGCGCCTGCTCCAATTATAATTACATCATATTTCATAATTTCACCTCATTGAAATTATGGAACTCAAAAATTGAAAATTTTTGTTGAGTCATTTTATATAACCTCTTAGTTCCAATACTTTAACCATTTTTTGGATTGCATGAATGTAGGCTGCAGTTCCAAAGTCAACATTGTGTTTCTTTGATGTTTCATAAACATTGTCAAATGCACTGTGCATCTTGACCTTAAGTTTCTCCACAACTTCGCTTTCGCTCCAAAAATATCCCATGTTATTTTGAACCCATTCAAAGTAGCTCACTGCAACTCCACCTGAGTTTGACAGGATGTCCGGTATTGAGTATTGTTTATTATTATATAAGCTTTCCCTTGCTTCGGCACTTACTGGTCCGTTTGCAAGTTCCAGTATTATCTTTGCTTTAACATTCTTAACATTTTTGTCTGTGATTACTCCTTCCAGTGCTGCAGGTATTAAAACATCGACGTTTAGTTCAAGGATTTCTTCGTTTGAAATTTCCTTTGCATCCGTGTATCCTTTGACGCTTTTTGTTTTAATTTTATAATCAATAACTTTTTTCACGTCCAGTCCTTGGGGATTATATATTCCTGCTTTTGAGTCTGATACTGCAACTATTTTATAGCCATTTCTTGACATCAGCTTTGCTGCAGTCATTCCTGCGTTTCCAAATCCTTGGATTGCAATACTCGGATTCTTCATATTGAAAGCTTTCAGTGCTTCTTCCAATACAAATACTCCTCCCTGAGCAGTTGATTCTCCTCGTCCCTGTGAACCTCCAAGTTCAAGCGGTTTTCCGGTTATCATTCCAAAGACATTGTGTCCTTCAATTCGATGATATTCATCAACCATCCATGCCATAATTTGAGGATTTGTATAAACATCCGGTGCAGGAATATCTTTTTCTGGTCCAATGAATTTGTGCATTGCTTCGATGTATCCTCTGCTGAGTCTTTCGAGTTCTCCTTCACTCATTTCTTTTGGATTACATATGACTCCGCCTTTTGCGCCTCCGAATGGAACGTCAACCACAGTGTTTTTCCACGTCATCCAAAATGCAAGTGCTTTCACTTCATTTGGACTAACGTTCGGATGGTATCTTATGCCCCCTTTGGTTGGTCCTCTGAAATCATTGAACTGTGTTCTGAATCCTTGAAACACTTTGATTTTTCCGTTGTCCATTCTAACAGGTATTGACACCTGTATTGTTCTCTTTGGATTTGTCAGTATCTCAATCACCGACTCATCCAATTTTAGAATCTTTGCTGCTTTGTTGAATTGATCAAGTGCTTCTTGCCATATATTTTCTTCCATTTTAAGTACCTCAAAATTTTATCTTTATTGGAATTTTTTCCTTTATTTTTCTGAAAGAAAAATGACCAAAAATTTCTAATTTTTGTTTTAGCTTCTGCATCAAGGTCTTTGGTTCTTCCCATTGTTTTTCTCCTTTTGCGATTGCTATCGCGTCTAGAAGCCTTTGTTTGGGAGGCATTCCTCTGAATCCCATTCTGTCAAATTCAGGTCCTGTCACAAATATTGTTGGTACGGCCAGAACATGCAGACTCTGGGCTCTTCTTGAACCCTGCTTTGTTGCAGTTGTTGTTTCAACGACTCTTACATCTTCTACTTCTTTCCCAATATCCCTTACCAAGTTTTTGGCAGGGGGACAATTGGGACAAGTAGGGCTTGTAAAAATCTCTATTTTGACTGTCATTTTAGATGTTTTCTAGTATATCATCTATCTTTTGTTTCAGCATCTCTTTTGGTGCGAAGCCAACTATTCTGTCAACTTCTTTTCCGTCCTTCATTATCAAAAGACTTGGAATTCCTCTAATGCCAAACTGTCCAGCTAGTTCTGGTTGTTCTTCTGTGTTGAGTTTTGCAAATTTCAACTTGCCTTCATACTCTGCGCTGAGTTCTTCAAATACTGGTCCCATCATCCTACAGGGAGCACACCATTCTGCCCAAAAATCCACTATTACTGGCGTCGATGTTTTGTTCACTTCTTTTTCAAAGTTTTTCTGATTTATATGTACTAGATTTGTCATGTTTTTGCCTCCGGTAAAAATTCAAAAATCGTGTTTGATTTTTGTTATTTATCACCTTTTGATGTTTGATTGTGATTAGGAAAGTCACAACTCTTTATAAACCTGGCGAAGAAGTGAATTAAAGAGTTAAGAAAAATCACAAACGACAAAAACAAAACAAACAAAAATAAAATATTTTTGGGCTTTGGAATAAAAAATACCAAAAGACTTAAAAAAGTCACTTAAATCTGAAAGTTCTAAGGAGTGATATTATGGTTGTAAAAAAAGGAGATAAAGTAAAAATAGAATACATTGGCAGTTTTGAAGATGGCACTGTTTTCGACGCTTCTGAAAAACACGGTCAGCCACTTGAATTCGAAGCCGGAACTGGTAAAGTTATTAAAGGCTTTGACAAGGCAATTATTGGCATGAAAGTCGGTCAAGAAAAAGAAGTCACCATCAAACCAGAAGAAGGCTATGGAATGCCACACAATGATTTAGTCAGAGATGTTCCAAGAGACAGACTTCCAAAAGATCAGGAACCAAAACCAGGCATGATGCTCATCATGGGAACACCTGATGGCCAGCAGATTCCTGCAAGGATTGTCAGCGTTACAACAGACACTGTAAAAATAGATTTAAACCATCCGCTTGCTGGAAGAACATTGAAGTTCAAGTTAAAGCTGGTTAAATAGTTTTAATTCTTTTTATTATTTAGTTTTCTATTTTCACAGAGTTCTTAACACTTGCTTTGTCAACAAGCATCATTATTCCTGCAATGAAAAATATAGCTATAGTTATTGTTATTCCTAAAAGCAAATCTGAAACAATGTTTTCTCCGAACAATAATAGTTCGCCGTTCCACCAATGATCAACAACTCCAAAGACTGCGCCGCCAACCAGCAGTTGGTTCAGCCACAGATGATATTTGCTAAATCTGAATAATTTTATATTCTTTCTCATAAAAAAATGTATTATTGCTGCAGTTGCAGGTATTGTATAACAGGTCATTTTACTTCCTCCATTCTTTTGGATTTTCTCCTTTTAAAACTTTGTCAAGCATCTCAAGTTCTTCATAGATACCTTCAATTAAGTCATAATCTTTTGCTTCTTCTAAAGTCACCCAAGCATATTCAGACATTTCTTCAGAAAGTTTTATTTCTCCTTCGAAATCTTCAGAATAAAGACTTGCAATGAGTGTTGGCACTTTCCCTTTTCGCATGAAAACCATGCTTGTAAGATATTTAGAAGAGTTTAATTTGAGACCAACTTCTTCTTTAACTTCTCGTTTGCAAAGATCTTCAAAGATATTGTACCAGTGAATAGAAGTATCCATTGGCTTGTCCTTGTAATCAGAAACTTCTAGTTTTCCGCCTGGAACAGTCCAGACATCTGGAAAAGTCTTCTCAGTTGAAGCTCTTTTAGTAATCAAGAATTTACCATCCTTAACAAGAATACAGGTTGCAATTATGTAATGTGCTTTGTTTGGATCATACATGAAAAAAGCAAGTAGTATTTAACTTATAAATTTTTTCTAAAGATATTCTACTTTAGGAGGTTTCATAGTGTTAGTCACATACTTAAATTCTCTTTTCATTGGAAGAGTCTTTTTTTCCAATGTTTTCTTAGTGTCTCCAAATATTATGTAAACAACACTTGTTTTATTATTAACAGCGATTATGTGTCCATCACCAAAATCTGGATGATGAATTGGATTACCAATATCTTTAGTTGTATAAGTATTGTCCTTTTTATAAACAGGAAGACCTGTAGATTTTTCAAGATCTTCAATTTTTTTAGTTTCTTCAAATTTTTCAGCACTAATAATTCCTTGTGCAGGAACGTCTAATTCATCTTTTCCTAGTTTTTCAACAAACTGACTAATTGCATAATCAGTTTTTTCAGGTTCAAAAATAAAATCTTTATTAAAATAATCTCTTAATCTACGAACAGATATATCAGTAACCTCATTTAAATAATATATTACGCTTTCTCCCACAAGTTCATTTCCTACACCAACAAATTTTATCTTAAAATGTTTCTCTATATTTCTGGCCAATTCATCTATACTAATAACCGGTTGATGAACCACATCTTTAGATTCGTTTTCTCCCATAAAATCTAGAAACTAAATCTTATTTATATATCTTTGCGTCGTCTAGAAAACTATTATTCTTTAATTATTCCAAACCCAATTAGTCTGAACCTTGTTCCAACTCTTCTGCTGATAGTTACTTTGCTGCCTACTTCCGCACATATTGGCTTTTTTAATCGGCATTTGAATTGGTCTTTTGCAATGTCTTCAACAAATCCAACCGTTGCAGCGCTGTTAACATTAAGCATGAATATTTCGTTCATTTTTATTGGTTCAACCTTTTCTTCTTTTTCACTGCCAATGACTTTTTCAAGAAGTTCTGTTTCAAGTGTCAGGTTATACCATATTGGAGGAAGCTTATCTTTAAGACCGACCAGGTTTCCAACAAGTTTGTCTGAGCTGACTATGCTCGGGTCAAGAGTTGTCATTACAGCAACAGATCCACCAGGTCCAATTTCATCAACTGCCCTGCTTCCAGTCATACAAGAAAATACTTTTGCAGTGATTGGTTTTGCAACTGTCTTGTTCTGCTCTTCTGTAATTCTTCCCGGCCTAATCTCAATTATATCACCGTTTTTTATCTTTCCCTGCAACAATGCCCCTCCCAGTATTCCTCCCTTCATATCATTTGGTTTGAAACCGGGTTTGTTAATATCAAAGCTTCTTGCAATGAACATTAGAGGTTCTTTGCCGGAATCTCTTTTCGGAGTTGGAATTGTTTTTTCCAGAGCTTCTATTAGAAATGAAATGTTAACGCCTTTTTGTGCACTTATTGGAATTATTGGCGCATCTTCATAGATTGTTCCTTTCAAAAAATCTTTTATCTGTTTATAGTTTCTAAGGGCTCTGTCTTCAGTGACCAAATCAATCTTGTTCTGAACTATCACAACATTTTTTATGCCTGCAATCTGCAAACCCATCAGGTGCTCTCTTGTTTGCGGCTGTGGACATACTTCATTTCCCGCGATTAGAAGTATTGCACCATCCATTATCCTTGCTCCTGAAAGCATTGTTGCCATGAGACTCTCGTGTCCCGGCGCGTCAACAAATGAAACTTTTCTTAGAACTGTATAATCTTTTTTTTCTTTCTTTGCTTTTTCTTCAGTTAAATATTCCCCTTTCTTTGTTTTTACAAATACAGTATCAGCGTAACCAAGTCTGATGGTTATTCCTCTTTTTATTTCTTCAGAATGAGTATCAGTCCATTTACCTGACAACTGTTCAGTAAGAGTCGTCTTTCCATGATCTACGTGTCCAACCAGTCCGATGTTGACTTCAGGTTTTAATTCGTCTTTTTTCGCCATTAGTTCTCTGGAAACATACAGGTTTTATAAAGATTGCGGGGTGAAAAGAACATCTATTGAGTCAGCACTCCTTTCATACCTGGAAAACTTGAGGCTATAGAAAAGCCTGCTTTTACAGCGAGTGATTTGAAAGTTTCAACATATCCTCTCGGAACTCTGCCATTCTCTTTTTGCCAATTGTTGAACTGAAATTCTTTTCTGGCAATGTTTCGCAGATGTGACCAAAGAAAACCTGAAGAATAAAACTCCTTTCTTGAAGCATAAAGCATTTCTGAAGATGACTTCATGCTGTTATTTTCTGTTCTAAATATTTGATTAGAAAGATTCTTTCTTTCAGCATATAACAATGGGTTAATCAAATCATCCTCCAAATCCAAACTTAGCTTAGTTCCAAAAAAAGGCGTTGCTATAAACGGAACAAAGAAATCATAACCCATCTCCTTGAGAGTTCTTCCTGTCAAGGTTGCAGTCTCAATGTTATCCTGACGAGGATCAAACACAACAGTTGCTACAGAATATATTCCTAGTTTATTCATATTATCTGCAATAGTTTGATAATTAGAGATATTATCTTGTTTTTTATAGTATTTGAGAATTTCAGGGGATATTGAATCAATACCAATAATAACTCCCTTCATACCTCCATCTCGAAGCTTTTGCATTTGTTCAAAGTCTTTTGCAACTGCTCCATCAACAAAAGAATAGAACTCAACAGAATGTTTCTTAAAAAGGTTTAGAATTCTATTTATTCTTTCTTCTTTATCACAAAAAGTACCTTCACCAGTTTTCTTTAAAGATATTAATGGCGACCAGGGATTGTCGTCAGGAATAAAAACAGATATTCTGCCGTTCAACTCTACTTCAGCATGTAAACTAAGAATGTCTCTTTCAATGGTAGATAGACTTTTTTGAGAAAATCCACCATAAAATTTTCCGTTGCTACAATAACTACAAGGGTTGGGTTTGCATCCTGTTGAAACTATCAAAGGAGGTTTTATACCTAAAGTTCCAATCTTCTTGCTGTATAGAAGAGGTGGCATTGGATTCTGTTCGTTTCCAATGTATATCTGCTTTGTTTTCCCGGATAAAGCATCTTTTATGAAATCAGGAAGTATGTTTTCTGCGTTTCCAATACCTATAGAATCAATCTGAGTTGTTTCGAGCAAGTATTTTGCTACTTCTTCAAATTGCCTATTTTCTGGTTTGTTTTGTTTTTTTACTGGACCAAATATCTTGCCTCCTGCAATAACAGGAGTTTTAGGAAGTCTCTTTTTTAGTTCGTTGATAATTATCGCAGAGTAATTGAGAATATTATCTGCCGGAAGGGATAATGCAACAAAAGAAGGACTTAATTCAACAACATCATCTATATTCAGGAAAGAAACATTCTGGTCATGAACCTGAAGAGTTCCTTTCATGTTTTGATTAGAATATGTTTTGTCAATAATGCTTGCTAGAGTAAATCCTGAACTTCCACGAAATGTTAGAAGAGGTTCTGATATATATCGTTCACTTCTTCTGTAACCAAATCTGGAGTTCGCTATGATTAATGCAGCGTTGTGATTATTCTCTCCTAATCCAATTTCAATCTCATTTTTGTCACTATAGTTCATATTAATAATCCAATTTATTATTTTGTGTTCTAATTTTAAATCAGTTTTAGAATACAAACTCCTTTCGATGTAACTCTGTTCTTTCTCTGCTGTTTCAATAACTGTGTTTTCAAATGCTTGAACATCCAGATTGTTAATAAAAAAAGCATATAGAGATATAATTTCTTCATTGTCAAAAGTTTTTGAATACCATTGAACCTTTTCATCAAGGCTTTGAAGCAACATTTTGCTAGCAGACAAGTTTCCATTTCCAAGCATCTTGGAAACTACTATTCTTCTTATTTCAGAACCAAAGATTATATCATCAAGATTTTTGTTTGTTACTAATTCATTCTTTATAACTGGATTCTTAACTGACATTAGATTAATTAGTGTTGAAAACTGGTTTTGTGGTGTTAATTTCGCAAATTTTGACTCTATAGTGGTAGACATATAAAACGGAAATAAAGAATATTAATAACTCTTTCGTTCAACTCTATAAATTCTCCTTATGCAGCAGCGTAACTTTTATAAATAGACTATAATTCCAATGAGGAATGAGTAATATACAAGCATTTAACAGGTGGAACTGCGACCAAATAAAGGTTGAAGATCCTGGACTGATAAACTATATTAATGTAAAACCAGTCATAGTTCCTAGAACAGGAGCAAGATATGCCGGAAACAGATTTCACAAGTCAAAATCATTCATAGTTGAAAGATTAATTAACAGAATAATGGTTCCTGGTCACAAAGGAAAAAAGCATAAGACTTCAAGCGGTACATGCACCGGCAAATCAAGCACAGCCTATGACCTGGTCGAAAAAACATTCACGATAATTGAAAAAAAGCTTAACAAGAATCCAATTGAGGTTTTTGTCAAAGCAATTGAAAACGCAGCTCCAAGGGAGGAAATCGTTGCCATTGAATACGGTGGAGCAAGATATCCAAAGGCTGTTGAATGTTCTCCTCAGAGAAGAATCGACGTGGTCCTTAAAATGATGACTCAGGGCGCGTTTCAAAAAACATCAAATTCTAAGAAGTCAGCAGAACAATGCTTGGCAGATGAAATAATTGCTGCGTACCAGTCAAGCCAGAATTCAAACGCAATCGCAAAGAAATTGGAACTTGAAAGACAAGCTGACGCAAGCAAGTAGAGATAATACATTATATTCTTATACAATTAAAAAATAGTAGAAAAAAGATTAAAAAAATTAATTTAAATTATTCTGATTTCGACATACTTGGTTCTTCTGACATCGTCGTTTCCAGCGTAGATTCCTAGATAGTACACTCCCGGATCAGCTGATTTTGGTATTCTTAGATAGAACCACATGGTTCTCTTTTCACCATTGTCAATATCTATTTCTGCTATGTCTGTTTTGAAACCTAGTTCAGGAAGTATAACTCCAACCTCAACATCATTGGCATCTTTTTCACCAATGTTTTCAATGGTCACTCCAACCAACATATCACCACCAGCATATCCTGCAAAGTAGTCATATCCAAATGCATCTATCTTTACTATTTTAAGTTCTGCATTGAATTCATTTACTGAGTATTCTCTGTCATCATTGTAACTGTCACATCCCGAATCATCAGGATAGTCAATTTTTCCGTCACCATCATTGTCTATGCCGTCTGAACATTGAGGAACTGCTTCAATTCTACAGGTTGCAGAACAACCATCTCCGTTTTCTGTGTTTCCGTCATCACATTCTTCGTATGGATAATCAATGTCTCCGTCTCCACAGACTACACAGACCATTCCTTCATCAACCAGTAAATCACAGTCATTGTCAAATCCGTCACAGATTTCGTCGACTGGACCAATGTATCCTATGCATTCTCCCCATGGACCCCATAGTCCACCACCAAATCCGTTGTCTTGACAGACTTGACTCTTGGTTCCTGGTTGACAAAGACCTACTTCCAATCCACAGGATTGTATGTTTGTCTCTCCTTCTTCACATACTCCGCAGACATTATCTTCGTCTATGAATCCATTACAGCTATCATCAACTCCGTTACAGTATTCTGTTTGTGAACCTTCGAATGGATCGCATGTATCGTCACCCCAGTTTCCTAGAGTACATGTTTCTTCGCCGGTATTTCCTTCGCAGATTCCAACTCCACAAGTTGTTGGTCTTGTAAGATCTTCATCGATTGCGTCGTTACAATTGTTGTCTAGTCCATCGCAGATTTCTGTTGTTGGCGATATGCCACCTTCACAAGAACCCCATTCTCCCCATTCGGTTCCGCCAAGACCATTGTCTTCGCATTCTTGGGTTTCTCTTCCGAACTCACATATACCTATATCACTTCCGCAAGCTCTTGTCTGGGTGTCTCCTAAGTTACATTCATCTCCGCAAACATCTCCTTCATCGATTTCACCATTACAGTTATCATCGAGTCCATTACACCATTCTGTACTTGGTGTTCCTTCGACTGCATCACACATTACTCCTTCTGAAGCACAGATGTTATATCCTTCTGCATAACATTCACCAATTCCAACATTGCATGAATCTCCATATCCAGGTCTTTCACCTGGTTGTATTGCGTTGCATACTCCGTCGCAATCAGTCAGACCTATGTCAGTATCCCCACAAGAGTTAGCTTCTGAGTAGCATACTTTATTCCATTCAGGTCTTTCTTCTGGAACCGTTGCATCACATGTTGTTGAGAAAAATGTTGAACAAACTTTTGTTCCTTGACTTGTATCTCCACAAAAGTTTTCATCTGATGTACAGCTTGCTCCGACGTCAAATCCGTTGTCAATAACTGTGTTGCAGTCGTTATCCAAACCATCACACATCTCTTGGTTTGGTTCAAATGGAACTGCGTTACATTCTGTTCCAAGACCATCTTGAGTACATACTTTGTTTCCTGTGTTCATACACTGTCCTACTCCAACGCTGCATGAATCTCCAACGTCAAATCCTTCATCTGTGAAGCCATCACAGTTATTGTCAAGACCATCACATGTTTCTGTCGTTGGTCCTACAAATCCTGTACAGACACTCCATGAATCCCAGATTCCACCATCAAAACCATTGTTTATACAATCTCTTGTTTTGGTTCCTGATTGGCATTCTCCAACATCTGTTCTACAGAATTGTTCTTGAGTTTCTCCTGGAGTACAAACTCCGCAGACATCGTTTTCATCAATTAGTCCATCGCAGGTGTTATCAATGCCATCACAGATTTCAGGTCCGTAGCATGGATCATCTGTTAATGTACATTCGGTTGTACATAGGTAACCTTCTGGAACTCCATTAGTTCCTTCGCATTCTTCATCTATTGGTTGCCAGATTCCATCACCACAGAATCCTCCTGTTATGTTTTCTAGCTTACATTCATCTGTACAAAATGTGCAAAAGCTATCATACTCAGGATTGCATTCTACTCCATTCAACTCTCCATCATCACACTCCTCTGTTGGAACTGGTTCTGGAGGTGGCGGTGGAGGTGTTGTTGATACACATCTTCCTGCCTGACAAATTCCAGGTCCGCAGTTGAGTTCATAGTTAACTATTTTACCATCTTCACAATTGGTTTCATATAGAACCTTTGAACTGACACAGTAATCAGTCATGAAATCTACTCTCCAATCAGGGTTATCACAATTTGAAACACAAATTGATCCTTTTACTCCATGGTTTCTTCCACCATCGTTATATCCTGCTGCTTGAGCACATTCATCTCCTGGAAGTATTGGCTGTTGTTCATCTCTACATTGAGAACTGCAACCATCTCCGTTGATTAAATTGCCATCATCACATAGTTCGCCTTTCTCTTTTATTCCATTACCACAAACTGGTTCTGGAACCGGTGGAACTATTGGATCACCATTTATTTTTCCATCTCCACAGAATGGATCAGGCATACAATCAATGGCAATTGCTGTTGCCATTAGTATTCCACTATCTCCTTCAACTGGAGGTTCCGGACTTTCAATTTGTATTGCCAAGTAAGTGTGTCCTTCTGGAATTACAATCTGACCTTCGTAAGTATCTGCTTCTTTTCCATCTGCGGATTTTAACTGGTTTTCAGCCAAAAGATTTTCTCCAATCACATTTGTTGGAGGAACTCCTGTTCCAGTTTTATACCATATCTTATCGGTTCTTGGCGTTCCATCCCAATCAAATTCAGCTGCATCTCCTACAACAAGAATTACTTTTGTATTTCTATCTTTATCTCCTGCTTCAAATTCAAATGTTACAACATCTGAATCATCTGCGTTGAGTGTATCAGGAAGTCCAACATAGTAGAAATCATTGTGTGATTTTATCTGAACAATATTTAGGACTTCTTCATCTTCATATACAGTTAGTAATGCTGCTGCTTCAGGTGTTTGTTCTGAAGCTGAGTTCATTCCACTCATAGTCCATGAGTTGCTGCCTTGTGAAACTTCATCTGTGAAGTCATTTACATAAGTATATGTCTCAGCCCACCAAATTGAAGTTACTAAAGGTGTTCCAGTCAGTAGGCCTGTTCTTGAAGTTCCATCAACAGTTATTGTATCATCTCCATTACCTCTATAGCTCCAGTAAAGCAAACCAAGTATTGGTTCTCCTGAAACTGTTTGAGTCAGTGTTTGTGGTTGAGTATTCATTCCAACTCCATCTGCAACAATGTCAATTCCTTGACATTCAAAATTTGTTGTTCGACAATTACTCATGCAACCATCAAATTCATCAAGGTTTCCATCGTCACATTGTTCTGAAGCGTGGTTAACTATTCCATCTCCACAGTATGGGCCTTCAACTTCATGTGGTTGACAACTTGTGTCACAATAATCACATGAGCTTTCATATCCAGGTGTGCAAGGTGTATCGGTGTTTGCTCCGTTTTCATCGCAAAGTTCTGATGGTTGATTAACAATTCCATCGCCACACCATGGTAAATCTTCTAATGTACATTCTTGTGTGCATTCCTGATGTAAACCAACTCCATCGGTTCCATCACACTCTTCGTATGGAGAATCTTTTACACCATCTCCACAGTAAGGACCAAACAGTTCGTGAGGTTGACATTCTAAATCACACCAATCACAACTTGAATCATAATCAGGTGAACAAGCAGTATTAGTATTTGCTCCATTCTCATCACAAAGTTCTGTTTCTGCATAGTCGTTTGGATTCTGAACAATTCCATCTCCACACCAGTTCAAATCTTCAAGTGTACACTCTTGACTACATTCTTGGTGAGGACCTACACCATCGGTTCCATCACACTCCTCAAACTCATTGTAATCGTTTGGACTCTGCTTAATGCCATCTCCACAATAAGTCAAATCAGTGATTGTACATTCAGCAGTACATGATTCATGAAGACCAACTCCATCGGTTCCATCACACTCTTCATATGGAGAATCTTTTACACCATCTCCACAGTAAGGACCAAATAGTTCATGAGGTTGACAAGTTAAATCACACCAACTACACTCACCATTATAACCAGGATCACATGCAGTATCTGTGTTGTCTCCATTCTCATCACAAAGCTCCCATCCTTGATTAACTTCTCCGTCACCACACCATGGAAGGTCTGTTAAAGTACAGTCCTGTTCACATTGCTGATGAGTACCAACACCATCAGTACCATCACACTCCTCATAACCATCATCCAATGGACCACCTAAAAGCTCATCATTAGGAGTCTGCTTAATATCATCACCACAATAAGTCAAATCTTCTAACTCGCAGAACTCATTACATTCTTGATGAGGACCAACACCATCAGTACCATCACACTCCTCAAACTCATTGTAATCGTTTGGACTCTGCTTAATGCCATCTCCACAATAAGTCAAATCAGTGATTGTACATTCAGCAGTACATGATTCATGAAGACCAACACCATCAGTACCATCACACTCCTCATAACCATCATCCAATGGACCACCTAAAAGCTCATCATTAGGAGTCTGCTTAATATCATCACCACAATAGGTTAAATCAGTTAAAGTACAATTATCTTCACACTCTTGATGAGGACCAACACCGTCAAGGAAGTCACAATCTTCGTAACCATCATTTAATGGGCCACCAAGAAGTTCATCATTAGGATATTGTTTAACTTCATCTCCGCAGAAAGTTAGGTCTGTTAGTGAACAATCATCTTCACATTGTTGATGTGCTCCGACACCATCGGTTCCATCACACTCCTCGTAACCATCATCCAATGGACCACCTAAAAGCTCATCATTAGGAGTCTGCTTAATATCATCACCACAGTAGGTCATATCTTCAAGTGTACAAACTTCAGAACATTCTTGATGAGGACCAACACCTGCTGTGCCGTCACACTCTTCACTCTGCCCATCATCGTTTGGATCCTGAATTATTCCGTCTCCACAATAAGTCAAATTAACAAGTTCACAATTATCATCACATTCCTGATGAGGACCTACTCCTGCCAAGCCGTCACACTCTTCCATTCCATCATCAAATGGACCGCCAGTACCTTCATCGTTTGGCTGCTGTTTTATGTCATCTCCGCAATAGGTCAAAGGAATTATTTCACAGGTCTCACTGCATTCTTCATGATCTCCAACTCCGTCGGTTCCATCGCATTCTTCGTTTCCGTCATTGAATGGACCGCCAATGCCTTCATCATTTGGGTTTTGTTTGATACCATCTCCACACCATGTTAAATCTGTTAATGTGCAGTTTTCTTCACAAACCTGGTGAGCACCTACGCCATCCAAGAAATCACAATCCTCATAACCATCATCCAAAGGACCACCTAAAAGCTCATCGTTAGGAGTTTGTTTGGTTTCATCACCACAAAAAGTTAAATCAACAAGTGTACAAACTTCAGAACATTCCTGATGTAAACCAACACCATCGGTTCCATCACACTCTTCAGGACCATTCTTTATGTCATCTCCACAAAATGGACCTGTCTCATTATGAGGTTGACAAGTTAAATCACACCAACTACACTCACCATTATAGCCAGGATCACATGCAGTATCTGTGTTATCTCCATTCTCATCACAAAGTTCAAATTCTCCGTAATCGTTTGGATATTGAGTTTCATTGTCTCCACACCATGTCAAGTTAATTAACTCGCATGTTTCCAGACATTCTTGGTGAAGTCCTACTCCATCGGTTCCATCACACTCCTCGTATCCATCATTATTAGGACCAAATGTACCTTCATCGTTCGGAGATTGTTTAATATCATCTCCACAATAGGTTAAGTTTACAAGTGTACATTCTTGAGTACATTCTTGATGAGAACCAACACCTGCTAATCCGTCACATTCTTCGTATTCTCCGTATGTGTTTGGACTTTGTACTTCTCCATCGCCACACCATGTTAAGTGCACAATATCTAGTTCAAAGTGATGTGTTTCTTCTTCATCGCATCCGTCTTCTGCCCAGTATTCTATCAAGTGGTATGATGGTTCGTCAAGTGTAAATGAGACTGGTTCATCGACGTTGCTCTGTCCTTCTTCCAGTATTTCCCATCCTATCTGACCATCTTCTGACCACCAGATTATGTAGTTAATTAAAACGTCTCCTGCAAATTCGTTTGTTCCCTGTGGGTCAGGGTCTTCTGCAGTTAAGAAAATCTCAGTTCCTTCCTGTACATAGTAGCAACCATTGGTGATTGTTTCACCCATTGCTTCTGATATTTGACAAGGAACATTTCTATCTCCGCCAAAGACTATGTCTTTATCTGTTGATGGTGGAGTTGTATCCTTGATAAATGAGTAATTGAAATTTTGAAAGTATATTTTTCCCCAGTTTCCGAATGCATCCATTCCTCTTATTTGGTTCAAATAATGAGTTCCGTCTTCTAGATCTTCTAGTGGAATGTCTGCTGTGAAATCTGAGCAGTACCAACCAGTTCCCAGCTGCATGTATTCATTGACAAGAGTCATTTGATATCCTGTTCCTGGTAATGGAATTTCTTGACTTGGAGGAAGCCATAAATCTAAGAAATATTCTGCTTCTGGAATTGGTGATTCTGAATCACATATTGTTGCAAAGACTGTTGGGTCATCATCACAAACAAGTTCTTCTTCCGGGTGTCCGCCGTTGACTAAACTTAGAATAACTATTGGAGGTTTTGAGTCTGTTTCAAATGTTGCACAGGTGCATTCTCCCCATTTACCTACTCCATGATGTCCAAAATCATCCTGTGCTCTTATACACAAAAGATTTGATCCATCTACCAAGTATTCTACATCATTTGCGTATACTTCTTCTGTTTGGTTCCACCAGTTTCCGTCACTTACATTAAGAGGAGTTCCAATTCCAGAATTATAGGTTCTTTCTGGACATTGAAAATTTGAATCGTGAGATATAAAATATTCTGCAGCTCTGATTCCTGAGTAATCATCCACTGCATCTGCTGTGAAACTAAAGTAACCATTGTTAAATGCAGGATTTATGTTTATGTTCTCGATAGTTGGAGGAAAGCCATCATACTCATTTGGACTGCATATGCATGTTCCCCAGTTATCTTCAGAATCTTGTGCTTGAAAACAGTGGGCATACCAACCGCTTTGGTCATAAAAATAGGATACTTCTCTCACTGTATTCTCTCTTATTTCATCAAAAACACCGTCTTCTGCATCCATTGCCATTCCTGTACCAGGGGTGTCACAGGTGAAAACCGTATTATTGAGGGAGTACTTGATAAACATCTCTGCTGCTTGTATAGGATTACAATCATCTTCAATGTCAAAATTGAAGGTATAATTTTCTCCGTCAGAAATGAAACCATAGCCATGCATTATTGAAGGCCCTGTATCATCATTGACACAGCTTACAGCCGTCGCACTCATGACGGATATTGTCAGTAGAATTACCGCGATTATCGCAAAAGATATATTTTTTACTAGATTTGAATTGTTCACTTTTGTTCCCCCAAACAAGTTTATTTTCTAAAATAACAAAAATCCTTTTTGGATTTTTGGAATTCCAAAAAAGCTTAACTTTTTTGTTAATTAAACTTTATAGAGTACAGCAATCTTCAGATATTTATAAACATTTCGTCTATCACTACTTTAAAATAGAAAAACTATGGTAGGTCTTCGAAGTTCAGCACAGGCCTGTTGAACTTGTCATAGTCGTCGGTTGCAATCCTTTCACAGGCAGTGTTTACAAAACAGTCAATGAATGGAAAGTCTTCCAACCTGTCAAATTCGATGTTGTTGTTGACCAGATAATAGAATTGTTTATCAGAATAATTGCTTCTGATTTTCATGAAATGAGCAAGCTTGTTCTGACCAGGTTTTGTGGTCACCAGAACACCTATGTTTTTACTCATTAAAAAAGCAGTCCTTGCAGCATTTATTCTGTTTCTGGTCATCTCCGCATCTTTCTTTGTCAATAATTTATATTTCTCATTGATTGCATCCCAAATGTGAACCGGCCTGTCATTCTTAATTACCAATGCCTGCGGATGAAACATTCCATCGCCGATGTAGAAAAATGCTTCAAAGTTTCCATCTGCTTTTTCAGTGCTGCAACCAAGAATTTGACCTTCATGAATTGTGTGTCGGGGCTTTGTCAAGAAAACTTTCTTTCCTGCTTTTTGAAGTTGTTTTATTATGTCCTCCTTCTGATCCATAAGCTGTGCAGTCAAAAAAAGCATTATTTCAGTTGGCAGTTTATCAAGTACAACCTTCGGAATTGTAACCTTCACATCGTATTTTACTTCAACAAAGTGCGTCTTCATATTCTTTTGGAAATAACAGTCGTTTAAAAATATATCTCAGATTACCACTCATGAATTGAACCAATTATTTATATACCAGACGACATAAAGTATAACTGATGGCTGAATTAAAGAAGACTCTGAACTTTCCTGTAATACTTTTAATCACCATAAACTCCATCATGGGAACAGGTATTTTCTTCCTACCGGCTCTTGGTGCAAAGAAAGCAGGACCAATGTCTCTTATATCATGGCTAATTCTTTCATTCATTGCAATCTACATAGCAATGTCATTCGGAGAACTGTCCAGCATGTTTCCAAAGTCCGGTGGAATCTATGAATTTTGCAAGCAGGCCTATGGAAGATTCACTTCTTTTCTGGTCGGTTGGATGACTCTTGTTGCAGGAAACATAACCATTGCAATGCTAATTGTTGGCGCCATCAGATATCTTAACCCGTCGATGCCCAACATCATGAAAATAGTCATTAGTCTGATGTTCATATTGGTTTTCAATTTCATGGCCTACAAGGGAATGAAAACAAGTGCTGTTATGCTTGTGGCTTTTGCAATTTTCACATTGACATCATTAATTGGATTGATTATCCCTGGACTTTTCTCCATGAATTTCAGTAATTTCACTCCTTTCTTTACACATTCATGGCCAATGGTGTTCATAGCAATATTCTTCATAGCTGAAACTTTCTTTGGCTGGGAAACAGCGACTTTTCTGGCGGAAGAAACAAAAAATCCTGAAAAAAACATCCCAAAAGCGCTCATTTATGGAACAATAATAATTGCAATCATCAGCATGATTTTTGTAATCACTGCTCTTGGTTCGGTTCCCTGGCAAACATTTTCAGAGTCTCTGGCACCGCTGTCCGACCTTTCACTCGTACACTACGGAGATGTTGGAAGGAGCATTTTCACAATCCTTGTTTACATGTCAATAATTGGAAGCGTTGCCGGCTGGATAGTTTCATCACCGAGATTAATTCTTGCTTTGGCCAAAGATAAACTGTTCATTACTCAATGTGCAAAGATTCATCCTGAAAACAATACTCCCTATGTGGCCATAATTTTTCAGACAATTCTCACAAGTATACTTGTAATTATTGGGTCCGGTTCCTATGAAACTTTGCTGGAAATATTGCTTCCATTGGTTCTGGTAATTTACGCTGCAACCATTTTCAGTCTTTTTGTACTAAGAATTAAACAACCTAATACTGAAAGACCCTACAGACTTCCATTTGGCAAGTCAGGATCAATTGCACTGGTTCTTATGCTTCTTGGACTTGTCGGATACTGGTTATTTAATGTTGAAGGCGCAGTCCACGTTGCAAAACTAGGCTTGTCATTCATAGTGTTTGGAATACCAATCTATTTCCTTTTGCTGTTCTACTATGATCCTGATGCAATCATAAAAATCAGCAACTCATTTGCATTCATCAATCTGTGGTTGGAAAACATAATACTTCCAAAAAAAGTCAGGAGAGAAATACTTGGAATATTCGAAGACATCGAGAATAAGCACGTCTTTGAGTATGGATCCGGCGTCGGTACTTTAACTCTGCATCTTGCAGAAGCAGTTGGTCCTGGCGGAAAAGTCTATGCCACTGACCTAAGTCAAAAAAACGTTGATATTCTAAGAAAGAGACTTGCAAAGAAAGGCTATAAACATGTCCAGGTAATCTATGATGAGCATCATGTCAGCAGAGTTCATCCGGATGTTGGAGCCGTTGACATGATTTTTTCAGTCGGAATGATGAGTTACATGCAGAACCTGAAGAGAATACTTTCTGACATGAAGGATTTGCTGCCTGAAAACGGCAGGATTTTTTTGACAGAATATGTGGATTTCTTTTGGGTTCTCCCAAATGTTGAATGGCTTTCTTCAAACAGCAAGATTGAAAAAATATTCAGGGACGCAGGATTTGCAGTCAGAGTCATCAGGAGAAAAGGATTTTTCTGGAACTATGTCTTTGTCTACGGCATTAAAACAGAGAAAAAAGGCGTACCTTTTATTTAAGCTTTTCAAGATAGCTTAGAAGTTTAAAATAATCCTTTGCACATGCTTTGCAATAGCAATTGTCAGGAATTCCTCTCATACAGAACTCTGCAGGCTCTTTACAGACTATGCAGTTTTTTGGTTTTGTTTCCTTCTCGTCCAAAACGTCTTCTTTTTTGATGGGCATGAATGTAATTTAGATGAGAATACTAAACTGGAAGTATTTATTTAAAAAATTTACGATTTCAGATGAAAATCTTTAATTTTTCGCAATACATATAAAAGGGTTCATGTTTTCTCTGATATAAATGGTATTCGAATCACAGACAGAAGAGGAAATCCAGGAAGAAATAAGGAGAGTTAAGCTTCCTAGAGGAAGTCAATCTCTTGGGCTTCTTGACAGAAGGCTTGGTGGTAGCAGATGCTCTGTTCGGTGCATGGATGGAAAGACCCGTGTTTGCAGGATTCCTGGTCGACTAAAGAGAAGGCTCTGGGTTCGTGAAGGAGACATTGTCCTTGTTGAACCATGGGAGCTCGGTGGCGATGAAAAAGGAGATATAATCTTCAAGTATAAACCAATACAGGTCAAATGGCTCCAGAAAAACGGTCATCTGGAAAATATGGATGAATTTGATGAGTTCTAGTTTTCTTTCCAGGTATAGATTATCAAGCCTATTACTCCTATTACTATGAATGCATCTGCAAAGTTGAACACAGGCCATATTTTAAAATCTATAAAATCAACCACGTATCCTCTGAATATTCTATCCATAAGATTGCCTATTACTCCTGCCAGCAATAATGTGTAGAAAGGCAGTGATTTCTCTGAAAATTTATCCTGAAAATAAAGTAATACTCCTATTGCAATCAGTGATATCCAGATGAACACCATGTTGGAGTTCTGAAAGAAACCCCATATTGCTCCGGTGTTATGAATAAAGTTTATTGAAAGAATTTTTAGGTCAATTGAAGCATTTGTCACAGACACTATTAATTTTGTAATCTGGTCTAGAATAAGCAGTCCCAGAAACAATAATATGTTTTTCTTCACCATAGAGAATCTTTCTTTTTCTCTTCTTTCTGTGATTCTTCGGCAATTTTTTCTATTTTTTGTATTCGCTGATTAATTGAATCAAGCTCTGCTTTGATTGTGTCAAGTTTTGATGATATCAAATCAAAATCCCTTGATGACTGCTGATAATTCTGCTGTCCAAAGTTCTGCTGCGGTTGTTCAAATTTAGATTTTTCCTCAAAGCTCAAGGGATTGCTCAAATCATTTTTTATTTCCTGACCACCTTCTCCAACAAAGGACTCCCTTGTTCCGTCATCCCGCATTTGATTCTGTTTCATCTCTGCTCCGAAATCATCTTCCAGACCCAGATCATCGTGTTTTTTCCAAAATTTTATTTTATCTGTAAAACTCATTTATCCACCTCTTCCTATTATGACTTTTATTATTGAATCCGGCAGACTCTTGAAAGACTTAAACATCATGGTTGTCGGATACACATGTATTCTTCCTTCCTTGATATATTTAAATATTGGTGAAAGAGTATTGACTTTTTCTCCTGTGACCTTTACCAGCAATACTGAAAACAATGGTCCTCTAACATCTCCACCTGCATTTTTAGGAAGGCTCTTTATCAGATTTTCTCTTGTCCAACCCAGTTTAACGGCTAAAGATTGGATGGGATCTTCTGATTCAAGAACCTCAAGTATATCCTTCACAGTCAATTCAACAGACCCCAGATCGACCATGTCCTGATTCATTTCTTCAAATATTGACTTGTCAAAAACAAACGTTTTGTAATAGATTGTTGACAGACTTTGCAGATAGTCATTTCTGTAAAGACTTGTGAAATCATCCAGTCTGGTCTTTGAAGGAAAGATGTATGGTTCTATTATTATTTCAGGTTCAAAGTCCAGATCAATGACATTTTCTAAAGCATCCTGAACTGATTTTATGCCGGTCTCCTGCTTGGCTGGTTTCACCACAATACCTGCAAGCACAGTATCTTGATTTGCAAGAAGAAACAATGTATCCTCGGTTGCACTTCTTTCCTTGAAAGATGCGGAATCGCTGACTATTATGATTCCAATCAGCAACAGTATAAATAAAAAGATAAGCACTATGAGCGCAAATAGTTTGAAGAAGTGTCTTCCAAATCTGAAGGCGAGAAATATGCATACAACTGCCACCAGTATCGCTATTCCTGCTATCATCACCGGATTCATATTTCACCTCTGGTCTTTATTATATAAAAATGTTTATATGTCAACGTCGAATGTAGATATACATTTAGCTATTGTTAAATCTCCGAACTCATTAAAGATTGCAACATCTGTTCCTGAATACCTTACAACAACTTCCTTTGATGCGGTTCTGGTTGGAGTTACGTTTTGTGTTAAAAAACCTCCAAGGTATAAATCACCATCTTCTTCAACATATGCAATTAGATTGTTGTCAGAATCTCTGATGTCAAAGTAGTCAGGAGTTGAAGGAGGATTTGGAAGAGTTGATTCAAAGTAATCTCTTTTCAGTTTAAAGATTCCTCCTTTGTCAATGGCTGCAATGGTTACATTGTTGTTCTTTATGACAAAAGCTTTAGTGATATCAAAGCTACTTGTGTCGCATTCTTGCCAGACACCTTGGTTGCAGTAGTCTGAATCTGAATCGCCATCAGCATCATGAGTGTTTGTTCCATGGTTATAGCAAACATTGTTGTCAACACAATCATTGGCTGCTAAGCAACAAGCATCTGAACCGTCTGATGCGCCTGTCATTGAAACATGATACTGTGCAGTTCTTCTGTTTTCAGTTGCATCATCACAGCAGGTTGCTGCAGATGTTTCTCCACCAATGGCCCAGTAGGTTGGAGATGTTCCCAGAATGCATTCGCATGTTTGTTGGTTTGAATCTCCGTCATTGAAATAGTTACAAGTATTATCCACATAACCGCTTGTTCCTGTGCAGTTATTTCTTCTTTCATCTGCATTGTTGTTTAAAGCAGAGTTAGCGGATTCTTCACAGTTATTGTCTTGATTATCATAGTTTCCAACAGGAGTAAAACACCAGTTATCGTCAGTAAGACCAACTCCGTCATTGTCACAATAGGTTGATTGACAAGCCTCGTTTTCAGAAACCTGTGTTCCTTCAAAGGTTTGTCCTACACATGTTGATCTGTCTGTTAAAGTTGGAGTGCATATGCCGCCTGAATTACAAAAGAAGTTGTTTGGACACTGTGCGTTTGCAGTGCATGTATTTGTGCAGTCGTTAGAAACACAGTGATATCCAGTGCTGATATCACATTGATTATTATTTTGACAGTCATACCATGTTCCTGCATTACAGTAATCATTGTCTACATCACCATCTGCGTTGTAGGTTAATAGTCCTGTGTTGTAACAGGTGTTTGAATCAACACAGTCAGTGGAAGCCAGACAGCAGGCATCGCTTCCGTCGGATGAGCCATCCATTGAAGCAACATTAAATGTTGAGACTTTTCTGTTCTCGTTATTGTCATCACCACAGCAGGTTATTTGGGCTGTTTCACCGTTTATTGACCATCTGTTTGAAGCTCCGGTAATTGCAGCACATTGGGTTGAACCTGTGTCTCCGCCCTGCCAGGTTCCTGCATTACAGTAGGCTTTGTTTGGGATTGCAGGTGCAGATGTTCCTGTGGTGGATGTGCAGACATCATTGTAGGTGCAGGCATTTGCAGCTGAACAGCAGGTTGATATGCCATCGTTGTAGCCTGATGGCGCGTCTGTTCCTCCTGATTCTGTGACGACCAATTCATTGTTATCATCACCGCAACAGTTGGCTATTCCACCAAGGCTCCACTTACCATTGCCTACTAAAGCACTGCAGGCTGCTGTGCTTGCATCTCCTCCTTTCCATGTTCCTGAATCACAATAACCCCATGTTGGTTTAGAACCAAAAGTTGTTGCTGTATTCTTACAGGCACTAGCTTCTACACAGTTTGTGGAAGAGGAGCAGCATTGCTGAGTTCCATCGTCGAACAAAGAAGATGCATCAGTTCCCTGAGTTTCTGTCTTAAAGCTCTCACCATCATCACCGCAGCAAGAGTTTGCAAACCAGGTCCATGGTGATTTACAGCAATCTTGGTCAGAATCAGCACAATTATCAGAACTACAACTGGTCCACGCAGGGAAGTCACTTACACAAACACCATCTAAAGGAGCAGGATCCACGCAATTATAGGATACTCCACAAATATATATTCCAGTAGTACATGCCGCATTTACACTAGAAATTTGGATTAAAAACAGGGAAAATAACATTACAAGTAATAACAATGCTTTACCCTTCATGAAAGTACCCCTTTTTATGTTTGAATAAAGAAGACGAGAGTATATATATTTTTCGGATAGTTTTAGTATATATTGTCGTGATGGTCAAAATCTAAAACTCTTATTAATCTGTTTTTTTCGTCAATTTCATAAATCAAAACAAATGATTTATCAATGTGAACTCTTCTTAAACCAGATAGTTCACCTTTTAGAGGTTTAAATCTAAAAGGATTTTGTTGTATTTGTAGAATTTTTTTATTAATAGATAATAATTGTTTTTTGTTCTTCTTTGATATTTTGAAGAATTTCTTATCAACTTTATCTTCAATAAACAATTTATAATTCATTATTCTAGACCATATCTTTTAGCAAAACTTTTCACAGGAATAAACTTTCCTTGTCTTATTTTTTCTAACTTTTCCAAGTATTCTTTTCTTACTTCAGGCTCTTCTACTTGTGTTTTCATAAACATTGTTATCTGTTTACTCATGCTCATGCCAAATTCTTTGCACTGGCTTGAAAACTTGTTGTAAACTTCTTCTTCCACGTTGAATGTTTTTAATACCATATTTATCACCTTATTTAATATTAAATAAGATTATTTAATATTATTTAAAGGTTTTGCTTTTTGTTGTTTTGTTTTCATCGAAAAGCAGGATTTAGAAGTTAATAAGCATTGCCCGAGCATTTCCGAAAGATTTTCGGAATCTTTTGGTTAAAATTCATTAAGAATGGATTGCGTTTATAATTAACACAAAAAACCGATAACTTTAAATATCAACTGATAATAATAAATATCAAATGATAAAAAAAAGTATCAAAAACAAAATAAAAGAATATTTTTTTGTGAACCCGACAACCAAACTAAGAGTGAGACAAATAGAAAGAGAAACAAAAACACCCTTACCCTCGGTTATTCGTTATACAAAAGAATTAGAAAAAGAAGAAATATTGAAAAGCCAAAAAATTTCAAATGTCAAATTTTACTCCGCAGATAGATCATCAAAAGAATATTTAATTGAAAAAAAACTGTTCAACATAAAACAAATAATGACAACAAAATTAATTAAACAAATAGTAAAAGAATACGATAATGCAAATATTGTGCTATTTGGATCATATTCAAAAGGAGAAGACGTTGAAAACAGCGATATAGATATTTATGTGGAAAGTTCAAATAAAAATAAAATTAATCTTAACAAATATGAAACAGAGTTGAAAAGAAATATTCAAATATTTAAGTATCAGAATTTAAAAGAAATAAAAAACAAAGATTTTGTAAATAGCATTATTAATGGAATTGTTTTGAATGGATTTATTGAGGTATATGCATGAAAGAAAGCAGTTGGAAGGATTGTCTCGAATCAAATGCTTCAATAATTATTTCTCCCGATAAAGCAAAAGCAAATTCCCTAATGAAAACTTCATTAGGAAGAATAAAATTTCTAAAAAGCATAAAATTAAATAAAGAAAATATAAACTATGTATTTGAAGGCTATTACACTTCTGTTTTAGAATTAATACACACACTTGTAATTCATGAAGGGTTTAAGGTTCAAACTCACCTTTGTTTAGGATTTTATCTAAAAGATGTTCTGAAAAAAGAAGAATTATTTAGAATGTTTGATGATTTGCGATACAAAAGAAATTCATTAACTTACTACGGAAAAGAAATGGAATTTAAAACAGCAAAAAAAACCATAACAAAAGCAGAAAAAATAATGAAAGAACTAAAAGAAATAATAAATAATATTGACAAAGGAATAATTCTAAAGTCTGATGAAGAACTTGACAAATACTTGGAAGAATTATAATTTTATCTAAAGCATCATGACAAAGCTCATTAATTTTTGACTACTTAGTAATGGTTACAACCGAAACATTTATATAGTAGAAATGACAATTTATTGATTAATATGAATCTTACCGATATTGTTGACAAAGGCTGGGACAAGGCTAAAAGAGTTGCAAGAAACGGAGCAATAATCCTAACAAGCACCTACCTAGTACTAAACACAACCGCGTGCAGCCTATTCAACCACACAGATCCAAAAGAAAAAGTAACAATTACAAATGAACAACCACTTCCAGGAAGTTATAGTGATAAAAAAGTAGGCGAACAACTATCATTTAGCTTTGATTCTAACAGCGAACTAGGACTAACAATCAACAACTCCTACAGAGTAGACGGACGAAAAGTCGACAACGACAACAAATACACCCACACCTTCAACAAAAAAGGAGTGACAACCATCGAAGGAATAGCAAAAACAAAAGAAGACAGTAGCAAAGTAACATGGATATACAACATCGACAACACAAACGTAACAGCAATTGATACATCCATAACAATGAATGAAGACGAAACAAGAACAATAGCTAAAAACAAACTGCTAAAAGACGCCGACGGAGACAACACATATCTAAACATAACAAGCACCAACAACGTAAACGCAACCATCAACAACAACGGAGACCTACAAATAAACGGCTTGCAAGACTACAACGGACCAGCAAACATCAACTACCAAGGAACAGACAACGAAAGCACCGACAACGGAACAATAAACATAAACTTCACACCAATAAACGATGCACCAATAGCCAACGCTGGCCCAGACAAAACAGGCACGATAAACGAAGAAATAACCCTAGACGGAAGCCAAAGCTACGACCCAGACCAAACAACAATAACAACCTACGAGTGGAAAACACTAAACGGCAACCCAAACATAACAAACAGCGACCAAGCAAACGCCAACTTCAAAACAAACACGAGAGGACAATACCAAATAGAACTAACAGTAACAGACCCAACAGGACTAACAGACAAAGACACAGTAAACATAAATATTGATTCTTACAAAATAATAGTCAACACAACAAACGTATTAAACGACCAAGGAATACCAGCACTAGAAGTAATGCTAGCAGGAAAAACAGTCACAACCAACAGCCAAGGAACAGCAACACTAGAATACCCAACCAACGTTTCAACAAGCGGAAACCTAAAAATACAAGACGAAAACATTGTCGGAGATATTGGAGAATACTTTAACTATTCAGACACAGAAAGTACAAGCATCACAGGAGATATAGAATACAATGTTGAAATGGTGCCAGATGTTGCTTATGATAGCCAATCATATACGGACATTCTTGACTTCATAACACACATGAGAGGACATGGAATTATAGGAGGTCAACCAGGCGACTGGGATAAAGACTATCCAAAAACGATTAATACCAACGAAAGTGAAATGCCTGCAGAATTTTACAAAAGAGCAGCAGACGAAGCAATAGACGAGATAAACCAAGAACTCGAAATGAACGTAGTAGAAAAAACAACTGATGAAAACGCAAAATACAAATTCAACTATTCACAAGATAATAGTAGATTCAGCCCAGACTACATACAAAAAGATGGAGTGTGGTACATCGATGATGCAACTGTTTTTATATGGAATAGCGCATCAGAGAATAGCTTTGAGAGATTAAAAGGAGAAATAAAACACGAAATATTCACACATGGACTCGGATGGCCTTATCATAGCGAAGATTCTCAAGACTTAAGCAGTGTTCCTGTATATGATTCGGAAACAACTCAAAACGAGTTGAAAGCAAAAGAAGTATTTCTAAAACTACAGGGCGGAACAAATATTGAAAATTATCAAATAGAATAAAATAAATCTAATAAGTGATTATGTCATCCCAAGCATAATCTGTGGTTCCACCATAAATGCCATATTCACAACAACCTTGAGTTGGATTCCAAGAAGGAGTAATAGTATACAAACAACCAACCTGAATAGGATTCACATCACAGTTAGAAGGAGGAACTCCACAGCTTGCACCTAGAGGAACACAATCTCCAACACCAGGAGAAATAGCATCGGGTACCCAGTCATACCCTGTTGGGCAACCACAAGTATTACCATTATTCTCTATAGGATTATCACAAGGAATTGAACCACAACATTGAGCATCGGTTGTGCAAGCAGCACCTTCTCCGCCACAGCAATCACTATCTGCAGAGTCTATGTCTCCATCGCAGTCATCATCTACACCATTACCACAGTTTCCGTTAGCATTTGTCTCTGCTGTTCCACTCTGACAATCACCATCGTTGTCTACGCATTCACTTGAGCTACTGCAACATTTTGTTGGACCAACACCTGCACTGATAACATATTCGCTTCCGTCATCTCCACAACATTTAGAAGTTGTTGTGTCTGTGTATTCTCCAACACCTGATTCCCCTGCAACTATCCAATCAGCATCATTTGTCGAACTGCAACTAGCTTTACAAGTCCAATCAGCATGGTCACAATCAGCCCAATGACCATTAACGTCTACTCCAACACAAATAATTCTTTCATCATGTCCATCAGCAGTATTTGGATTTGATTCTCCTTCAGAATCAGCATAGCCATTGTTTTCATAGTAAACGCTATTAAAAACACAAGAATTAGCTCCATCATCGCTTCCTTGGATGCAAACTTTATCAGTAGATTGACCACTGGAACAGCCATAGGGTGAAGCTAAAGAGTAACAAGATCTGCTCAAAACCTTCTCTCTGTTCCATACTTCATTATCATCTCCACAGCAATTCGCATAAGTTCCTGTTTGCCAAATTGATGAAGGCGAACTACTCAACCAAGTACCTGAACCACAAACCGCTTTTGTACATTGAGTGCTGTAATCATCACAGCCAAGGGTACAATCAATATATAATCCATTACCACTATTATCATAGTTTCCAGCCCAGTCATAAACATGAGCATCATAGTAGTACTCTTTTTCAAGAACTAATGTATTGTCAGTATAAGTAGTTCGATAATTATCAACTGCATTTCCTGTTGCAGAATAAGCAGAAGGCGTTCCACTAGTCCAATACCAACTGCCAGAAATAGAATTGTAAGCAAGGTGAACATAAGCACTCCAAGAGCCACCGATAGGTCTTTCCTTTCTGTGAAGAGTATAATATTCTATACCTAAACCATCACCATTATCATCAGAAGTCATTACAAGAGTGACAAAAGTATCGTCAATATTTCTTGAACTAGCAGTCAAATCATGCTCATCAGGAATAGTAGTATCTGCAACGCAAGCATTACCTGAACAAACATAACCAGAATCACAATCTTCTCCCGGTGCTTCAAAGCACGAAGAACCTACTGGCGGAGTTAATCTACATCGAGTATTATCCCAACAATCACAACCATTGTCACAAGTACCAGTCCATGCATTCACACTCAAAGCATTCAAACTAAGAACAAAAACAAAAACCAACAACAAACTTATAAACTTCATCTCCATCTTTTATTCATCCTTCAATTAATAAACTTTTCTCATTAGCCTTAATAACCAATCCAAAACATCGACCCCTATCAGAATCATCACTTATCTGCTGACACATCTCATAATCAAGACTTTCAACAGACATCTGCGTCACCTCAAGATTAGACATCCCAACCTCATAAACAAAAGGAGTATCAGGAAACATCCTCTCAAAACAACGCTTTCTCAACTCAAAAGCAGAAATTTCACGACAATTAGAAGGTTCATAACTATCAACAGCCTCATCAAACAACGCCAAGTCAGCCATTGAATATTCAGTTTCAGACATATCAACAACGCCCCCATCAACGTCACCACTACCAGCATAATTAGCTATGCCAACAACAACGACAACAACAATAACTGGAAGTATGAAAAAATAAAAAATCGCCGGGTGAAAACCAAAAGCCCTACCAACCCTAGCTCTTTTATGGGTTTCAAGTATCGCCAACTCAACAACCTCATCAGAATGACCAGCCTTCAACAAAATAGCCTTAACCTGATCAACAGAAAGACCCCTAGCCTCAGCCTTCTCAACATAATCAACCAAATCAGCTCGCACCATCTTAATATCTCCTTTGTATTCAAACTATATAAATTTTACTCTAGCATGAAGGTGTATCACTTTTAAAAACAAAGCTGACACCAGTAACACTGCCTACAACTCTGTTTGACGCTTCATCACATGCAGCTTCAAGGTTTAAAAATCCTATAAACTTATTTGCAACAAAGTTACCAACAACAGCCATGCTTCCTGCAGACAAAGCATTGTTAACAGCTAATCCACCATTTACAGTTATATCGGTTTTAAAAACAGCGTTATTATTAGTTATGTTTATTACCATCGTAGGAAAGCTTCCAAGAGGTGTCAAAGAAAAAGTGTTTGCATATATGATAGTAGTTACATTGAAAAACTCTGCAAGCATATTACCATTAACAACCACATCGTTAGTGACATCTATATCCCCACAGGCATCGGTATTAATATCAAAACATTCATGATCTGCAGCACTAACCATCCCCAGAACAAGTAAAAACATCAGTAAAAAAACAATTCTTTTCATCAGCAGCTACCTATCTCCACAACTATATCATTGTTATTTGAATAAATCTTTGGAGGGTTTGCACAGTTTTTCAAGTCAATAGGCCCTATAAATTTTCCTGCATTAACATTTCCAGTAACACTTGCAGATGCAGCAGAAACTGCGCCAGTGGCACTCAGTCCGCCTGTTATTGCTGTCGCCGGAAGTGTAACTCCGGTAGCGCTAAGAATAACCGCAGGAGCTGTAAAGTTTCCAATTTTCACATCACCAAATGAGTGCATCCATGAGAATGCAAAGACATTATCTGCGCTCATAAGACCCGATGCAGTCACATCTCCATAGGATTCTATGTCACCGCAGTTACCGGTGTTCACAGAATAACACTGATGACCAAAACCATAGGTTGTTAAATAGTTTGCAAGCGTTACTGTTATCTGTGAAGTTCCACCAGCATCACTTGCTTGAACAATGAAAACACCATCATTCACAGCATTGAAAGTTACATCACAGCCAGAAGCACCTGAAAAAGCAGAACCAGAAGGATAAGTGGAAGGAGAAACAATGCTCCAGGATACACCAGAACCAATCACTGGATTTGGCGCTGTTAATACAAGGTTTTCTCCTTGAACACCATTTACAGCTCCTGCTCCACCGCACGCTCCGTAAACCATTCCGACATTCAAAATAATGATCATTAATAACAAAAATTTCTTCATTTTCATCCTCCACTCTGCTCGATTATGCTTCTCCTGCAGACCTCTCTCATTGCAGGCGAAAGTTCATCACATTTAGTCAGGTTACCTTCCTCAACAGAGTTGAATAGGTCCTGTTGTGCATCCTCTGGTCCGACCAATTCAGGCTCTTTCTGGTAGTACCAGTTTATCAGCAGCCCTATCAATGCTATGACTATCAGTACAGCAAGAACAACTATTCCCACCTCTTCAAAAGTCTTTAGTTTCACCGTAAAAACACCAACCTCTTATGATTAAATTCAGGGCTAACAACTATATATAGTTTTCGATTAGGATAACAAAATTTGATGAAATTACTTATCCACAACCCAGGGGTTGTGGTATTAACGCAATTCCTTTGAAAATCAAATTTTGGGATTCCCAAAAAGTGCCACATCCTTAACCTTAAAGGATAAGGTATCACACTTTTTGATAATAAGCTTTTTATAATCACGAGCATTAAACAAAGATATGAAAGAGCTTTTATCCAAAATAAAGAAGGAATTAAAACCAGACAACAGGGTTATAACAGAAGTAGATGACACTGTAAAAAAAATAAACTCCCTGTTAAAAAAAGAAAAGATAAAAGCAGACTGTGTCAAGGGCGGAAGCACTGCAAAAGGAACATTCCTGAAAAACGACTACGACGTTGACCTGTTTGTTAGATTTGACTATTCCTACAAAGGGAAAAAAATCTCAGACATTCTTGAACCCGTCCTGAAAAAAGCTTTCAAGATTGAACGAGTCCATGGCAGCAGGGACTACTTCCAGATACAAAACAAACTTTTGTTCGAAATAGTTCCAGTTCTGAAAATCACTGACTACAGAAAAGCGGCAAACGTCACAGACATGAGTCCGTTGCACGTAACCTATGTAAATAAAAAACTAAAAGAAAATCAAAGAGACGAAATCAGGCTTGCAAAGCAGTTCTGTAAAAGCGCAAAGGTCTACGGCGCAGAGTCCTACATCAAAGGATTCTCAGGACACATCCTAGACCTGTTGATAATCCACTACGGCTCATTTGAAAAACTGATAACTGCAGCCACCAAGTGGAAGCCAAAGATGGTCATAGACCTGGAAAAACATCTTAAAGATCCCATCAAACAGCTGGACAAAGCAAAGACTCATTCGCCGTTAATCATCGTCGACCCAATCCAACCCGACAGAAACGCAGCAGCAGCCATGAACATGGAAAAATTCAGCCTGTTCGTAGAAGCCTGTTGGAAGTTCCTGAAAAACCCAAGCATAGAATTCTTCAGGGTAAAACCAATTGTGAAAAAAGAAATAAAGCTTGATGAAGATGAACAATTAATATTCATGGAAGCCCTTCCTTTGAAAGGAAAAAAAGATATCATCGGAGCAAAGCTTCTGAAAACTTTCCAGTTTCTGAGAGCAAAAATCAGAAAGAATGACTTTGAACTGGTCGATTCAGGATTTGAATTCATAGACAAAGGAATCATGTATTTCATCATCAAAAAAGAAATACTTTCAAAGACAATGATAATGGCAGGTCCTCCATTGACTGAAAAAATCGGCGTTGAAAGGTTCAGGGAAAAACACAAAAACACTTTCGTAGAAAACAACAGACTCTACGCCGAAGAAAACAGGAAATACAGAGAAATAGACAATCTAATAAAAGATTCTTTAAAGGACAAATACATTAAAGAAAGGACAAAGAAAATCAGTGTTTGTTAAAGTTTTTTTCTAAAACAAATACTATTGCAAAACCAATAACCGCAGCAATCACTGCAAACAAATAATGGTTTCCGGCAGTAACTATTTTATCATAGGGCAGTCTCAGTGATCCAAGCATCAGTCCTGTCAGGAAAAACATTGTCTCGCTTTTGTATTTCTTCAAAAGAAAATTCAGCAGTCTTGAAAATGCCAATGCACCAACAATTGCTCCCAGAACCAAAACTATCAAATTATCAAACCAGAGATTCTTCAGAGACGCAATGACTGTTTCGTACTGGTTCAGAAGCACCATCATGAAAGATCCGGATATTCCGGGCAGAATGGTTGCACAGATTGCAATTGCAGCCGATGCAAACAGTATTGGCAGTGAATGGTTTGCATCCAAGGCTTTCAAACCAGAAAACCAGAAAGCAAAAACAAAACCAATAATCAGATAAAAAAATCCTCTTGAACGGTTACCATCGGCTTTTTGAAAAACAAACACTGCCGAAGCAAGAATCAGTCCAAAGAAAAATGCATAGGTTATGGAAGTCCACTCAAGCAACAGGTAATCCATCAGGTGTGCCAAAGAAAACAATGCTATTGCAATACCAAGCAATACAGGTATGAAAACTGCGAAATCAATCTTTTTGTAATCTCTCCGAAGCTTCCTGAAGTTCAGTTTGAAAATATGTTTTACAAAGAACCTGTTAATCCCATCAATTGCAAAAATTAGTCTTTCATAGATACCTGTGATGAGAGCCATTGTTCCTGCAGAAACTCCTGGAATAATATCTGCAATACCCATGATAAGTCCACGCAGAAACATCAGCAGGTGTTCTTTGAAAGCCATGAAGAAAGAATTATCTTCAGTCATATAAAAATTTTCCTACACAAACTCTTCTTTTACTGGTTTTGAAAACTTCAACTCCAGTCTCATATTGAGATTTTTGTTAACAAATCCTCTTCTTGTTTTCTCAAAGCCATAGACATTCACAAGATCATGAATACATATAATCATGTGGTTCTTTACCAAGACCTTCTCTTTTTTAAGGACTTCATTGTCCAGTATCCGATTATTGATTTTTACAAACATTTTTATATTTCTAATAATTTATACGCCGTAGCTCGGAATCGAACCGGGATGACCAGCGAAAGTCTAAATGCTTTCTGGCTGCCCAACCACTATTTGGGCAGTTTCAGGCATTCGCACTACCTTTATGCGACTACGGCGATAATTCTACTAAAACAGTTTTGATTAATAAGCGCTACGCAACTATATGTCCAGTCTTCGACGAGAAAATCTTCCGATTGACTTGTGAAAAGTTTCAAGAAACTCGAAAAAACATCAGGAAAGTTTTATATAGTTTGCAGACATGCCCCTGAAGAAGGAGGAAGATTATGATGGAATCAAAAAATATAAAGAAAGCAGAATTCAAAGACATACTTGGCCAGGAAGATGTGAAGAAGCATCTGAAAGGAGCTCTTATGAGCGAGCGAAACATCGTACTTGTTGGAGCGCCCGGAATTGGAAAAACAACCCTTGCAAAGAACGTTGCAAAAGTCATAGGAACAAACGCTCCTTTTGTCAGAGTACAGGGATCACCTGATTTAACAGCAGAAGACCTGATAGGAGACATTGACCCTATAAAAGCACTGAAGTTCGGACCGACAAGCAAAGAAGCATTCTCACCAGGAAAGATATTTCAGGCAGACAAAGGAGTCTTGTTCTTTGATGAGATAAACAGGTGCTCGGAAAAGCTACAGAACGCGTTATTACAGTCATTGGAAGAAAAGAAAGTGACTATAGGCAGTTACAAAGTTGACTTTGACGCAAACTTTGTATTCATAGGAACTATGAACCCAGAAGACACATCAACAGAACCGCTATCGGACGTATTTCTTGACAGGTTCGACTTCATATATTTGCATTATCCTGAAACATTGGAGATAGAAAAAGACATCGTCCATCTGTCCGGAAAAAAGATGATCGACTTTCCTGAAAAACTGCTGGAAGGATGCCTGAAATTTATCAGAGACCTGAGAATCGATGAGAACATCGAGAAAAAGCCAAGTGTCAGGGCAAGTCTTGGACTCTACGAAAGAGCACAGACCCATGCAATTCTGAGCGAGAGAGAAACAGTCACTTTGGAAGATATACAGGCAATAATAGTGTCAGTTCTAAGCCACCGGATAAGACTAAAACCATCAATGAAATACCTCAAGAAACCCGAAGACTATATTCGGGAAGAGTTTGAAAAGTTCAGCGAGAAAGCGAACTATCTTTGACAGCCAGTCACCCGATTATGAGGAAGTAAAAGTAAAAAGCGCCGAAGCAATAGATGAACTGAGCGGTAAGCTCAAAAAAGACGATGAAATGGACAAGCTTATGAGTTCTGTTTTACAGGGTGACAAGGATAAGATTGATGACGGAAAGCTGATACTTGAAAGCATAAATCAGGGAGTTGGTGCATTCACTCCTGAACTGATGCTGCAAAATCTTGTAAGTAATTACAAACTAGCTGAAAAATTATTTGGTCCAAAAATCATACGAAAACTCACAAATTATTCTCCCAACTACGTTGAAAAAAACATTAACATTCCTGAATTCCAGCGAGAAATCGCGAAAAACATAGAAAAGAACATTGACAAACTAAAAGATGACAAACTAGTTTCAAAGGAAGGTCACGTCACAGACGAAGGACTCTATCTGAGCTCACTGATAATGTACACCGAAGAACTTGACAACCTAATGGCAAAAGGCTTTGGCGAGAAGAGAAAGAAAGAAACCGACATCTATGGTGACAAGGAAGACACAGGACACTATAGAAAGTCAAGGTACAAAGACATATCCATCAGGAGAACAGTAAAAACAGCCATCAAGAGAAGTCATAAAAACATTGTCAAGGAAGACATAAAGATATTCGAGCGAAAAAGCAAAGGAAAAATCTCAATAATCTACGGCATGGATGCAAGCGGAAGCATGAAAGGTGACAAGTTGGCAACCGCAAAGAAAGCAGGAGTTGCTCTGGCCTTTAAGGCAATCAATGAAAAGAATTATGTTGGACTGATTGTTTTCGGCTCTGACATAAAAAACGTTGTTGAACCAACCAATGATTTCATGAGGCTTCTAAGAAGCCTGACTTCAATCAGGGCAGCCATGGAAACAGACATTGCAAAAACCATAGAAAAAGCAGTTGAACTGTTCGGCGACAAAAAAGAAACAAAGCATCTCGTACTGCTGACAGACGCCATTCCGACAAAGGGTGATAGACCTGAAAAAGACACTTTGGAAGCAACGTCCATGGCAAGAAACGCAGGAATAACCATTTCAGTCATCGGAATACAGCTTGATGAAAAAGGAGCAAAGCTTGCCAAGAAAATAACTGAGATAGGCGAAGGAAAACTCTACAGGGTAAAGGATTTGGAAAAACTCGACAAGGTAATACTTGAAGATTACTATGGACTATAATTTACAAAGCTTTAAAAAATAGTATTTTATTCTAAGAGCATGAAAATACTTGTATTCACAGACCATCACGGAAGCCCGGAAGATCTGAGAAAAGTCGCAGAGAAAGCAAAAGACGTGGATTACATTATCTGCCCAGGCGACTTTACAATCTTTGAAAATGAGATAGAATACATAATGGAGCAGATGAACAAGCTTCCAAAAAAAGTTTATCTACTGCATGGAAATCATGAAGACAAGGAAACAGTGGAATTCCTGTCAAAGCATTTCAAAAACCTGGAATTTTTCCACAAAAAAGTTCTGAAGATAAAAGATGTTGCAATCATCGGATACGGCGGTGGCGGATTCGCAATCCACGACCCTGAGTTTGAACAGTGGATAAAAACAACTAAAGAGCATACCAAAGGAATGAAAGTAATTCTAATAACCCATGGCCCACCACACGGAACAACGCTAGACCTTCTTTCAATGGGACACGTAGGTAGCAAGAGCTACAGAGATTACATAAAAAAAGAACAGCCAATACTCGCCCTCTCAGGACACCTGCACGAAACCTTTGGAAAGAAAGACAAGATTGGAAAGACACTTGTCATCAACGTAGGGCCGGAAGGAATGGTGTTTAAGGTATAAAATGTTAACAGCAGAAGCAAAGCAAGAACTCGAAAAGCAGCAGTATCGTATAGTTGGCAAGCATTCAGCCGTGAAGATCTGTGGCTGGACAAAATCCATGATTAGAGGCAAAGGCGGCTGCTACAAGCTGAAATTCTACGGTATCATGAGCAACCAGTGCATGCAGATGAGCACTAGCCTAAGCTGTGCCAACCGCTGCACTTTCTGCTGGAGAGGCTACAAAGCACCGGTTTCCAAAGAATGGAAGTGGACCGTCGATGACCCTGAAATGATAATGGACAAAAGCCTTGAAGAACATCACAGGCTTCTGGTTGGTTTCAAAGGCAACAAAGACGCAAAAGCCTATGAAACTTCAACAACTGTGAAGCACGTTGCACTTTCACTTACTGGAGAACCGATAATCTATCCCAGAATCAATGAGTTCATAGACCTGTGCAATAAGAATGGAATTTCAACATTCATGGTTACAAACGCGCAGTATCCGGACCAGATAAAAAACCTTAAGCCAGTCACACAATTATACCTTAGCCTTGATGCACCCAACAAAGAACTGTTAAAAAAAGTCGACGTTCCTCTGTTTTCAGACTACTGGGAGAGACTAAATAAAAGCCTTGAAATCCTTGCAAAGAAAAAAGACAGAACCTGCATCCGAATAACACAAATCAAAAAAGTTAACGATGTTGAACCTGAAAACTATGCAAAACTCATAATGAAAGCAAATCCTGATTTCATCGAGGTAAAATCCTACATGCATGTGGGTCCTTCAAGGGAAAGACTGAAAAGAGAAAACATGCCACTCCATGAAGAAGTTGTAGAGTTTACCAACAAGCTAATCAAGTTTTTGCCAGATTATGAAATTGTTTCCGAGCACATACCCTCAAGAGTTGTTCTGCTGACAAAGAAAACTTTTAAGAAAAAAGGAAAGTGGCACACATGGATTGACTTCAAGAAATGGCATAAACTGGTCAATTCAGATAAAGAATTTGAAGTAAAAGATTTCCTGCTGCCAACACCACAAGTCGGAATAAGCGGGAAAGGAACAAAGGACTTGGTTAAAGAAACAGAAGAGATTGATCTCTAGTGAAAAACAAAAAAACTATCATAACACTTACAATAATCCTGATGATTCTGTTAATATTATATTTCTCATACTTTCCAAAATCCCAGTTCTTCGGAAAAGTTGTTAATAAAATAGATACAGAAGAAAAAATAGTAATATTAACTTTTGATGACGGTCCGGGAACTGAAACAGAGGAAATATTGGATGTTCTGAAGGAAAAAAATGTCAGTGCAGTATTCTTTGTTGTTGGCCAAAGAGCATTGGATAATCCTGAGACAATTAGACTAATGGTAGAAAATGGTCATGAAGTCGGACTGCATACCCTAAGTCATCATTTCCTACTGACAAAAAACGAGTTTGAAATTAGCGAAGGCAAAAAAATTGTTGAGAACATCACAGGCTTTGAAACAAAGTATTTCAGACCACCATATGGTTTTAGAATTCCCACAACAATAAAAGTTGCAAAAGAGTTAGGTTTAACAACAATAACTTGGTCAATTTATCCAAGAGATTACTCAAGACCTGGAGAGGAAAAAATAGTTTCAAGGATTGTAAACAATCTAAAGTCAGGAAGCATAATAGCACTTCATGATGGACCTGAAAACAGAGAGCAAACACTGAATGCACTTTCTGACATCATCGATGAAACCAGAAAGCAGGGTTATGAATTCAGAACATTATCTGAACTGATTAAATGACCAAAACCCTTATATAGTATTATATATCTGTAAATCCAATGTTACTAAAAAGAGCAATCGAAATTCTGGAAAAATCAAAGGAGTTCAAAGGTTTTAAGAAAGAGAATCCTGACTTCTACCTGGCACATGCATTTACAATCATCGATAAGATACAGGAAGACTGGCAGATAGGCTACTACAGCAAAACAAGAGACAAAGTTGTTGTATTCATAGTCGGAAAGAAAATAACCATCACTCCAGAAGAAGAGGTTTTCAAGAAGCCTGAGAAAAAAATAACAGGACTTGACATGAAAAACGTCAAGATTGACCTTGAAAAAGCAGTTGAACAAGCACAGTTTCTTGTTGACACAAAGTACAAGGGAGAAATAGTAAGCAAGACAATAGTAATAGTTCAAAATCTTGAGAAAGAACTATACAATATGACTCTAGTAACCCTTGCAATGAACATAATAAACATAAAGGTTGATGCTGTCACTGGAAAAGTTATCCATCACGAAAGACAGAGCATCATGGGACTTGGAAAACAGGAAAGTTAAAGCCGTTTAATCCTCTGAGCCTTTTTAAATTTAGTTTCTTGCAAACTATGTTTCTTAGAACATTGTTTTAGAAAGAATGGTTTGATGTTTATAGTTTCCAAAGTAATCATCTTTATAAATGATGGTTGTTTATTTTATTAAAGAAAAAACAAGGGACTAAACAATGGCTGCAATCAGTTACAAAGCAAAGATATCAAGCAAGAACTTGAACAAGTTTTTCTCAGACTCCAGTGAAGAAGAAGAGTAAAAAAACATTTCTATGAGGGTTGTTCTCCTCGACATATATTATAAAAAAATTATTCTAAGACATAGGCCACATTTCTTTTATTATTACTTTTTATCTCGTAACAATTGAATGGGATATACTTTGCTTTATCTCTTCCTAGCAGACTATGATCTCCTAAGAATCCGTGTAAAAACCATTCATTCTCTTTTAACAATTTGGAGTTCTGAGAAATACTATCAAAATTCACATTATAATTTTTAGCATTATATATGTCTAAGACATAAAATGATTGTTTAACACCTAGTTTATTCATATCAGACATGTTAGTAGGTGCTTTTCTTAGAAATGTTTCAAAGACATCAATTCCTCTTACTCTTAGAGATGAGTAATCAATTATAGTGCTTCCTTTCGGACCCTGTTTAAAATCAGTTATCTTAAAATCCCTAGAATCATTTTGCCGTTCAAAGTCAATGGCAGTGTTTGCATATAATTCAAATATTCCTTCCTCAAATAATTCCTTAGGGAAAAAACCAACTGCAATTGCTACTCTGTCCACGTTGGAACGATAGGCTCTGTGAATTTGTATTGCATCATTTACCAAAGAAAATGCTGGAAGACCTTCAACAATTCTTTCTTGAGGTTGAAAATTAAACAAAGCATTATTTTTTATTTGTTCTCGCAATAGTAAATATTCCTTATCTGAATAAAGTCTTTGAAGTCTTTCCTGTTCATAGTTTTCTTGGGAAAAACCTTTTTCATTAACTAATTCAGAAAGTCTTTTCGGAGTTGGAAATCTTATTGCTCTAAACAAAGTCAGGTTATTTGGTTTACTAAGATTTTGTAATTCTGCCAAAATATCCAAACCAGTTATATAGTTTAATTCATTGTTAAATTTTAATGGTTCTATTTTCTGAGAAGTTATACTTTTAAAATATTTTTTATCAAAGTTGTCGTCGGAAAATAATCTATCGGAAATATCTTTGGGCAGAGAAGAGTTGCTAGTTAAATTTCCACTAAGCTTACTACTTTCTTCAGTCCATATTGTTTGTAATTCTGAAAAATTCCTTGAGTTTAATGTAATCATGTTCTCACCTAAAAATAGTAAACTTTTCTAATAAATATATATTTTCTATACGAAATATACGAAACATATATAAATGTCTAAATATTACTAGAACTATGATTAGAAAAATCATCAAACAAAAGACTGCCTACACCATAACTCTCCCAATAAAGTGGGTTCGAGAACATAATCTCAACGGACAGGATGAAATAGAAATGGAGCAGAAAGGTTCTCAGTTAACAATAAGTACAGATAAAAAAGAAACAAGCAAAGGAGCAAAGTTAAATCTGGAAAAAGGAACAGAATCATACTATAGAATAATGATTGAAAATCATTATCTAAAAGGATACAATGTTCTAAACGTTAGTTTTCAAGAAAAAAAAGCTCTCAAAATAATTCAAGAAACAGTGTCAAATCTCATAGGTGTTGAAATCGTCGACCAAAAAGACAACGACTGCAAAGTAAGCGAAACAGCGACGCCAACAACAGAAGAGTTCACATCTCTTTTCAACAGATGCATCTCAATAATAAAATATTCCTTAGAGATACTGGGAGAGTCCATAGGCAACAATAAGTATGACAGATATGAAGAAGTAGAACAACTGACAAAGGATGCAAGAAGATTTCTATTATTCTTAACAAGAACAATTCATAAAAATTCAATCATAGAACGAGACGAAGAAAGTTTCCTGCATTTGTTATTGGAAAGATTAATTTTAATTCAGCACAATCAATACTATGCCTATCAAAAACTAAGCAAATTAAAAACTTTGCCTGTAAACAAGGAAGTAAAAAAAGTGTTTTATGATGCAGAGGAGTTATTCTCTGTATTTGTAAAACAACTAAGAAAACAAAAACTAGAAAATTTCACAAAAATAACCAGTGGCTGGGAAAACATATACTTTGACCATAAACTCTTCAAGAAATGTACAGAAGAAGAGTCAATAGTGCTTTATCATTCGATGCACTTGTCAAAGTTAGTATTTTTAATTTCACAGCCAAATCTGATTGCAACTCAAGGTAAAGCTTAATAAAACAAGTTTTTTTCATCGTTAAAATGCAAGCATTCATAGCAGAAGTAATTCCTGAAACAAGTGTTAGCTTCAGTAATGATATTTTCATGAAAATAATGTTTTCTGGCTGCGATTTCAAATGTCCATGGTGCAACACTCCTGAACTTCTAGAGACAAAGTTTGAACATGAGATTGACCTTCGGGATGTTAAAAAAGAGATGGAGAACAATCTAGGAAACATCAACGGAATATATCTTACTGGTGGAGAGCCATGCTTTCAAAAGCAGGCACTTTTGGATCTACTTAGTAAAGCAAGAGAACTGAAACTGAAAACAGTTCTGGACACCAATGGTTCTAAACCACAGGTTATTGAATCACTTCTAGAAAACAGTTTTATAGATATTGTAATAATGGACATGAAAGCTCCTTTCAACGAGAGATTTGACAAAGTTACAAAGTCCGCTACTTTCTTCAAACCGACAAAAGACATAATGCATGACGTTTCACAAACCCTGCAGATATTAAGAGCCTACGACGAGAAAGTCGAAGTGATATTTCGAACAACAATTATTCCAGGACTAATGTTTAGAAAAGAAGACTTGAAAATGATTGCAGAAGAAATAACTGACATGAATGCAGTGTGGGAGCTAAAACCTTTCAGCGCATCGGGCGTTCTAAAACAAATGCACCATGTTGATAGTCCTACGGATAGCTTCTTAGAAAACTTAAAAGAATATTTGAAAAAAGAATTTCCTGGACTAGTTATAAGATCATAACCATCGCCTGTTTTTCAAAGTCCAATCAACGGTTTTTTTCAAACTCGCTTCAAAGTCAACGGGTGGTTTCCAGCCAATCTTTGCAAGTTTTGAGCCGTCAAGAGCATATCTCAAATCATGGCCTGGTCTTGAGGAATGAAAATCAACCATTTCATACTTCAGTGGTTTTCCTACTGCTTTTGCAATCATCTGTGCAAGTTCTAGATTGTCCAGTTCTATTTCCCCGACAATGTTGAACTTTCCTTTGGAAGCATCAATGTTGTCAAGAGTCTCGTCAGTGTTTTGCAGAATAAACAAAACTGCGTCTGCAACGTTTCTTCCGTGAATATAAAATCTGCTTCCGGCCTTTGTTTTTTCTTTATTGCTGTGAATTGTTACAACTTCACCGCTAAGTGCTCTTTTAATAACCATTGGAACAAACTTTTCAGGATGCTGCCTTTCACCAATTACATTCATGGTGTTGGTTATTATTATCGGAAGCTTGTAGGTGTTTGCGTATGAATAGCAGAAACATTCTGCGGCCGCCTTCGAAGCTGCGTAGGGATTGCCAGGGTTAAACCTGTCTCCTTCCTTGTAGTTCACACCAACAGGTGCAGTGCCATAGACTTCATCGGTTCCAAAGTATAGAAATTTTTTCAGGTTTGGAACTGTCTTTGCAAACTCAAGCATGTACATTGTTCCCAGAACATTTGCTCTTTCAAAACTTAAAGGATTAGTAATACTGTTATCAACATGACTATTGGCTCCAAGGTGGAGTATGTATTCAACATCACCTATCTCTTTGGCAAGTCCGTTTCCAATTTCAGCTGTGAAATCAGCCGTTAGAATCATTACTCTTTTATCGTCAAAAGCTTCAATGTCTCTCAGCCTGTCAAATCCGCTGCTGGCATAGCTTAGCCTGTCAAAGACAACTATCTCCCAGTCAGTATTTTTCAGGAAATGTTCAACAAGATGGTGACCTACAAATCCACATGCACCTGTGATTAATACCCTCGTCATAATTACACCTCAAAAAAAAGTATAAATTCTTTGTATTTAAAGCTATCTATTGACAAATAGAAAAGAAATATAAAATGCAGCTGCTTTATTTGCATCATGGAAATTGATGAACTGCTCGAATATGTTTATTCTCTGGAAAGAAAAGGGATAAAACTTGGACTGGATGTTATGAAGTCACTGCTTAAAGCTCTTGGAAACCCTGAGAAAGATTTGAAAATAATCCATATTGCAGGAACAAACGGCAAAGGTTCAACAGCTGCAATGATTGAATCAATACTTCGTGTTGAAGGCTACTCAACAGGTCTTTACACATCTCCTCATCTGGTAATGTTCAATGAAAGAATAAAACATAACAACAAGGACATTACAACCGAGGAACTTGCTTTTTTGGTTGAAAAAATAAAAAAAGTCTGTGAAAAGAAAAACATCGATGCAACTTTCTTTGAATTCACAACCGCTCTTGCTCTGCTCCACTTTGCAGAAAAAAGACCTGACTATGTAATTTTAGAAACTGGACTTGGAGGCAGACTTGACGCGACAAACACTACAAAACCAATTGTTTCAATCATAACCAACATTTCAATTGATCATCAGGATTATCTTGGAAGAACACTCGAAGAAATTGCAATGGAAAAAGCCAAGATAATAAAACAAGGAGTTCCACTCATTACAGGAGAAAAGGATAAAAAAATAATAAGGTTGTTCAAGCAAGAGTGCGAGAATAATAATTCAGAGTATCACAATGTCAATGAAGAATTTAAAGTAAAAATTTTGGAATCAGGAAAAGAAAACCAGTATTTTAAAGCAAATGGAGAATTTTTTGAACTAGAAATGCTTGGGGAGCATCAGATAGAAAATGCTCTTGTTGCAATAAGATGTGCTGCAATGCTGGACGTCAGCAAAGAAGCAATGGTTGAAGGTTTAAAAAAAGCTTCTTGGCCCGGAAGACTCGAGATAATAAGTGCTGCTCCGCTTGTAATAATTGATGGAGCCCACAATGTTGAAGGTGTAAAGACTCTTAGAAGATTCTTGCATAAAAATCATCCAAAATGTGTTATTGTTTTTGGAGTTAGCATTGGCAAAGACTACGTTGGAATGTTGAAAGAATTAAAACATGTAGCTAAAAAAATTATATTTACAAAAGGAAAGTACAACGGCGAAGATCCAAAGAAATTGCAAAATGTTTACAAAAAAGAATCAGTTGTAATTCCAAATGTGAAAGACGCATTGGAAGAAGCAATGAAGAATGAAAAAGAAACCATAATTGTTACAGGTTCTATTTACATGATTGGCGAAGCAAAAGAATCACTTCTTCTTTAACCACTTAACTCCTGCATAAACAAATGGAGTATCTATTATTGCCAGAACCACTTTAAGGAGCCAATAGGGAATAATTAAACTTACAATAAACATAAATGTGAACTTTGGTGCAACCATGTAGAATGCCAGGAACATAAATATTGTTGTGTCAATGAACTGACTTACAATTGTTGAAACATTGTTTCTAAGCCACAAATGTTTTCCTTTGGTTTTCTGCTTTAAAAAATCAAATGCCCAGACGTCATGGAACTGACTCAACATAAACGCTATGATACTTGCAAATGTCATCCGAAGAGTTGCTCCAAAGATTGACGCATAGGCTTCCTGATTACCCCAAGTTGCATTAGCAGGCATGATTATGGAAATGTATGTCATCAACAGTGCAAAGGCCATTATTACAAGAGCTATATATACAAAGCTTTTTGCCTTCTTCTTGCCATGAACCTCTGCAACAATGTCTGTAATTAAAAAAAGTATTGGGATAAAGAATATACCAACAGAAACTCTAATGCCAAGAATTGTGGTAATCTTTGTACCAAGAGTATTGGCCAGGATTAGCGATCCAATAAATAGTCCAAGTAGGAAGTCTGTCTTTGTAGATTTGGTTAGCATCAATAAAAACAAAAATGATTTGTTTAAATTATTTTCGATAACAACAATTTATTTAAAGAGAAAAACAATTTCAGAAAGGCAGGGGGAAATTTATGAAAGCATACTTGAATATAATTCAAAAGATTCTAGACACAGGAGTGTTAAAGCATAACCGGACAGGCGTGGACACGCTCGCAATCGCCGGAGCAATGTTTGAACACAACATGGCCGATGGTTTTCCTCTGCTGACAACAAAAACAGTTCCCATGAAACTTGTGGCTTCAGAACTTGAATTTTTCATCAAAGGAATGGCCGATAAGAAATGGCTTCAGCAACAGGGAAACCATATCTGGGATGAATGGTGCTCGCCAGACATCGTACCCTATGGTCACGACGAAAAAACAAAGAAAAAAATGGCTGAAGAAAGAGATCTTGGACCAATCTATGGATTTCAATGGCGAAACTTTGGTGCAAACTACAGGGCATTTGACAAAGAGCCAACAGGAAAAGGAATTGATCAGTTAAAAAACGTTGTAGAAAAACTAAAAAGTTCTCCTGATGACAGAAGAATGATTGTCTCTGCATGGAACCCTGTTGACCTGCACAGAATGGCTCTGCCACCATGTCACTATGGTTTTCAGGTGACTGTAATAGACGGAAAACTAAATCTTCTATGGAACCAGCGTTCGGTTGATTCTGCTCTCGGACTTCCATTCAACATTGCATCCTACGGATTACTTTTACATCTACTTGCAAAAGAAGCAGGACTTAAAGAAGGAAAACTAATTGGTTTTCTAGGTGACGTTCACATCTATGTAAATCACATTGAAGGACTGAAAGAACAGCTTTCAAGAAAAACATTCCCTCTTCCTAAAATAAAAACCAGCAGTTTCAAATCAATATTTGAATGGAAATACACAGATACAGAAGTCATTGATTACGAGCATCACAAAGGAATAAAATTTGAGGTGGCAGTATGAGCGAAGTAATCATGATTGCAGCGGTTGCAGAAAACTATGTGATTGGCAACAAAGGAGAAATTCCCTGGTATATCTCTACGGATTTCAAGCATTTCAAACAACAGACTCTTGGATGCCCATGCATCATGGGAGATGTTACCTATCAGTCTCTGCCTGAAAACGCAAGGCCTCTTCCTGGACGAGAAAACATAATTCTAACTCTTGATAAAAATTATAAAAAACCAGAAGGAACAACCGTCTTTCATGATTTTGATGAAGCAATTGATTACTGCAAAAAAAAGTATGACAAGATTTTCATAACAGGCGGTGCAACCATCTATAGAATCGGAATGAAGTATGCAGACAAACTAAAAATCACAAGAGTACACCAAGACTATGAAGGTGACGCTTTTTTTCCAAAGATAGAAAAAGATGAATGGAAACTGACAGATGATGAAAAACATTTTGATGAGAAAGAAAATGTTAAGTTTTCCTTCCAAACCTATGTGAGAAAATGAATGAAGAACTAAATAAGTCAGATTCGTTGATTGCAGACGCTGTGAAAAAAGAACTGAAACGACAGCGAGAAACCGTAGAACTTATCGCTTCTGAAAACTTTGTCAGCATTCCTGTGATGCAGGCAATGGGTTCATGGCTAACAAACAAATATTCCGAAGGTTATCCTCACAGAAGATACTATGGTGGTAATGAGTTCATTGATGTGAGCGAAGATTTAGCCATTGAAAGAGCAAAGAAACTTTTTGGAGCAGAACATGCAAACGTACAGCCACATTCAGGCAGCCAGGCAAACATGGAGGCATTCTTCGCTCTATTGGAATTAAAGGATAAAGTTCTTGGAATGGGACTTGATCAGGGAGGTCATCTGACCCATGGTTCACCTGTTAATTTCTCTGGAAAATTCTACAGATTCTCGCACTACACAGTCGATAAAAAAACAAATCTCTTGGACATGGATCAGGTTAGAAAGGTTGCCCTGAAAAATAAGCCAAAGATGATACTTGCAGGCTACAGCGCCTATCCGAGAAACATTGATTTCAAAGCTTTCAGAGAAATTGCCGATGAAGTTGATGCCTATCTTTTGGCTGATGTCGCTCACTTTGCAGGCATGATTGCTGCGAGGAAGCACATGATGCCGTTTCCGCACTGTGATGTCGTTACTTCCACCACCCATAAAACTCTTCGGGGACCAAGAGGAGCAATTATTTTATCCAAGGAAGATGACAGACTAAAAAAACTGTATCATCCGGATTCAAAAAAGAATCTTGCAAAAATGATTGACTCGGCTGTGTTTCCGGGAATGCAGGGAGGACCTCTTGAACATGTAATTGCTGCAAAAGCAGTTGCCTTCGGAGAAGCTTTGAAGCCAGAGTTCAAAACCTATATTGGACAGGTTCTGAAAAATGCAAAAGCACTGGCCGAAGGACTGATGGATAACGGTTTTAATCTGATTACAGGCGGAACAGATAACCATCTGATTCTGGTTGACTTAACCAATAAAAACATTACCGGAAAAGACGCTGAGACAGCCCTTGACAATGCAGGCATAACCTGCAACAAGAACATGATTCCTTTTGATATCAGAAGTCCTTTTAATCCTTCAGGTATAAGGCTGGGAACACCTGCTTTGACCACAAGAGGATTCAAGGAAAATGACATGAAAGAAATCGCAAATATGATTAACAAAGTAATAAGTCATATAAATGACACTTCAGTTCTTGTTTCTGTGAAAAAAGATGTCAAAGAACTCTGCACAAAACACCCACTCTACAGATCAATTAGAGAATAGTTTCAACAAGATTATAAATCAGGTTTTTCTCTATAAAAAGGATATAGCACAATTTATACAGGATAACAATTGGAAACCAACAATTAAAGAGTTTCAGTTCTCTCTTCAAAAAACACAGAATAATATCACTTCAATAATAACCTTAACAGAAGAAAACGAGTCACGATACATATTTGAAGAAAAAATTAATTCAGACAGATATGGTATTAATAGAAACATTAATCTTTCTTTCTCGCAGCTTTATCCTGCAGTCATAAGATTCAAAAGTATTCTGTTTAGAAATGAAGCTTATTTAACCGGAGAAATTTACGAAATGGTGTCAAGGAGAAAAGTTCCAGTTCCGCCTGAGAATTATCACATTTCACTTAACAATTGATTTGTATATTTCTATTGCCTGTTTTTTGGTTTCCTCAAGTGAAATTCCTGCGTCCAGATACTTAACAACTGTGCCTCTGTCCTCAAATATTTTCCTTAGTTCTTTTGATTCGTATAGAGGTTTTATTTTCTTTTGAAAATCAAGGTTTTCAAACTCGCAGTTATCGTCTTTAGCTCTCCTGTCAAGCCTTTTAATAACATCTTCAACATCTTTTATGGTTGGAATTATCAAAAGGTCAGGAGTATTCTTCAGACAAAAAGCGTTTCCTTCAAGAGCCAAAATTTCATCAACTGTCATTTTGTCTTCGCCTTCCTGGGTTGACTGGAAAACAATTGATGTTGAGAAACTTCTTTCCTGCAGAATTATTTTTCCTGCTCTTAGTGCCGGAAGAATTACTCTTTTGTAAAGTATGAGCCTGTCACTTGAATAACTCTGAGCAGTAAAATGAACAGAATAATCCCTTCCGTTCTTGGCAATTATCTCATATCTTATAGCTCTTCCAATAATGGCATAAGTTGGCTCATTAGAAATTATTACGTCAAAAGAATCAAGGTCGATGTAGAACTTATTAGGCTTGCCATCAAATTCTTTGTTTTCAAAGTCCGGGTGGTCATGAAACTCTTCCCAGTATTTTCTAAGGTTAAGTATCCTTTTTCCAGAAGTTTTCAGATAATTAGCGATTGTGTCGACAACAACACCTTTACCAATTCCGTCAAGACCATCGACAATCACAAACTTCCCCTTTAATCCATGAGTCATAAAAATAAAGATAAACTGCTCCTTTATAATAATTATTATTTTGGATAAATTTTTTAAATAGAACACGGTTCTAGAAAACAAGGGAACTATGATAATTGGAATTACCGGATCACTCGGCGCTGGAAAAGGAACAATCGTTGATTTTCTAAAGACAAAAGGTTTTGTTCATTTCTCTTCCACAGAGGATGTTATCAACAAGGAGATTGTCAGAAGAGGCTTACCAATAAATAGAGACAGCATGGTGTTAATTGGAAATGACCTTCGAAAAAAGCATGGCCCTGGATACATTGCTGAAGAACTTCTCAGAATGGCTGAAGAAACAGGAAAAGATGCTGTTTTTGAAAGCATAAGAACAGAGGGTGAAATCATTGCTTTGAGAAAAAAAGGTAACTGTGTAATGTTTGCAGTTGATGCAGACCAAAGAACAAGATATGACAGAATTATAAAAAGAAAAGAATTAGGAAAAGATAACATTAGTTTTGAAAAATTTCAAGAGCAGGAAGCAATAGAGATGACTTCAAAGGATCCTTGGAAACAAAACCTTTCCAGATGTATTGAAATATCAGATTACAAGTTCATGAATGATGATAATTTTGAAGAGTTATATGAAAAGATTGAAAAAGTCTTAGAGAATACTAAAAAATAATGACTAAAAACAAAAGACCAACCTGGGATGAGTATTTCATCGAGATTTCAAAGACAGTTGCAAAGAGAGCAACCTGCGATAGAGGTCAGACCGGTTGTGTCATTGTCAAAAACAAGCAGATTCTTGCAAGCGGTTATGTTGGTTCACCAGTCGGCCAACCGCACTGTGATGACGTTGGTCATCTGATGGAAACAACAATTCACGCAGACGGTGTAAAAAGAGAACACTGCGTCCGGACAATTCACGCTGAACAAAACGCAATCACACAGGCTGCAAGATATGGAATTTCAATTGATGGTGCAACAATCTACGTCAAAATGGAACCCTGTCCTGTCTGTGCAAGAATGATTGTCAATGCAGGCATAAAAAGAGTTGTTTGTGAAAATAAATACCACGCTGCTCAGGAGTCTAGAAAAATTCTTGAAATGGGCGGTGTAAAACTAGAAGTTCTAAACGACGAAGTCCAGAAGTATACTAATGAATAAACAAAGTCTTGTTCTGAGCTGTCAAACCTGATTTTATCAATACTTTTTTCTTTAGAAGTTTTGAAAAGAATCTTATCACTTCCTTGTTGGCCTTGTTCTTGTCTGCAGGTGCTGCAATGTTTACAAATACAACATTATCTTTCACTTCTTTTATTTCTGTTTTTTTAGAGTTAGGACTTACTTTAATTTTTAGTTTTCCGTCTTTTACGTACTGTTCCATTTTACCATGCGTATTTATGTATTTTTAAAAATCTTGTTCCAAGCATTATAAAGTAATACATTGCAAATGGATTTTGTATTTTTGCCAATAATTTATAGCCCTCTCTTATTGATTTTAATTTAATATCTCCGGCCTTTTGGAAAAAATCATCAACGTATCCTGCTTTTGTAGCTTTCAATAAGTATTTTTGAGCTATCAAGCTACGTTTCATTGTTTTGCCATAAATGCTTTTTTTCCATTCTTTTTCATAGCGAGAAAAGTCCATTCTACCAGATTCTAACTCTTTAACTGCAATTTCAGCAGCCATTTTTCCGTCAAACATACCTGCAGGTATTCCTCCTCCTGTTGTGGGGTTAGTGTGTCCTGCCGCATCTCCAATCATCATAAGATTTTTAGAATATATTCTTTCCAAAGGTCCATGAACAGGTATTAATCCTCCATTGGTTTCAATTATTTTTCCCTTAACACCTGTGGCTTTCACAAAATTATTCAGTTCCTTAATCAAAGAATGAGAATAATAAGATCCCAGACCGACATTTAAAGTATTCTTCTTTGGAAATATCCATGCATAACCATCCTTAACTAAATATTTTCCAAAAAAAATTTGCAATGCATTAGGATAATCAGATTTAGCTTTTATTTCATACTGAAGACCAACACCACATTTTGGCATACCTAGACCTGCCTGTTTTGAAATTGTAGAGTTTGGACCATCGGCACCTATAACAACCTTTGTTTTGAAAGTTTTATTTTGAGCTTTGACAATTGTGTTATTTTTTTCTAATCGTTCAACGGATGTTGACTTAAACAATTCAGCTCCTGCATCAACAGCCATATCTGCTAATCCAGGATCAAATATTTTTCTTTCCATAACATATCCTTGAAGACTAATAGTTTTCAACAAAACGCTTCCTTTTCCTGGACAACCTGCATACAAAGAATCTATCCTATTAGAAATCCATTCTTTTTTTGGTTTTATTTTAAGATGCTGAAAAGCAAAGTCGTTCATTCCTTCAGCGCATTGCTTCGGAAAACCAATCCTATGTCTTCGCTCCACCAGTGCAACTTTCAGGCCTTTTTCAGCAGCAACCCTTGCAGCCGTAGAACCTGCAGGACCGGCTCCAACCACAACAATATCATATGACATATATCAAAAAGAGAATAGATACTATTTATTTCTTTCTAAGAATAATCTCTCCATGTGTGTTTGCATTTTTCGCATTTAACAAATTTTGTCTCTGGTTCGTCACCTGCTCTTGTCTGAACTAACCAGTAATATGCTTTGTCATGCTTGCACTTTGGACATACAGCGTCCATTAGAGGATGTGGTTCTGTTTCATCCATTATAACTTCAACTTCTTTGTCTTTTTTATTCACAACCTCTTTTATCTCTACACCTTCAACATTTTTATTGACAAATCCACATGAACAGAATAGAACATTCTTACCTTTCTCTGTTTTAGGTCTTAATATCGAACCGCATTTAGGACAAAATAGCATTTTAGAACGTATTTTTTAAAGTTTGTTTAAAAAGGTTACTATTTTAGAACATCTCCACCCTTCATATACCACATGTAAAGGTCGAGTTCTGCCATGGACATTTTTACAGAATCAGATAATTCTTTAAATTTCTCCTCTAGAATAAAATAATTTTTCTTGTTCAGGTTCTTTGGTTTTTCTTTTATCACTTTATTTTCTATCATTAAATTAATTATGTGCCTATCTAAAATTGCAACGTCTTTGTATCCAACATTTCTAAGAAAGTGTGATGCTTCTTTGTAGCCCATTCCTTTGATGTTTTCCACAAGCCATTCTCTTCCTTCAAGTAATCCTCCGTCGTGCATTGCCCCTAGAACTATTCCTTTGATATCAACGTATTCTCTTGCTAAAACAATAAACTTTGCCTTGTTGTTGTGAAAACGATGTTTTTTCTTTCTGATATAATCACTCAATTCTTTCTCTGACATCTCTGAAAAGCCCTTGAAGCCAAGGCCATTCTGAATATCTATAGCAGTTCTTGCTTTAGAGTTCGCAGTGAGTATGCAAAAGCAGAGTTCTGAGAACCATTCCTCTGTGTTTTTGTATTTGAAACTTTCGAAGTCTTTCAGTCTAGAATCTACTTGTCTACTAATTTTCTTTTTTAGTGCTAAAACTTCTCTTTGTAATGTCATAAAAAGTTAGAAAAAATCATTATTTAAAAGGTTTTATCCTTCCAGCTTTAACGTCTTCAAGAGATCTAACTAGCTGTCTTATAAGATCATTTTGTTCTTCCAGCAATCTTTTTTCTTCTTTATCCATCTTTATCACCCATTAATGTTTTTTATTTTAAATACTTTTTGAAATTTTTAATTTTTAACAATAATTCTTTTCTCTCCTGCTTTATTTTATCAATCATGGTCTGTTGTGTCTTTTTATCACTAACCCCAACTAATAAAATTGTTATTATATCTTTATATATCAAATAATAAATACGAAATTTGTCAATTTTCAACTCTCGAAGAAATTTATAAGATACTATTTTTCCTCTAAAAGGATTAACTTCAAGTGATTTAATCTTTTTTTCAGCTTGTTCTTTCAAATTTCTTGGAATAAATCTTTTAAAGTTATCTTCAAACTCACCAGTCATAATAAGTTTATACTTTTTCATAAATAAAACTTTAAAATCATTCTTAATATGTTCTCTCTAGAGAACTCTGAAGGATTTTCGGATTTATCGCGAAGTCTCTACTCCTACTTGTTTACAATACTTCTTTATTGGACAAATACTACATTTAGGAGATATTGGTTTACAAACATTCTGTCCAAAAGAAACAAATAAACTATTGATTTTCTCCCAATACTTGACTGGAATCATGTTTCTCATAATCATTTCAGTCTCATAAGGTGATTTTGAAGTGAACCAGCCAAGTCTTTGAGGAATACGGTGACAATGCGTATCGATACACATTCCTGGCTTGTGAAAGCCAACTGCAACAACTAAATTGGCTGTTTTTCTTCCAACACCAGGTAGCTTGATTAATTCTTCAACAGTGTCTGGAATTATTCCATTAAATTCCTTTTCTAAAACATTCGGCAATTGTTTCAAGTGCTTTGCTTTTGTTTTGTAGAAGCCAACAGGATAGATTAACTTCTCGATTTCTTTCTGCGATAATTTGTTTAGGTCATTTATTTTTTTGACTTTTGTAAACAATTGTTTGCTGGCTTTTGCAGTAACATCATCCTTTGTCCTTGCAGAAAGAATAGTTCCTAAAAGTACATTCATCGGACTCTTCGTGGTTGCTTCAATAAGATCAACTACTGGCATTTGATGTTTGTCGAACTCTTTTTTCAGAGCCTTGTATATATTATCTATATTAATCTGTTTCATTTTTTTAATGACCTATTATTAGAATATATTCAAACCAATCCAGTTTATCAAATTGACAAACCAGATTTTAATGTAGCCCAGGAATGGAATTCTGAAAACAGCTCTTCCGATGTAGGAGTCTGAGGAAACATTCTTTTCATCAAGATCAATTGCTCTTATCTGAAACTTGTTGTTATCTCCCTTTGTTTCAAAGTACAGCTCTCCGCCCGTGTCTCTTATGCTTATCACACGATGTATTATTGGATAGGGTTTTTTTGCCTGATAGACTATAACATCTCCAATTTCAATGTTTTCAATCTTTGTACCTACCAGAACCATTATGTCACCTTTGTTAAAACCGTTTATGAAAGGATATAATCTAAAATCAACGTCTGTAATATTATTTTTCAGGTAGAAATCTTCCTGTGTGTTCCACCAGTCAAAAAACTTTTCGTCATGCTCCATGCTGCTGCTGACAACAGCGACCACAGGGTACTGTGTTCCCATGGCCAATCCAAGGCCAGGGTAGATTATGAATTTTATCAGAACAAAAGCAAGTATTACATTAACAATCCAGCTAAGCATAGAATCGTCGTGCCAAATAAAATGCCATGTTTTCTTCCAGGTTTGCTTCCAATTCATAAATAAAGGATAAAAAGTGTTCTTTTTAAGTTTATTGAATTTTAAGTTATAACTCCTAAAGCTTTTCAACAAGAAGCATCATCTGACCAGCATGTCGCTCAATGATTTTTGGTTTTCTAAAGTTTGCTGAGAATTCTTGCAATTTACCCATAACTTTCAATATTGATTCTTTTGTAGGGTTGTCAAAGTCTCCACCTACATCTTTAAAGAATTTTTTAATAGTCATTTTTATGTCTATTTCTTTTATTTGATTGAATTCTTTAGAATCTTTATACTGGTCTTTCATATCATCAAGAATTGAACCATGTGCATTTAGAAAACATTCAATAAGAGCATCTCTGACCATCATAGGTGTAACAGGTTTAGAAAGGTCAACACCATAAATGCAGTTATTCATGAGGTTGTTAATGATAATAACTGTTAATAAACTTTATGCTTTCTCCACAAAGAAATCAACTATTGCTTTTATTGCATCTTCTTTGTCTGTGCCATGTTCAAACCAGTGGTTTGCTTTAGGATAAACAATTAGCTTACAATTTTTTATCTCTTTAGAAGTCTGTTCACTTTGAGACAAAGGAACTGATATATCTTTTGCGCCATGAACTATGATTGTTGGAACTTTTATCTTAGATGCTTCCTTATGACCATCGTATTGTTTGGAGTCTTCAAAAAAGGAGTAATTAAGTCTTAATTTCCTTCCATGACCGCTAATCCAGAACATAAAACCATTATTTTTCCAATCTTCAATTGTTGTTTTGCTGTGCTTAGCTAGTAGATGAGCTAAATAATCAGATACAGGCGCTCTCAATCCAAGAATTTTAATGTCATCAGAGTTCGCAACTGCCAAGATGCTTACCATTCCTCCAAAGCTTGAACCCACAAGACCAATGTTTGTATAATTATTATTTTTTAGATATTTTATCGCATTATTAATATCATCAATAGCCTCTGAAACAGTAATGTCCGCAAAATCTCCATCACTTTCTCCGTGACCCCAGAAATCAAACCTAAGACATGAAATATTGTTCTTGTTAAAAAGCTCTTCAAACAACGGGTAAGAACTGCTTTCTTTAGAACTGCTGAAGCCGTGGGCGACTATAACTACAAGTTTTTTCTTATCTCCACTTGGATTAGAAAGTATTCCGCATAACTTGTCACCTTTGCTGTTTTCGAACCAAACTTTCTCTTGCATAAAAAGAATTAATCAGAAATAGTTTTTAAGTTTTTTCATAGCAAAAAACATTTATATTTCTATTACAATGAATTAATATGTGCTACAGTAAAGAAGTACAACTTATTACTGCTCTTATAATAATTGTATTCTCTGTATTCTATTACTTTTATTTTTCACATAAGTACAATTATACTAAAAAAGACTGGCATCATAAATTTCTTAACAACGTGCTTATGGGGTTCTTATGTATCGGGTTTCATCAGTTATTTGAATTTCTTACTTTAGTTTCAGAAAATCAGATTGTTTACAAGATTGGATTGATAATCTCCATTTCTTCAATGTATTTCCTATTGAGATCTTTAGAAGTGATGACCAATAGAAAGGTTTACAGCAATATTGCTCTTTGGATTATTGTGGCAGTTTCTCTTCACATAATTTTTGAGCCAATGTACTTTGAAAGTGTGAGTTTCTATGTTAGACATTTATCTGCTTTAGTTTGGTCTGCTGCCTATATATTCTTATTTATCTATTGGCATGTAGCTGCCTTTAGAATTAGAAAAGAACTAAAAGACGACCAGAGTAAAAAAACTATAATTCTATACATGTTTGCAGTTGCAGATGTTTCCTTTATTCTAAGTATAATTTACTCTGTTTTTGGTTACTTTAAGTTTTCAACAAATTTCTGCTATGATTATCCTTCAATATGGTGTACATTTTATGTAGTGCAGGCATTCATAGTTCCATTTTTCTTTATGTCTCTGCCTAGAATTTTCAAAAGGCCACAGCATGAAAAAAAATTCTCGGAAAAGAATATCATAATATTCATTATAATTTCAGTGGTAATATTGCTTCTTTTAATATCAACACTTCCTTTTTTTGATTGCCTCGCTTGGAAATTTGTTTTTCCCTAAAACTCACTAATAAGTAGTAAAAATGATAACATTTATATATTCTTTATGATTTTCCAAGCCAATGCAACAAACAAATCCTAATTTAGAATACAAAATACAAAAAGAAAAATTTGCATATAAAACTGAAAAAAGTTTGGGAGCCTTATTCATAACAGCAGGACTGTACATTGTATTAACGGTCCAAACAGCAATTCTGCCAAAGGAAGCAAAAATAGAAGATTATTTTGGCTCAATAAAAGACGGAAGAATTATGGCTGTAGAAATATTCAATAAAGAAAAACATCCACAGTACCATGATTTTGCAAGAGTCGCAGGTGCTGGAACCCAAGTAGCAGGAGCAGGTGCATTTGGTTTAGGAATTTTAACCTATCTAAGTGGAAGAAAAAGAAAAAAGAGACTCCAAGAAAAATACAATGTTTAATTTCTAAAATTTTTTAAACAATCCGCCCTTAATCAGTTTATGAAAACAATTTACCTTCTTATCGGACCTAAAGGATCAGGCAAATCATATATTGGAAATCTTATTGAAAAAGAACTCGGAATATCATTTCTTAATGTTGAACCTTTTTTTATGCGTTCTGAAGAAGAAGCTAACAATTTAGACGAAGAATTCTTTGAACAGGCATGGAAAAAAGTAGAAGAAGAAATTGAGAAATATGACAAAGTTATCTTAGAATCAATAGGAACATTTGACTCTTTCAAAGAATTCCTAAAAGAACTTGAAGACAGTTATGATGTAAAGCTAATTAAGGTTAAATCTCCTCTTGACCTCTGTATAAAAAGAATCAGAGATAGAGACAAAGAAGTTCACGTTCCAATGAGCAAAGAAACAATTGAAAAAATAAACGAGCTTGCAATGAAAGAAAAGTATTCTTTTAACTTAGTAATTAATAATGAAAAAGCTTCTGACGAAGAGATTGTAAAAGCTTTCAGAGGAATTATAAGATGAACTGGTTTAATCACTTCTTTTTTTCACTTAACCTACTTTTAGTTTTCTTTAAAGGAGAAGTTAGTTTATCAACTATGATTCTCTTCACAGTAATATTCGCACTTCTTGTCGACGTTGACATACTAATCAAGCTATTCATCTTCAAAAGCAAAGAAAAAGATTTGAAGACCTGGACTCAGGAACCCTTTGGAGTTATACTTATTGGTCTTCCAGCAGGACTTATTTTGCAATACCTGTACGGACCACCCTATCTCGCGCTTGTTCTTATTCCATACATCTCACACATCTTCCTAGACTACATAACAGTTCACAATGTATTTCCACTTGCACCATTTTCAAAGAAAATGGTAAAAACTGGTTTCATCAAACCAAAACTATGGTTGAAAGACTTAATTGATTTTTCCAGTTTGAATGAGAATTATGTGTTGGTTTTGAATTTGATTGTGTTTGTTTTCTTGATGATTAGTTAAACTTTTAAACATCCTTTCCTTTTCTATATTCATGAACTTCTGCCCTGTATGCGGAAAAGATATAGAAGGTAACTTTTGCGATGAGCACAATCCAGTTAGTCTTAACTATAAAGATGTGCTTGTGAGAGTATGTGAGTGCAAAAAATATTTTCATAGAAACCAATGGCTGCCTTTCAACAGCCTAAAGGATGTTGTTAAGAAAATTGCAAAAGAGCAAATCAAAGAAAAAGTAACTGTTAATCCGCTAATCAACGAGGAAATCATAAAGAAAAAGTTTGAAATTGAAGTGGGTCTCCAAGGTGAACAATTTACAATTCCTGCCAAACTTCAAGTGGAGAAATGCCCTACCTGTTCTAAAATGGGAACAGAGTATTTTGAATCAGTAATACAGCTTCGACCAAAGGATGATGAATTATTGTACTTTGTGCAAAAACAGGTTGACAATGACAGTCTGGTTTTCATTTCAAAGGTTGTTGCTTCAAAGCAGGGTTACGATGTCTTCCTTTCTTCAAACAAAGCAGCACTAAACATCGGAAGAAAACTAAAAAAGAGTTTTAAGGGAGAACTGAAAACTTCCAGAAAACTCTTTGGGCGAGATAACATTAGAAGCAAGGATTTGTATAGAGTTAGTGTTTGCTTTAGGAAAGAATAATTTTTTTTACAACTGGCGATAAATCTATGTCTTTCATTTCTTTTTTTGTAAACCATGCAAATTCTGTATGATCTTTACTTAATTTTATATCACCTGAATATGATTTAACAGAAAGAATTCTAATTCTAAAAGGAATTCCTAAAGCAAAAATAATTATCTTTTTAACAATTTTATCAGATACAATGTCAAGGTTTGTTTCTTCTTTTGCTTCTCTAATTCCACATGCAGCATCAGTTTCTAAAAGCTTACTTTTTCCTCCTGGAAAGTCCCATTTGTTTGGAAAAAACTTTGAGTTTGGTTCTCGTTTTATAAGAAGATATTTTTCTTTATCCTTAATCAAGCATTTAGTTAATCTCTTCATTTTTTATTTTTCTTCTGATAATCTTTAAGCGATATCTGTCCTTTTCGTTTGTTTTCTTTTACTTCTATTTTTTTTGGGTCGTATTCCTGTCCCATCTGTTTCTTGACAGATATTGCAGTTGCTTTTCCAATGAGTTGTGCAAGTGTTGTTATGTCTACATTCTTTATGTCTGTTAGAGTTTTTACTTTGTGGTTGAACATCTTCCTTGCTCTGACTCTTCCAATATTCTTAAGCTTCAACAGTGGCAGCAGCTCTGTTTTTGCTCCATATTTAAGTCTTAATCTGACCTTTGCAATGTCTTTCATCAGCTGCTGGAATTTCAACATCCTTGCAAGTTCAGTTGTAGAATAAAGCAACCAATCTGCAATTGCAAGCTTTGCATGTACTTCTCCTGGTGTCGCTGAAAACTTTTCAAGTAAAAACTCTTCGTTTTTTTCATCTATCCAGTCCTGAAAAAACAATGCTGTCTTTATTGAATTTAGAAATTCATCGTAGGCTTCATCAAACTGAGTAGGTCCTTTGTCAAGTAGAAATGTTTCTTGACTTGCCATTTTATCTTGGACATCTTCATACTCTGCAACTTTTACTCGAAGCAGAGGTCTTATTTCCAGTGTCCTTGCAACCATCTGCAGATATGAAAATTCCTTTGTTTTTTGACTCGTTGCTTTTCTAAGACATGTTATTATGAAGTTTGCTGTCAATGGATCAAGGTATAATTCTGATACTCTTTTTCCAATCATTGTTGCTTCATAGGTTTCTTCATCAATTGCATCAGCAGATACAAAATCACCACTTCCGCCAGATATTTTAATAAACTCCCACTCATTGAGAAGCCCTGTTATTTTTTCAAGCACCTTGTGCAGTTTATTTAAATCCGCATACTGATGTGCGTAGAATGTTTTATCAAAAAATTCAAAGAGTGATTTTCTATCGGTTACAAATTCGCTTGCAACAAGACTCAAGATGTGAGCTCTAAGAACAGGTTCTACTGCCAGCTTTGAATATATTTCTTCTGATTCTCCCTCTACATATTTTTCAAATATTTTATCAGACTCAGCTTCTGTTTTTGCAATACATATTGCTTCTCCATAATCTTCCTTGCCAGGCCTTCCTGCTCTTCCGGCCTGCTGTTCATATTCCAAAACAGGAATGTCTGTCATGCCCCATGAGCCACCATATCTTTTTAGGTCTCTTACAATCACTCTAAATGCAGGAAGATCAACCCCCATTGCAAGCGTTGGCGTTGCACAAATAACTCTTACAAGTCCACTTCGAAATCCATCTTCAATTAATTCTCTCTGCTTCGTTGCCAAACCAGCATGATGAAAAGCGCTACCTTTTTTTATACAGGCTGCAAGTCTTCTGCACTGTTTTGTTGGAGATGGCAGTGCCTTTAGAATCTCTTCAGACATTTTATTCAGCTTTTCATCGTTTATTATTATCTTGCCAGCAATCCTTTCAGCCTGAGACTCAGCACCCCTCTTTGTGTTGACAAAGACAATGGCTTGTTTTTTCATTTTCAAAGTATTTTCTATAATATTCAGAACTGGGTCAGATTGAGAATCAGGAATCTTGAGAACTTTATTCATAATAAAAAGAAAAGAATTAAGTTTAAGAATTTTGTTGTTTAATCAAAACGGCGAAACTATCCGCTACGCCACATAACGCAAATTATATACGATAATTTCAAAGGGCTAAAAAATAGAAAGGGGCAGTTTTCCTATACTACAAAATGGATGTGATTGGAGAATATGAATTTCTAACTAAACACTTTTTTTCTTTGATAATTTAATCAGACTCATCATTTCTAAAAATTCCCCTGAAAAAATTGATTATTCTCTGGAAAAAATTTATTTTCTCTGATTTCTGTAATGGTTCATCAGAATCATTTAATTTGATCTCACAATCATCATGACAATATCTTTCTTCTCCCGACTCACAAATACCATTACCGCATTCCATTTCTTTGGTCACTTTTTCTTTAGAAAGATATTCAAGGTTTGATTCTTCAATATTTTTTTCAACATGTTCAATTTTCTCAACTTCTCTTTCAATACCGTCAATTGCATAAAGAAAGTGGTCCCATGAACCAATATAGAGAGTACCCTTCTCATCAATTGTGGGTGGAACAACTATGCCTCCATTAGTCTTGAACTTCCATCTAAGTGTTCCATAAGAGTCTAGCGAATATAGATAGCTGTCATATGACCCGAAAAACAGATTTCCATTGGCATCAATCACTGGAGTATCGATTCCTTCACCCGTCTCGAACTTCCACTTAACATTGCCGTCAGGACTTAATGCGTATAGGTATTTATCAGTGCTTTTAGAACGAGTTCCTGTATATATTGTGCCATCTGAAGCAATAGAAGCAGTAGCTTCGATGACGTCATCCCTTGCGAATTTCCATTTTACTCTTCCATCAGGATGAAGGGCATATAGATTTTTGTCATAAGAACCTATGTATATAGTTCCGTCTGGACCAATGGAAGGTACTGCATCAAAAATAGCATCCTTTTGCTTTGCATCCTCTCCTGTTGTAAACCTCCATTTTTCTGTTCCATCCGGATTCAATGCATAAAAATTACCATCAGCACAACCGAAATAGATTGTTCCATCATCAGCAAGAGCAGCTGCAGAAAACATAGCCTCTTCAGTATTAAACTGCCATTTTTCTGTTCCATCTGGATTTATTGCCCAGAATACATTTCCACCAGTTGCATTAGGCATTCTTGCTCCGCCAGAAATTGCGTAAATGGTGCCGTCTTCTCCGATAGTAGGCGTATAAATCAACCCGCTCATTACCCCTCCAAGAACAAAATCCCACTTCAGTATCCCATCATCAGCATTAAGAGCATACAGTTTTGGGACACCATAATCTACTGCAAACCCTAGGTGACCGCTATATTGAGGTCTTAAATCAGAGATTGCAAGAAAATAGATTGTTCCGTCTTTTGATATGGTGGGTGAAGACCTGTATTGTTCGTCTTTTTTTGTGAAGGTCCACTTGATACTTCCGTCAGGATTCAAGGCATAAAATTTACCACTAAAAGTACCAAAATAAATAGTACCATCATTTCCAATAGCAACAGATGATTCTATGCCATCGCCAGCATCAAATTTCCATTTCAAAGATGGATTTTCAATATCCGTTGAATATTTACTCAATCCAGTATGTTTTGAATTGATTAATAATGTGGGTGAAGGAGTGTCTGCAAGTTGTCCATAAACAGAATTAATAAAAATTAATAAAACTAAAATCAAAATAGTTTTCTTCATTTTTTATACCTATTATTTTAATAAAATAAAACCATTATTTAAATGCTTTCTCAAAATGCCCTAGACGCAACCTATTAAATATCCTTTGGTTTTTTATCAGAAAACTGCCCTTAGATTCTATGTCTTAATGAATCGCTTCGCTCACTGAAAGACGCACTTTTTTCTGACTTTGAATTTTTCCCTTCAGAAACGTTGCACTAAAAATCAATCCTAACGGAGAGAAACTAACACAAATTAGTTTAGATAATCATCTAGTTTTGTAAGTTCATAAATTTTATTTGTATTAAGTTTATAGATTCTTTCCATTGATTGAATATTTTTTTCAGACATATGCATTTTACCAATCTCAATAGCCCTGTTCTTTATTCCTCTAAAATAACCATCTTCACGTTGGGATGGGAAAAAATCAATTAAACCAAGCTTCTTTTCTAGGTCAATAATAATATCTTCTGGAGTGCAATTAGCAATAATTTTTTTTGCATCATTCCAATCACTTGATTTATTTGTTGAAAGGCCTGCATAGGGCAGATCTTCGTAGAAGAATAAATTCACATTTAGTTCTCCAGATGTATTTAGTTCATTGGCAGCAGATATTGCAGCTTTTCTAACAAGAACATGATCAATATGGTACTGAACTCCAAGAGGTATAAATATATTCATTTTTTCAGACATATAGTTTTTGAATTCTTTTTTCAGACTATTTACTAATATTATCTCTTTTGGATTTTCTAACCAACTCTGAGGTGCTGTTGGAAAAGTTATTCCTTCTTTACCATCACCAAGACCATATCCTCTAATAGGCGCTTCATCTTTTCCTAAAAGTATACTAGGTTCTAAGTCAAGACTTTCTAGACATGAATTATCTTCATTTATTCTAAGAATATTAGATACATGTCGTATTCTTTCTTCAGAGAATTTATCAGAATTACCTTGTTCAGAAAGTTGGTTTTTAAGTTGCAATTCATATTCTGGAGAAACATATTGACTCTGAGAAAACACAGTAATAGTTCTTATTGCTAATTTATTCTGAAAAGTAAATGCAAATCCACCATTGCTAAGAGCAAAATCATCAAAGTGAGGAGAAATATAAATAATTGGGAAATTGTTAAAAACATCAACGAGTTTATCAATTGATAAAATTTCTGATAAATTATTGGTTTCAATCATATTTAGTAGGAAATGAAGATAAATATAAGAAGTTTTTCGTTTGACCAATAACTTAATAAATCATCATTCTTCCTGTCTTTCTATGTTAAACATATTTTACTATTTATTGATATCTCTTGGGATAAACATTACTCTTTTCATCCCTGCATTTATTTTCAAGACTGATAAGCTTACTGATCTTAGTTATTCACTTAGTTTTATAGTCTTAATTCTCATAGCTTTTTTTCTAGTTCCATTCTCAACTCTTGGATTAATTATTACTTTGATGGTTGTTGTTTGGGCTCTAAGGCTTGGCACCTTTCTATTTGTCAGAATTGGCAAGATGAAAAAAGATAAAAGATTCGACGGCATGAGAGAATACTTCTTTAAATTTCTGAGATTTTGGGTTTTACAGGCAGTAGCTGTCTTTGTAATTCTTATTCCAAGCATATTTTTTATCAACTCAAGTCAAAGCAAGTTTTGTGGTATGGGATTCTTAATATTTTTAATAGGTTTAATTGTAGAGTCTGTCGCAGATGCACAGAAATACAAATTCAAACAAAACAAGAAGAACAAAGGAAAATTCATACAATCTGGTCTTTGGAAATATTCAAGACATCCTAATTATTTTGGAGAAATTCTTGTCTGGATTGGAATGTATGTCTTTGTTTTCCTATCACTTAACTTAACACAGAAACTAATTGCTTTAGTTAGTCCTTTATTCATAATAATACTATTGCTCTTTGTCTCAGGAATTCCAATGCTTGAAAAAGCAGCCGATAAGAAGTGGAGCAAAGACAAAGCTTACAAAGAATATAAAAAGAAAACGAGTGTATTGATACCATGGTTTACAAAGAAGTAAAATGACTAAAATAAACTATTTCAAACTGATAGCATCTATTATTATAACACAGTTAGCTGGTTTTATAGGATCTTTTTTTACTGTTTCATCTGTAAGTACATGGTATCTTACTTTAAACAAACCTTTTTTTAATCCACCCAGTTGGCTTTTTGGTCCTGTATGGATTACGCTTTACTTATTGATGGGAATTTCTCTTTATATTGTTTGGAACAACAAGACAAATACCTCAAAAAAAGCTTTAACTTTCTTTGGTATTCAGTTAGTTCTTAACACTTTATGGTCTATACTTTTCTTTGGGTTGAAGAATCCATTCATTGCATTCATTGAAATAATGATTCTTTGGGTTTTCATATTGTTCACAATAATATACTTCAGAAAAGAATCAAAGACTGCTGCATGGCTATTGGTTCCTTACATCTTATGGGTTAGTTTTGCAGCAATACTGAATCTTGCAATCTTTTTGCTAAACTAGAAAAATGAGACTCTGGTCACTTCATCTAAAATATCTTGACTCTAAAGGTCTTGTTGCTGTCTGGCGAGAAGGTCTTCTGGCAAAGCATGTTCTAGAAGGAAAGACTAAAGGTTATAAGAACCATCCACAATTGAACAGGTTTAAAGATTACAAAGAATCATTGGATGCAATAAATTCATATCTTTACTATGTCTTTTTAGAAGCAAAAAATCGAGGTTATTCTTTTGACAGCACCAAAGTCAAACATCTAAAACTGAAAAAAGAGATAAAAGTAAATAAAGGACAGGTTGATTACGAGTTCAAGCATCTTCTAAGAAAACTAAAAGAAAGAGATGAAGAAAAGTATAAAAAAATAAAGAATTCTGAAAAGATAGAAGTAAATCCTATTTTCAAAGTTGTTTCTGGAGGAGTTGAAGATTGGGAAATAGTATAGAAAATTAATGAGCCCACCGAGAGAAGTCACTGGACATTCAGGCGTAATCCTTTTTAAAACAAATATTTTAGTCCATAGTGTTTAAGGCATGACTAAAATATTTTATAAATTTAAGAAAGGCAAACAGCACGAATTAGTATCTAAAGCCATAAACAAAGCAGGCTCAGAAAAAAAACTTTCTTTGAAAACAGACATTCCTTCATCTTCTTTCTATAAATATAAATTCGAAATCAGTAATCTTCCTGAAAAAAGAGCAAAAATTCTGTGTTTATTTCTAAATCAAAAATTAGAGAATTTATCCTTAGATGTTGAAAAAGAACTTGATTCAAATTGGGGACAAAAAAAGGGTGGAAGAAATCTGATAAAAAATAAATTAAAAGAAGAAACTTTATCACAGACTATCAAAAAATTAAATTTAGGAAGCTCAAAATGGCACAAAAGAATGAAAACAAAGTTTCCGGAGGAATACTATAACAGTCAGTATGAAAAATTCAAAAAAATTGGTGGTTACAAATTTGATACTTTAGCAAATATCAAAGTAAGAAACTCTTTAGAAAAGCAAATTGCAGATTTTCTTTTCTCAGAAAAAATAAAGTTCCAATATGAACCTTATATAAAAATAAAACAAAAAGTATTTTTTCCTGACTTCGTAATAAACAATACAATTATTGAATGTACTGCATGGAAAAATCCATCAAAGGAAAAGATTAACAATATAAAAAGAAAAATTAAATTCTTAAAATCAAAGAAATATCAAGTCATATTTTTTATTCCTGATGAATACAGAAACTTTTATAAAGAAATTAATAGTTTTATCGTATCAGATTTAAGTGAATTAAAAAGAAGGATGATGCCTCCGTAGCTTAGACACTTTCTGCATTTGTAGAAGTGGAGCAACGGTAGAGTGATCGGCTGTTAACCGATTGGTCCCCAGTTCGATCCTGGGCGGAGGCGTTTTCTTCTTTCACGAGCCCGTGGCTTAGTCTGGTAGAGTGATCGACTGATAATCGATTGGTCCCGAGTTCAAATCTCGGCGGGCTCACCATTTCTATAATAGAAACCTATATATACTAATACTTTCATAAACCATATTTGTATGTCTAAAATAAAAATCTCCATGACCATCGATGATGAGGTATATGATAATTTTAAGAAATTCTGTGCAGATAACGGCATGAAGATTTCCACAAAAGTAGAACTTTTGATGAAAGAAGCTGTTAAGGATACTTCTCTTAAGGGTTACATGAAATAATTAGTTATTTGGCTTGCATCTTGTCGTCAAAGAACCAACTACTCTATCAGGCAGAACAGTTGTCATGGAAATATTCTTTGTTTCCTTTGCACCTATTAAAAATTCACTGACTATGTCTTTTTCTTTGTCCAGGTCTATTCTCAGTTCACATGACAAGTCATTATCTGTAGGATTTTTTGCAACATAGCTTATCATAACTGTTTCATCGACGTCTTGAAAGCTTATTTCTGAAATGTCAACGTAGTATTTCGGAGCACAGCCTACAATCAATAGCAGAATTAGCAACAGATATGTTTTCAATGTCTCACCTTTTTATTTTTCTGAAAAGGTTCCAAAAATTGTGTTTTGATTTTTGTTACCTGAGGTAGTGTTTTTCTTTGTTTATTATAAAGTTTTCCAAATGAAAAAATATAAATATAATACTTACAATGTAAGTATATAGAAATTTCAAAAGGCAAAAACAAAAAACGTAAACCGAAAAAAATATATACCATACTTACAATGTAAGTAAACATTAAGAGAACAAACAATTTCTGAAAAAACAAAAAGTTTTTATATAATAATACTTACAATGTAAGTAAATAATAATTGTGCTAGGTAAATAAAACGACAACGAGCAAACAGAGACAGGAATCTAGAATTAAAACTAACACTCGCAAGAATATTCTAATACCAACATACATTCTAAAAGACAGAACCATCGCAGTCCTTGAATCTATCACGTCTTACTTGAAAGAAGAAAAAAATCTAAGTTATCATGAGATAGCAATTCTTCTTAACAGAGACGATAGGACAATCTGGACAGCCTACAGCAGGGTCCAGAAAAAAAGGAGAACCACAGAGGCGGCCTCTTATTCTAAAGCCCAAAAGCTGAAAATTCCTAGCACGATTTTCAGAGACCGCTCTCTGGCAGTTCTCGAAGCAGCGGTTGAGTATCTCAAAGACGAGAAAAAATTGAGCTATCACGAGATAGCTCAAGCTCTAAACCGTGATGACAGAACCATCTGGACAGTCTATTACAGAGCCAAACAAAAGAGGAGGAACAATGAAAAAGCTGAATGAACTAGTTAGCAAACTGGAACTGGAAATTAAGCTTTTACATAGTTCAAACTATCACCTGGTTGAAGAATGGCAGTTCAGAAGAATAAGCAGAGAAGACTACGAATTCCACAAAGAACTCAGAAGCGACGAAGACAAGAAGTTTGCATATCTAAGAGAAGTTGAAAACAAACTAAAACTAGCAAAAGAAAAACTCAAAGAACAAAAACTAGAGCAGAAATACCAAGAGAAAAAACCAGGACTGACACTTGCAATGGTTATGATATTGATAATGGGAGCCATGTTCCTAACAAACTACGACGGAATAACTGGATTCTTAACATTCTCAGATGAGCAAACATTTGTCCAGAATGTAAGCTTAAACTACACAGATGACGGAATCTACGAATTAGATCTGGAGAACATCACGAGCTTACGTATTAGTGGAGCGATATACGGAGAAGGCCGTGCACGTGTAATACTGGACATCAACGGAACATACTTCACAGTGATGGATCAATACACACCAGAAAAAGAAATACCAGCACTAATAACAGGACTGGTAACTGGAGAAGAAGAAAACCTCACAGAGGTGGTTGAGAATATCACAAAAACAATAGAAAACACAACAGAAGAAGAGCCAGTAATTGAAAATGCCACAGAAGAAGTCGTAGTTGAAGAAAATATTACTATTGAAGAAAACGTCAGTGTCAATGTCACTGAAAATGTCTCTGTAAACATCACAGAAAACATAACTATAGAAGAGAATTTAACTGAAAATATAACAACTAACATCACAGAAAACATTACAATTGAAGAAAATATTACAGAGAACATAACAATAAATGTTACTGAGAATATATCTATCAATATTAGTGAGAACATCACAATAAACATCACTGAGAATGTAACAATAAACGTTTCAGAAAATGTAACTGTAAATATTACTGAAAATGTTACGGCAAACATAACTGAGAACGAGACAGAAGGAGGAGACACAGGAGGAGTAATCATAGACCAGAATGACACAGTAAATGTAAGCGAGAACATAACAATCAACATCAGCGAGAACATGACAGAACTTCCAGTTCTGAATATTAGTGAAACTAATATTACAATAGAAGAAAACGAAACCATCAATGTAACTGAAAACGTCACAGAAAACATCACAGTAGAACCAATGATATTCTACTTCGAAAACCAGTGCCTAGAAACCTGCAACCTGAAAATACCAAACGGAAGACTAATTATTGATTTAAGAGATGTCAACCTGACAATAGACCAAATAATATACACAAAAGGAGCAGCAGTAAATGAAACAGCAAATGAAACAATCAATGTAACAGAGAATGTAACTCCAAGCAATCTAACACAGTTTGCAGCAGAAATAGGCAAACCAGTCAAGTGGAACAAACTAGTAAAAGCAGATGAGAACGGAACTGCCACCACAATGCTACCAGAAACATCCTTCAACATAACAGTCACAGAAGAAGACACAAAAGAAAAAGTAGACAAAGACAAATTGAGCATACTTGAAAATGAAACAAAAATCAAACTTGACAAGTACGAACAACAGAAAGCAGAGCTTTCTGAGCTTCGAAATGAAAATATTTCAAAAAAAGACAAAGACAAGAAAGACATAGAACTAGTAATAGAACACACAGCGCCTAAATACATCGTCGAGTACGAAACACCCGCACCAGAACTAACTGAAGAAATAATAAGTGAAAACAACAAAATAGTCACAATTAGCTCTAACTTGCATTACGAGAATGTGTTAACATACACAGATATAACACCTGCAAAGCAGAGTAAAATCAAACTTTACTGGATACAAAACGAGTCAAGAGAATTATTTACAAACATAACCTACATAGATGCAAACAACGATGGATTAATTGAAAAAATAGAATGGACAGTCCCACACCTAAGCAACCAAACATTCCAAGTAATAATCGAGATAACATCTGCAGAACACTTGGATTCAAACAGAGAATTCATATCAGATATTTACAACGAAACATACCAACAGGATGACATATGGTCAGAAACAATACCTGCAAATGATTATGTAAGAGTTACATTCGAAAGCCTATTGGACTCATCAAGAGACATAACCATAGTTCCAAGAATAGTAAGCGGAAACCCAACAGTAGAAGTCTACGAAATCAATGGAACAACTCTGATTGCAGAATTCACAAACATCACAGAGAATGAGTACAACAAAAAATATCTAACAGAATTACAAGGAGAGCAGGACACTTTCGACCTATTAATATTAGATGGAGACATACAATTTGATCTCATAATTGACCCAGATCAGATAGACTATACAGACTTCTGGACAACTGCTGCTAATTGGGAAGGATGGACAGATGGAGGAGCAGCTTGCTATCTCTCTAGTGCCACTTCAAATTGTGGAAGTGGTGGCAGTGTTGAAATTGTGGGTAATGCAGCATCTGCAAAATTCTATAAAACATTTGACTTATCAGGCTATGCAGAAATAAGAATAAATTTCGATGTATATGCCTACAGCATAGACGCTGGTGAATGTGTTTATTTTAAAGTAGATGGCACATCCGTTCGATCATTCGGTGAAGGAACAGGAGTTTGTACTGTAGATGTCAACGTAGGTTCGTGGGATTCACATGTCATATACTTCTCATGTGGTGGAGCCATCACCTGTGATTCAAGTGTTGTATTACAATTCGAATCAGAAGCAAGCGATACGATAGAAGGTTTCTACATTGACTGCATAGAAGTCACAGGATCTGAATGTGATGATAATGCTGACTGTGGTACTTGTGAAAAATGTAGTGGCGGAGATTGTGTTGTTCAAACAGCTGCAGAGGATTTAAAGGATGAATGTGCTGCTGCATGGAACACTTGCACAGGAAGCGGAAGCCCATACAAATGTTCTAGAACAGGAGCAGATGGTTTATGCGATGGAGCGGGAGCCTGTGACACAAATGACGCATCAGAAAACATAGCCTCAGGATATGTATGCACAGGAAGCGGTGCTGAAACTGCAGGATCAACAACCTACTACGCAAGTGTAGATAGTGATGACAGATGTTCAAATTCTGCAAATCCTGATGTTGGACTCGGTAATCCAACTCACGACGTATTCGCATGTGACGGAAGCGGAGGAGTATCAGGACCAGATGTTGGAAATGAACAAACCGCTTGTACAGGCTGCTGTTATGACGCTGGAGAAACTGCTTCATGTATTGCAGCACCAAGTTACGGAACCTATAATTTCTATAATTTCGGAGTAGGTGATGGAACAACAGACTACTGTGTAGCAGATGCAAACCTAGACGACTGTTACGATGAAAATGATTGTAATAGTGCAAGCGGTTATTATTGTTCTGGTAGCAATGCTTGCATAAATACTTGTACAGAAAATGCAGATTGCTTAAGCGGTTGGTATTGTCCTTCGGCCGGAACTTGTGCAGCAGTTTTAGCCGATGGTTCGTCTTGTGTTGGAATAACTGCAACCAGTACTTCTGCAGAAGAAGACGGAGCATGTAGTTCAGGATATTGTGATAACGACGGAGAAGGAGCAGCAGACGATAACTGGTGTTACACACCATCCAGTACTCTATATGATGGACAAGAAGCTACAAAATGTGAATATGATACAGGTGCAGCTGTTGATATATTTGCAGACGAACAAGCAGTATTGTATACCTATAATAACAAAGCCAGTGCTTCAGCATACTATGGATGTCCAGCATATAGTAGTTGTAAAATTGCTTCAAGTCCCGCATGTCAAGCATATGATGGGGATGGAACTTCAGCCATTTGTAGCAGTTTAGGAACTTGG
>JBDRCD010000003.1:0-89519 GCA_043822105.1 archaeon | reverse complement strand
GATTCGGTTTATTGTGCTTCTTGTGTTTCTTTTATTTTGTGGAAGTATGGTAGTCTTGAGGCTTTTGAAGATTTCCGAAAGGAGGAGGTTTATGTAAAATGAAATGGCTAGCGATTTTATTTGTTTTGATGTTGGTGTTTTTACCTGGTGTTCTTGCTATTGATTTTAATGGTGACATTAGTGAGGAGGATCAAGCAACTTTTGATGGTATTTTGGAGCCTGTGCTAAAGATTTATAATTTTATTAAGTATGCGGCGACTGTTTTGGCAGTGTTGTTTTTGCTTTTTGCGGGTGTTACCTTTATTATGAGTGGTAATGATCAGGCTAAGAGAGAACAGGCTAAGTCTATGGCAATGTATATTGTTATTGGTTTAATCATTATTTGGGTTGCTCCTTTAGTTGTGGGGTTCTTGACAGGATGAAACCTCTAATTCTTTTTTTTCTTTTTTTCTTTTTTCTAACTAGTTTTGTCTCTGCTTTTGATTGTACTTATTTTTCTGATCAGGATGAATGCCTTTTTTTAAATGATTATAATGAGAGTTTAATTGCTAATTTGATTTATACTAATACTAGTTTTCCTAATCATAATCTTATTTCTAATTATAATGATAATATTCATGTAACTTTACCTCCTGAAGACACAATTGTTGAATCTAATGGTAATTTGAAGAATGTTTGGTTTGTTTTTCTTACTGCTTCTCCTTCAATAATTTATGAGGATGAATTATTTGTTAATTCATTATTTACTTTAAGATCCGAATATGATTTTGAGTATTCTGTTCCAAGTACTTATGTTAATAATCGTAAACGTAGTGGGCGAACTTGTAAAATAAGATATTATTTTCATTCTCAATCTGATAATTTGAAGATTTATGCCAATAATAATTATTTGTCTAATCAAAAAATTTCAATGTATAGTATTAGTAACCCTACTATTTTCAAAGGGGTTTATACTGCTAGCGTTACCATTAAAAAAAAATATTATAAGTGGCGATATCACAATGGATGGAGTTGTAAATATAGTCAAACAAAATATGACACAGATACTCTTTCTGTGGATGATACTTTTGAAGTAGTTCCTTATGCTAAGCAAGATGAACCCAAATTTATTATTCAACAAATATATAATGATAACTTTGTTGGAGAAAAAAATAATTCAAATAAAAATCTAGAAATAGTTTTTGATAATTCTTATTATAAAGAATCATTCTTTAGCTATGAAGCAGTATTTTCAAAAGAACCATATTACTTTCTAACACTTAAAGCAATTAATAATACTTTTGTAGAATCAAAAAATCTTTTCTTGTATAAGGATAAGATTACTGTAAAGAATAATGATACTTGTTTACTTAATTATAATAATTTTTTTGAAACTAAAACAATTCCTTGTACTTATGAATTAGATAATCTTAATTTAACTCAATTTCAAAAACAAGAGTTTTCTAACAATTGGAATTTGTTATTCCTAGTTGCAATTTTCATTTTTGTATTATGGTTATTTTACACTGCTATAAAAAAGACTTGGGGAAAAACAATACTTCCCGTATTAATAACTTTAATACTAATTCCTAGCGTTAAAGCCGAGAGTTGTGGTCTTACCAATTTAGCAACCTGCATCCCTGAAAAAATTTATAGTTTCTTCATTAATTTACTAAATGCCCCATTACAACCTTTACTTTCAACAATCAGATCCTTACTAGAAAATGCCCCTTCAATAGACTTATTTCAAGGAGTATGGGCTGTAATGGTTTATTGTATAAGTTTCTTTTACGGATTACTATTTATGTACGCAGGATTTCAATTTATTTTCTCAGGACATAATATTATTAAAAGAGAAATGGCTAAAGAATGGTTAAAAAACACAGTTTTAATGATAGTTTTCATACAAGCATCATTTTACATTTACACACTAGTATTAGATTTAGGAGCTGTAATGTCTTCAGCAGTCCTCTCATTAGTAAACGAACAATTCTTTTTACTAACAGCAGATAATCTTATGAATATGGGACTAGAATTCTTATTCGTAACACTATATGCAATAACCTTACTCATAACATTATTGCTCTTGTTAATAAGATACTTAATAGTTTCATTTGGAGTAATATTTTTACCAATAGGAATATTCTGTTATTTTGTACCTCCACTAAGAAGCTACGGAAAATTAATATTGCACTTGTTAGGATCATTTATCTTCATAACATTCATTTATAGTCTAATAATCTTAGGATGCTCATTAATAGCAGAACTACCAATATTTGAAAACGTAAAAATAATGATTATGATATCATGCTTTACAATAATAAACCTGTTATTCATAATAATAACAATAAAAGCAATATTCAAAGCCACATTCTCAGGAGGAAACGGTGGCGGAGAAATTGCACAAGTAGTAAAATATATAGGTATGATGGTGTAAAATGGCTTATGAAATTCCTCAACAGCTCCAGCATAAGGAGAAGATTCTCTTTGGCTTGACTTTTTCTCAGTTAGGTTGGACTATATTATTTATTTTTATCTTGTTGTTTATTTTTAAGTTGAATATTTCTTTGACTGCTAAGTTTGTTTTTGCTAGTGTTCCTGCTATGGTTGGTGTTTTATTTGTTTTTTTTGATTTTAGTACTCAAATTAAATATTTTTTTTATTTTATTCGTTTTCGAAGTACTAAATTAAATGATTTTGCAATGAAGCAATTAGTTAATATTAAGAAAGTTGAAAATGGTATTATTAAAAGTCATACTGATGTTGCTATTTTACAAGTTACCCCTATGAATTTTAGTATTAAAACAAAGGAGGAAAAAGATACAATAATTTATGGTTTTCAAAAGTTTTTGAATGGGCTTGATTTTTCTGTTCAGTTTGTTGTTACAACTAATAGCTTGAACATGGATAATTATTTGCACTCACTGAGTAAAAGAACTGATAATAAGAGTTTATTTGAGGATTTTGCGAATTTTATTAGGTCTAGTATTGTTAAGAATGAGATGAGGAATAGGAGTTTTTTTCTTGTCATTCCTAAAAAGTCTGATCTTGGTATTCAGTGTGATTTATGCAAGGAACGTTTGGAAGGTATTGGTTTGAAAGTTCATCGTTTATCTGATAAACAAATTGTTAATAATCTTGATACTTTTTTTAACGATGGAGTTGATGAGCGTTGTGAGGGACAGATTACTTGTGATGGTTTGCAGTATTTGATTGCTCCTAATACTGTTAAGGATAATATTGATTCTCTTATTGTTAATAAGAAGTTTTGTAGGATTGTTTCTGCTGTTGGTTATCCTCGAATGGTTGAATCTGGGTTTCTTGATAAGATTATTAGTTCTAATGATGATTTTGATATTAGTATTCATATGGAGCCTTTTCCTATTGAGTTGATGATGTTGAATCTTAATAAGGAATTACAAAGGCAGAGAGCTGATTTGTTTTCTGAACAAAAAAAACAATCGGTTAATCCAAGTTTGGAAATTAAGTATAAGGATACTTTGAAAGTGTTAGAGAATCTCCAGAAAGGTAATGAAAAATTATTCAATGTTTCTTTGTATATTAATTGCAAGGCTAAATCTAAGGAAGAATTAGATTTGTTAACTAAGAAAGTTGAGGCTGAGCTTAATAGTTTGATGATTATTCCTAGTATTCCTATGTTTCGTCAGGTTCAGGGTTACAAGTCATTAGTGCCTATTGCTAAGGATGAATTAAAAATTAAGCGTAATATTACCACTCATGCTTTAAGTGCTTTTTTCCCGTTCACAAGCCCTTTTTTAACGGTTGAAGAAAATGGTGTTATGTTAGGTCTAAATAAGAATAAAGTGCCTTACATCAAAGACATTTACGCTTTAAGCAACGCTAACGGTATTGTTCTTGCTACTAGTGGTTCTGGAAAGAGTTATTTTACAAAACTCCTTATTAGCAGGCAATTGCTTAATAATACGCAAGTAATAATTATTGATCCTCAAGCAGAATATCTTGGTTTAACCAAGCATTGTAAGGGTGAATTAATAACTATTAGTAGGAATTCAGAGACTATCATCAATCCTTTAGATTTAATGGGGCATGATTATATTGAAAAAAGACTTGCATTAATGGATATGTTTAAGATCATGTTTGGTGATTTAACTGAAATCCAAAAAAGTATTCTTGACAGAGCTATTACTCAAACTTACAAAAAAAAGAATATTACTGGTAATTCTTATAAAAATAAAGTTCCACCAGTTTTAGGAGATCTTTACAAAGAACTTGAAGCCATGGATAAAAAAGCCAGCCCTATGGAAAAAATAACCTATCGGGCACTTCTTAATAGACTCTACATGTACACTAAAGGGGTTTTTGGTTTTTTGAATAAGCAAACTAAACTTCAATTTAACAATAATTTTGTTTGCTTTAATATTGGAGAAATGCCTAAACAAGTTAAACCCTTAGTAATGTTTCTAATCCTTGATTATGTTTATATGAAGATGAAAGAGACAAAACAAAGAAAACTTCTTATTGTTGATGAAGCTTGGAGTTTACTAGGACATGCTGAAGAAGCTAGTTATATTTTTGAAATTGTAAAAACTTGCAGGAAATTTAATTTAGGGTTATTATTAATCACACAAGACGTTGCAGACCTTGTAAATAGTAAAGCAGGTCATGCAGTTCTTGCTAATTCATCTTACTCTTTATTATTAAGACAAAAACCATCTGTAATTGCTAGCGTAGTAAAAACTTTTAATTTAAGTCAGATGGAAAAAGAATATTTACTAACTGCAACTCAAGGAAAAGGCATTTTAATTTTAGATAATGAACATCAAGAACTAGAAGTAGTTGCCAGTCCACAAGAACACCAAATAATAACCACTAATCCAGATGAAATACTAAAACAAAATAAAGAACCTGAACCAAAGAAAAAAGATACAACACTAGACACCGAAAAAGTTATTTACTACGGGAAAAAACTTAGTAAAGATCAAAGAAACATCTTACACAACAATGGTTACAAAGTAAGTAATTTTGTACCAATAGGTGAGCCAAGACAAGAAGAGATATGGATTAAAGAAAATGATATTGAATCATTACAGCACACATTCCTAGTACACAATATCAAAGAAGAACTAGAAAAACACACTAAAAACGTAGAAATATTTATCACAAAAAAACCAGACATTATCTTTAAGAATAAAAAAGGAAAAGAACAAGCAATAGAAGTAGAGACAGGAATAGGCTTTTCAAAACACAAAAAAAGACTCAAAGAAAAATTTGAAGAAATACAAAATAGTTATGGTAACAGAGCAATACTTGTGCTCACAGACAAAAACTTCAAAGACAAATACAAACGAATAGCACCAAACATCAAAATCTTAGTAAGAACAGAAATACAATCATACATCAAACAACAATTCATATAATCATTATAACGGGCAGGATTATAGGGGGTTGAACGCTGTTTTATCGACTATACATGTATGTTTTAGGGGGTTTCTTTGGGGGTTTGCTCTTTTATATATTTACAAAATTCTACCCCCAAGTCTTCTACTTGTTATTTTAGGGGGTTTAATCTATTATCCGGAAGATTTCCGCTTTTTGAAGGCTCAAATTTAAATACAACACAATTCATCACTACTAAGTAATAATAAATAAATTGAATAAGATTAAACATGACTGGGAGGTGAAAACATGTTATCACCATTCGAAATTATCACAACCACAAACAAGATAATTTTAGTCAAAGGAAAAGTCATTTATAACGACCGTAAAAGAAAAATTGACCTAAAAAGACCTATACGTGATTTATTTGATGCAACCTCAAATAATGTTCACTATATGATGGAACTATGCCTAAGCAAAGAAGAAGCAATCAAAAGAGTAACACAATTAACAGAGAAAGAAGTAATTCCAATCATAATGTACTTCATACAAACGAAGGAAGAAACATGAACCTATGTCCAGACTGCGGAGGATTTGAATTTATTACACAAGCAGACGGTGTAAGCTGTAAAAATTGTGGACTTGTAATAGATGACAAACCAATAGAAAACAATCCATACCTCTCTGAAAGCACAAAAAACAATGCATCACTTCCAGGAATGAACAGTGCAGGATCAAAACCAGTAGATGGCAAAATAATCAAAAATCACTGGCTACAAAGCACAAAACAAAAAAACTTATTCAAAGCAAAGAAAAAATTAGAACTAATAGCCTCACAACTAAAACTACCAACACATGTAGAAACAGAAACATACAGCCTATTCAAAACAGCAGTAGACAAAGGACTAAACATAGGAAGAGACAACAACACAATACTATACGCAAGCGTCTACACCGCCTGCATCATGCACAAGATCCCAAAGACAGCATTAGAAATCACTGCATTCACAGAGATAGACCAAAACAAGATGCTCAAAGCACACAAAATACTAAAAAATGAGCTAAAACTAGAATTAGAACCAATAGACCTAACAGATTATGTACACAGGTTTAGCTCAAGATTAGAATTAAAACCAACAACTGCATCAGTAGCAGTAGAAATCCTAGAGCAACTAAAAGGAAAAACAACAATCATAGGAAAAAACCCAAAGACAATAGTAGCAACAGCCATATACCTAGCAACAAAAATAAACAATGACTACAAAACACAAAGAGAAATAACAAACGCAACAGGCGTAATAGAAGTAACAATAAGGAAGAGAAGCAAAGAAATAATAGAAGAAATAAATTTTTAGCTTTATTTAATCAAATTACTGCTCTTGTTCATTTTATCATTACATTTTTCTTTAACATTGGAAAACTTAAGTTTAAGAATATATCTCCAAACAAACGTCCCTTTTTTTAATCATAATTTATTTATAAAGAAATCAGCATATTTTTTTATACCCCTTTTTTTAAAGCAATAAAATACTAAAAACTGTATGGTGATTTACTACCATTCTTCTTATAAAGGTGATGAATCATTTTCATTATGGAATCATCAACTTTATTCTCAAATTCGTTTAAACTAGAATAAGGTATGTGATTTGTTTTTGTTTCGATAAATAATATCAAATTCAATTGTTGAGTTCTCTTGTATTTCTGCTTTCTTAAATTAATTTCATCACCTTCTATTTCATCAATTCGCATATTCTTTTTTAAGAGTAGAATAAGTAGTTTATCTTTAATGAAGTCAAAAACGTTTTCAATCTCAAATTTAATATATTTACTGTATCTTGTGCTAATGGATCCAATAAATATGTGGCTTTCATTTAGGTTTTCTAATATTTTCTTCTTAAACTTTTTATCATTTCGCATATCATCTTCAGGTAATCTATAATCTATAGGTATTTTTTTCCCCTTATATCTTCTAACCACTTTACAAATGATATTGCGCTCTTTACAAATTGTTTTACCATCAAGCTCGAATTGTTTTGAACAAGGATATACCCAAATTTGATGCATTGGTTTGAATTTTTTTTCTTTTTTTTTAATAGGTATTTTTTTGGGAGGTGGATTTTTTGAAAAATCTTTTGAATTTAAAAAATAAAATATTTTGCTTTTCTTAATTAAAATAATACCAATTTCCTCTTTCTTGAGAAAATTTAAAGTAGCAGATTTTGGAACTTTTTCAAATAGTAAGTATATTTTTAATTTTTTTGGGTGTTTTTTGATACTTTTGATTCGTTCTATAAATATGTCTAAAATGTTATCATTCTTTCTATACTCAATTGCTAAAGCTTCTTTATCATTCTCAGCTAATATATCAAAAGACCATGAAATATTTTTTAATATAGGAGAAATAGATATTTTTGGATATCCTTGCTTCTTTAAAAACTCTGACACTTCAGTTATTATTAATTTCTCATTCATTTTTAATGACTTTGGAGAATTCTTTTTAATGATTCCATCAATTGAGAAATTTGTATTTTAAGTTGTTTTTTATCCTCTTCCGGAACCTTTCTTAAGTCAATATTATCAACTTCTCTTTTTAGTTTATTGGATATTTTTCTTATCTCTTTGGCTTGTTCGATAGCTTCAGAGGTATCAGAATATATATCTTCAATTGTCAAATTTCTGTTTTCTAAAAATGAAATAATTTTTTCTTTTGCGATTTGTTCATTAATTTTTCCTGCTTCAACATTACGTACTATTTTTGTGATTTTTCTTAGTTGTTTATTGGTAGTAATTATTTTATCTTTTTTCTTTTGAATAATCTTATCCACAAATTCTTTTTCAGGATATATCTGAATTATTGATGGAATAATTTCTTTCAATCTATTTAATGGTCTTTTTAACTCAGTAAGAAGATCTAGATCTAAATCCGGATTTTCTTTTAACTCAGATTCTAAGAATTTGTCAATAACGGGTTTAGAATATTTTAGAACCTTGAGAAACTTATTTAGTTTATATTTAGATAAAGAAGTAATTTTTTGTAATTCCTTCTTTTCCTCTTTAGTTATTCTTTTTTTATTGATTTTAAGATCTCTAATGATTGTTTCTAATATTTTAGCTATCGCCACTTCAGTCCATTCTTCATGCACATTATGAATATGAAACATTAATGATAAATTTTCAAGAGATTTAGGTTCATTTTCTAAAATATGTGCAGGCACATTATCAATATTCAATTTTTTACATGCCTGATATCTTCTCTGACCATCCAGTAAAACATATTCTCCTTTTTTGTTCTTTTTTTCATAAACAATTATTGGTTGCAGAATCCCTTTTGAATTTATAGATGATATTAATTCATCTTCCTCTTGTTGTCCGTATTTTTTCCTAGGGTTAAACTCATTTGGTTCAATATTTAGTACAGAAATATGTTCTATTCTATTCTTAAAATTAGGTATAAATTCAGTTAGTTTTTTGATTATTTCTTTTGATTTCATTTTAATCCTCTTGTTTATTTGATAAGTGTAATTCCATTAACTTTTCAAACTGTCTAGAAACTACCCACCCTTCCTTTTTACAGTACACCCTATAATTATCATAAAGTTTTGAATTTACTTTTAATGTTATATTTTTAGTAGCCATATCGAAAATTACCCCTAAGAATAAATATTTACACTTGCTTATAAATGTTTCTGTGATCAATTCTTCTCATAAATCCCCCTAAATAACTACTTGCTATATTGTAATTCTATAAGAAATATATAAATAAATCAAAGCATTCTATTAAAATACCCAACCCTGCTTCGCGGCTTCTTATCTTTCCCTCTCTTTCCAATAGGCTTGCCGTTCTTCCTTGCTCTCTCTAATCCTGCTTTAGTTCTCTCACCAGATTTTTTGAGTAAATTATATATATCTCAACATATACATTAATAATATGTCAAAAAATGATAAAAGGTTCATTTATAAAAAGAATGGACAGCCTTATCTGGTTATTAATAAAATTGATGCTTCTGGAAATTCTATTTGGCAAAAAGAGATTCCAAAAGATTTTGATGATATTGGTAGTGGAGCACATATTACCCTTGGTAAAGATGACCAATTTCACTATGATGTTTACTCTAATGATGGTTCAAAAGAAATTTTGTACAAAGATGCATTGATGATAGGCAGTACAGCAATTCCTTCAGGAGAGACAATATTCCATAAATCCCCTGAACAAGAATTCAATATAATGCCTATTCGTGACTCTCCAACAATAATAAATACAAAGGATTTAGGTAATAAATATAGTGTGGAAGTGGACAAAGAAGGAAAAATCTTCTATGTCGTGACAAAAAAAGAATGACCTATTTCTTAAAATTGATTTTGATTCTTAATCAGTATAACCCCCACCCAGTATCTAAAAATGTAACATTTAGTTCTTAAAAACGACCTAATGGCTCCATCAAAATAAAATGATTATAATTTTCTGAATTCATTAAATTTAGTCATTAATTCAGGATTTTTTGCAATCTCCATTAAATATTTCATTGCTTTATCTGTTTCAGTTTTAAGAATTTCTTCCGTTTCGAGTGCCTCTTTAAAATCTAAAACACTACTACACTGAGAACAATATTTAGAAGTGGCAGAATTTGTTGTATTACAACGAGGACAGGATTGTCTTTGAAGAATTTTATTATCATTATCTTCATTTGCATCAATTTCAATCCCATTATATTTTAATATTGAAGCATCAATATCTCTTCCTGATATGTGAACATAAGTCCTTATTTGACCACTTCCAACAACCCATCCAAAATATTGACACATTTGTGCTTCTGTCAAGGTCTTACATAATTCTGATGCTCGTGAATGACGAAATAAATGAGGATTACATTTTCGATCCATATTACATTCTGAAAATGCTTTCTTAATAATTTTTGTAAACCCTTGATATTTAAGTCTTTTAAGATGATGATATGTTCCTCTAGACAACCATAAGGGTGCGTTAGGATCCTCTCTTAGCCTTCGATTATTAAGATAATCTGAAATATAAGGCATAGAATTAACTATAGGAATTATTCGTTCTCCAGTCTTACCAATTAAACGTGCTTTAGCACAATGAGGACCCATGTAATAGTCTCTTATATCCATTCCTAAGACTTCAGAAGCCCTTCCTCCTGATTCATAAAGAAACATGATTAATGCCTTATCTCGTTTATTATTACAAGCTGAAACAATCTTAAAAACGTCTTCTGGCGAAAAAATATCATTTATCAAGCGATTGTCGCATAGTTTTATTCTTGGCTTAATCCATCTAACTTCTGGAGGAGATATATCATCATCTCCTTTTAGCCATTTAAAGAACTGTTTTATACATTTCTTATAGTCACTCTTAGTCCATTCTTTATAATTAGAATTTAAGTTTATTTGTCTTACTACTCTCTCAACATCAATTTTATCAATATCTTCAAAATCTTTTCCAAACCAATTTGCAAGTTTACGCAATTCCATTCCTAACTTAATGGCTCTACCTATAGTCACATTTTTAGCAAGCATATGGTCCAGGTATTTCTTAATTATTTCCTTATTTTTTTGGCTAATATCTGCTTGATTTATTCTTTTTAACTCAGCTTCAAAATTATAGTTCCGAATTTTACCATAAATATCTACTTTTGTCATGTTTTCTTATAGACAGAATTAGGTTATAATATGATTCATACTGTGATGGGGTCAAAGTATTAACATTAGGGATTTAATCCATATAGAATAAGTGCCCCGAGCGTGCACTTGATTAAATTAGTCAAGTAATTCATGACTATTTATTTCTTTTTCTTTCCTTAGAATAATAGTTCTTTGAAGTATTCTTCTTTTTCTGGTTCTTCTTTTATTAGTTTTTCTATTATTGCTTGTTTTACAAATTCTGATACAGACATTATTCCATGACATTGACTCAGGAGTTCTTCCCATAATTTGTTTGGACAGAAAAAACTTCTTCTTTCACCTCTTAACATTTCATATCCCTCCTCAGTCTTTGCAAACTTTTTCGTATATGGCATTGATTTTCTCCTCAGTTGACATGGTTTTGAACAATACAGCTCTTATATAAAAAGCAACTTTAGTATAACCTTCAGCCCTAGCTTTTGCTTCAAGAACATTCTTTTGTTCTTTAGTTATTCTAAATCCCATTTTAATGTATTGAACCATAAAAGTCTAATGTTTACCATTTATTATAAGTAATTGGGATACAAAAAAGGTCATAAATTTGGTAACATTTGTGTTACCGCAAAAGGTACCCAAAAAGGTACCACGCCCAAAAATCGAGGCGGAATGGCGTTTTAGAAGGACAAGATATATAAATCTCCGCATCCATTTATATAGTATGGCGAAATGCGACGTGCTTAATGCGGATTTTCGCTGTAAATATCAAGAACATATAAAGAAAATCAGTGATTTATAGGGTAAACAGCTAATCCGAAAGCACGTTCTCTTCTTTTTCATATATAAATAAAACTCAGAACTCGGACACCTCAACGGAGATTTACAGTTAATATTATTTAAGCGAAGCTCGGAAGAGGGGAGACTATAAGGTGTCTTTTAATTTTTTTAGTCTTTCCACATTTCTTTGAAATATTGTTTGTAAGATTCATATGCTTCTTTTGATTTTGTTTCTGTTGCTAGTAATTTATCTGTAAATAAAAAATTAATCACTTTGTTATTGAAAAGTAGGATTACAGAATTGGTTTTTATGTTGCTAAATTTTGCTTTCATATACTTGAAATTTTTTATTTGTTCCCTAATTTTTTTCTCTACATCTTTGTTGAATATTATTTCTACATTTATTCCTTTTTCTTCTCTGTGTTTGTGGAAGTTTTGAATCATTAGATTTACTTCCAAATGAGTCTTATCTCCTAATTGTCTAGCACCAATAACGTAGTATGTGTCTCCTTTTTTTAAGGTTCTTAATAATTCATCATAAATTCCTTTAATACCTTTGTATCCTTCGTAGATATTTGTTTCTATTTGTTCTTCGTTTGTTTTTTGTAATGCTTCTAATTCTGGCAGGAGGTTTTCAACTTCTTTTTTTCTTGTTTCTAATAAATCAATTATTCTTTTTGGTTCTGTTGCTTGAAAATGTTTTTTATTACTTATGATTGTGTAGCTCGCTAAACTTTTTTTTATGAGATTTTCAAGAGAATAATATAAAGCCGAACTAACAATGCTTGTTTCTTTAATTAGATTAGTCGATGACGTTTTTCCTAACTTAAGCAAAGCTAAATAAACTTTTATTTCATTAGGTGAAAGTCCAATATCTGTTAAGACATTTGTATTCATGATTCTAGTAAATGTTAGACATATATAAATCTTTCTCCTAATTAGGTGAGTGAATATTTATATAGTTCGAAGTGTTACTACTGTTTAGAGCAACAAAATTAAAGAGGTATATAAAAAATGAAAAAAGAAATTCCATACTTAGATAAAATTACTGAAGAAATGTATAATGTTGTTAATAAAAGTCCTGTGAGATTTAGTGAACTTGATAAAGAAAAAATAAAAGGTATTGGATTTAAAACAAGTTCTAGTGCTTTTGGAGAAGACAAGTATGATCATAAAATATTTTTCTTAGATCTTTATTATTCAAAAGAGAATATTAACTACATTAATCCAAACATTAATACTGAAGAAATAAAAGTGGGTTACAAAAGTGCATTTACTGTATATCCGTACGAATCAATAAAAAATGGTCTGCTAACGCTGGTAACCTTGGGTTTGGCAGATTTGTTCAACCAGAACAAGGTTTTCAAAGAAATGCAGGCAAGACGTGTATTTCCATCTCTTAATGAATTAAATATTACGGTGAAACCAGAAACTGAAGTAATTCCACTATATGAAAATGAATTTAGAGAAATACAAAAATCAATTCTACCACCGAATGTTCATTGTCTTCAAAGAGATTACTCTTGTATACACAATATACTAAAGTAAATTATCTCCAACATCACTCTTTACACATATGATTTTATATGTTTGATATACATCTTCCAATATAGGCATTAATAGTATGAAGAACGGGTGGGACTATAATTCTTTTAGCAATATTAAAAAATTTAATATAATGACTTAAAATCGAGTCGGAATGACGTCCCACAAGGACAAGATATATAAATCCCTGCATCCATTTAAATAACATGGCGAAATGCGACGTGCTTAATGCGAACTTTCGCTGTAAATATCAAGAACATAATAAGAAAATCAACAATTTATAGAGTAAATTACAAATCCGGAAGCACGTTCTCTCAAATGAAGAAGACAAAAATACTATGGTTTATTCTTACTTTGATTCCAATAGTTCTGATACTACTCGGATATGCATTTCCTTCTGCGTTTTTCTCAAATCAGGAATCAATTAGAAGTTTTGTTGAGTCATTCGGTGTTTTTGCACCTCTGATGTTTGTGATTCTGCAAATAGTACAGGTTGTTGTGACTCCGTTCAGCCACTACGCTGTTTCAATTGCAGGAGGATTCATATTTGGAACCTGGCTTGGGTTCCTGCTAAACTGGATTGGAAGAGTCATAGGAACCTTGATTGCATTTTATCTCGCAAGAAAGCTTGGAAGAAAAGTTGTAAAAAAGCTTGTAAAACCAAAAAACCTGAAAAAATACGATTTCATCTTTGAAAAAGGTAAAATATTACTGTTTTTGGCATATTTCCTGCCGTTTTTCCCTGACGACGAACTATCATATCTTGCAGGAATATCAAAGCTTAGTGCAAAGGTGTTTGTTCCATTGATAATACTAGGTCATCTAAGTGGAAGCCTGTTTCTAGCCTACATCGGAAGCGGGATAAATTCAATGAAAGAGCCGTTATTTATCTTTTTATCAATAATAACTTTGATTGCAGGAGTGTTGTTTGTGGTTTTTTACAGAAGAGAAAATAAGAAATAATCTCACTAATAATCTCACTATATCTTTATATAAATCCTATTGTTCCTACCTTGAATGCTAAAAAAATTCAAAGTTAATATGCCCAGGAAAAACTCTCCAGGAACAGATGAACAAACTTTCACAGAAGATTTTCTAAATAGAGTAAAACAAGTAGGTCTACAGGAATTAACAAAAAATGATGTAAAAGGAAATCAAAGAACACGATTAGAAAACGAGTTAAAAACCATAGACTTAATTCTTCAAGGATATGATCATGGAGACATCATGAAACAACTAAATGTTAGTCTGAGTTCATATAGCAATTATATATCTCGCTTTTTTTACTGGGATAAAAAAGCTTTAGCAAATAACAATTACTAATAGTAATCTTTATAAAGGGTTTCTATTTCCAGTCAAATACCCGCATTACTACTTAATGTAGGAGGGAACGATGGATAAAAAAAGTATAATTCAAGCATTGGATAAATTAAAGAAAGATTCTAAGAAGAGAAATTTCTCACAATCCGTTGATCTGATAGTAACTCTTAAGGATTTGAACCTTAAAAATGTAAATGATCAGGTTGATTTCTTCATCACATTGCATCATTCAGTTAACAAGAAGACAAAGGTTTGTGCTCTCGTGGGTACAGAACTCGCGGATGAGTGCAAAAAAGTATGTGATGAGACCATAACACAGTTTGATGCCTACAAAGAAAAAGCAAAGTCAAAAAGTCTGGCCAAGAAATTCGATTTCTTCATAGCGCAGGCAAGTCTTATGGCACAGGTAGCGTCTGTATTTGGACGAACATTCGGTCCAAGAGGACGAATGCCAAACCCAAAAATTGGAGCAGTTGTAGCTGCAAAGCCTCAAATTAAGCCACTTTATGATAAACTGCAGAAAACAGTGCATATTTCTGCAAAAAAAGAACCTGTTGTACATGTAATGGTTGGTAAAGAAGATCAGAAAGTCGAAGAAATCATAGATAATATACTATATGTATATGACCAGCTGATACATCATCTTCCAAAGGAGAAAAACAACATCAACAACATATTCCTAAAATTTACAATGAGCAAATCAATCAAGATATAAAATGGCACACGTATCACAGCATAAAAAGGATAAGGTCAAGGAATTCACAAAACTAATAGATGAATATCCAATCATAGGAATAGTGAATATGAAGAACCTGCCAACTAAACAGCTACAAGTAATGAGAGCAAAGCTCAGAGGAAATGTCCTGCTGAGAATGACCAAGACGAGACTCATCAGAATAGCTCTTGATAACAGTAAAAAACCAGGCATTGACAAGCTAAAAGAACAGCTGAAAGGAATGCCCGCACTTCTGTTCACAAAAGAAAATCCATTCTCACTTTTCTCAACACTCAAGAAAAACAAGTCAAAAGCACCAATCAGCGGCGGCCAAACAGCACCTAATGACATAGTTGTTCCTGCCGGAAAAACAAGTTTCACTCCAGGACCAGTCATAGGAGAACTTGGCGGCTATGGTATTATGGCTGGTGTTGAAGACGGAAAAATTGCAATTAAACAGGATAAGGTTGTGGCAAAAGAAGGCGACGTTGTCAGTGCAAAACTCGCAGGACTGCTTCAAAGACTAGGTATAGAACCAATGGAAATAGGCCTTGACCTTGTCGCAGTATATGAAAACAATGAAATCCTAACAAAGGACATATTGGATGTGGATGAAGATAAGTACAGAGCAAACTTTATGAGCGCTTCAAGCATGGCTTTTAATCTTGCAGTCAACATCGGATTCCCAACCGCAGAGACAGTAATAGTACTGATACAAAAAGCAGTAGCTGAGAGCAGGGCTCTTGTGAAGGAAGCAAACATCATGACCAGTGAAAATGTTGGCGACATACTTGCAAAAGCAGAAGGTCAAGCAAAAGCATTAGATTCAAAATTAGACATTAAAGAAATACCAGCAGAACCTAAACCGGTTGTTGAGGAAGTAGCTCCGGTGGAAGAAAAGAGCGAGAAAGTAAAGGAAGAAGTAGACGAGTCCAAACCAAAAGAAGAGAAGAAAAAAGGAAAGACTCCCAAAAAAAGTGCAGAATCAAAGTAAATCATACGAGGCCAACAAAAATCAAAGATTTTTGGAGCCTCCTAAGGAGGAAAAAAAATGGAATATATATATGCGGCAATGCTCCTGCACAAAGCAGGAAATAAAGTTGATGAAGCTTCAATGAAAAAAGTGCTAGAAGCAGCTGGCGTAAAGGCTGATGCAGCACGAATAAAGGCTCTTGTGGCAGCTCTAGAAGGTGTCGATATTGACGAAGCAGTCAAAGGCGCAGCAGTAGCTCCAGCAGCAGCTGTGGCAGCAGCACCAGCAGACGCACCTAAAGAGAAGAAAGAAGAAAAGCCAAAAGATGACGGCAAAAGCGAAGAACAGGCAGCAGCCGGTCTAGGAGCTCTATTCGGTTAATTTTTTAAAATTTTTCAAAATTCAGAAAGCTTTGCTTTCTGTTAATTTTTTTATTTTTATAAGTGATTAGATATGTTGAAAAACGCTGAGAAGAACAAATTGTTGGAAGAGCTGAAAATTGCTCGGGAAGAAGTAAAACAGCTAAAGGCAAATCTAAACAAAGTCAATTCTGATAAGGAAATATGGTTCAGGAAAAAGACTGCCATAGGCAATGAAATCAAAGAAAAAATCTCAACTGTAAAGGGTTCTAAAAGAAAAAGAAACGATTTGACGTATGAAGTTAAAGGTTCAAAGTCAAAAAGAGATGAGCTGAACAAGAAGATTGCAAACAGTTTCAAAGAAATCAATGAGATGAAGAAAAAACTGCAAAATACAAAGCAGAAGCAGGACTTTAATGATAGACCTGAAGGTCTGAAAAGGAAAATTGAAGCCATTGAATTGAGAGTAGAGACAGAAGGAATGAGCTTTGACAAAGAGCAGAAAGCAATGAAAGAGCTCAACGTACTCAAGAAAAAGTACGATGAAGTGAAAAGTCTGAGCAACGACATTACTGAAATCAGAAAAAGGACCAAAGAAATCAATATTCTAAGAAGAGACGCCAATAAACATCACAAAGAGATACAGAACCACGCAAAGCAGAGTCAGGAATTCCACGAGCAACTCATTGAAAACTCTAAAGAAATAGATCTTCTGAAAGCAAAAGAGAAAGAAGCCCACGATGAGTTCATGAGAAAAAAACAGACCTACAACGAGGCCAATGACAAACTGAAAAAGAAACTGGACGAGCTAAACAAGCTAAAGGACAATCTAAAACAGCATCAGGTAGAAATCGAAGAGCAGGAAGAAGAGAAGAAAAACAAATCCATGAAAGAAAAGGAAAAAGAAGTGGAAAGCAAAATAAAGAAACGACAAAAGCTCACAACCGAAGACCTGCTTGTAATGCAGGGGACACCTGAGAAGAAGAAATAGTTTTTTAAAAACAACTCATTTACGTTCTATCATGACATTACATCTTATTGGCATCGGCCTCAATGATGAGGAGGATATTACTGTCAAGGGTTTGAAGACTGTCAAGGAATCTGACTTTGTCTATCTGGAGAGCTACACTTCAAAACTTCAGATTGTTGCCAGAAGGCTTGAGAAGTTCTATAACAAGAACATCATTCTTGCAGACAGGGATATGGTTGAGAAGAAAGCTGACAATATACTTGAAAAGGCCAAAAACAAAAAAGTCGCTTTTTTAGTCGTCGGCGATGTTTTTGGAGCAACAACTCATACTGATTTGATGCTTAGAGCCAAGGAGAAAGGTGTCAAAGTTGAAGTTATTAACAACGCTTCTATTCTGACTGCCGTTGGAATCACAGGCCTTGAACTGTACAAATTTGGTAAAACCACATCAATACCCTATCCTGAGGCTAATTTCAAACCAGAAACAGCCTATGACGTGATAAAAGACAATCAGAAGATGGGATTACATACTCTGGTTCTTCTGGATATTAAACCCGATAGAAACATGACTATCAATGAAGCCATTGAAATTCTGCTAAATATTGAAAATAAAAGAAATGAAAAAGTTTTCACCAAAGACACTATGGTTGTCGGCTGCGCAAGACTTGGAGGAAACTCCAAAATAAAGTACGGCAAAGCTTCTGAAGTTTGGAAAGTTGACTTTGGTAAACCACTACATTGTTTAATTGTTCCTGGAAAGCTTCATTTCATCGAGGAAGAAGCACTAAACATAATAAAATAGTTACTAATAAGTAGTAAAAATAGAAACATTTATATATTATTTCTACCTAATATAAGCAAATGACCAAAATAAACTTCATGACAGAAGAAGCAGCAAAGGATCTTATAGTCTCAGAAATAAAGTCAAATAAAGAAAAAGGTTATATTCACGGCGCTGAAACATTTACAAACCATCTTATAGACACAGGCAGAATAGGATACAATATTACAAATGTCATTCTTGAAAAGCATCCTTCTCTGAAAGATCAAATAAATCCAGACATCATAAGAGTTCAAGGATACGTACATGATTTAACAAAAATCCACGAAGGAACAAAGTATCATGAAGTAGGAACAGCACATTTGATTTTAACTCAAGGAGACACAAATCTAGGACTTATAAACGGAGGAACAAAAGCAGAAAGGAGAAAAGTCCTAAGAGAAATGGCTTCCATAATACCTCCTGACCTAGTACTTTACGAGGAGCTGGGAGGAAATGAATATCCTGATAAGGTAGTGTACCACAATATAATAGATAATTTCGAAGATAGAATTGAAATTTTGAGAAGAGATCTGTCAACAACAGGAAAGCCCTTAACAATGGAAGAATTCGCTCTTCCACTCTCACTGAATCAACAAATAGCACTTTACGCAGACCTGACAAATGTAAACGGGGAGCAGGTACCAATAGTAGAAAGACTAAATGACCTCCAAGCAAGGTACAGAGATGAAAACATACCCTATAACAATCCTTTGTTCGCAGATATAATAGAGATTGCTAAACCAAGACTTTTAGTGGTTGCAAACACAATAGAAAATCTTATGAAATAATCAGTTCTTAATTTCTTTTAGAACTTTTCTGAAAACATTTTTTATTTCTTTAATGGAGTTTTTAGAATTATCTATTATCCAGAGTTTACCCTGATTATCTCTTTTTATGATGTTTTCAAATGTTTTCTTTTTTTCCTTAAAATCAAACTGACTTTCAACTCTTCTTTTAATCTGTTCCGCATTCAAGTTCCTGCCTTCAAGCCTTTTCTTTTGAGTTTCTTTATCTGTATATACTAATATTATATTGTTGTTACAAAGAAAAGATAATCCGGACTCCGCAATTAATGCAGCATTAATAAGAATAAGTCCTTTCTTGCCTCTTAACTCCCTTCTAAGACGAACAATCATAGGAGTTCTCATAAGTTTATTCAGTTCAACAAGTTTGTCTGGGTTATTGAAAACAATTTCTCCAAGAACCTTTGTGTCAACCATCCCATTCTTTTTTACTTTACTTCCAAAGGTTTTGATAATTTTTTCTCTGATGTGTTCATATCTTGGCTCTTTGAGCTCTTTTAGAATTTGATGACCAATGATATCCAGCTCAATATTGTACACTTTAATCTTTTTTCCCAGTTTTTCAAACTCTCTGCATACAAAGGATTTTCCAGCACCAACTTCACCTGTAACGCCGACGATGAACTGGTTAGACATTCTTGCCTCCAGACATTCTTTGACATAAAGAGGAACAGATTCATGAATTAGTCCCTGTTCTTTTTGCAAAAACTTCACTGTGCTTGAACTTATATGAGCCAGTTCTGGCTTTGCAAACAGTATGTGAGTGTCAATGCCAAGCTTCTGGCTTTCTCCAACCTGCCTAAGAATATCCTCATAGTTGAAATCAACAGAGTTTCTAACACCTTTAACAATCACATCAATGTTATGTTCATAGGCATAGTCAACCAGCAACCCCCTAAAAGACACAACTTTAACATTATCCATGCCTGAAAGCACTTTCTCAGCCATCTCAGTCCTTTCCTTAAGAGAAAACATGTATTTCTTCATTGGATTAACACCAATGCCAACAACTACCCTGTCAAAAGCTTTTGCAGCTCTTTTAATAATATCAATGTGGCCAAAAGTGATTGGATCCCCTGAAAATGCATACATGGCTGTTTTCATGATAAGAAGAATTGAAAAGGTATTAATAAAAGTTGTGAAGAAAAAGTTTAGTTGTTAGTTTCTGTAGCAACAGAATAAACTTTGTCTGCGAACTTCAACATGTTTTGCTCTTCAGACATAAATTTCTTCCAAGGGGTTACTCCAGGCATGACATTCTCATATAATGCATTTCTTAAAGACTGAGCATGATTTGGTCCGAAAACGTACAGAACCTCTCCATCAACTTTGTGTCTAAAGTCTATCGTGTTTGGAATTAAGAAGTAATGTTCATGAATTGGTTTTATAAATTGTAATATTGGCGATGCAAAATTAGACATTACCATTTCAAGATCTTCAACAGAAGATAAAGAGTCTTTTAGTTTATCAACTCTAGTAGTCAATCTTTCAGTATCACAGTTATGATAATTCTTTTTTATTGATTGAGTTATAACATCATTATCAGCTTTTATTTGTCTTGTCAATGAGTCATAAAAATACTGTAATCCAACAAACAACTCAAATCTCTCCATATCCAAACCAAATGTTTCCACAAAATCAGACACATCCATTGAATCCCTCCTATAAGAACAGTTAGAAAGAATAATATTTTTCTTTTTTGCAGTGTTTATTAAGACTCGCTCAGCAGAATTCTCAGGCAAATTACTAAAATCAGATGATGGGTGCTCTATTAGCAATCCTTTTTTTCCTTTAAGAAGGCTTTCACTCTCTTTTTCGGTCAATGATATCTGTCCATGAGGAATTCCAAGAATATTCTCAAGAGTTATCACTGACATCACATTATAATTGTTCTCTAATGCTTCTCGAAATAACATAAAATTGGGATTGAAAACATGTTTATATAGTTAAGTATTTGGCAAATAAGCAAAAATTTTATATACTACAACATCTCAAAATACTATATGAATAAAAGAGGGTTATCACCAATAATTGCTACTATTCTACTGATAGCGTTTGCTGTGGCCATAGGAGCCATGATTATGAGCTGGACAGCAGGCGTTGTAAAGGAAACTCCTGCGTGTAAAGATCTGCCTGAAGAAATTCTAAATGCGAACTCCTTTTGCAAGCTTAATAACATGATTATGCCTAGAGTCGAGATCGAAGACGGCAAGAAATCTGCATGTGAAGACTTGGCTTTTGATGTAAATACTCTGGCCACCTGCTGAACTGGTTCTAAGAAGAAATGATGTTTAGAAAAAAAGTGTATGGAGATAGTACAAGTAAATGCTTTAGATGCGGCGAAAGCGCTTCTTTTTACAACAGACAAAAAGTTTCTGTTTGTAAAGAACATCAACACACCTTATTGGAAGTTGACAAATGCCCGGTATGCAAGGGTTTTGTAGAAATAAAACAGGGAAAATATGGCGCTTTCATAGCCTGTGACAATTGCAAACCCATGAGCATAAAGAAGTATTTATCGTTTATTTGAGCAAATTCTCAGCCATTATAACAAAAGACATAAAAAAGAATACTGATTAGAGGTATTTATGAAAATTACACTTGACTTCAGAAAAACCATAGAAGAAAACGCTGCAGACTACTTTGAAAAGGCAAAGAAGGCAAAGAAGAAGAGTGCTGGTGCAAAAAAAGCGCTGATTAATTCCAAGGAAAAATTGGAGAAAGCAAAGAATAAAATAGTTGTTTCTGAAGCACCAAATATTACAAAGCTCAAGAAGAGAGAATGGTATGAGAAGTATCACTGGTTCATTTCCAGCGACGGATTTTTGGTTATAGGCGGAAGAGATGCCACAACCAACGAAATCGTGATAAAAAAGCACACTGACAAAGATGATATGGTGTTTCACACAGATATGGCCGGAAGTCCGTTTGTCGTCGTAAAATCAGAAGGAAAAGAAGTTCCAAAGACAACAATTCAGGAAGCAGCAGACTTCACAGCGGTTTTCAGCAAAGGATGGAAACAGGGCATGAGCACTTTAGAAGTCTTCCATGTAAAACCAGAGCAGGTCACAAAGGAAGCAAATCAAGGAGAATTCCTGCCAAAGGGAGCTTTCATGATAAGAGGAAAGACAGACTATGTTACTCCAACCATGAATGCATCCATCGGAATCTACAAGGACAAGGTCATGATAGGACCATTAACTGCAGTTCAAAAACACTGCAAAGAATTTGTAATAATAGTTCAGGGCGAAAAGAAAACAAGTGACGTTGGAAAGAAAGTAAAGTTTATCATCGGCGGAGACCTTGATGAAATAATAAGAGCACTTCCTGCGGGCGGGTGTGACATAAAATAACATTAAAGTCATAGAAAACAAAGAAGAAATAAAGAAAGTCATCCCTCTATTTATCAAAGTATTTGCAGAACCTCCATATTGTTTATTTTGGAGCAAAGAAAGAGCTTTGAAATGCTTGGAGGGCATCTATAATCATGAAGGACAAGGATTCTGTCTTTACGCTGAAGAAAATAAAGAGGTTGTAGGATTAATTTTTGCACAACCGGAAATGTGGGCCAATGGAGATCATTTATATGTTTATTTTACTGCTGTTGATTAAAGCGCTAGAAAAAAAGGTGTGGGCTCAACGTTGCTTAAAAAACTAGAAGAGATAACAAAAAACAAGAACATGGTGGAAATAGATATGACCGTAAATAAAAAAGGACTTGGATATGCATTTTGGCAAAAAGCAGGTGTGAAAAAAACTGATTATGTACATATGTGCAAGAAAGTTAATTAATCTTCAAAAGCCTACCATCAACTCTTACAAAAGCGTTTCTAAGAACATGATCAAGGTGAATAATGGCTCTGAGTTCTCCTCCAAACCAAGCGTTTGAGCCATTTGCAATGTGCACTGAACCCATGGTTTTCTCGTCGATAATTGTTGCTCCAACGATTTCTGCTCCTGGATTTATTCCAATTCCAAGTTCTGCTATTCTTCGTATGCTTTCAGGGTATCTTGCTCTTCTGTGAGCCCATTCAAGAGTTTGTTTGAAAAGCATACCTTCGTAGTGATTGGAAACATTGGTTATTATTCCTTTTTTAACTTCGACTTTTACAGGGTTTCTAACAACTAAGGTTTTATCTTTTAGTCTCAGGCTTCCATCAATATAGAAAACTCCTTCTACTTTATCTTTTACAGGGTGCAAATAGACCTCCCCTGCAGGCATGTTTCCTCCTGCACCAACCCCAGTGTATCTTCCTGAATTGATTATTGCTTTCACTCCATTGATGTCGAAAGTTATGTCGGTTCCTATTTTTGTCCCTACATTGACTTCTCTTCCGCTGTCAAGTATTTTTTTTATTCTTTCTCCTTGGGCATGCATCTTCTTATAGTCAACATCCAAAGTGCTCAGAACATGCTTCAAATCATTGTTTGTGAGGCTTCCAAGCGATGATGAGGTTATGAATTTATGCTCTTTTTCATTGCAGAAACCCCTAAAACTACCACCCAATGAGCCAAGGTTACCTATCCTGTTGGAAACATTCATTACAATAACGCTTCTTCTTGGAAGCTTCTTCAGCGCTGCCTGCATTACTTCGTCAGCAAACTCTCCCCTTGCTTTCGCGTTTTGCGAGAGAACAGAGTAGTTCAGACCAAGCTCTCTTGCAGCCAGAGCATAGGCATTGGTTAGAATCGGAGATAGAACCCTGTTCTGATAGCCATAGTCCCCTACAATTAAAACTTTTTCCTGTCCAACACCAAGAGAATGCGTGAAAATGTCCTTGAAAATGTTAAGATCAATCTGTCCTTTGAACCGCTGCCAATCAATCATTAGTTATTTCTGGATTTGCTGGTATAAAAAGTTTTTTGTTAAGGAAATATAGTTATTTATAACTTATAAGTAGTAACAAATAGAAACATTTAAATACTATAAAGTACATGATATAGGTAAATGGCTAAAAATTTTGTAATAAATAAAAAATTCGAAATTAATCATAATTCTCCAAGTATAGAAGGACATACATGGTTAAGACAACCAGATGCTAATAGTTGTGGATATCATTTAGTGCATAACGCCCATCCTTATATACAAATTCCAAATTATGAAGGCAGTCCTGAAGGAGTCTTTGAGACTATGAACAGATTAAGGAGACAAAAAAACAAAGAACCTCTGTCTCAAAATGAAAATTTACTTTCATTTGATTTATCAAGATACTTCCATGACAAAGGATTTCATGTAAACACTATAACGAGCTTAAGTATTGGTCCTATAACCATAGGGCATGTTTTAGCGCAAAAAGAGTTTGAGTTAATATATTCATCATCAAATATACATTATACAGGCATTGTGAAAAATCAAGGCAACTTAATTTATTTAGATTCTTTAACTAGGGGGCCATCCGTAATAAGCGAAAATGAAGCATATGATAAAATGATTGCCGGTCTCGGTCAAGATCATAGAGGAAAAACTAATATTGTAGGAATTGTTACTAGATTACACAAAAAATTTGATATAACAAAATCTATTTAATGAAACCACAGAAAGAGTTTAAGAATTTCCAAACTTTTTTATACTCTCACTCCCTCTTTCTCATCATGAACAATAAAATTACTGATGAAAAGCTTGACAAATACTTTTCAATAACAAAAGAAGCTTTAAATGCAGTTCAAGGAAAACTCGATGAAAATAGAAAAAAAGAGGCTGAGGATTTCTTAGACATGGCTACAAGGTATTTCTCCGATGCAAAGCATTTTAGGGAGAAAGGAGATTATGTTCTTGCCTATGGCGCACTTAACTATGCCCATGGTTGGCTCGATGCAGGTGCAAGGATTGGTCTGTTTAAAGTCAGTGATTCTAGGTTATTCACTGTAGATGATTAATGATTGTATCAAAAATTAAAAATTTTTGGGACCTCATAATTTGGAGGAACAAATTATGATTGAACTATTCCGCTCTCTACCAAGAATTACATTGGATGAGAAAGTAGATTATCTCATCGACACTTGTTTTCTTATCTACACTTTTGAGAACCACAAAGAAAAAAAGTTAAAGAAACTCATGAAAAAGAAAAAGTTTGCAATCACCTCTTTCAACGTCGAAGAATATTTGTTTATTCATAATCATGTTCACAATGACATAAACATAGCCATTAGAAAGTTCCTGAAAAAAAATAAGATTCCTATTCTTACAGTTCCTGTTCATCCTGGAAACATGAAAATGGAGCGTTCTTTTGCAAAATCTACAATTCCAGAACTCAATACAAACGAGCATGATCCAAGCGACGCTGTAATTCTAGCAGCTGCAATTCATGTTGGAGCAGATGTTCTGACAAGAGACAAACATGATATGTTTAATGCAAGGATGGAAAATTTTCTGCATTTATACGAAGTAAAGGTTTTCAATAGATTCGCTGATATATCTTAACATACTGGTCTGCGTATGCAACATTGAAACCTTCAAAAGCCTCTCCGTTCAACAGTTTAGTTATGATTGCTTCTTCTATCTTTTGAGTTTTCTCATCTTCAGAAAACTCTTCCTCAGAATACATTTTATAGAAAAGAGTGTATTCAAATATGTCTTTATCAATTGACGTTACAAATATGTAATAGGCACCATGCTTCTCCATTATAAGCCTCGTGGCTTCAATATCATCCCCAAACAATGCAAATGAAACGTCCTGGGTATCTTCATCAGTAGCAAATGGACCACTGCTTTCCTCATCCCATTCACCGCTGGCAAGAGTCCACAGCAGATCTTCAGAAGGGCTGAAAACAATAACACTCCTTCCCGTATATCCACGAATCATGTGTCCATAATCCCACCAGTTCAGAAAAACAGAATTCTTAGGAGTGTTGTTAACAATCCAGTCAAGAGCAGACCTCAGTTCCGGTCTAAAATAGTTCCTGTAGGTTTGTTCATCGGCATGGTAAACAATATCATACATCGGAGGCGCATCTTCTATACTGACCTCCTTCTCTATTATCTGACCGTTAAATGAGTTATTTAACTCTTCTATTCCCTGATCTGTAAAAAAAACTTCTTTTCTGCTGCATCCTGCAAGCAACAGAACAATCAAAAAAAGCAGTATTATCCTCTTCATGGCAAGAAAAAAGCATTCATATTATAAAAATATTATGCAGTTTCGAGTTTTGGATAAACTCCTGGATTCATAAATACCTGTTCCGGCTTCGCAGCTATTCCTTTTTGCTCCTTAAGTATTACCTGAGAACTAAGTGTTGCAACTGCAGTCATTATTAACTCATCCTTAAGTGTCATAACAGCTACTTTCATGTCAGGTTCAATTCCTGAATGAAGCTTTGCTATTCCAGGAACTTTCAGGCTTGCTCCATGGCAAAGAGTGTCAACGGTTGTGTCCATAACCCAAATCTTCGGCATATGCTCTACTGCAAACTCCACCGGAAGAATTAGTTTTCTGAGCATGGTTTCATCCTCATCTTTTTTGTAGAAATAATAGGCATCCTTCAGATCCTGCAGTGTACATAATGTACTTTCATTGAATGGACCTACTTTTGTTCTTCGAAGCTCAAACATGTTGGCTCCAACACCCAACACTTCTCCGATGTCATGACAGAGTTTCCTGATGTAGGTTCCTGCCTGGGTTCCCGCCACAAACAGAATTTCTTTTTTGTCAATATCTAAAATATCCAGATAATATATTGTTCTGAATCTCAGTTGTCTTTTCACAGCGCTTTTCACAGGAGGCAACTGTCTTATCTTTCCGACAAACTGTGCCATGGTTTTCCTGATTGTCTTTTCATCGACTTCTTTGTGAAGTTTCATGAGGCATACATATTCTTTCCCTGCTGTCAGAAGTGCCTGTGATATTCTTGTTGCGTTTCCAAGAGAAACAACCAACACACCCGTGACTCCAGGATCAAGAGTTCCTGAATGACCTGCCTTTTTCAGTTCGAGAATATCTCTTGCATAGGCTGAAACCTGATGACTGCTTGGTCCATCCGGCTTGTCAATATTGACAACACCATACTCAATCAGCTCATTGATATCTCTATCTTCAGGCTTTTTTCCGAACTTTGGGCTCGTAGAACTATCTCTTTTAACAAGAATATCTTTTTTTTTCTCTTCAAAAGGCAGCTTTCCCATTTCATAACCCCAACTTCTTATCCAAATCCTTGCCTATGTTCTTCAGATTGTCAAATGTCCTGTCAACATTGTCTTTTATGATGTCTACAAGGTCTTCCAACTTATCAACTTTCAGCTGATAACCGCCTTTTTCAGAAGTTACTATTCCTGAACTCATCAGCCTGTTTAAATGATGAACAACCGTTCCTCTGGTAAGACCAGTTCTGTCTGCTATTTCATCGGAGCTTATGGGCCCTTCTTCTTTTAGATTCTTTAGAAGAACTATAAACACACGAAAACAGCTCTTGTCCTTGTCTCTTATGCCAAAAAGACCAAGACTTCCACCAAACCATTGCAGCTGCTCGTTTATGTCGTGCTCCTGTGGTTTTCTGGAGCTTATTATGGTTATCTTCGTAAACCTCATGAGAATAATAAAAGAAGCTTCTTATTTAAAGCTTTTGAAATGTTGACTTTAAATCAACCGTCGTCTTGCATTTTAGCATTTCCTGCCTTTGTTTTGCACCGCCCACAATTCCTCTTGAAAACTTTATTGCGTGGTGTCTCACAGCAGGATAGGGTATTTTGTACTTCTCTGCAAACTCTAAATACTCCAGAAACTGTTCTTCCTTACTTTTTTTATTGTATTTTCCTATTTTCACAAAATCATTTATCTGCTTGAAAATGTAGGGGTTTGTCATTGCTGCTCTGGCAATCATTATGTAGTCAACTCCGCTTTCTTCCAGTCGTTTCTTGAAAACTTCAGGACTGTCAACGTCTCCGTTTCCAATCACAGGAATGCTAACTGCTTTCTTTACCTGCTTTATTATTTTCCAGTCGGCCTCTGCGCTGTAGCCCTGAACCTGTGTTCTGCCGTGAACCGCTATTGCTGCTGCACCGGCCTTCTCAGCTGCCTTTGCAACTTCAACCGCATTGATATTCTTTTCATCGATTCCAATTCGTATCTTGATTGTTATTGGCTTACTAACCACAGATGTTAGTTTACTGACAAGCTTTGCAACGCCTTTCGGCTCCTTCAGCATCTCGCTTCCCGCACCTGTCTTTATAACTTTCCAGGCCGGACAACCGCAGTTTATGTCAATAACATCAAATCTTTTTTCCAATAGTTTTGCAGCTTCAACAACCTCTGTTACATTGCTTCCAAAAAGCTGAACAGCAACCGGTTTTTCAGAAGGGTCAGTGTCAAGCATCCGAAGGCTTGTCTTGTTGCCTCTGACAATTGCTGCGCTGCTTACAAACTCCGTATAGGTCAAACCTGCACCATATTTTCTAGCGAGAGCTCTAAATGCAACGTCAGTCACACCAGCCATCGGACTTAGAATTGCCTTGTTTTTTAGCTTTGGAAATTCTGCCATAGAACATGAAAACTATCTTTGTTTAATAAAGTTTTATAAATAATTAAGATTTCCTAAAAAGTTAAGATGCAAGATAATATAGGAAAAGCAATAAGAGAGTTAATCGACAACTATGAAAAACAGGAAGTCTATTCTATTTCAAATATTGCTGTTGACGGAGCCGCAGGAATAAATCTGCAGTTTGTAAATCCATCCAACATGATTTCTATAGCAAGAGATACTTGGACGATCAGCCTTACAGGTGATTCAAAGGATATTGCAGCCAAATATGGTGTTGAAACAACTATTCTGAACTATATCTCAAATATGGAAAAGCAAGCAATTATCAAAGAATATGATATCCTGTCTCATGACAACAATTCTCAGCATAATGAAGGATCTTTTGTGCTGTTCACACCAAAGCAGGATTAATCAAGCAATTACTTTGCTTAGATGTTCTTTTTTATGTATTCTTAGAATATGATCAACGTAGCTTTCTAGCTTTGGCTCATGGCTAACAAGGATTACCTGTCTGATGTTTATTATCTCCAAAAGATCCCTTATCTTGTCCAGCTGGTCAGATGAGAATCCGTCTGTCGGCTCATCCAGTATCAGCAGGTCCTTTGTTTTTATAAGTCCCATGAAATCGTTGATAACTTTGTTCAGCGCCAGTCTGTAGGCCAGTGCAACTGAGGTTCTTTCTCCGCCTGAAAGATTTGCAATGTATGTGTCATAGCCGTTCTGTTCTATCAGAGGTGTGAATGTCTCGTCAAGCCTCACATTGAGGGTCTCTTCCTCAATTAGAATATTGAACCATTCCTGAAAATACTCGTTGAATTCCTGATAGATTGTCAGCATGATTTGTTTTTCCATCATGTAGATTACGTTCATGAAAAACTTGTGTATCCAGTTCTGCACTTCGTTGACATAGACCAGACTTTTCTTTGACTCTTCTTTTTTGTTTATCTCCTCTTTGACTCTCAGTTTTACTTCTTCCAAAGTTTTTACTTCCCGAAGCTGCTCTGCCCTTCTTATGTCCTGTGACTGTTTCTGGGATCTTATCAATTCCAATGTCTGTTTTTCCTGTAAATATATCTTTTCAATGTCCCTGTGTGATTCCAACTGTTTTTTTATGTCAATTACGTCCTGTTCTTCTTTTTCAATGACGGACTTTGTGAGAATCTGATCCTTCATTATCTGTTCTTTTTCTTTTATGTTGCTGTCAAGCTGTTCTTTTTTTATGGATATCAGCTCGTTCCTGTTGATGTTGTTTGTCAGGTCACCTATCTTTTTTTCCAGTTCATCAAGAGCACTTTTTCGCTTTCTTTTCAAATCCTGGAGTTTTAATAGCTGTTCTTCAACATTGACAATGTTTTTATTTTCTCTTTCATTGACGTGTTTTTTGTGATTAGAATCAACCATCTGTTCGCAGACAGGACATTTGTCGAGTGACAGTAGTTTTTTCATGATTTCTTTGGAGCTGTTCTTTTTTGCTGTGAACTCTGCTTCCCTATCTCTTATTTTTTCAAGGTTGTCGGACAGTTTCTCTTTTTCTTTAACTAACTCTTCTCTTTGCTTTTTCAGCTTTTTTATGTCAATCATTGTCACGTCTTTCAGTTCTTCATCCAGTTTGAGAATTGCACTGTTGAGTTCTTTCAGTTCTTGATCACTGTTTTTGACATTTGTTTTGTTGTTGCTGATGTTGCTGGTTTTGATTTCAATCTGTCCTTTCAATGATTCTATTTCTTTTATCTTTTCTTCATGAACTTTAACCTTTGACTGCTGTTCATTGAATTTCTTTGTAATATCATCAATCAAAAGCTGTATTTTTGCAGCTTCTTCTTTTATGGTCTTTATTTTTTCATTGTAGTTGGAATACTCTTTCTTTTTCTCTTCCAAGTCTTCAATTCTGGTTTCAAACTCAGTTTTTTTTATTCTCAAATGCTTGAGATAATTCAAAGTGTTGTCTTTTATGCGCTTGTATTTATCAATGTTGAATATCCTTCTGATAACTTCAAGTCTTTCGTCCTGACTTTCCAGAAGTATCTGCTTCATCTCCTCCTGAGGCGTGTAAACTGTGTATCTGAATATTAGAGATTTTGACTTTGTCAGAAGCTCGTCTGGGTAGCCTATCAGTTCAAGTATTTTTGACTTCAACTCAACGGGTGTCAGTTCATATTTTTCTTCGCCAATAATAATGTGACCTGAATCCTGTGCAACGGTTTTATTTTTTCTCTTAAGATATCTTTTAATGACTATTTTTTTATCGTCGATGGTAAATGTCAGCTCAACGTATCCTTCACTTGTACCATGCCTCAGAAGACTTCCGCCTGTTAGCTGTCCCCTCATTATGCCAAAAAGAGCAAACTCTATGGATAAAAGAATTGTTGTTTTCCCGGCACCAATGTCACCTGAAAGCATTATTGACCCTTCTGGAAAAACTATTTCTTCTTTTTTGTAGGAACGGATGTTTTTCAGCTTGAGAGAATTTATAATCATGAGCAATTGTAAAATTCAATGGTTTATATGTTTTGCGAGATTAGAAACCAATGGTTATCTGAGCAGGATTCTCTATTTTTTGTTTGGGTTGTTTCTTCGGAGGCTCATAATTAAGAGATATTTTTTTGTATAGTTTCACCAGCATATCTATATGTTCATCGGTGGCTACACCACATATAACCCTGTTCATTACCTGCTGTTCTCTTATCTGTTCATCATAGTCAAACTCCATGTCCGACATCTCTTCAAAAAGAATAGGGTATTGCTTTAGAGTCGTTGGCACAACGCATTCTACCAACTCTCTTATTTTGCCTTTCTTTTTCATCTTATAGTTATCTTCCAACTCATCTTCAAAATCTTTCTCTAGCATATTTTTGCCATTATCTGTAGAAAAATACATTGGCTGTCCAGACGAGAAATCAACTGCGATTCCTAGCATATCTGCAAGCAGTTCATTAGTGTCTGCATGGTATATCATAATCTCTCCCTTCTTTATTCTCCTCTTAACATATTCATCTTTTGCCCATAGCGTAGCCGCTGAAGAATACTCTGAAAAATTCCTCTTCGCTTCTATCTTGTACTGTAGAGCGTCTTCTTCTATCATACTGTTCTGTATCCCCCAAGAAATGTCTCTAACAGCCTTTAATGCAGAAGCATAATCTTTCTCTCTCAATACCTTGTCCATAACTAGTTGGAGAATCTCTTTTGCAGCTTCATTCTTCTTGCCTTTATTGGATTTAGGGTCTGAAAATCCAAAATTCATCATCTGGCCGTCAATCACTCCTCCAAACTTATGGTTTCCAATTGATATAGCATCCATCTTTCCCATAACAGTCCCAAAGTTGAATTCCTCTATTCTATTGCAGAAATCATCTATAGTATCGCTTTCTTTTACCAGTATGAAATTCTTGTAGGTGTTGAGAACTTCTTCATTCTTCAAGCCCTTACCAATGTTTCTGAAATATCTCACTATATCATTATGATACTTCCTTATGTTGGATTCCGTGAGATCAAGCCCAAATTCCCTGCTGAATTTCTCTTCCAAATCTGGATGCCCATTGTTAGTCATATAATTGTAAAGTTTCTGAGTTGAAAGATCCAATAGTTTAAACAAAGGATATTCTACTATCGCTTCCAGTCCTTTGTACATTCTTATCCTGCTTTTTCTATCGTCAAAATTCAAATTAAATATTCGCATGGCATTCTCATCATCAGCAAAGAAATCTTTGAGAGCTTTGACATGAGGATGAAGATATATCAGCCTTGCTTTCTGGAATCCTTTTTTATAATTACCAAAGTTTCCGTAGTGTTTTAAAATTCTTTCATGCCAATCCGATATCTTGAAATCCTCCCATTCAATGAATCCAGACTTTGCTTTCTTGTAGGTTTTTGACAGTTGAAAACTCATAGTAAGTTTCTCATTCCTTGGATGTTCATAACGGAAAGTCAGTGTATCTTCCAGACTTCTCTTATTCCAGTATTCTTCAGAAAGTCTTTTCTTGTCAGTTGAGCATACTCTGTGAAATGGAGTCCTATAAAGCATAGACAATGCAGCCACTTCAGGAAGAAGAATCACCCCATTTATCAGAGATTTTATTGAATCCCTTACAGCATACTTATGCAGAAGCCTTCCAAATTCAAGTTTCTCTTTCTCGGAAATACCCCCTTTAAGTATTGTCTGTATTCTTTCCTCTAGCTCTGTATGAGTCATCTCTTTCTTCTCAAACACACCTGTTAGGTCTTCAAAAACAGTATCTAGCTTATTATTCACAGTCCATGGAGCATAATGTTGGTAATACAGCGCCGGGTCAAGATCAAGCCTTCCTCTTGCAATTCTTATCTGTACAAATTTGTTAAGCAACCCCCATTGATATTCTGGTTTTTCACCATCTATTCCGGTATTATATTCCAAACCAAGTTCCCCTGGTTTTCCATTGTCAAATTTAAAGTAGAAATGCCCAGTCATTGAGAAGGGATTGTATTCCTGAGTTATATCGCTCATGACTTTCATTATTTCTTCATGGTTGCTGACTTTGTATATCTCTGGGTTTATGGTTCCCCCAATTAAAGGTATATCAACATCAAGGGAATCTTCAACAGGCATATCCGTTATCAGGAAAGTCTTTAACTGCGACAGGTCCTTTTCCTGCCAAAACTTGAGAGGATTCTCAGCATAAGCTATAGTGCCAATAACAATCTGTTCTTCTCTTACACTATCTTTTTTCTTTCTCACCAATTCAAGAATCTGAGACTTTGTGTTTTCCATAAGTTCTGTCAGATTCTCTTCATTCTCTGCAAGCTTGTACTCTTTTATCAGTTCCAGAGTGCTTTTCAGCTTGTCTTCTGGAGAGTAGATAAGTTTTTGCCATTCGGTTGTTTCCAAATCGCTTGCCATCATAGAGCTGTTGACAAATGTATCAAGATTGTAGTGTTTTTTATCTGATAGTGTTGCAAAGTGTTTCCCTATAGTATTACTCTTCCCATCTACAAATAACATTTCATTGTATGGAAATCCAACATCAAGTTTTATGAGATCAGTTGTTTTGGTGTAGTGTTTATTGTTATGATAAAGATCGTTTACTGTCGTCAGCTGAATATTGCTCAAGTGAGGAGATTGAATAACATAAACCCAGTCCCCGTATTTATTCCTCGCTGTTTCACCTCTTTTTATCAATCTATTAATTCTGTATTGTACTTTTCTTATCTCTTTTATCTCATCTTCTATCTTCTTTGCAGCCTTTGTTCCAGGATTTCTTTGTTCAAGCATAGCATTCTTCTTGTCAATTATTGTCTGAAGATCCTTCTTTGTCATGTCTCTAAATTCAGTAATTCTCGCTCTTATAAGATCCTGTGCTTCTGGTCTACCTTCCTCCTTAAAATGGTCTGTCGGAAATCTCAAAGGTATGCTTAGAACATCTGTTCGTGGATCAACAAATCTGTTATTTTCTGTATCTACAGCCCAAGAAGCAATCTTTACATTAGAATTCAAAGAACCAATCAAACTTCTATCTGTAGCTAAATGAGTTACTACTCTAATCTCCTCTGATGAATTATTCTCTTTCACGTTTTGCAGAATAAGGCAAACTTTTTATACTTTTTCTTATTCTCAAGTAGTTATGCCAAGTGTTGACAACATTCACATAGTTAAACAACAGTATACACTGTTCAATATGCTTTCTGATGTTTTTGATAAGGAAAACATTTGGACATCCATAGATTTCCTGCCATATCTAAACACCTTTGCTGCCGATCCAAAGGAAAATGCAGAGATGATAAACCTGCTGGAAATGATTATTGTAAAAGCATTCGAGCCCCAAGTAATCGGGCGAATGAAAAAGTTTAGGTTCGCAGAGAGAAAGTTGTATGAAAAACTGAAAAATGAACAAAAATTCTTTGAAGATAAAATAATAATACCAACCAATGGCTTGAGTATCGATGAACATGGCCTAAGGGACGGATTGGACCCTTATTCACCTGAATTCAGATTCACAAATTCTCTTCTGGATATCGCTAAAACACTCGATCCTGAATTTCTTGATAAAATAGTTCTGATGTTCATGCAACCATGGACCTTTGTTCCACTGATTAAAAGAGATAATGAAGGAAATATAAAACTGGAAGATATTCTGGCTGAAGATCTGAAAAAATATACTTTCGAAAATTTGTATGCTCATAATGATTTCAAAAGATTATCATTGTATGAGTTAAAGGAAGATGAAGTACTATATAATGAGTATAAAGAAATTATTGAGAAAGTTGGAGCGGTCGCCATAGGATCACTGACAAAGCCCGCTGATAATTCTATCCCCACATTCAGGTATCGGGAAAGGCTGTTAGATGTTAAGCCCATAAAAAAATCAGTCACAAAGAGTCCTGCTGATTTCAAAAAAGATGTGTACAGACCTAAACTAACAACTGTTGATGAGTTTGTAAAACATCATGCCCGACTTGTAAAACTCGGAAAGATGGTGATGGCCGTAAAATGGAAAAAATACCTTGAGATTCTGGAGCCAAGTATAAAGAACATGATTAACAATTATGACCTGGAAGGACTGCCTCTATACATGGAAAAGACCAGCGCCTCTTCTGACATAATAAAACAGGCCATTAAGTTTTCCGGCCTCAACATTCCAATTCAGTACATTGGAGGATTCGAAGGCATTCTTTCAGGAAAACAAGAAGCCCACGGCATTCATTCTGGGATAGCAATAAATAAGCTTACTGGATTTCTGCAGACAGCCGAATCGATATGGACTGGAAATCATGCAAAGAAATATACAAGAATAAAAGTACCAAAAGCAAACATCATAAGATACAAGCAATCAAAAGAATATCCTTGGGTGCTATTGGAAGAAAACATAAAAGGAAGACATCCTAACCAGACAGATCTTGTTCCGAAATTCATAACAAAAAGAGGTCTTGAAATAGTCAATAAATACATGGTAAGAACAACTTCAGGTAACATAAGAGTTGAGCCTAGACTTGTCGAACTAATGTTCTTCGAAGGAACCATAAAAGCCAATATAACTAGTGAAGATAAGAGAGTTATTCCATGGCAAGAATACATTGCTGGAAAAACACCAATATTTGATTTGAAATCAGAGAATTTCTTTGGAAGGAAAGCAACTTTCTTATCAGAACAATCCGAGAAACTGGATCTTTCGGCAGATTTCAGAGGTTCTGAACTTTCAGCACATGTCAACTGTGCTAGACAAAGAGTCATAGCCAGAGGAATGAGATTAGATACTTATGATATTCTAAAACCAATTGTACAAAAGGGTAGAGAAGGAGAGTTTCACAGATTTTTAGACCACATACTAAGAGAACCTATTGCAGCTCACAGAGGTACAAAATTACATGAGCTTACCTATCAACCATTTGATGGACTAGTACATTATGAGACATTAACCTTAATTCCGGGAGTTGACGAGCCGGTTCCTTCTGACCATTACTGCGAGATACTGTTTGAAGATACTCTACATAATCCAATAACAGATAAAGATTTTACCATATCTTTTCACCCAGATACATTGTTTTTTCTGAAAGATGATAATAATGTTTATGATATAGTTATTATCGACAAAAAAACAAACAGAAAAATTAGTACAATGGAGACTTACTACAAAAAACAAGTCACATTCTACGGAATGATGGTTGAGAAATTCATGAAAGAACAAGGCTATAAAACAGGAAATATCATAGTCATGCTGGATAAGAACTCTTTCAACGACCAGTTCCTTAACTTTGAAGAAGATCAGCCAAAGTTTCTCAATATAAATTCTTATAGAAAACAAGAATATGAAGGGATTTCAATCATCGAACCTCACGAATGGTACAGACGTGAAGTCATGCACGAAGTTTACAAAACAGTTGAATTTAAGGAAAGAATTATGAATGGTGACCTGCAGTTATCACTTGATATCAAGAAAGAGATGGAAAAAAAGACAGGAAAATACTGTGCAAAAGACTGCTTCTTTGAAGATAATCAGGTCTGCGCTTACTCTCTAGAGAATGAAATAGACTTAATGGCTGTTTTAGAAGGGCAAAGAGTAGATTAAGAGTTTTTGTCACTAAAAAATAGTTAACTATTTAAATGTCGACAAGATTACAGGTTCGGTGTGAGCATTGGGAGCCGAAGAAGAAGACAAAACAGAAAGAAAGGAGTTTTTAGAATTTCTTGAAAAACAGGTTAAAAGAGGTACTGCTCAGACAAAGGATTCTTGGAGAGATTACACAATAAACGTCATAGGCTATGGCAATATCGGAAAAAACTATGTCAGAGGATTAGAGCCATTAATTCTAGAACCAGATTCCAATATAAAACAAGTCAATGTTTGGATTAGAAATAGTGTTGAAGATGCAGCAATAGAGTTTCACAATGACTTCAATTCTTTAGAATGGAAAGATTATGACAAAATAGTAGAAAAAGTCAAATTTAAGAGATTTTGGCAAATAGAGGATTTGACTGAAATAACAGAGAATGCAAAAGACAACAGCGAAGAATCAGATATGTTAGTTTTGTTTTCAAGATATAATTTCAAAAATATTGCAAAAAATCTCGAAAATCTAAGTAAACAAGAAGTAGTTAATAAAATCAGAACAACCATAAAAGGCAATCCAAAAAGTTATCAAGACGCGTTGATTTATTTGAATACAGCTCTGAAACAAAGTCTAGATTTGGAAGCCATAATAACCGGATTCCAGCAAGAAACAGGAATTAACATAAGCAGATTCAATCTTCTCCCGGGAAACATAGTTGGATTAAAACATTTAGGCAGTGTCCTGAAAGGCTATCAAGGAACAGTTGTTAATTTAGTTAATGACATTGATATCACAAATTATGTATTCGCCGCAGAAGCAGATATTCCTGTAAACAGAATAATAGGACCTGCAGATACGGATGTCGCAAGATTAAAGACTGCAATAAAGGACGTTTATTTTGATTTCACAGGGGAAGTATACAAAGGAGAAATAGAATCTCCACCAATATATGGAAGTCACGGAGAATTCATGGCCTTTGAATACACAAAAATTAAGTTTGGAAGTATTTCATTTCAAGTCATTTTTGGTGAAGAAAGTGAAAACATAGGAAATCTATTATTAGACAAAGTCAAAAAATATGGTATTGATTTCAAAGAAAAAAATGAAGTTACTTCCATTGACACAATTAGAAATACTCTTCTACCATTGACTGCTGCAATAGTCTCAGAAAAACCAGAAAAAACTTTCAGAGGAAGCATTTATCACAAAGAATTTAATGGTTTTGCAGGACTTAATTTTGAAATAAAAGGAGGAACAGTAATAACTCCTGAAGTAGCAATTATGGAGAGTTTAAGTTCTGAATGTGAAAAAGACTTTAGAAAGGGAACAAAAATAGTTCAAGAGCTTACAAGTTTACTCGCTGAAAAAGGATATATACAAGAATTAAATCCAAGAACAGATGGATTACCTGAAATACCTGAAAAGAAAGAGCAAGAAACTTTAGTCGAAGTGATAATTGAAGGTGCAAAGAATATTGTGAAAGAATTGATAGGTAATAAAGAAGAGAAACTAAAAACAAAACTCGCAAAATCAATCGACACAGAAATATACCTACCTTCTAGCGAACAGAAAAGAGTTATTCTGGGTACTCCATTAAAGAATAATCTCATACACAGAGCTCTCGAATATACAGTAAGTATCCCACGAGAAGAAGGAGAATATGACTGGAGAGAAAGAGAGCATCAAAAAATGGGAATCGGAGAATTTAAAGTATCTGATAAAGAAATATTTGTTGTCGCAGAAAGACCACATGGTAACAAGACAATGGAGTACAGAATATTCACTTTTGATATTAACAATGACTCAACACCTACATATGTGTCAAAGCCTATAACAAGTGAGGATGTTGATTTTAGGCTTGAAGAGATGGTTGTGAACAATAATGAAATCTATTTCCTGAAAAAAGAAAATGGAGAGACTACCATCTCAAAGTATAACAGGGACTCAAATGAATTCTTTGATCTCCAAAGAGTTGAAGATGATATAATTTCACTCACACCCTATCAGGGAAAAATACTAGTAACTTCCAACAACAAAGTCAGTCTTTTCGACGATGAGATAATGGAAGAAATCTACACTTCAGAAGAAAACATTGGTGCTGTACAAAAAACTTCTGAGATAGAAAAAGTGTTGTTTTACACAACCGAAAATGGAGAAGGCGTTGTAGCTGTCGACTTGGAAGGAAAGTTTAACCCAGTATCATTTGAAACAAGATATGATTCATTTGATTTTATTCACATAGACAACAGAGGATTTCAAGTAGCAACCCTTACTGAAGAAGGGATAAAAGTAGAGAATTTCAAGAACAAAAAGAATTTGTTTGCAGAAAAGCCTTCTATCTACTATGAACTTAAAGACTCTGATCTTCAAGATGCAAATATATGGATGCCTAACAAGAATGTCATAATGGCAGCGCAAGAGCCAGATAAGCTCTATGCAATATTCCATGAAAAAGGAGAAATGCATATGGAACAGGTAGAAGGAATGAAAGAATTCAGTACTTTTGATGCAGAGGTAATAAAAAAATGAACTTCATTAAAAACGCAAAGAATATTATAGAATTGTTGGGAACACCAAAAATTATACAACGAGAAGCAGTTCCTCATGTCATTGCATTCTCTGAGATTGGAAACAGAGAAGAAAATCAAGATAATTATTATTATGATGTTGATAAAGGAATCTATGTTGTTGCAGACGGAATGGGTGGATATGAAGGTGGCAAATTCTGCAGTAAGTTCGCAGTAGATATGATAGTGAATGAACTAAATGAAACTTATGAAAATATTCAAAATAAAGAGCTGAGTTTAGAAAATATACCTTCAATTCTTGAAGAAACCATAAGCGATACAAACTATGCTCTACATGCAATGATGGAAAACAAAAAAGTTAGTTTTCTTGAGGATAAAGGAGGAACCACAATTGACATCCTTTTTATTCCAAAAAAAACAGGCTACATAGCACATGTCGGTGATGGAATGGTTGCACTTTTCAATTTGGAAGGAGAAAGATATGTAGAAAAAGTAACAGATGAGCATCATCATTACCCAGAATATGCAGAAAAGCTATCACCTACAAAAAAACAAGTAATAGGCTCAATACTTGGACTTACAAGTTATTTGGGAAAAGGTTCTGGATTAAAAATTGATATGCATAAAATAAGACCAAAACAAAATCAGGTAATTGGACTATTCACAGATGGAGTCACAAAGACAGTAACACAGAGAGAGATGCTTGATATTATCAGTTCGAACAGGTTGGAAGACATAGAAAAAACCTTCATAGACAGGATAAACAATCCTGTGGAGATAAAAAAGATAGTAGAAACAATGGAGAAAGAAGACTATGACGTAAGCATGAACAGTATGAAAGGAGATAATGCAACAGGACTATTATACGGGGTGATTCCAAAGTGAGTTCGAAAAGAAAGCTTGAAATGAATATCAGGAGTCTTATCAAGAAGAGTGAAAGATTCTCAAAAAACGATATAGATATCACCATCTGGAATCGAACAGCACTTGTAGAAGTCTATGAAACAAGCACTAATATGGAACTTTTTCTTAAGATTCCAACAAGACCAACAGGAAAAGAAGAGTGTGAGAGAGCTTACAGAGTAAAAAGAATTGTAGGACCTCATGAACATATAATAAGGATATTTGACGATGAACCTTTGAGATTTGGCAAATATTATGGAGTTCTAATGGAGAAAGCAGATGAAAGTGTTGATGATATTCTTGATGATTTAATTACAGAAGGAAAAGTAATGGACCCTGCAACTGCAAAGAAAATAATAAGACATACACTGAGAGGGTATGTAGCTTTACATAAGAAGGGACTTTTTCACAGAGATGGAAAATCATCAAATATACTTCGTGTAGGAAAAATCTACAAGGTATCTGATTTTGGTACTGCAACAAATGAAGAAATGACATACAGTTATCAGAGCACAGAAGGATATAGAAGTTTCGAACTAATGGAGAACTCGGGAAAGCAAAAAGGAAAACTTTTCACACCACAGACAGATAGATTTGCAATTGGAGTTGTGTACTTCCAGTTATTGCATCCAAGTCATCAAACACCTCATGCATTATGGGATGATAAATATGACTACTTTGAATTTGCAATGCAGGAAATCAACAAACTGGATGTTGATGATGGTACTAAATACATCTTGATGAGAGCCATCGCAAAAGTGGCTCCTGAAACACTCCCAAAAGGAAAGTATCTTGAAGACTTTGCTTACCAGTCTACAGAGGACTTCTATAGAGATGTAAGTGAAGGACCAAAGATGACAAAGACTTTGCCTGTTGATCAGAATGAAGATTATCAAACATTTTTAAGAATGAAAAATAAGCTTGATGATATTCTAAAGAATACTCACAAATACAGAGGAGACAATAATTATAATTTGATAAGTCATGAGACCATAGCTGAAATTGTGAGCACGTATAATGCATTCCTCAAACAGGGAAGGAAAAAAAATGTCGTTTCAATGCCAAAAAAGGATTTGTTAGCGACAGATACCATGAATCAATTCGAGAAAGTTACTGAAGATGAATATAAACTTCTCAATAGTGTGCTTACCAATGATTTTAAAAACACTGAAGACATGATTTGTGAGAAAGCATTCTTATGGGGTCCACCTATGACAGTTGAGCAGGGAGAACGAGCAAAAGACAGCGCCTATGCTAAAAAGTCCAGATACACACTTGATGAGATAACAAGCGGAAAAGCAGATTTCTATGAAAAGTATCAGGTGAAGCCATGGCACAAGTAGAAAGTGGTGGGATAGAGAAGAAAATCAAAAACAGAGAAATAGAAGTAGAGAGAACTATTATTAAGAACAGTACTGGATTGGATGAGATTATAATTCCTCTACCAAAAGTAAAAGGTTTTGAGAATATTAGAATTATTAAAGACAAAGATGAGAGTGAGGGCATAAAACACATGTGTGATGATAACTATCAGTTAGCCAGAAAGTATTATCTTGGAAAAGTAAAAGAAGATAGCTATGATTCTATGAGTTGGAACAATTATGCTGTTGTCTTTGAATGGGCAGGAGTTTCTAAAAACAAGATAAGGATTTATGAGAAAGCATTGAAGATAAATGATAACAACAGCGTCGCTCTGTTCAATCTTGGCATGCATCAGATACTGGAGAAACGAGTTCGGAAAAAAAAGAGTGATTTCTACAGCAAAGGAATTTCCAATCTAAAAAAAGCGGCTAAACTAGCTCCAAAGAATGTCCATATGCAATACTTCACAGGTGTTGCTCTTGAGATAAATAACAGACATACTGAAGCTATAAGCTATTTCAAGAAAGCATTAAAATTAGATCCTGAAAACATCAAAGCACAATATGGTATAGGTTTTACATATCTCAAATGGAAAAATAAAACAGCTGCGTTGAGAGAACTGAAAAAAGCCCTAGAATTGGATCCGGAACACATCGATGCTCATATTGGTTTAAGCCAAATATACAGAGAAAACGGAAGAGTTGACAAGGCAATACAGCATGTCAACATGGCATTAGAACAGATACCAAGCTACCTTCCAGCACTCAAGGAAAAGAGACTTGTTGAAGACCAGGCAGGACATGGTGTTGAAAGCATAAAAACTTCCATGAAGATAATGAAAGTGAAAATGGGTTTTTAAAATGATAGAACAAGGCAGGATAGAAAAAAAAATCAAAAACAGAGACAAAGAAGTAGTTCCAGGTGCAATAGAAGAGAAGATAAAAGGAAGAACAATAGAAGAACCACTTTCAGAAGATGAAGAGATAGTTGCTGCTTTAAAAAACAAAGAAAAGTATTCATTAGCTAGTCTTGAAAAGAATATTTCATTTGTATTCAAAGAAGGACAAATACCAGATAAAGGTCTAGAAATTGTGCTGAAAGGCGTTGTTGCAGACGCCATAAAATATAGAGATGATATGCCTGCAGTGCCACAGACAAATCAGGAATTGACTGTGCAAGAAGCAAAAAAATTAGCTGATCAAGCATATGACCTTATAGGAAAAAGAATTTTAATGGAGCAATTCTCTGTTCCAGAAGATCAATACAAAGAAATTCTGGAAATAGAAGATAGTTATGGGAATAAGAAAGCAATAGCTGATAGCAACACAGAATACACAATAGGAATGAAAAGAGATGAACTCAAAAAAGAATTTGTGAATTATAGAAAAAATCTGTTCGATTCAATTGACAAAATATTACTCAAAACAGAAACAAAAAGAGCTGAAAAATTATCACCAGAAAGAGAAGAAGAAATGTTCAGTGAAATGAATGAATATTACAAAAAAGAAGATTATCAGAAAGCTATGAAGGTTTTAAACAGAATTTTACTGAGAAACCCAAACAGCGGAAGAGCTTGGGGATTGAAAGGTTTAATTTCAAAACTATACTTAAATGACTTAGAAACAGCTGAGCATAGTTACAGAATTGCAACAATGATTAATCCTAAAAATATAACAAATCAAAGAGCCCTTGGACACTTGTTAAGAGATCAAGGAAAGAATGAAGAAGAAGCAAACAAAGCCATAATGAAAGGATACGGGATGGATAAAATATGATATCAGAACCAGGCGGGATAGAAAAGAAAATCAAAAACAGAAAGAGAGAAATTAGTTATGAGAATCTGACAAGAGAGCAAAAGATAAAATATCATATACAAAAAGAGGAGTATTCAATCGCAGATAAATTGCTTGCTGATGATTTTCCTTCAGTAGTTGACCGATATGTCAAAATAGTGAAATTGCTCCAACAAGGAAGAACCACGCTCTATCATGATTCAGGATTCTCAAAGTACATTATGGCCAACGCAGAAAGTCAAGGTAATGATGAAGTAGAGGAGAAGCTGCTGAAGATATCTTTGTTTATAAATCCACATAACAGAGATTCAAGAGATATCCTTTTCAGGATTTACAAGGAAAAGATGGAAGACTACTTTGATAGATGGCAAGCAGTAAAGCAGAGCAATCTGAACAATAATATAGACACCAATTGGAATGTCATTAAAGCATTCAAGCAAGGATGGAATGAGGCAGACAAGGAAGCTGAGTACAGCGTTCCTTTTGAGCAGTACAAAAGAAGAGCAGAAGAGATACGCCACAGAAATATAACTTTAAATGAAATATTGAGCATGTAAAATGGTAGAACAAGGCGGGATAGAGAAGAAAATCAAAGACAGGGAAACAGAGATAATATCTGGCGGAATAGAAAACAAGATAAAAGACAGAAAGCCAACAAAAGAAGAAAATACAATCCAACAAAAAGATAATATGGAAACTAAACCAAAGAAAATAACAAAACCCACTATCTTAAGCGAAGATAAAATAAAAGAAGCAGAAGAACTCTATAATAAAGGAATAAAAGAGCTAAACAAAAAATACTTTGGATTACAAAATGTAGCTTGGGATTATTTCGAGAAAGCAATAAATATAGATGAATCCTACATGAACAAAGTAAAAAAGACTACAGATAGTTTTGGAAGAACAAAAAAAGAAAGAAAAAACAGACAGTTATTTTTTTTCATGGGAACACAAAGATACCCAAAGGATGACTACTGGTATATGATACTGGGTGATTCATTTAGATTGCAAGGTGACTGGGCTACTACAATAAAAGTCTTCGATGAAGCATTGGCGATAAATCCTAGCGCACGTTATCACAATGGAAAATCTCTTAGACAAGTAAGGGATTCATTCAATCAAAAAAATGATGATGGAGCAGGTATGAGAGCAGTAAAAGAAGAGACAGAAAGAAGATTACGAGAACTCAAATATAAAAGATAGAAAATAACTTAAGAAGACATAGAAATAACCCCTGTCGTCCTTCTCACCACCGCAAATTCTCCGAAATTTCCCCAAAAAAACTTATTAAACATTTTCTTCTAAGTCTTTCTAAAATGGGAAAACAAAAATTGATATTTTTGAATCCCATCACACAAGGTGAAAAAAATGGGAAAACTTGGAAACTTTAGTTGGGCTGTGTTTGCTAAGCTTAGTCTGTTCACGGTTGCTCTTATAGCATATGTAAATCATTCAGAACTAAGAAAGTTAGACTATAATCTTTTCGACGGAGGACAACCAATTGAGAAAAACTTCTTCAATAATCCTTCTGGACTGGAAGTTAATTGGGAAACAAATGATTATGGAAAGAACGAGACCTATCTTCTCAACTCCGAATCTAAAAAAAAACTACCAATATATTATGACATGCTACCAACCAACCAAGATATGTTTTCTGGCCTTGAAAAAAGAGCCAATAATGGTTATTCAGAAACAGCAAAATTCAATGATGTTTATTTCATTATGAACAAAGGAAGCATGTACATTGCCCATGAGAACGACACTCTTAAAGTCAGTCCAGATATTTTCAAAACAGAAAAAAGCGTTCCAAAGAAAGTTATGAATTATTTCAACAGAATATTCTAATTCTTCTTAATAAACTTTTTCCCCATATACTTCTGTAGAACTTTAGGAATATTTATAGAACCATCTCTGTTCTGATTGTTCTCAATTATGGCAATCATTATTCGACTTGTTGCAACGGCTGTGTTGTTTAATGTATGAACATATCCTGCCACTGGTTTTCCTTCGCTTTCCTGGTATCTTATTCCAAGTCTTCTTGCCTGATAATCTGTGCAGTTAGAGTTTGAACCAACTTCTCTATAGTTTCCATCTGCCATGAGCATTTCTGTGTCAAATTTCTTTGCTGCAAGTGTTCCTAAATCCCCTGTGCATACGTTTACAACGCGATAGGGAATGCCCAGTTCTTTGCATATATCTTCAGAGTTTTTCTGTAGTTCTGTATGCATTTTCCATGAATCCTTTGGGTGACAGAAAACAAACTGTTCTATTTTGTTAAACTGATGCATTCTAAAGAGACCTTTAGTATACTTTCCATGGGAACCAACTTCTCGTCTATAGCATGGACTTATTCCACAGAGTTTTATAGGCATATTCTCTGCGTTGAGTATTTCGTTCATATGCATCGCAGCCATTGGATGCTCTGAAGTTGCAATTAGATATAAATCATCACCTTCAATTTTATACATCACGTTTTCAAAGTCTGCGAGGTCAGTTACTCCTTCATAGGGTTTTCTTCGCATCATATGTGGTGGTTCTACAAGTGTAAATCCTCTTTTTAACAGAAAATCTATTGTAAACATTTGAAGAGCGTAGTCCAGCAAAGCAAGATCTCCTTTTAGATAAAAAAATCCACTGCCTGTATTCTTACTTGCTCGCTCCGAATCAATAAGTTTTATATTCTCCAACAGTTCCAAGTGATTCTTTGGCTTGAAACCAAACTTTGGAAGTTTTCCAACTTTTTTCACTTCCACATTGTCGGAATCGTCCTTTCCCACAGGAACGCTTTCATGCAGTAGATTAGGTAGGCGCATCAAATCCCCATTTAACTTTGCCCTTATATTTACCAATTCTCCTTCTTTCCTGGCCATTTCTTTGTTAATGTTTTGAACCTGCACTATTACTTTTTTGAAATCTTTCTTTGCTTTTTTCAGCTCGTTAATCTGAAGACTACTTTTATTTCTTTGAGCTTTCAATTGTTCAACAGAGTATAAAATTTTTCTGTACTTTTCATCAATACTTAGAATGTTGTCAAATATCTTTAGAAGAGCAGGGTCTTTTCTTTTTGCAAGGTTTTTCCTTACTTCTTTTGGGTTTTCTCTTATATTCTTAATATCTAACATATTACTTCACTAGAAACTAAACTTTATAAACTTTTTGAAGAAAAAAGAAAATAGTGTCGGCGGGGGGATTTGAGCCCCCGATCACCAGATATCCCCATCAAGTTATTATCATCGCTTTTCAGCTCAACACTCAAATATATGAGTCTGGGGCATTAACCAGGCTATACTACGCCGACAACGACTAAAAAGAAAAAAGTTTCCTATATATATTTAACTATTTCTTGTCTGTATTTCTCCATCTCCCCTTCATCATAATTCTTATCAGGCCAAGAATGAAGGCCATCGTCTTTAAATCTAGGGATTATGTGAAAGTGAGCGTGAAATATTACTTGCCCTGCAGCTGGTTCGTTATTCATTCCCATGTTAAATCCATCTGCATTTGTAGCTTTTACTACTGCTTTTGCAACTTTTTTCAGAACTTCCATAGCATCAGCTTCCTGGTTTCTTGGAAAATCAAGCAAATTTCTACAATGAGTTTTTGGAACTACAAGTACATGTCCTTTGTTTATTGGGTTAATATCTAGAAAAGCATAGAACTCATTATCTTCGTATATCTTAGATGAGGGAATCTCACCTGTATTCACAATCTTGCAAAAAATACAATCATTCATTTTCAAGTTTTTCTTTAAGTTCAGTTAAGCTAGAAATCTTGTTCTCAAACTCTCTTGTTCCACGTCTGTCGACAAGAATTCCTGCAATTCCTGCTTTTGCAGCGCCTTCAATGTCTGTTGGAATAGAGTCGCCTACCATTATAACTTCTGTTTTTTTCAGCTTCAGTTTTTTAAGTGGCATCTCAAATATCTCCTTGTCTGTTTTCAAAGAGCCAATATCACATGAAAGGACCACTTCATCAAAATACTTGTTAAGGTCAAACTTTTCAAGCAGCTGTGGAACAGACAAACAGTCTGTGTTTGAAATCAATACCAGCTTGTAATCTTTCTTTAATTCATCCAACACTTCAATTGTCTCTGGAAATGGTTTGCAAAGAATAGTGTTCTTATTCCACATACCTACAAGTTTCTCATAGACAAATTCAGGCGGATTTGTTCCAAACTCCTTTGTTACATTGCGAAAATACTCTGTTAGTGTGTCAAATTTCTTGGTCATGAATGAACTTTCAAACTTCTGTATGTATTCTGGAAAAGGAACATTTATTCTTAGAATTCGTTGTGCCTGCCTTACCGGACTGGGAAATATTCCGTTCTCTACTACTGTTCCCCAGAAGTCAAAAAATATTGCCTTGTATTTTTTAGAAGGTTTGGATTTTGTCTGAACTCCAACAGCTTTTGCTTTTGGCTGTTTGGATTTTGTCCGAACCTTAGAAACACTTGTTTCTGTTTTTTTTGCTTTTGCTATTCATACCACCCTTTACTCTCAAGAATAACTGAACTGTTTAAAAAGATTGCTGTTAAGAAGTAGGTTCATATACTTTTAATGGTCTGTAATAAAAGTACTTTTGGTTTGCCCATTGTTTTTGAGATACTGCTGTTTGAACAATTTCAGGACCTGCATTTTGCAGGTAAACAATTCTTTCTCCTTCTTTTGTTCCTGCATCTTCTTTTGGTATACCATAGCCCTCAGGCGCAGTTTCTAAAACATGTTTTGTCAGGTCAAGTCCCAACAACAGAGAAATATCACATGATCTGAAGGGCCTTTGCTCTGCAATCATCCTTTTAACCAGTGAAATATCCATGATATATTATTTTCTCGTCTAATAGTATATAAACACTCCTGACAAAAATATTCTTATAAGAATAAAACGGTGTTAAGAAAAATTAAAAGTATGGACGAACCGGGATTTGAACCCGGGGCCTCTTGATTTTTGGAACAAGCCAAACTCAAAGAGCCGGCTCTTTGTATGCCAACCAAGCGTTCTACCAGACTGAACTATCCGCCCATAAGTCAGAGAAATTCAACAGTGGTTTAAAAAATTATCTAAAGAACTGCTTTGTTTCTACTTAATTTCACCATAATTAGATAATATATACAAAATAACAGTAATCCTATTCCCATTAACAAGAACGCTGCTCCCGGCGTAAATACATCAACTAAATATCCTAAAATTGGAGCAAATATTGCATACATTATGCTTTTGGAAAAACTTTGTATTGAACCAACGGTTGCTCTATGGTGTGAATCGGTATTCTCCTGCACTCCTTTGCTTACATAGATATCTCTAACTCCACTTGCAAGAGACATTATTGCTATTAGTATCAAACCATATAGTGGACCGATAAAAAATAATCCTATAAATGAAATGCTGGCAATTAACAGCAGTAAAAAAGGTAATTTTTCTACTTTTATTTTGGCCATAAAATAGTATCCTATCAAACTACCCATTCCTGCAAATAAACAATAGATGGATACTGCTATTCCAACGAAATACTTTGGCAAAGCACTGGAGTCATAGAAAGGTTGAATCACAAACCATGCAAGATGAGTTATGGCTGCAAACATTCCATAAAAGATTATTAGGTTTCTAACAATTTTATGATTATAGGTAAATTTGACTGCATCAATTAAATGAGCCAGATAGTTCTTTCCAGCTACTTTTTTATGAATTGGAGGTTCTTTAAACCACAGAGCCATCAAAGAACCAAGAAAAAATAAAAAAGCAGTCATAAAGAAGAGATTTTTATAGCCCAGATAAATTGCCAGAAAACCACTTAGTAAGGCTGAACCAGCCCATGTAAAATGAGCAATGAATGTTGACCTGCCAAACACTTTTGCATAGTCTTTTTCCTTGTTGATTTCTTTTAGAGAATCATAGACCAAAGCCGAATCAGCTCCTGATTCCAATGACCAGCCCAAAGCAACCAATAGTTGAGCAATTAGAAACACCCAAAAAGTGTTTCCAATTCCAAACACAATGAAACCCACAGATGCAGATAGCAGGGATAAAACCAAAGCTTTTTTCCGACCAAATATGTCTGCAAAAACTCCACTTGGAACCTCGAGAAGCAAAATTGTTATCATGAAAATACTTTCCAATAGCATTATTTGAACCATTGAAAGATCATTGGCCAGCAAAAAGAGCACAAAGATTGAGATTGTTAATTCTAGTGCACTCACAAATCTAAATAGGTAATATTTCCATATGTTGGATTCGTAGCTTTGAGTCATAGCCAAAAGGATGAGAAGTTTGTTTATAAATTAAACTGAAAACAGATATTCAAAAAGACATAAATACTTCTCTTAATTCCTAATTGAAATGACTAACTGGCCTTATAAAACTGCAACACCAAAAGAAGTTTTTAAGAGAAAAGAACCTTTTGATTGGAAAGATAAAAGTTTTTCTTACGAAATGGAATTATTATCAAAGTTTTTAAAGGGTATTTGGAGAAATCCTGATGATATTAAGAGCCTCTATGATAAATATGGCAAAGGAGTAAATTCTATGAGAGATTTTTCTAGAAATTTAAAAGAAGCACTGGCATATGTTCCCCCAGACCCAAAAACAAGGCCTCCGATTAATTCTATTACTGATTTGACTTTTGAAGAGATATATTATCCCAAAATTCTGGGAAAAGCAGCAGTCTTAGCAGAGAATCCTAAAGAAAAAAAAAGCATCGCAGGTGTTTCAAGCGAGTTATCTGAAATAATATATCATGTTAATGGAACTATTTCTATGCCTGCAGAAAAACTTCAATCCTTTTACAAACTTATGTATGTATTTTCTAGAGTTCTAATTCCAGACCAAGCATATTTTGATAGAAGTCCTAAACATTTATTATTTTAAACTAAAATAGTGGACTCTGTGGGATTCGCACCCACGGCCTCTTCGTTGCGAACGAAGCGCTCTACTGGACTGAGCTATCCGCCCGACTAACAGAGAAATCAAGCCTTTGTTTAAAAATATAACGAAAACTATAAATAAAACCAAATACAAGAACAAGGTAAGCAAGGTGGATTCTTTTGGCAAAGAAAAGCAAGATAAAGACACTATTTGAAAAAATAACTCCCATAATGGTTGATATACTAGAGAACAATAATCAACCAAGAGGAAACAATTCAATTGGTTCATAGGTAAATCCGTCATCAGTAATTCTCTGATATCCAACTTTTATATGCGTTGGAATGCTTTTTCCGATAACAGGTGCTTCTTCCATTAGTTTAAAAAAATCTGTTAGCTCATTGCCATTTTTTTCTTCTAAAAATCTTGCTGCGGTAATATGACTGCCCCATTGTTTATTTAGAGTAATGTTTTTTTTAAAAGCATTATTATGAATTTGATTACCTAGTTCAAAAAATATTTTATCGGAATAACCTGCAACAAAAACAGAATTTGTATTGTATAACCACATAGGAAAGTTAATTGCAAATTGCTGTTTGTTTGGTACAGATCTGACAGAATCACATAACTTATCTGCCAAATCCTTATCATAGTCTGTTCCATCATATTCTTTGTTTTGATAGGTTGACAGTGTTGTATGCAGTCCGTCTGCAGGATAGATTATTGCTGGAGAAACATCTTTTATTCTTTCTGAAAAATTCAGAACACTTTCATTTACGTAATCTGGATGTATTATCGATATTACAAATCCTTGCATATCCAAACGAAAATTTCTTTCTATTCCATTTGTTTTTACATCATTTTCAGAGTTTTTGAATTTAGTATAAATTCGTTCCTGATTCTTTAAAAATTCTTCAAATGCATTCATAGGTGATTATAGGCAGAACTCTTATTTAAATGTTTCGATTATTTACTACTAACTAGTAGTGTTAATTAATGGACTCTGTGGTTCTCAAAAACCACTATGTACGACTTTATGTCGTACGGACGTTAGCCGTCAACTAGTATTAGTTGTATGGACTCTGTGGGATTCGCACCCACGGCCTCTTCGTTGCGAACGAAGCGCTCTACTGGACTGAGCTAAGAGCCCAAACAATATTCTAAAATTATCTATTTCTTTTAATGCTTTCTATTTTCAAAGCTTCTGGGCTTTGAATATGCAAAACTCTCTGATTTTGCATTCCAGAAAGATTTTCTTTCTGTAATTCCAAAAATCTTATTTTCGTAATTTTCACAAACTATATAAACCATATAACCACTTCTTAACACATGGATAAACTCATAGAAAAATACGCTCTGGAGAACGCTGTGAAGTTCAAGGGCAAGGCAAACCCTGGAGCAGTCATCGGTTGTGTTTTCAAGGCCGATCCTTCTGTCAAAAAAGACATGAAAAATCTCAGCAAGAAAGTTTCTGAAATCATAAAAAAAGTCAATGCCATGAAGCCGGCAGAGCAGGAAAAAAGGCTTAGAGAGCTTGCACCTGAACTTCTAGAAAAGAAAGAAAAGATAAAAAGAGGAATTTTTGAGCCTTTCAAAACTGAAGGAAAAGTTGTAACTGCATTTCCACCAGAACCAAGCAAATATCCACACATTGGACATGCAAAGTCTTTGTTCATAAACTATGAATTTGCAAAGAGCCATAACGGAAAATTCATACTAAGATTTGAAGATACCAATCCTGAGCTGGCAAAGACCAATTTTTACAAAATACATCTGGATAACTACAAATGGCTGGGCATAAAACCCGATTTAATCGACTACGCATCGGATCACATGATGGAATTCTACAGACACGCAGACAAACTAATCAACCTTGGAAAAGCATACATATGTACCTGCAATCAGGAGAAAATCAAGGAAGGTAGAATGAAAGGTAAAGCCTGTGACTGCAGATACAAACATATCAAAGAGAACCTTTTGATGTGGAGAAAAATGCCTACTTTTGCCGAAGGTAAAGCAATTATGAGGTTAAAAATTGATATGAAGCACAAAAACAGCTCCATGCGGGACCCAACAATATTCAGAATAATAAAAAAACCACACTGCAGACTCGGAGATAAATTTACTGTCTGGCCAAACTATGATTTTGAAAACGCTGTAATGGACGGCATTGAAGGAGTAACCTACAGATTTAGATCGAAAGAGTTTGAGCTTAGAAATGAACTACAGAGATACATTCAAAAACTTCTAGGTCTCAACGAAACCTCAATCTATGAATTTGCACGTTTCAACATGGAGGGAGTGGAAAGTTCAGGCAGAAAAATAAGGGAGCTCGTTGATTCCAAAAAACTAACCGGTTGGGACGATCCGTCACTCACCACCCTTGTGGCCCTGAAAAGAAGAGGTTTCCTGCCGGAAGCAGTCAAGAACTTTGTTTTAAGCACCGGAATAACAAAGGCAGAGTCAACCAAGACTTGGGACGACCTGATAGTTCACAATAAAAGACTTCTGGATGCAAACTGCAATCGTTATTTCTTCATAGAAAAACCTGTAAGGGTAAGAATGCAGGACGCTCCAAAGATGAAGATAGAGCTGCAATTACATCCTGATTTTCCAAAGAGAGGTATGAGAAGCTTCAAAACATCTGATTTGTTCTACCTGTCACAAAATGATATCAAAAAATTCAAGGATAAACAGCTATACAGGCTGATGGACTGCATGAATTTTGTCAAGAAGAACGGATATTTCATATACAAAGGAAAGAGCTATGATGATTACAAAAAAGAAGGAAAGCTGATAATGCACTGGCTTCCGTTCACAAAAGACCTTGTCGATGTAAATGTTCTGATGCCTGACAAAAAAGTAATAAAAGGCATTGCTGAACCAATGGTTTCAAATCTGAAAATAGGAGAAATAATCCAGTTTGAAAGGTTTGGATTCTGCAGACTGGAAAAGAAAGCTAATAATATATTATATTTTATTTATACACATAAATAGGAGGATGCAAACATGTCAGATCTGTTCATCGTTAAAGCAAAAGTGAAAGAAATAGCCGGTGAAATGAACATTGCAGGTGATTTCTCAGTTGCTTTGAACGAAAAAGTAAAAGCACTGATTCTCGAATCAATTGAACGTGCAAAAGCCAACGGTAGAAGAACGTTGATGGCTAAAGATTTATAATTTTGGTATAAAATTATATTCAAAAATATTCTTATTTTTGTTTTGTAATACTGCTACTTCTCAGGAGGTGGCGGTATATCCAGAAGGCTTGATGGAGGCATTGGAAGTTCATCCATTTCAGAAATCTCTTTCTCTTTTTTTCTTGTAGGAATATTAAGTTCTGCATCGAGTTCATCCAGTTCATGATATAAATCTTCAAATATTGGTGGCGTTATAACTTCTCCTTTATGTTCCAGAGGATGATTACGCAGTTCCTCCTTATACTCACCAATCTGAGTTCTCAAGAATCTTATTTTTCCGGTTATGATTTTCAGCTTATTTTTACTGAGTTTACCTTTTAAGGTTTTCAGAATCTTCTCTGCTTTTTCCAATTCCATGTTTAGCTCTTCCTTGGAATCGGTTGTTTCAAAGCTAAAAGAGTCTATTTTTCCGTCTTTTTTGACTTTAACAGTAGTCCTAAATGAATCTCCTGAAGCAATTAAGAAATCTCTTGATGGAATACTCATTTTCTGAATTTACCAAATAATCCTTTTTTCTCAGGTTCAAAATCCACATCCGGAACCCTCAATTCACCCATTCCTGGAGGCGAAGGCATCTGTTCTGAACTTCGCGTTGGAGGAGGCGGCATATTTGAAGTCATAGGTCTTCTGGACTGCATCGGCCTATCACCTTTCAGCATCTCAGCAACAGCCACTATGCCTTCTGCAATCTTAGCGTTTTCCTCAGATATTTTTACAAGCAATTTTGTAGGACTTGCATCTTTATACTCTTTTATCAATCCTTCCTGTGTGCCTTCAAATATTGCTATCAGTCTGTTTATTGAAGAAGTTAAACTGTCCATTGAATCTAGAAGGTTTTGGTTCTTTTTATTGCCGGAATAGGGATTTTTCTTTAGATGCTCAACTTCCCTTCTAAGTCTTTCCAGTTCTTCATGGGGAAGAAGTTCATAATCGTCAACCATTAGCTACACCTCTTTTAACTTTTAAAACATTCAGACTATATAAATTTTACTTAATTTTTGCAAATATTTAAAAGAATAGTTTTCATTCTTAGGTTATGATTAAAGTCATGGCCTTCGGCTCCTTCGACGCGTTTCACAAAGGACACGAGAATTATTTCAAGCAGGCAAAAGCATTAGGAGACTATCTTGTGGTAGTTGTCAGCAGGGAAAACAATCTTAACAAATTCAAAGAAAGAGAACAGTGGAATTCAGAAGAAGAAAGACTAAAAGCAGTATCTGAGTGCAAATACGTTGACAAAGCAGTTCTTGGTAATAAAAATGATATTCTGAAAGTTGTCATCGACGAGAAACCAGCTATTCTTTGCATTGGCTATGATCAGTTCGCAAAAGAAGATGAGCTTGAAGAAGAACTTAAAAAAAGAGGGTTAAGTAATTTTAAGATTGTCAGAGCAAAAGCTTTCAAGCCTGAAGTTTATAAGAGTTCTAAGCTGAAGAAATAGTAACAAAATTTATATATCAATACTTCGTAGAATATTCTAAAAGAGGAAGTTGGTATGAGAAAGATTTTTTCAATATTTATTATATTTATTCTAACGACCATTAGTGTCAGCGCTCTAGTTGCAATAATCGAAACACCTGCAGACGGAACAGGCTGGGCTACAAATGAAAATGTTTTCTTTCGCGGAAACTATACTGCCGGTCTTCCTGGAGCATCCTATACCTGGGATTTTGGCAGTCCTGCTGTTAACCTTCGTTTCTCATCCCAGATTAACCTTCAGAATCCGGTTGTACAATACACTGCAAACAGAACCTACAATGTTCTTTTGACAGTTGATGATGGTGCTGAGATTGACACTGATTCAATTAATATAAATGCAATCATACCTCCTCCGATAGGAAACTTTTCCTGCCAGTTAAGACTGGGCAACTGCATTGCAAATGAAATAGAGATGATAAGACTTTCCCATCTTACAAACGCTCATGCTCGCGGATTTGAAGATTCAAACAAAGTACTTTATCCATACGCTGTATGCTGCAACACAGACCTAACAGCAAAAGTTTATCAGGCTCCTCCCGGAGGAGCAGTCTATGCTGTTTTACAGAATGATTCAAGCACAGTTGTTGAAGGCGGACACAAATCAGAAGTTGATGTAAATCTAAAATATTATCAGGTTGGAAATCTTGGCGGAAGTGGAGCCCAGTGTGAAGTAATAACCAGTGGAAGCTGCAATGCAGAGTGCATTTATGAGTTCTATCCTAACGATGTTTTACCAGGCGGAAGCCATGTTGCAAACTGTTCTGGAAATTATGCTAATAAAGAGTGCTGTGCACTTTCCGAGGATTGCACAAATGACATTGACGATGACATTGATGTATACACAGACTGCGGAGATACAGAGTGCCATGCAACTATGCAGCCATGCGGTGTAAGCACAACCGAAGATACATACAGCGGAACCGACTATTACTGTTCAAAAGGAGAGCTTGAATTTATTGATCCATTACCTGCCTATGCTCCTGATATAAATGATGCAAGACATTGCTGTCCTGCAGGAAGCTATTGGGATCCTGCAACCCTTGACTGCGAAGTTGCAGAACAATGCTATGGAGAAGTGACTTCAGCATGCCAAAAGGATTACACATCGGATTTTGATAACTGGCTAACAGATTCAGTTGTCTTTGGAGGACCAGACAATACAGATTGTTTCATATCACAACCAACCTATGATGAACAGGCCTGCTGTCCTATACACATCTACGGCGGAGACACCTATTCTTATTATCCTGTAGAATACTACATTGTTAACTAGAAGTTTTGAATATACTTGCAACTACAACATATTTTACTACTCTTTTAGCAGACGCAACAGGAATAGTTTCTTTATTTCTTTCATATAGTGGAATGTTAACTTCATCTTTAACAGTTTTTTTTAGAACTATTGTTTCTGGAACAGAAGGAGTCACATTTTTCTTTTCTTGTTCCAGGTTATACTTCACAAGCTTCTTTAGAGCATAAGTTATTACAGTTCTATTTTTCAATTGATTATCTATAAGAATTTGAGCAGTGCTTTTTGAACTGTCACAATCTTTTTTTATTCTTTTTAAGTCTCTAACAGACAAGTCCTTCGCTGTTTTGTTATAAACTTCCAGTTTAATACCATAGATTTCTTCTGCAATTTCTATTGCATGTAATAGAGTTTTCATATTATAAAAATGATGTCCTTGAGTTCTAGTTGTTCTACTAACCCAGCCAACAACAGAATCAACGCCATCCCCATCATTTAGTGATTGAACAGAACTTTTGATTACCCGTTCAAGTTCAATAGGAATTCCTTTTATACATCCTAGCCTAGGATTATCTTTCCTTTCATCAATAATTTTCTTTAAAGATTCATTTTTTGGATTAATATAGTAATCATTCAAAAATTTCTCTGTTATCTTCCCGTTTGTTAGTGCTTCTGAAGTCATTTTATAGTTATTTGACGCTCAAGAAATCCAGTCATGCTTTTATACTTAACTATAGCCTATGGAAAAGTTTAAATATGAGTATAATTATAACTACATTCGAGGGATAATATGAGGACCAAACTTATAATTTTACCAATTTTGCTAATAATGGCAGCTTTTTCAGTTTCTGCAACCAGTTTCTATGTTTCGCAAGAACCGATAAAAGAGAATATTTTCATCAGCGAGGTTGCAGAATTCGACCTTACAATTACCAACATGCTTACAACTCCAGATGTGCTGACATTTTCAACACAGGATCCATCATGGATACTATTAACTCAACAGGCAGCAATCACTACAGGAGTTGATCATGTAACTCTCAAAATAGACCCTGGTTCCCAAATCCCTCTTGGAATATATGTTGTCAATGTCAAAATAAAATCTGCAAAATCAGGAGAATTCAAAAACGAACTATTCCAGATAAACATCAGACCATATGATCCTATATTTGGAGAATACAGACCTTCAATACAGTTCAGTGCAACCATAGACAAACAGGTTGACCCAAGAAATAAGGTTCCTATTTCAGTTTTCATGAAAAACAGAAATGCACTTGATATTTCTGAAATGCAGGTTCTTATCGATGGAAAACTTTTTTACAAAGAATTTGCAGCCTCCCTGGGTCCTTTGGAAGAGAAAAGAACCGAGTACCTGTTTGAAATTGATTCAACGCAGGAACCAGGACTTTACCCATTGAATGTTCAGTTGATAGTAAAAAATGTCACAATCAGTCAGTCAACTCAGAACTATGAAGTTATAGCCTATTCAGATGTTTCCAGCAAACTTGTTCCTGAAAGTTTCTTTTTCAAGACAACCCAGGTTATAACAGTTGAAAATGATGGAAATACAAAGAAAACAGAAACAATCAGCATCCCAATGCCTCTGATTAAGAGGATATTCACATACTCTGATATAAAAGGAACCTCTGCAAAGATTGGCGGAGAACCTGTTCTTCAGTGGGATGTTACAATTGAACCACAGGAGTTGGTTACAATTAATGTCACAACTAACTACAGAATTCCAATTGGAATTATAATACTGGCAATTGTGATACTGATATTGTACTACTCTTTCAGAAGTCCTGTTCTGATGACCAAAGAAGCAATTGTAACAGTCATATCAGCAGAAGAGGGAGTTGAGCATTTAAAGCTCAGATTGTTTGTAAAGAACAGATCCAAAAACCCAATTGACAGAGTCACTGTTTTTGACAGGGTTCCTGGAATCGCTGAAGTTCTGAAAACAAAAACTCTTGGAACAATCCATCCTGAGAAAATAACAAAGCAGGAAAAGAAAGGAACAATAATCAAGTGGAATCTTGAAAATCTTGAACCTTTCGAAGAAAGGATAATCACCTATGAAATCAAGTCAAAACTCAAGATAATTGGAAACATATCACTGCCTGGAAGCAGAGCAACTTTCCTCGATAAAAAGAAAGAAAGAACTATCTATTCCAATAGGGTTATGGTATCTGGTTAGGGGGTTTTATTTATGGCCAAGAAGAAGAAAACAACACAGGGAATCGCTATTGCAGCGCTTCTTTTGAACATATTTATTTTCCCAACAGGCATTGGAACAATAGTTGGTGGAGATACAAAAACTGGAGTTACCCAGTTGATTTTATCCATAGTAGGAATGGTTCTGTCATTAATACTGATAGGAATACCTTTGGTTATAGGAATATGGATATGGGGGCTGGTTAGTGCAATAAAGATAGTACAAGAAGCAGAATAATTTATTTCCTTTTTTTATACTAATTCTGAGAATAAGAAAAAAAAATTAAATAAAAATAAAAAATTTTTGAACCTATTTCTTTTTGGTTATTTTGTGCAATCCAAATAAAATAAGTACTGTTGTGAACCAGCTTAATTTCCACCAGCCCATCCATCCTACGCCGTAGTCAACCAATAGGTAGAAAAGACCCACAAGAAGAACTAACCAGCCAATCCAACCAGAACATTCGTGTTTCATACTATTACCCCCTAAAAATTTATTTAATGCTGTTTTTGGTCTGTGAGTTTATATAATTTTCGAAAATGTTGTTGATTTTCATAATCTTTATAAAGAGATTGGAGTTTTTCAAAGGTAAAATGGGAAGAATTAAGACACAACAAGTAAAGAGAGTGACTCATCAGATTGTAGAGATTCATGGGGAAGAATTAACCAACAACTTCGAACAGAACAAGAAACTGGTGGATGGATTTGCCAATATACCATCCAAAAAGATAAAGAATACAATCGCAGGGTACATTACCAGACTTAAGAAATAGTGGGGGATAAACATGGTAGACAAAGACAACTCTATATTTATAGGCGGAAAACCGTTTATGAACTACGTGACTAGCGTCGTCATACAGTTTACAACTAAAGAAGCGACAGAAGTAATAATAAAGGCAAGGGGAAAATTTATTAGCAGAGCTGTAGACGTTGCACAAGTGGCATTGAACAGATTTTTGAAAGACCAGATAGAAACCAAAGGAATAGCAATTGATTCAGAAGAGTTCAAGAATCAGGAAGGAAAAGACGTAAGAGTTTCAACCATTGAAATTACACTGAAGCGAAAGAAAAAATAGATTTTTCATTCTTATAAAAAAAATCCGTAAGATATTTAATATATGTAGTTCTATGAAACTTTGTGGGCCTATAGCATAGCCTGGATAGTGCAATCGGCTTCGGAACAGCCTTTTAAGAAAAGCCTGGGGAAAACCGAGAGTTTCCTCGTAAACTCGTCAAGCTCTCAGAGAAAGGTTGTGTGGATACCGATAGACGGGGGTTCGAATCCTCCTAGGCTCACTTTTCTTTTTACTATGTGGGATTTCACGCAGTGAATATCCTACGGACGTTAGCTATCAACAAGTATTCGTTGTTCGCCAATCCTCCTGGGCTCATTGTTTCTAAAAGCAAAATTTTTAAACAATCTCTTATCTTTTTCATATTATGACTAAAGTAGTTATTCTGGGTTCTGGTTTCGGAGGCATGGAATCTGCTCTTAGACTTCGAGAGATGAATCATAGTCTTGACATCAGAGTGATTGACAAGAGCGCATACTTCACTTATCAGGTTTCTCTTCACAAAGTAATGGTTGGGAACTTAAAAAGAAGCGATATTATGATTAATCTTGAAAATCTCTATCGCAAAGAGAGAATAATATTCTACAAAGACGAGATTATTCAGGTACGACCCTGGGATAAAATAGTTGTTACAGGATCAAGACATCTGGAGTTTGATTATTTGGTAATAGCCGTTGGCGGGGTCACAAACTACTTCGGAACACAGGGCATCAAAGAGTATGCCTTTGAACTGAAGAATGTCTTCGACGCAGAGAAGATATACAGACAAGTGCAAAATGACCTTGACAAAGCAAAGTTCTACAAGGAACCCATCAACATTGTCGTATGTGGTGGTGGCCTTACGGGTGTGGAAGTTGCCGGTGAAATTGCAGATATGAGCAAGGGAAAAGCAAAAGTAATCATAGTAGAATCAGGCAAGACCATCATGAAGAGTTTTCCTAAAAAAGCCATTGATTATGCAATAAAAGTTCTGAAGAAAAAAGCTGTTGAAATAAGGACAGGCAGCAGAGTCAAGAAAGCAGAGAAAGGAAAAATAATACTTGACAATAAAAAAGAGATATTCACCAACACAATTGTTTGGTGCTGCGGAATAAAGCCTCCTCTAATAGTTCATAAGATGGGACTGAGAACCAATGAAAGAGGAGCAATAATAACCAATGAGTACTTGCAGACCGCGAGACCCTACATCTATGCCGTCGGTGACTGCGCATACATATATCATAATCCTCAACCACAAACAGCTCTTACTGCAATTCAGGAAGCAGAGACCGTTGCAAAAAATATCATTGCAGATATTAAAGGCGGAGAAAAGAAAGTTCATAAACCAAAGGATGTTCCTTATCTTATATCAATTGGCAAAAACAGAGGTATTATGCTCAGAAAAAAACGTGTCAGAAGAGGATTTCCTGTCATAATAATCAAAAAGTTTATAGAGAAGCACTACCTATTTACAAGAAAGAACTGGTATTGGCCATTCAATAAAACCTTAAAATGAGCTATCGAAACGAAGTTATTAAGATTCTGCAGAAAGAAACTACATTAACTCCTAAGCAGATAGATGATCAACTGGAGATTCCTCCTGATCTAAAGTATGGAGACTTCGCGTTTCCCTGCTTTGTGCTTTCAAAGGATATGAAAAAGAATCCTCACGTCATATCTGAATATCTTGCAAAAAAGGTTAAGCTTACAAAAAATATTAGCAGAATTGAAGTTGCAGGACCATATCTTAACTTCTTCATAAACCGAGGAGTCATCAGCAAGCAAGTCATCGGTGAAGTTCTCAAGAAAAAAGATGCTTATGGAAGAGGAAGCAAGAAAAAAGAAAAAGTCATGATTGAATATTCACAGCCCAACACCCACAAGGCTTTTCATGTGGGGCATCTGAGAAACGTTGCAGTTGGAGATTCTTTGGTGAGAATCATGAGAGCCAATGGTTATAATGTTGTCGCAGCCAACTACATGGGTGATGTCGGCGCTCACATTGCTAAATGTCTCTGGTATTACAAGAATTTCTTCAAAGGAAAGGTTCCTGCAAAAAACAGAGGAGAATGGCTTGGAGAGCTGTATTCAAAGGCTGTTAAAAAGCTTGAAGAAAAAGAGTCCTATAAAAATGAAGTTTCAGAAATGCTTCAAAAGCTTGAAGCAAAGAAAGAGAACAGTGAAATCAAGCTTTGGAAAAAAACAAGAAAGTGGAGCCTTGATGAATTCAATGATATTTACAATTGGCTCGGGGTGAAGTTTGACAAGTTTTTCTATGAGAGTGATGTTGAAAAGCCAGGAAAGAAGCTAATTGAAGAATATTCAAAAAAAGGTCTTTTTAAGAAAAGTGAAGGAGCACTTATTATTGATTTGAAAAAGTATGGTCTTGATGTGTTCCTTGTTTTGAAAAGTGATGGAACTTCTCTTTATTCCACAAAGGATCTTGCTCTTGCTGCCAAGAAGTTTAGAGAGTATAAGATTGACAGGTCACTCTATGTTGTTGGTAGCGAACAGAAAATGTATTTTAAGCAGGTCTTTAAGACATTGGAGCTAATGGGCTTCAGAAACGCTAAGAACTGCCACCACGTAAGCTATGAGCTTGTGATGCTTCCTGAAGGAAAGATGAGTTCAAGAGAAGGAAACATAATTTTATTCTCTGAACTTCAAAGTAAACTAATGAATTCTTTAGAACAAGAAGTTAAGAAAAGACATATTGATTGGTCAAAGAAAAAAGTTGATGACACTGCTAAAATGATTGGTCTTGGGGCTTTGAAATTTGGAATGCTCAACCAAGATAGTAACAGAGTAATTGTCTTTAATCTTAATGAATGGCTGTCTTTTGAAGGCGAAACAGGTCCTTATGTTCAATATGCCCACGCAAGGATTAATTCTATTTTGAAAAAAGGTTTTACAAAGCTTGGAATTGTAGATTATTCATTTTTGAAATCAAAAGAAGAAACTGATTTGATAAATAAACTAGCAGCATATCCTTCAATTGTAGAAAGCGTTTCTAGGAATTACAGACCTTCAATGGTTGCAAGATATGTTTTAGAACTTGCTCAGAGTTTTAATGAGTTCTATCATAAACATCAGGTACTGAAAGCTGATAAGGATGTTAGAAGTGCAAGGCTTGCTTTGATTCTGGCTGTTAAACAGGTTCTAAAGAATGGTTTAGAATTATTAGGGATTGAAGCACCTAATGAGATGTGATTAAGAACAGGTACAAACTCCCATTGACCTGCAGGTTCCTTTGCAAGCGCCTCTGGAATGATTGTTTACAACGTATAAAGATTCTGAACTATCATAATCATTGCTGTGATATTCATTTTCTTTTGATTTGTACATCTTAACGATTGTGAATTATTATGATATATAAAGGTTTTGGAGAAAACGAGAGTATGTAACCATTCTCGAATAGAAACTTTTAAATAGTAAATTGGTATTCAATAATCTAGGGGGTTGGCAACGTTTAGCATCTAACATGAAAAAGAAGAAAAAAACCAAAGTACAGTTGTATAATCTTTTTAATGAACTTTCTTATAATATAGAGAATCAAGACGAACTTGGAGTGGTTATAGGATATGCAATAGTTGCAGCAATTTCATCTTTTAAAAATCCATCGCAATCCCCTATAGAAAATAAATTTAGAGAGATGAAATCTATATATATCAAATTGAATTATGCAATCGATAATATTGTTGATGATTCTTATGACGTAATATCCAAATTCCAAAAACAACTAGAAAATAAAGACCCACAAAAGAAAAGCAAGTTGTTGCATGGAATTATAAAAAATACAGACATTCTTGACAGAAACATTAACGACAAACTAAGAAGAAAAGGCGTTGAAATATATCATGAAGTAAGAAATATTGGAGAATTAATAGGCAAATATAGTATGATACAAGATTATAATCTAGTTGAAAGAATATTTACACAGAGATAAAAAGTTGAAGCGAGATGACTGAAAATCAATATCATGGAATTAAAATACCATTACCTGACGTATATATAAACGCAGGCCCAGAAGTGTTTAAAAATTTAGGAAGACCAGATAATGCTAAGTTAAAAAACATTCTGATAATTCCTTCCTATTTTCTTGATATACTTTATCCAGACAACAAACGCAAAGGAGAATATAGTGATGGAGGAACTGAAGCTGTAAACAGTACAGAGAAATTAGAACTAATAAACGTAGATGGTGCCATCGCAAGGTATAATTATTCTGATAAATTAGATGTAGCAGTTGTAAATACAGAAAAGTTTGAGACAGGCAAATCCATAGAAGCATTAGAAGAAAAAATAAAAACTCAATGGAAGTTACAAGAAAAGACTCCTGAAATTATTACTACCAGTCCAAAATCCCGTTTAAAATATAAATCAGCAGGATTGTCTGTAGCAGGCCCTGATTTTTTAACAATAAATGCAGACATAGTTAATAAAGGAAAAGTAATAGGTACTAATAAGTTATTTGAAGAACTTTACAAACATCCTAACAGACCTCTGCCTTTAGAAGACGCAATGGAGTTGTTAAATGATAAATTATATCTTAACCAAATAGTTCAGCACTTATCTCCAGATCCTAACCAAACACGTTGGGCAATTGTTGAAGGAGATTTGAAAAGGAATAATTCAGGAACAAAGATTATAGGTGCAGATAATAAAAGACTTCGATTGTTCTCAGAACAAGAAAAAAGCAGAATTATGCACATAGGAAATCATCATATGAAGTCAGTTGTTGGAGTAACACCATTAGATATGGAACAATATATTGCATTCCAATATGGCTTATTAAATCCAAATGTGAACTTATCATTTATCTGCGGAGGCCATAGTTCTGGAAAAACTTTACTTGCTTTGGCTACAGCATTGGATTTAACATTATGGTATAATGATAAAACAAGAGCTTTAAGAGGAATGCCTGATTCAGAAGATAAAGGAGGATATTTCAACCAAATAATTATTCTGAAACCTAATGATGTTATAGGCGGACCAAAAAGAGATGAAGGAACAGAACCAGGACATTTACTTGATAAGATTATGAAACATCTAAAACCATTTGAATATTCATTTAAAGAAACATCTATGGGAAAAATTATACCCTTTGAAAGTTTATTTGTTCATCCAAAAATGGACACTAAATATGGATTAAAAAGAGATAGTGATATTTCAAAAAGAGTTTTTTCAGAATCAGCCCATCTTAATCCTAAGAATGAAATTATAGAAGTACTAGCATCAGGTTACATTAGAGGAATAACAGCTACAGATAAAATTGTAATAGTAGATGAAGCACAAAATTTCACACCATACGAGATGAAAACCATCCTTCAAAGAATAGGACCAGGAAGCAAATGCATTGTAACTGGTGATCCTCAACAAAGAGATAATCCGGATTGTTCAAAAGAAATAAATGGTTTAACAGCTGCAATAAATTCATACATTGATAAACCTTACTCATTCCTATTTAATCTTGTTAAAAACAGAAGACATCAAATATCTGAAGATAGTGATAGAATAATAGGTTATAGTAAATAATTACCCTTTAACAGCTTTCTCAGATATTTTCAATTTCTTGAAAGTCCAGAAAAAGTAGTTAATTTTTCACTGCTTTTTCTGAAATTATCGAAGAATTACCATTAGGATCTTCCAAAGTCATTTTTATCTTTTCTTGACCCCACATGACTTTTGTAAGTTTTTTGATAATATTCTTGGCTTTCTTAACATCTGCTTTATCATCGGACTCATCTCTGATGTTTTCAACCTGTTTTTTCATTCTGTTAAGAATACCTTCAACGTTTGTAACATATCCATTTGAAGCGTCACCCGGTTCAATGCTTCCAACGTGAGCTATTTTTATAGTTGCAGTGCTTGACTTCACAACTCTTATTTTCATATCTTCTTCAGAATCAATCTCAAGAGTGTATTTAACTTTCCCATGGTTCTCTGCTGCTTCAACGTCTGCTTTGTGATACCCACATCCAGCGCAGTCCATGGAAAAAACATAGACCAGACCAAAGTAGGGAATGTCTCTTTCCATCTCTCTTAAAGCCAACTTTTTTTCATGACAAAAAGGACACATTTCACCCTCTATAACACTTGGGGCTCCATTGGTTTCTTCTTTCTCGACCATGTGTTCTTTACTGAAAAATTTCATTTAAATATATTGTTGTTTTTCAACATATACTCAAGAAGTTCTATAATGTAAACCAATAAAATTTAAAAAGAGGTAATTAAAAACGCTCAACAGAAAAATATCTGTTGGCGCGCCAAAAAACAAGTTTTTTGAAGCTCAGAAACTTTGTTTCTGTTGCGCCAAAAATCTTTGATTTTTGAACGAAATTAAATAAATAGTTCTAATATCAAAAAGAGAAAGAATTGATTGCTTATTCTTCTATATTATTTGTTGTCTTGCTTCTGTAGATCTCTGCAAACTGAGGCGTTACAACAATGTAATCATCACCAAAACCAGCAATGTCTCCTTTGATTGCGTCACAGGTCTTTTTCAGCTTGTTTATGGCTCTTTTCAGCTCAACAAGATCCTTATCTTTCAAAGGTTTGATATTAATAAGAGCAATTGTGTAACCTTCTCTAATAGTATCAAGAATATCCTTAATATCTGAGAAATCTTCCATTACAAATGGTCTGACAATGATTTTGGATGATTTTTCACGCTCCGAATCTGTGTCAATCTCTACATACTCGTCTCCAGCAGCGTCATCTTCATCTGCTGGCACTTTTCTTGCAAATTTCTTCAATGAAAAAAGGCTTTTCATGGTATAGTCCCTCCTAGAGTGTGATTAATAGTTAATTTGCTATACAAGTATATAAAGATTTCGGTTCATCTATAAAAAAGCAGCACCAATAACACCTGAGCTATCACCAAGTTTGTTTTTCACGATGTTTACATTCTTTAATAACACTGGAAAAGGGTATTTCTTGAGTTCCTGAACTATTCTTCCAGTCATTGGAAGATTGCTCAGACCTCCTCCAAGAACAATTATCTCCGGATTAACCGCACAAATTATGTTCACAAAAAATCTTCCCAGATAGTTATAGGTTTCTTCAACAACTTCTCTTGCAATTAATTCTCCTGAAGCAAAAATATTGGCTGGATCAGGATTTTCTATTCTGCCTCTTTTTTCTTTGTATCTCTTGACAATTCCTATACCAGAACATATTTGTTCAAAACTTTCTTTCTCAGAGAACCTCATAAATCCAAACTCTCCTGCAGAACCGGAGAATCCTTTGTAAAGTTCGCTATTAATTATGACCCCTGCACCAATGCCAGTCCCCAGGATTACACCCACTACATTTCTGTAACCTTTTGCAGCACCAAATCTTCTTTCTGCAAGTGCAAAACAATTGGCATCGTTTTCCTGCTTAACTTTTTTACCAATATTTTTTTCTATCTCCTTAGCAACGTTTAAACCATTAATACAAGAAATGTGTGTTGCAAAGAGCAGTTTTCCATCTTCACCTATTGTTCCAGGAAGTCCAATTCCAATAGACTTAACATCATCGCTATTTAGTGCCTGTATCACAAACAAAATATTCTTTAGAACCTGTTTTTTTCCCTTATCAGCTTCTGTTGGTTTCCTGATGCTGTCAATTATTTGTCCGTTGTCGTTTACTAATGCTCCCTCAATTTTAGTTCCGCCAACATCAATACCCAATCTCATAAGAATACTATTGACCATTACTTATTTAAATCTTTCTTCAACCATTCCACCAAAAAATATAAAAACAAGTTCAAAGATAGTTCAAGTTGAGGTACCGAAAATGGCAAAGTTCAAAATCATATATGACAGGGATGCATGCATTGGAGCAGCAGCCTGCGCAGCTTTAGATCCTAAACTTTTCAAAATGAATGCAGACGGCAAAGCAGATCTTATCGGTGGAAAAGAAGTAAAACCAGGACTTTTCGAACTGGAAGTAAACAATCTTGGTGAAGCCAAAGATGCAGCCCAGAGTTGTCCTGTGAATGTAATCAAAATCAAGGACTTAGAGAATAAAAAAGACCTTGTATAGGATGACTAAGCCAAAACTTGTTCTTTACATCGGAGAAGGCTGCCCATATTGTAAGAGGGTTACTGACTTTCTGGAGAAAAACAATCTAAAAATACTCATTAAAGAAATCTGGAGCAACGAAGAAAACCAGAAAGAATACAAAGATTTGACCTTCAACAGGATTGAAAGAAGAGTTCCGCTGCTTACTATTGATGGTGAGCCAATGATAGAATCTCTTAAAATAATTGAAAAACTAAAAGAGATTTTTTCCAAATAAATATAAAGAAGAAGTTTTTTCTGTTGTTTTATGAAGGGACTCGCCTCAATAGTATTACTCTGTTCTGCAGTTGTATATGCTCAATCAAAAGCAGATATTGTGAACGCAAAGAATGATTCTATAAACTTATTAAATGATCAGCATATAACCGCAGCAATTCAAAAAAGCACTTTAGATTCCACAATTCTTGATATGCAAATAAAGTTAGCTGATTTAATTTCTACGAAAGATTCTGTTGAAAAAGTTATTACAGAGCCATTTCAACCTTTAGTGGACAAAATGAAAGCGAATTATGGTATTGACATCACACCAATACTATTTGATCCTAGATTTGAAATTTATACAAGCACTGCAAAATATGTTGTCCTAGATGAAGAGAAGAAGCCTGCAAAGTACGAGGTGTATAAGAAAAGACATAGTTTTGATAAAAGAGTTGAAGCAATGCCTGAGTATATTGCAGAAAATGACTCTGTTTTAAGAGAGATTAATAGAGACTATACAAATGTTCCAACTCAATTGATTCCTTCTCTGTCAGCTTTTGAAACAGTCTTTGGAACAGTTACAGGCGATAAGCTTGCAATAAATGCTCTTTTAACATTGTACATTCTTAATCATAGAGTTGACGAACTGGTTTACCCTCAAATTCCTGCATTATTTAAAATAGCAGAGAAAAGTAATATGGACATTTTTCAAATAGCATCCAATGATTTTGGAGCAATGGGAGAATTTCAATTCCTTGCCAGTACTTGGCAAAAATATGGCGTTGGAGATTTTAACAATAGTGATGATTGGAAAAGGTCTGGTGCTAATTATTTATCGCATTTAATTGCTCATCATGGAAATTTTGAAGATGCTCTTTACAACTGGAATAGACAATTTAGATTTGTAAAAATGATTTTAGAAGGCGGAGAAGAATCTAGAATTCTAATGGAAAATAGAAACTATGATTTGTTTAAAGTAAAAGTTTCAAATAAATTAACAAGAAGAATCATCGCAGGCACAACCTGATTTCTCATTTGGATTGGTTATCTTAAAACCTGTTCCCTGAATATTGTCTATGAAATCAACCTTTGATCCTTTCATCAAAGCAAAGCTTTTCTTATCAACCAAAAATTTTACTCCTTCTACAACAAATACTTTATCGTCTTTGTTTTCTTCTTTTACAAATTCCAAACCATACTCTGCTCCACAGCAACTTTCTGAAATAGAAATTCTAAGATGCTGTCCTTGTTTTTTATCCTTCTTCATAATTTCTTTAACTTTCTCAGCTGCTATTTTTGTAATTGTAATTGTATCTTTGTTTTTTTCAGCTTCTTTTACTGCCACATTCATTCTTTTAACAACATCAGCTATTTCTTCTTTGGTTTTTCCATGGACCTCAAGACCCTGCTCAACGCTTTCAAAATTTGCTGCTCCACAGCCTACACAATGAACTCCTTCTTCCAAAAGAATATCAACTGCTGCTGGAAACTTGTCAACAACTTCTCCGATTAATGTATCTTTTGTAATCATATTTGAAACCTTTTTTTGTTTTAAATGTTCAAAAATATACATATATTTTTGTTATAGTTAACAATGTTTAAGCAGGTTGTATAAAAAGGTTTTTGTTCTCAAAAGACAATAGCTCAAAAATTCCTAATTTTTGTTGTTTTGAAAAACTATAAAAATACAAGAAGCATCATGAAATCATGAAAAGGCTTCATTTGATAATACATGGACGGGTACAGAAAGTTGGTTTCCGGTTTTTCACATCAAGGAGTGCAAATAAACTGGGATTGACAGGCTTTGTGAGAAACCTACCTGACAAGACAGTTGAAGCTGTTGCAGAAGGAGAAGAAGATACTCTCAAACAGCTGTTAGAATATTGCAGAGAAGGACCTTGGTTTGCAAACGTTGTAAAAGTTGATGAGAAATGGAGTGATTTCAAAGGAGATTTCAAAGATTTCAAAGTACAATATTTCTAGGTTTTTCAAACAATATATATAAATGTGAACAGATTTCCGGCAGCAATGAGAATATATGAACAGGAAAGCAATGATAATCTAGCCATAAAACTAAAAAATGGCGACGATAAAGCCTTTGAAGAACTATACATAAGATATTTTGATAAATTATCTGACTTTATTGGAAAAATTCTCAAGAATTATAGTACTGTAAAAACTTCTGAAGACATAGTTCAGGAAGCATTTAGAAACACTTATACAAAAATACACAAGTATACGAGAAAAAAAGGAAATATATCAACATGGATTTATACATTGGCCCAAAACCTGGCGTTTACTGAACTAAGAAAGATGAAAAGAAGAAATGAGACGCCAATGAGTAATGTGAAAACCAAAACAGGAGAATTTGACGGTGATGTTAAACTGGAAGAAGCAGTTGGCAATGGCGAATTGGGTTCAGACGAACTATTAGAAAAAAGATTAAATGAACACAGAATCTATAAAATATTAGAGAATACACCAAGACAATTCCGAACAGCAATAATTATGCGTGACATACAGGATTTGGATTACAACACCATGTCAAACATATTAGACATACCTCTTGGAACTGTAAAATCCAGGATAAACAGAGGAAGAATATATATACAAGAAGAATTCAAAAAATATAATCAATGATTCTCGTGAGCAGTTATATCTTTATTTTTCATGAACAGATAATCCTTTAGCTCGTAAGCAAACTCTTTATCATTCTGCCTTATCCATTCAATGAGCATTGCAGCGTGCTCTTTCTCTTCCTTTGCATTGTGGAGCAGAATCTTTTTTAACTCTTTGTTACTACAGGAATCAGCTCTTTGATTGTAGTAATCAACAGCTTCCAATTCTTCTCTCAGAGAGTCAATAGCTCTTCGCATATCCTTTGTTTTAGAACTTAACTTTAACATTTCCTCTTGCATCATTCATATCACCTGTAAAAAATAAAAAGAGAAGTAGTATAAAAAATTAATGAAAAAAAAAGAAAAAAATTAGGTTTATTCTTCGAAAGCCTCTTTGTACATGAATCTGTACCATGGCTTCTTCTCAACCATGTTGCCTTCGCCGTCCATCTCGAATTTCTGGGTGGCTGTTCCTTTGATGAAACCCAGGAACTTTACCTGTTCTTTTGCTTTCATCTTAACAGCACCAGTTTCTTCATCAACTTCAGTTATCTCAAGACCTTCCATTTTTTCTAGTCTTTGTTGATACATTTCCTGGAATTTCTCCATGTTCTGCTGCAGCATCTGCTTGGCGTTTTCGTTTTTAACGTTTCCTAAAGCGTTTTCAAGACCTGTTTGAAGCATTTCTTTGTTTTGCTCTTTTAGACCTTTTTCTTCACCTTGGTTCTGGGCTTGGTTTTCTTCCTGAGCCATAATTAGTTCAGGTTCGCCTTCTCCTTGTCCTTCTCCAGCGTCTTCAGGAGCACCTTGTGGTTCTTCAGGCATACCTGCATCTTCAGGAGCACCTGTTGCAGTTACTTCCGGCTGTCCCTGCTGTTGTTCAGCCACAACAAATGAGCTGACCAAAAACAGTGCAACCAACATAATTAATAGTTTTTTTATCATATTATCACCTTGAATTAAACGCTGTTAATTAGACTATTTAAAGTTTGTGAAATCAAAAACTTTTTAATTGAAAACCAAGAACTCTATCTAAAATGAAAACAATAACTATAATTTTGGGATTAATATTGACTTTGTTGCTGGTATCCTGTGTTGAGCAGGCTGACACAATCACAACAACCGAATCTGAATCCACTGATTCAATAAATGTTGTAGAAGAAACCACTCTAGATGAGCCTAAACAGGAAACTATTGAAGGCGAACTTGGAACAATCTGGTTAGATGCAGAATGTGAAATAGGCGCACCATTCACATGCGAGAAGTACGGAGTAACAGATGAGAAAATAAGACTCATCGTAAGTTCTGAAAACTATGTTTATGTGACCAAGATTTACGGAGACAACTGCGATGAACTGTTAATCGGAAAGGATTTTGCAAGCGGTGAAGAGATTGAAGCAGAGCTTGTCTGCAGCGATTTGGAAACAACCAACAGAAAACCTTTGTTCATACAGTTCAATTATCCGGGAACAGAGATACAGAGATACGCAGATGTAGTTATGCTGTACTAATTTTTCAGTTCTTTTTCTCTTTATTTTTTACAAAAAATAGAAACATTTATATATAATTAATGAATATATATTCATAATGGAGGTATCAAAAATCATGATTTTTGGAACCATCCAAAATAAACATTGGAGGTAAAAAAATGTCAAATAAAGACGGAACAGGACCTGAAGGAAAAGGACCAAGAACTGGAAGAGGAATGGGAAACTGCAAAGGAAGCGATGAAAACCTAGATAAAGCAAGATCCTTAAGAAGAGGCTGCGGTTGCAGAAGAGGAAGAAGATAATGTCTCCCAGACCAAGAAGACATAGAAGGGTACACTCTGAGCCGAATATTACCTATTTTAAACCACGAGGTGTACCCTTATCTGAATTAAACGAATCAATAGTTTCTGTAAGCGAATTTGAAGCAATAAGATTAAAGGATCTAGAAGGAATAGAACAAGGAGAAGCAGCTAAGAAAATGGATATTTCACAACCAACGTTTCACAGATTAATAATTTCTGCAAGAAAGAAAATAGCAGATGCCATAGTAAATGGAAAAGCAATAAAAATAGAAGGTGGCAACTACAAGCTAAAATGAAAGAGAGTTACAAAAAACTATTAATTATTGGAATTACAACAGGTATAATTATTCTAGCATACATTTTTCTTCAAAAAGTTGATCCCTACGCATTAACAGAGTTTGGAAACAAACTACCATTACCTCTGTTCACAATAATAATTTCAATGGTTGACGGATTTAATCCCTGCAATTTATTCATTCTTACAATGCTTTTAAGTTTAATACTGACAGAATCTCAATCAAGAAAAAGAATATTTGCAGTAGGATATAGCTTTATAGTTGTGGTTTACATTTTTTATTTCCTATTCATGGCTGCATGGCTAAACGTGTTCAAATACGTTGGGTTCATAACACCTCTGAGAATAACAATAGCGTTGCTCGCAATAATAGCAGGACTAATCAATGTTAAGGAGTTATTCTTCTACAGAAAAGGAATAACTCTGATGGTCCAAGATAGTTTTGTAGGACCATTAAAAGAAAGAATACAGAAAGTCGCCGATTTGATAAAAAGAGGGTCAATACCAACGCTGATTGGTGCATCAATAATCCTAGCTATTTTTTCTTCTTTAGTTGAACTGCCGTGTACTGCAGGCTTTCCAATAATATACACTGGAATACTGACAGGGCATTCAATAACAGGGTTCAGCCATTACTTGTATTTAGCACTCTATAATTTATTCTATGTAACACCCCTAGTAGTTATCGTAACAGTATTCGGACTTACATTCAAAGGTAAACAAATAAAGAAAGAGACAATGGCTCTAATAAAGTTCATAGGCGGAGCAATAATGCTACTACTGGGGATTATTCTTCTTGTAAATCCTGGAATTATAGGAGTTTAACTAATTCCTTAACTACTTTTTCTACAGAATCATTGTTAACTTCAAAAGAATATTTTATATCTTTATTTGCATGTACATATCTATCATCGTAGTATTTTACAAGCAAATGCTCTGCAACTTTCTCATATTCTTTGTTATCTACTTGTTTATGCATTTCTTCAACAACTTTATTGCTTAAAGAAACCTTAAGCTTTGAAATAATATTCTTAATTTCCTCGTCTTCTCCATGCGAGAAATAATCCCTAACAATTCTTTTAACACGCTCTTTTAGAGAAGTATTCACATAGACTGTCATTGCTTTCTGCATTGCACCAAATAAAAAGTCAGGAACAAATATATTTCCAATCTTCTTTGCTTCGCCTTCGATGAAAACTGTTTTTTCTTGCTTTAACTCTTCCAGTTTGAACCATAATCTGCTCTCAAACATTTTCTGAGATTTTGGTTCAAGCCCAATGGCACCAAAAAGAGAGCTTCTATGCCCTGCAAGTTCTTCCAGATCAATGGACGGTTTCAACTCTTTAATCAGATCGGTTTTTCCACAGCCGGCAAGTCCCTGCAAAACAACGAGTTTGAAAGGAAGCTTGTAATTCTCCAGTTTATCTCTGATAAAACCTCTGAAAGCTTTATGACCTCCTACAAGTTGAAAAGCGTTGTAACCAAGACTTTCTATAAGCTTAGTTATGGTTTCAGAACGGATTCCACCTCTCCAGCAATAGACAACTATTGGCTTGTTTTTATCAAACTTCTTGTACTTCTTGATGAAGTTATCAACTTTGCTTTCATAAATCGCTTTTCCTTTTTCAAAAGCTTTACCTTGGTCCTTCTTATACAAAATTCCTATTTCTTTTCTTTCTTCATCAGAAAAAATAGGGCAGCTGATGGCACCGAGAATATTATCTTCTGCAAACTCCTTTGGAGAACGAGTATCAATAAATACAGCGTCTTTGAGTTTCAATGCTTTCTCGATGGAGATTGTGTTTATCATTACTTTAGAAAACAATTTAGAGTTTATTAATGTTTATTTCAGAACAAGTTTGATTTTTAGTTTGCTGTTAATGGTTGAAATGTTAACCATTTTATAGTTTTTCAGGTTGTGAGCTTCAGCATATTTCTTTGCAGATTCTTCAGATATGAATGTTTTAGGTCTTTTAGCCCTGTCTCTGGATAATCTGTCTGAAGTTCTCCTTCGTCTGTCATATGTTGGCATTCTTGGCATGATTGGAACAAAAACAGCAACTATTTATAAGTTTTTGCAATTACATCTCCTTCAATCTTTTAATTCTTTCTTCTATTGGCGGGTGCGTAGAAAACAATCTACTACGACCACTTTTCTTCCTTCTAAATGGCGAGCTGATAAACAAGTGTGCGGTTGCTTTATTCGCAGTGTCAACCAATGGGTCTGGATCTTTAGAAATCTTCTTCAAAGCGCTAGCCAAGCCAGGAGGATACCTGGTCAACATTGCACCAGATGCATCTGCCATGTACTCTCTCTTTCTGCTAATAGACATTTTAATCAGTTCAGAAATAATAGGCGCCAATATAGCAAGAACTAATCCTACAACTATCATAACAAGAGCAGCATTACCACTACCTTTCTTACCACCGCCTTTTCCACCCCATAAGAAGCTTCTTAACAAAAATTGACTTAATAACAAAATAACACCAACGAGAACAGCAGCGAGCATCATAACTTTGATATCATTGTTTTTTATATGACTCATCTCATGAGCAACAACTCCTTCTAACTCCTGTCTATTCAACTTTTCCAATAAACCAGTTGTAACAGCTATAGAAGCAGATTCAGGCTTTCTTCCGGTTGCAAAAGCATTCAAAGCAGTATCTTTAATAACATAGCATTTGGGTGTAGGCAAGCCTGCAGCCAATGCCAATCCTTCAACAGTGTGAAACAAGTGAGGATATTCTTGCTTAGTAACTTCTTTAGCACCAGAAATGCTCATAATCATCTTGTCGCCTGAAGAAAAAACAACTAAAGTATAGATTACTCCAAAAATAGTTGTTATAATCAAACCAAAGACAATACTGCCCATGTACAAACCAAAAGCAACACCAAACAGAGATACAAGTATGAAAAATAAAAAAATGAGGAACCATGTTTTCACATTGTTCCTTCTTATATCATCAAAAGCTATTCGCATCAGAATTCTACTTTAACATTCTTTCTTTCTTCAGCTGATGCTTCGAAAGATGCTTCTTTCTTAAAACCAAGCATTCCTGCAATTGTATTGTTTGGGAAAGTTTCTATCTTGGTGTTGAAGACCATAACAATGTCGTTGTAGTGTTGTCTTGAATAAGCAATCTTATTCTCTGTTCCAGCCAATTCTTCCTGTAATTGTAAGAAGTTTTGATTAGCCTTCAAATCAGGGTAATTCTCTGAAACTGCAAACAAGCTTTTCAAAGTTTGACTCAACATATTACTTGCTTTTCCTTTTTCACCAGGAGTAGTAGCTTGCATAACAGCCGCTCTGGCCTTAGTAATATTTTCAAGAGTTGACTTTTCATGCTTCATATAACCCTTGACAGCATTAACCAAATTTGGAATCAAATCATTTCGTCTCTTAAGCTGAACATCAATCTGAGCAAAAGAGTTCTTGACTTGGTTCTTCAATCTAATAAGTCTGTTGAATAATCCTATAATTAATAGAACTATAACAGCTACTATAATTATAACAATCCATAATGTTGAAACCATTTTGTGCATTCCTCCCTATAAGTTTAATATTTGATTAAGCAGGAGTTATTTAAATTTTGTGGATTCGCAATATTTATAAAGAACATCAGGATATATTTATCATGGCTTTTCCTGATATAAAACAAATTCTTATTGATGGTTTTGGAAGAATACTATTGATTGTTTCAATATTTGTAATTACTTTTTTAGTTGTTAGAATAGTTGGTTTTATTCTAAAGAAAGCTTTCAAGAGATCATCTAAAATACTTCATGTTGATCCCACAAGATATACTTTTATCAGGTATCTTGTTTCAGCAAGCATTTACTTGATTGGAATTGGCATTGCAATTTACATGATTCCTTCTCTGAGAACTTTGGCAGTTTCTCTACTTGCAGGTGCAGGAATTCTCGCAATTATAATTGGATTTGCTTCCCAACAAGCATTCTCAAACATCATAAGTGGAATTTTCATTGTTATATTCAAACCTTTTAGAATAGGTGACCGTTTGAAAATAGGCACCGAGGTAAGAGGAATAGTTGAAGACATTACATTAAGACACACAGTAATAAAAAATTTTGAGAACAAAAGAATAATTATACCTAACTCAGTCATAAACAATGAAGTGCTAGAAAACTCAACAATCGGAGATGAAAAAATCTGTAATTGGATTGAATTTGGGATAAGCTATGACTCGGACGTTGACAAAGCAAAGAAAATAATGTTAGAGGAATCATTAAAGCATCCAAATCACATTGACAACCGAACAGAAGAAGAAAAATTAAATAAAGATTCCATTGTAAAGGTCAAAGTAATTGGTTTTGGAGATTCATCGGTTAATCTAAGAGCCTATGTATGGTGTGAAAATCCTGCAAAAGCATGGTCTATGAGCTGTGACCTTAACGAAAGCATAAAGAAAAGATTTGATAGGGAAGGAGTTGAAATACCCTTTCCATATAGAACAATTGTGTTCAAAGATAAAAATAAGAGGTTTACTAGGAAATGATTGTATCAAAAATTGAAAATTTTTGGGACCTCAAAAAAATAAAAATAATTCAAGGTGATTTTTTTGATTGAAATAACCTATTACAATGAAGGTCTAAAAAAGGGTTCTGTGGATAAATTACATAATTTCAGAGATTATCCTCTGTGGGTTGATGTGACAAACATAACCATTGAAGAATCTAAAAAATTAGAAAGTGAGTTTGAACTGCACCATTTGACTACAGAAGACTTGGTAATCAACGGAACAAGAATAAAAAATGAACAGTTTCCAAACTATTTGTTCTCAATCTTTTTTGGCATTAAAAAAACAAAAAAAATAGATTTGATAGAATTAAATTTCATAATAGGAAAAAATTTTCTGATAACAAACCATAAAATAAAACTGGAGACATTTGAAAACCTGAAACAAAACGAAGTCAAATTAATAGGATTATTTCAAAAGGGAGTTGACTTTTTGTTTCACACTCTGTTGGATCAGGAAATAGACAATTATTCTCCTGTTCTGGAAACAATTGATGATGAACTGGAAGACATTGAAGAAGAGGTTACACAAAAACCTGACCCAAAATCACTTGCTAAAATAATAGCTTTGAAGAGACAGATAATATTCATAAAAAAAGTTGTTCTTCCACAGAGAGAGAAAATAGCTTTCTTGGTAAAGGAAGACAATAAATTTCTGTCAAGTAAAACAAAGCCGTACTTCAGAGATATACATGACCATTCAATTAGAGTTTCCGACTTAATAGAGAACTATCGAGAAGCCATAGGCGGAACATTTGACGCCTACATGTCTGCGGTCTCAAACAATATGAACGAAGTAATGAAGGTTCTTAGTATAATTGCTACAATTGCACTTCCACTGACGGTTATTTCAGGAATATACGGAACCAACTTCACAAACCTGCCGGGTTCAACAGCACATTATGGTTTCTGGATAATGATGCTTCTCATGTTTCTAATGATAGCAGGAATGCTACTCTACTTTAAGAAAAGAAAGTGGTTCTAGAATAATCATTTTTTCTTGGTCTTATCGGTTTGAACAAGCTGCATATGTGGATATGCTATTGAAATGTCGTCTCGCTCATTGATTACATCCATAAACTTCAGGTTTATCGCAGTTCTATACTTTTTAATCTCATCGTATGGACACTTGAACTGTCCAATCAATTGAATTGCAGAGTCAAGCATCTCGACTCGTATCTTTGGCTGGAATCGCTCTCCCAATTCATCAATCATCTGTTCAATGTGTTCTTTTTCTTCGTTTAGTTTTTCCAGTTCAACGTCTTTTTTCAGTTTGTCAACAGTGACGTTCTTTTTTGAGAGCAATTGTTTGATAAACTTGTCAACGGTCTGCTGATTCTTAATCATCTTATCAACATACTTGGATTTATTCTTTGCAATTTGTTCTCGAATTATATTTTTCAAAATCTTGATTGCTTCGTGATAGTTGCTTTCATAGGTTATGGATATCAATAGTTCCTGAACAATGTAGTTGCTGTCCATCGTATAGTTCTGAACATCAGTTGATAATATTAGCTCGTTTGGAAGTATTACTTTTTTTCCGCTTGAAACATTGGAATTATCAAGTATCCCGTCAAGAATGGTGTTCATTACTTGGATGTCCACAACATCTCCAACAACGGCTCCAACCTTAATTCTATCACCTTCAACATACATTCTTTTTGAAATAATTGTCAGCCATCCAACAAAGTTCAGTATCGGTTTTTGAAGTGCAAATGTCAAACCAAATGCAAATAAACCCAAAGAGGCAAATATTGTTGTGAAATTACCAATCAGTATTGCCAACACTATTAGTGAGAATACCACCCACAAACCAAATCGCAACAATTTAAGAACTCCTTCATAGTTATTGGATATTTTTGTTTTAATGGCGATTGACCTGATTAGTTTCTCAAGCAGAAACCTTTGCAGTATCTTAAAGATTATGAATAGTAACAGTATTATAACAAGTTTTCTGGCATAGAGAAATGTTTTTGCTAGAATAAGAGCATAGTTGGTATAAAAATAGGTTACACAGTATTCTCTGCAGGAGAACCATGCTGCACAGCCCAGAACTATTGCAAGCAATATTCCTCCAACTACAAATAAGGATTTATTACTAGCTCTAGCGGGAGACTCATTCATATATATATAGATAATTATACTTTTATAAATATTTGTATTTCAGTATACAAAATAGTATATTTGTTATAAATTTTATGACTGATTTCTATTCAATGTTTTTTTCGTGTCCTTGTTTAATCAGCGATATCTTTCTGTTGAATTCCTTTTTGAAGTCAACTTTCTTATAGCTTGGAATTATATACTTATGTTGGTAGGAAACCTTAACAAGTATATTATAGGCAGTTGATATCAAGATTAAACTTGCAATAATTACAACCACTGAAATTATCAAGAACCATGCGCTCAATCCAAGAGCATATATCAGCAGCGGAGAAAACAAACCAATCAAAGACAACATCAAACCGTAAATCATTGCTTTTAATATTTTACGAGTTTTCATTATTCTGGTGCCTCCTTCAAGAGTGGTTAATATGTGTACCAGCTGTTCAATCACTTTTTTGAATAAATCAGCGGCCCTTATGAAAAACATTACAGCACCAAGCAGACCAACTCCAAATATAAAATATTTCGGAACATTTGTATGGAAGTAGGATGATATTTCAGAAGCTATAACTACAATCAGTAATGATATAAAACTGGTTTTTAGATATCTGCCCATTAAAGACTTGAGTTTTCTTGTATGATGATTTTCTATTTCTATTTCTTCAAACAAGGTTTTTGTGTAGTTCGATAATGAACTAGTGGTTTTATGAAAACCATTTTTTACTGATATTAGGTCTGATAATTTTCTGTGGCTTCCAATTCCTATTGACATAAATATTGAGCTCAACAAAATTACAACGGAGGTTATGGTTACAAGATCTGTTTGTGATCCAAGACTCATGCTTTCTCTTGCCACCAGTAGCGAAAATGCCCCCGGCGGAAGCATTGCTATTGTGCTAAAAATTGCACCTTCATTTGAAAAGTTTGCAAAGACTTTTGTTGTAACTCCAACCGCTATAAATAAACTAACAATCGATACAGTCATCAAAACAAGTATTGAAATCAGATTTTCAGATATGGCAGTTAAATCTATCAGTGTTCCTATTGCTATGAAAAAAAATGATGTGAACATCAGTGAATATGGCTTTATTGAGTGCTCAAATTTCTTTGACTCTGCAAATGTTGATATCACACTTCCTGCCAAAAATGCACCTGCACTGGGACTTAGATGGAGTAGATAACTGAAGTATGCAAATGCCACACACAATACCAGGCTTATGAACATTATGAATTCTTCACCTGCATTTTTAGTAACCCATGTGACAACTCTTTCTGCGAATTTTGCAACCAGAAGGTAAACTGCGACAAGTATTGTGAGGCTTATTACCAAATGCTGTATTGCTGTGATCAACCCTGCCGCACCCGCCTTGTTTAATGAATTGAAAAAGGTTAGTGCAAATATTCCAAAAGCGTCTTCCAATACCAAGATTGCAACCAGCAATGGCACTTCACTTCTTTTTATTAGTTGTTTTTGTCTAAGAATACTTGTTATTATGGCTGTGCTTGAAAATGAAAATATTACTCCTGTAAATGCTGCCGTTGTAGTATTAAACCCTAAAAGAACAGTTGTTACAAATATGGTGAAGAACATTATTCCAACTTTGAATAGTGTTACTGTTATTGCTTTCAAACCTATTCTTGATAGTCGTTTTATAGAAAATTCCATTCCAATTACAAATAGAAATAGTATTGCACCCAGCTCTATCATGAAGTTAATCATGTTGGCATCTCCGACTAGTCCAAATCCACTTGGTCCTATGAACATTCCAATTATCAATAGTCCCAGCACCAGCGGTTGTTTGAACTTCGCAGACAATAATCCTGCTATTATTGAGAATATCATTAAAATTCCGATTATGGTTAGTTGGTTTTCAATCATCTTTGTAGCACAAAATATATGTTGGAATACAAAAGTATATACTAAAATACCCCAAAGCTACTATTGTTGATGTTCTTATATATAAACTTTATGATTGAATAGACCTGCAAAAACACCTTAAAAGAAGTTGAAAAGAAAACAAAAAATAAAAAAATTAGCTATGAATTATTAAACTCTAACTACCAGTTATCGTCATCATTCTCATCATCGTCATCGTCGCCAGAATATCGGAATTTTCTCATTTCACATCCCCTCCAACATTATATTATTCAAACCATTTCAAATACAATTCAATAATGATTTGAATTTTAACGCAACATACATTCACTATTATTTAAATTTTATGAAAAAAAGGCTTATATTTTACCAATATACCTCTTCCCAACTCTGACATTATCAGGAAGTTTTTCAAGTTCTGACCAAAACTTCTCTTTGCTGACTCTCGGAAGGTTAACATTCAGACCCAAATCCTTATGAGGTATTTTCAGAAGTTGTTTTTCTATTTCCATTATTAAATTGACATCTTCAAGAGAGAACCTTTTAAAAAATCCATCAATCCTGAAGGCCTCAGAATATTTTCTGAGAGACAGTTCTCCAAAGAAATTGAAATAGCTGTTAAAGTAACTCATGACCAGCTCTTTGATTGAAAAATAAACAGGCATCCGCTGCCTCAGATTCATGAATTTACTCTGGGCAATTGAACCATATTTTCCATTAAGTCTATAGACTGCCAGCACATGATCCTCATCCCTGACAGCCTCCAGGTCAACCAGAAATGCATCGTATCCATGATGCTTCAGAACAAGGACAGCGAAAACAGCGGCTTCCAGACAGTCACCTTTTCGAAATTCTGCAACATCATGAACAGATAATCTTTCACCAGCATTATAGGAAAGCGAAAGAATAAAATCCTGAAGTTTGAAAGGATTATTAAGACCATTAATCACTTTTAAAAATTCTTTATCTGATAAATTCATGTTAAATAAAAGAAAAATGTTGAATATAAAAAAGTTATGAAAACAACTATTCAATCAGGAAATATTTTGCTCCAAGACATTTTTTTTCTGTCCTTCCAGTTTGAGTTGTGAAAAACATAGCTAATAATTAAAGGCAGCACACTTGTTGCTTCTGCATAAACCATTTGCTCATAAACAGTGTCAACCTTACCCCATGATGCAGCTTCTTTTAGCGTAGAACTTGAACAGGCACCATCCCTTACATCTGCAACAGTTATCTGCACAGCATATTTGTGGACTGGAACATCAAAGCCAAGTATTTCCGCACAGACAACTGTGTCCTGAGCAAAATTCTTAGGAACTCCACCACCTATCATGAATAGTCCAGTAACATTCGCTTTTATTTTTATATCAGTTAATTCTCGAAAGTCTTTAACTGAATCAATAGACACATGGGAATCTTTGTTTTCTATTTGGTGCTTTACTAAACCAAAACCTGCACTTGAATCTGAGAATGCAGGACAAAATATTGGTACATCATTTTCAAAAGCCGCCTGTACTAGCGAATCTTTTTTCTTTGAATTTTTTACAAGATAGCGACCCATTTCTTTTATGAACTCTCTTGAAGAATAAGGTTTTGCTTTAAGACCATCTGCAATTTTTTTAATCGCGCTATCACAGGATTGCAATTCTTCTTCATCAATATAAGTATCATATATTCTGTCAATATATTGTTCTCTTAGCTGTTTATCATCCACAAATTGACTGCCTTTGTAATGTTTGAATCCAAGAGCTTCAAAAAAGTCCATATCAACAATTGATGCGCCCGTTGCAACAATTGCATCAATCATTTTGTGTTTAACCATATCAACATAAATTTGCATGCAACCAGCAGCACTTGTGCTTCCTGCCAAAGTTAAGATTATGGTGCAATTCTTATCTTCAATCATTTTTTTAAGAATTTCAGACGCTCTCGCAATCTCTCTACTGGTAAAGGACATATCTTTCATGGACTCAATTATTTTTGTTGAATCAAAAGATTTTATATCAATATGTTTAATTTCTTTTTTTAATAAGTCTTTTTTATTCATCGTTATTTTCCTCCTGAAAATTTATAGCTTAATAGTTTGTAAATCAATTTTGCAGCCAAAAAATCTGGTGCTTTGTTATTATCAGTTGGACAAAGTTCAACAACATCAAATCCTACAACATTCTTACTTTTCATAACCCTTGTTAAAAGTTCTAACACTTCATACCATAGAAGTCCGCCTGGTTCAGGTGTGCCTGTTGAAGGCATTATTGAAGGATCAAAAACATCCAGATCAATGGTTAAATAAACATTATCTGATAATCTTGAAACAACCTTATCAATCCATTTTTTATTACTTTGAATATCTTCTGCAAAGAAAACATTATTTTTATTGATGTTTTCCTTTTCACAATAGTCCATGCTTCTTATGCCAACCTGTATGACCGGACACAGCTCTTTTGCACGAGCCATAACACATGCATGATTAAATTTTGAACCTTCATAAGAATCACGAGTGTCCAAATGCGCATCCAACTGTAGGACGCACATATTTTTGTACTTATTCGCATGAGCAAATATTGTTCCTAAACTAACAGAATGTTCACCACCTATGACTATTGTAAATTTTTCATTCCCTAAGTGTTTTTCAACTCTCCTAGTGACAGCATCAACCATTTTTTCTGGTTTTGAATTACCATCAACTGGTTTGTCTGTGAAAATTCCTTTTTCACAAACCTCTGAATCAGTGCTAATATCATATAATTCCATGTTACAAGACGCTTCGATGATTGCATCCGGACCTTTATCAGCCCCTTTTATCCAAGTACTGGTTCCATCATAGGGAACAGGCAGAATTACTATTTTAGAATTTTCATAAGTCGAGTATGCAGATGGCAGTTCTCCAAAATTATTCTTTTTAGTCATTTTTTATTTTATAATTGGAATTTCATAATTGACAAAACAAAGTGCAACTAATGCAGTTCCGAATTTTTTCTTTGGAATAAAACTTTCAGAAACACTGGAAATATTTCTTAAATCATATTTTCTAGAGAAACCATTACTATAGAGTTCATTAAGACTTTCTCTTAATTGAGCTAAAGCCTTGCTTCTAGGAAAATGACCATTGTACTCACAAACTAAACCACCATATCGCTTGTTAGTTTTTTTATCGTACAACCAACCATGTATTATTCCAACAGTAGCTCTCTCACCTTTGTTAACATTCGCAACAGCCATGATGGCCTCCATGACTGCACCATGAGTAAAGGTTTTTGGCTGTTCTATTTTCTTAGCAATGCCAGGCAGAATTGAAGAATAAGTCATAATGTTACATATTTCAATTCCTGCATCCTTCAATGCCAGATGATAAGAACCTGCATGCACTGTTATGTCACTTTCACCAACTCCCTTTGTGATGAAATAGTCTTTGGGAATTCTGCACCCAATCAACAGATTTTTTGTAGTTTGCAACCTATCTTTATTCATTTTCAAAGTCCACACATTTTAGAGAATTATTATCTAAGACTATAAAGTTAAAATAAGAAAAGACGTTGTAGATGGTTTGGTGGATGTTTTTATACATTCTTTATTATTGATTACGATATGTACCATTCCTCTCAAACATTATTTTTGATTTGAGATTTAATCAAGTATTTAAAGCTTACTATTTACTTAGGGTTTTAAGAACATTTTTGTGTATTTAACCATAAAAAAATGTTACGAGCGAAAAGTTTATATTATAATCCAATAGTATAACAAAAAATGAAATTAAAAATAGTTTATGCAATTCTAGGAATTCTATTGATGGTTGCTTTGACTGGGTGTAGTATGATACCTGAAGCGTCAGATTGTGGACCCCACGGTGAATGCAAAGAAGGATATGCCTGTGACACTGATGAAAAATGCCATGTTTGTGGAAACGCAGACGGACGAGTATGCTGTGAAGGAAATAAATGCGAAGAAGGTTTAATCTGCGATGCAGGAGACTGTCGTAATTGCGGAGGAGAATGGGAACCCTGCTGTAAAGGCTACACCTGTGATGAATATCATGACTGCGATGACTATGGAACCTGTCACATACAGCCAGGACACGTTGCAAACTACGGCTCAGGAACTTCATCGAGAGGATAATAACTATTAATTATTTAAGAATCAACTTTATTCTTCATTTTGAGAACAACTTTCTCAAAGGCAGCTATCTGGTTTTCAGACAACTCACCATATTTCAAATATTTAATCTTAATGTCTCTCAAAAACACATTGTCTCTATAGAAGGATTCAGGAATGTCAAATAATTTTTTCATCTTAGGGTCAGTAATCTCACTCTGCATTTCAGGCTTTTGACATTCATAGCACACAACAAAAGGAACAGATCTGCTAACAAGTTGATAATTTTTTTTACATTTACCACACTTAATTTTATAGTTCATGGTTATAGAAAAAAAAGAATAGGTTGTTATTAAAGTATTCGATTGAAAAGAATGAATGTTTCGGGCAAATAGTAACCAAACTTAAAAACAAACTATATAAAGAGTCCGAGTTTTTCAAAGTGAACATGGCTGAAAAAAGTTTTTTTGGAAAATTGATTGATAATCTTGATTCAAAGCTTGAAAAGAAATCAAAGAAGAAAAAATGCTACTGCTCAGATGAGGAAGACTCATGCTGCAAGAAATAATCAATTGGATACTATACGGATTATTTCAAATGGACTCTGCTTCAAGAGTTTCACAGTCCATAAACTTCTTTTTATATGATTCAATAAAAATAATTCTTCTAATAATTGTTTTAATAACAATTATAGGTTTTTTAAGGACATACATTTCCCAAACAAAGATAAAAACCTGGCTCACAAAAAAAGGTGCTGGCTGGAGTAACTTTGTTGCTTCAATATTTGGAGCTCTGACACCTTTTTGTTCTTGTTCCTCAATACCAATATTCATTGGCTTTCTCGAAGCAGGAGTGCCTCTGGGTACTGCATTCTCATTTATTATCACATCTCCATTGGTAAATGAATATCTGGTTGTTCTAATGCTGGGATTCTTTGGATGGAAAATAACACTTGCTTATGTTGTTTCAGGAATACTGCTTGGAACAATTGGAGGAATGATTCTAGGAAAGATGAATCTGAAGAATTATTTGGTCAAAGACTTTATTGTTAATGATTCAAACTCTTCTGAAAAAGTTTTCAAAACAATAAAAGAAAGATTACACTTTGGATGGAAAGAAGCAAAAGACATAATCAAAAAAATATGGGTGTGGATTTTAGTAGGAGTGGGTGTTGGAGCAATAATTCACAATTACGTTCCTGCAGAATGGTTGACAAACACAATAGGAAGCATCGGAGTATTTGGAGTTCCATTAGCAGTCATTCTCGGAGTCCCAATGTACGGAAGCTGCGCAGCAATAGTTCCAATAGCAGTAGTATTATTTGAAAAAGGAATACCACTGGGAATTGCATTAGCATTCATGATGGCAACATCCGCCTTGAGTTTGCCAGAAGCAATAATACTAAGAAGAGCAATGAAGCTAAGACTAATTCTGATATTCTTTGGAGTTGTGACATTGGGAATAATAATCACAGGGTTTTTGCTTAATATGATACAGGGAATGTTAGGATAGAAAAATAGAGTGCCCCGAGCGGGATTGATTCTATTAAGGCAAGTATACGCCATTAATCTTTCCATTCAATTCCTCCTTGTGTTTATTTTTTAAAAAGTGCTTCAAGTTTTCCATCTCCTATTAGTTCATAAGTATCCCTGAACTTTTTTCTATACACTTCATTATCACATTGAACAAAATCAACTATGAGATATGACTCAATAAAATCAACGAAGTCAAACTCTAAAATCATATCATAAAAGGATTTTGAGAAAAACCAATTTTTTCGTTCAATCATATGTTTTATTAGTGTTGGAGGCAGAGTAATAGATTCTATGTCTCCTTTATCAATCTCTTCCCTTATAAACTTATAGCTTTTCTTTATGAAAGGATTATCTTTGTAATAGTCTGATTCCATAAAGTAGTAAATATCCTTTTTATAGAACCAAAGAAATATTTGTGCAAACTCCCAAAATCTAGTTTTTAGTTTATAAACATATGTTCTATCGCCTAATTCTCTACTTCTTTCAATATAATATTCTTCTTTTCTTTCAATTAATTCGTACTTGTTCAACAATCTTTCATTAAGATGTCTTTGTCTTCCTTTTTTAATATCTATGTAGGGCGCTTGTTGCTTTGATTCTTTCTTTTTTATTTGTTCTATTTGTTCTTTACGCAACCAACCATTTTCTGAGTTTAAATTTTTGTTTTTTGGTATCCGTTTCTTGCGAACTATATTCATAGTCTGTTCGAATCCTTTAATTTTAATATGATTGTCATCATAACCTTTGTAATAAACAAGCCTTGAAACTATCTCCGCATCTATTTTTTTAAGATTTATCTCAGGAACATTCATCATTTTTATATTCAACTATCAACATAAATGATTGTTAATATTTAAATTTTTCTCAAAATTACCCTGTTCTGGTCTTCTTTTTGTCCATGAAAGTTATAAAGTTCAATTTCTGTTTTTAATAGATATTGGTGATTTAATGTATAAAGAACTACCAGAAAGATTCGAACAACGTATGCCTCATAAAATCAAATTAATAAGAGAGTTTTTTGAGTTTTATGATGAAATCAATCATTCTGGCAAGGAGTTAAAAAATGAATAAACTAAAAACAACAAATAGTTTTACAACGGAAATTAAAGTAACTTATCTTAAAGATTATCAAACATTCAAACAAGGAGAAACACAATATATTCCTCAAAAAGAAGCAGATATTCTGAGAAATCAAGAAATAATTAGTATAGGAAACAGGACAAGATGGTCTTGTTATGAACTTTTAAATTCAGATATTGAAGAACCAAATTACATTATAAAAAAAAATATTGCCTGAACAAGGAATCATTGTATATGGTGGTAAGCCAGGAGATTTGAAAACATATTTAGCTCTATATACTAGTTGTTGTATATCCACAGGAAGGGATTTTCTAAATGAATTTGAAACAAAAAAGAGATGTAAAGTGGTCTATATTGATGAAGAGAACAACCCAAGACTTATGAAAAAAAGATTAAGAAAACTTATTGTAGGGATGGGATTTGAAGAAGATATGAGTCTAGTTTATATTAACAATGAAGCCCATAAAATTAATCTTGTTTTGAGTGGAACAATAAATAAAAAAAAATGGGCAGAATTTGTTTCAATAATAGAAATTCATAGACCTAAAGTAGTCATTATTGATTCTCTTACTAGATTTATGATTGGAAATGAGGACAGGGTAGAAGAAGTAAGAAGAATCTTTGATAACATTAAACCGTTGATGGAAAAGTTTAGCTGTTCATTTATTTTTCTACATCATGCAAAGAAAGGAAGCAAGGGTGTAGATCCACTTGATGTTATTAGGGGGAGTGGTGATTTTACAGGGATGGCAGACAATGTTTTTAGAATCAGAAAGGAAAATAGTGAAGATAATTTATATCGCTTCGAGCAAGTTAAATCCAGAGATGGAACTCCAATATATCCAATTGGTATTAAAGTTATTGATACTAAAGATGAACAAGGCATACTTATTGAATTAAGAGAAATTCAAAAAGATTCAAAGTCAAAAACCACCTCCGCATTAGTTAGTTGTATTGAAGACATTAAGAGCTGGTTAGTAAATAACAAAAAAATAGAGTTTAAGAGAAAAGAATTATTTACTTTGTTTAAAGAAGATGATGCTCATACAACTTCAACAATAAAAAGGGCTCTTAAAAAAATGATAGAAGATAAAGTCCTAGTTGACACAACTAAATATGGTGGATATAAAGTAATTGGTTCAAATAGTTCAAATGTTGAGCCAAGTAAGGTTGCAAAAGATGTTTGGTTATAAGACAAGAAGTGCTGATTGGTTCAAACTTGGTTCTAGTGTTGAGCCAAGTGAGACCAATAATTTCCCTATATTATACTTGGCTCATAGCTCAAGTATATATAGAATAGGAAATTTGAGCCAATTTTCGCTCAATATAATTGTCACCCAGCTAATTAATAAAAAGTGAGATAAAAAAACAACAAAATTTGAGGTTAAATTTGGCGGATAAATAAGCTCAGTGTATTAATAGGACTGAGCATATTAAAAGAAATAAATCATTAAAATATTGGAATAATAAAGGTGAATTTTAAATGACTTCAAAACATATTGAATTTAGTAATGAGAATAAAGTTATACTAACGTTTAATGTAGATTCAAATACTGCAAGAAAATTTATTAAGTTCTGTGATAATAAGAGTATTAACAGAAGTTATTTGGTGAGAAAAATTCTAAAAGACTTTTGCAGTGATGCTGAAACTAATTTTGATACTCTTACAAAACGCAATTTTGACGTTTAATAATTTTATGAAACGCTTTATTAAGTCCTAAAATATAACTATATTTATGATTAAAGAAGTCAAGTGTTTCCTGGGCTTTGCCAAAGACACCAGCATAAATTAAATGGGGGGTGAAAGAGCCCCTATTTAATTTTATGAAATATGTATAAAGTAAAATTATAATGAAATAATAGATATATATCGTTTCATAAATGGTGGTTTTAAAACGACTATCAACAGAAATTTGTTATCAAAAAATGAATAATGA
>JBDRCD010000002.1:0-3325 GCA_043822105.1 archaeon | reverse complement strand
GAGGAATACGCTTTGATACAATCAGGACAGTACAAAATAAGACTGCGCTTCAACATTGACGACATACTGTCAGGCGGAACTCTTAACGTAAAGGTTAACGGCCACCAGAGAGCCATAAGCGCCATGACAGTAGGAAGCAATTTGTATTATCTAACCCAGCAAGAACTTGAACCGGGAACCAATGTGTTGGGACTAAGCGGTACAGGCAGCTGGTACATTGGTAAAGCATCAGTAGAGTTAGAAAAAGTTTAATTTTCTGAAAAAAATAAAAACAATAGCATTAGCGCTATTTTTACCACAATAAAAAGAAAGCTTTATAAGTCATTTGTAACTAGATAATAGTAACAATTTAGTATTTTAAGCGGTAAAAGGCTTGTATGCTATCACAAAAAACATTTCAGATTCACCAGCTCGCTGGCGAATTGCTGTCAAGAGTATTTGACTTCAGAAGACATTTTTTTAGTCTAAGGATTCTAATGAAGAAAAAAAGACTCCAACAGCAAAAAGATTTGTCTTGTGTTCAAATATGCCTTGTCGAATAAGACAAAACATTTTCTCTGAGTAATGTCGGGCTACTTGGAACAATTAAGACCTTTAAGGAGGTCAGAATAATGAAAAACTGGAAATGGTTTCATTACATAATATCACTAATCGTTGTCGGTTTTGTGATCGTTCTTCCAATTATTACTTGCAATTCTAATAAAGAATTGCAACGATCCATTGAGGATAAAACTCAGCGAATCGATGATTTGGAAAAAGGGATCGTAGAGAAGAAAAAACAGGAGCCTGCAGAAAACAGGATTCATGAAATGAATCCTATCCTGCTCAAATCAGTTGAGCATGAATGTCTAGGGTTCCTTGGTTCAAGGACGAACCAAAACGACTCGGCGAAATACTTCAGGAATGTGGGATTAGATGTGGTTCCATACTTGGTGGAAATTGCCAATTTTGAAAAAAATGGCAATTTGACACCAACTGAAAAAGGTGCCCGAGTAGGACTCATGTATGTGTTTGAGTACAGAATTAAGAAGACAAATGATGAACTCAAAAAACGCATCATGTCTGGTGATCTGGAGGGAGTGGATGTTACTGATATATTCACTGAGACGTTTGGATTCCAGACCAAGCTCGGTATTCTTGATAAACAACCGAATTGGGTGACGGGTTATCCTTTGTTACCTGTTGATACTTTCGTTGATGATGATATGGAAAAGTATATCGATGGGCATTCATGTTCCAAGCAATGTAATCGCCATAGGCGTTAGGAGGACTCATGAACCAGCGTCTTTCTCGGATACTAAATGTTTACTGGAGGAGGTATTTTGTCACGGGGAAGAAATGGATCCGAGCCGCTGCGTTTGGAATCATTTCTTCCTTGGTGATTTTCTTTTTGTGCATATCAGCCTTCTTTTCTATGGGCGGGATTTTCCTACTTATAATCGTTGGCTTTTTATGCTATTGCCTCGTAAAGGTCGTAAGCTTTTTTGGCAAATGGGCAACCGACATTTATGAGATTGAAAAAACTGGTGATGATGTTAGATACATGTTGGATTTTATCCCACCTGTCTCGAGGAGGTTTGACAGGTGTCTCTGTGCAATCAGAAGGTTCACTAGATGGTGAGCTTCTATTTTTTAAATTATAAAACCAATCGGGAGGTTCATTTCCCGATTTTTTGTTTTCATATGTCTTCTTATAGGGATATAACCAATTAACGAATTATTTAATTATATGAACACAATAATTAAGTGAATGGCTAAAGGGAAAAAAAAGAAAACTGAAGAAGGAATAAAAAATGAGATATTGAAGGACATACTTTCTCTTTTTAGGGAAAAAACAAAAACTTCAGCTGAAATTGAAAAAAAGATAATCAATGATATCGCTAATAAACTGCCTAAAAAACTACAGCCATCAGAAATTAATGATTTGAAAAATGCTTTATTGGAAAGAGCTGTTTATGAATATTTAAAAAAACGTGTATCAACAAATTGGTTGAATAGTCATTTTAAAAGAAAAATAAAAACAGAAAGAATTGCCGATTTCTTAAAAGATGAAAACAAAGAAATGAAAGAATTTTTGGAAAGTGTTGATAAAGATGCATTAAAAAGAGCTTTAGGAAAATATCATCAAGAATATCTAACAGAAGGTATAAAAAGATTCGAAGACTTGAAAAAAGAATTCAGAAAAGAGGTTCTGGAAGATGACAATTCTTTGAAAAAAATTGCTGAAAACAGTGATAATTTTAGAAATGTTTTAAGGGCTTTTGGTATTAAATTGTCCGCTGCCGGATATGTAGTAAATTTGGATGATGAATATAAAGTAGAAGTTCTGGAAGAACTTTGGGAACCTTTGAAGGATTACATTGAAAAGAAAAAGGACAGAGAAAGGACAGAAAAATTCAAAAAAGCGGATGAATTAAAAAGGCAGAGATTGTCTGGTAAATATTATAAAAAAGATCTAAAAGAGTTCAGAAGACTTTTCAAACCATTAGATAAAAAAGCTGGTGAATTTAGAACAAAAGCAAGAGAAATAGCTGGACGTGGGTTTAGTCAAAACATGCAAGATCTTTGGGACACAAGTCCTCAACATATTTCAAATCTAGGTAGAGCAGGAAATTTATTGTTACAAAACTTTGATTCAAAGGCAAGAGATAATTATAGTTTGGTTAGTAGAGCTTTACGTGGTGATCAAGATGCTAGAAACATTTTAAGACAAGCTGATATAGAAAGGAAGGCCAAATTTTCAACAACGCTTGCAGGAGAGCAGTGGGAAAAATCAAAAACCAGTTTTGGTCAAGCCGGACAAGATTTTATAAAACACGCGACACATGGTGTAGGTAGTGCAATAAATAATGGTACCTTTCTTAAAGGATGGAGAGAAACAGGAGACAGCAATGCTATAAGAAAAGTGATTTGGTTGATAGTTTTCTGCATGGTTGGAGCATCATTAATGGCTTTGTTAAACAGTTATTGGTTCTTTTTTGCATTCATATTTTGGGCATTTTACATGATGACACCAGCAGATGTTGATATTTACACTAAAAAAATGGATAAGATCAAAAACAAATATCTTGAAAAAATAAAGGAATCCAAAGAAAGTCCTGTGGAAACAGAAGTTGCTCTAAGATTTATGGAAAAAGAAATGGATGTTGAAGCAGAAAAAATAAAAAAAAGATTTGAGGAATATGCTGGTGGAAGAACAGGAAGACTCATAACAAAAACAATGTTCCAATTAGCAGCGTTCTTTTGCATTGTAACAGGATTATTAACAAGCGGCATACCGCTTGCCAAACCGGTTGGTTTGGTTGTAGGGTTCTTATTGTACATG
>JBDRCD010000001.1:0-92302 GCA_043822105.1 archaeon | reverse complement strand
AAGGTGTTACCTGAGTCATCATAGCCTAGCGCCATCCCATAGGAACCTGGTGTGTCAAATGTGCCTAAGACGGTGTTTGTATTAGTGTCTAACTTCAACAAATTACCACCTAATGAAGCACCCCATAGTATTCCATCTTTATCTACAAGTGCGCCGTATGGTCCATGACTTGGCGTAGCTATTGGTCCTGCAATTATTGCTCCTGTTGTACCATCAAGTTTGTAGTATGTATACTCTGAGTTACATCCGAGCCAAATATCACCATTCATATCAATAGCTAGCGATCTTCCAATGCAATTTGAAGTTCCAACTGCTGTTACCCATGCAATTCTCTCATCAGCAATTTCATCAGGATCAATTATCCCATTTGAATTGCTGTCAGTCATTGGTAGCATTTCTGAAGGATCTATAACTCCATTATAATCTGCATCGATAGATGTGTCCATAATGCCATTACTATTTCTATCAACCCAATCATCTGAGTACATCTTAAAGACATCTGCTGGATATCCATCAAAGTGCCTGTTGGCAACATATGCATTACCATCTGAATCTACAGCTGTTCTTGAAGGTGCTGGTCCACTCCATGCCCCGTGATTACCAAGAGGTCCAAACCATGTATGATATCTTGCTAACTCAACATTATTCTCTGTATCCCACTTGGAAACAGAGTCTTCTCCTGCATTAGCTATCCACATAGTTGGTTGGATTATTGTTTCTCCTGGAACGACTTGAAGCTGATCAGGTACTGAAAAATACTCAAGATTTACAAGTGTTCCTTCAGCAAAGTCTACATCAAAAGTATACACTTTTGATTCGACACATGTTGCTTCTTCTACTTCTTCGCTATCGTCTTCTTCGTTTTCACAACCTTCATCAGCCATATCAATGTAACCATCTCCTGCGAAGTTGTCCTCGTTGTCAAGGCCATCATCACAGGCAGGTCTTTCCATTTCTCTAACGTCACCATGCTCGCTTAGCATTCTGCAATGCATGTTGTTTCTGGTATTGCCAATTGAGAAACCCATGTCTGTGTCTGGTTCTGCCATGTATAGGTTATCACAGGCAACTGCATCAAAGACATATCTGCCTTGACCGGTTATTCCAAACTCAGTTAGGTCTATGGTTGTTGCATATAAACCGTTCTCTTGTTGTGGTAATGATATCCATCCTGTTTCTTCACATGTTCCGAATACACAGAAAGCGTTTCCGAATGCAGGTATTTCTGTCAATTGGAACATTACTGTTTCATCTGCAATTCCAGATCCACTATCTGAAACATCCAATGATACTGGGAACATTGCGCCGTAGACTTCCCCTTCCAATGGAGCTACTATGCTCATGGTTGGTCTGTCGTTGTCAACAAGGAATCCGAATGATTCGCTGTCAAGCACTGATGTACCCCAATCATCGTTGACTCTGTATTCAACAGTGTATCTGTACCATCCACTTTCAATTTCTGAATAGTCAGGTAATGGTTCGTCCAAAACACATTCATATCCATCAACTGCGTTTCCAGTTACAGTTCCATCGTAGGTAATTACGTGTACATATTCATACTCTTGAATATCAAATATGGTTTGGAATCCTTCAGGTATTACTAGTTCTTCTTTCTCAACAATCCCTTTACATTCCTTAGTTCCAGCAACATCACTTTCTTCAAGTAATGCTTTGACATACAATTGATCGTTGCTTGTTACAGGTCCTTCAAACATTTCTGTAATGGTCATATAGCCCATTTCTTCCATGTTCATAGTTATTGGTGTTCCGTAAAGCATTGGATCACATACTGTTGGATCGAAGAAGGTACTTACTTCTCCTGGGTTTAATGCTAAATGGAATATGTCTTCACCATTTCCTGCTTTGTCAACTATCTTCCATGCCATGAATACTGTGTCTGTTAACCCAGAATCCTGAGGCATTGTCAAGTAGCCTGTACATACGCCATCTTCGTAAGGAACTCTTCCAATATAAACTGGTTCTGGAGTTTCTTCTGCTACTTGCATAACATATGTCCATAGGTCGTCATAGCATTCTTTGATTTCTGATTGGTTCAATGCTTCGAAGTTGACATCAACTGCATATACATCACAGTAATCAACACCTGATGCAGGACAATCTGATCCTCCATCACCACAGCATTCACAATCACCGTTTCCACCAAAGTCAACTGCAGGAGCGTAGAATGGGAAAATCTTTCCATCATAATAGCTGTTTCCTGCGTGTGGATTCAAGACAATTCCAACTGGTGGTACGTTATCGATTATAATTTCGATTCCGTTTGTCCATTCTCCCCTGTTGTCTAACCAGTCTCTTGCTTGAACTTCGTAAAGCCATTTTCCGCACATGTCCGGAACAATTCTGACTTCGCCACAATAGGCTTGTTCTTCTTCATTCCATTCCATCATTGGATCTGGCATTCCTGTTAGTTGGTATCTGACTTCCCAAACACCGACTCCTTCGTCGCCTGTTTGTTTGTAGTCTTCTACATCTGCGCAGAACAATATTGAAGCTCCGCTTTGTACAGCAAGGACTACTTCTCCTTCTTCAGGACTGTAGATTTTTTCACCAAAGTCATTGTCTCCTTCTTTCTTGATTTTTACATATTTATCAACTTCAGGAGGTTCGGTATCTACTTTATCCAATTCTGTTTGAACAACTTCTTCATTTCCGAATCCGTCTACACAGTACCATTCCAATGTGTGATTTGAATCACTATCATCGAATTGGAATTCACCTGTGTATTCTGTCCAGTTATGAGCCATTACTCCATCAAGGAAATATCTATAATAAATAGTTGTATCTCCAATTGGATGTGGTTCTACATCTCTACAGTATAGGTTAATCATTGTGTCTTGTGTTATCCAGTAATCACAAACTTCTTCTTGTGGATTACATTCAGGATTAATCAAAATACTTGGTGAACCCATGACTTTCCAACTCTCTGGAGCGTCTATATCAACTGCATCAATTTCGAATTGATGTTGTTCCTCGTTTCCAAGTCCATCTACACACCAGAACTCTATTTCGTGGTATGATGATTCATCGAAGTCAAATGGAACTGTATAGTCCATTGTTTCACTCCAGTTGCCCCATTCATCGTTCCAGTTTTCTTTCCATCTGGTCCTGTAGTATTGAGATACATCGCCGAATGGATGTGGATCCTGATCAACACAATCAAAGGTTATTGTTGTATCTCCGCTTATTAACCAGTCAACAGGTGAGTCGCCTTGACCAATCTTTGGGTCTCCGACTGTTTTAGTTGTGACTGGAGGTAAATTATCAACAATATCCAATTCCTCGTGTGGAACTTCTTCAGTGTTACCTAGGTAGTCTTCACACCAGTAAACAAACTTGTGGTATGAATCGTCCAAGTCAGTGAAGATTACTTCTCCATCTTTCTCATATGATGACTCAATCAAATCCCAATCATAGGACTCGTTGTATCTCCAGTACATTTCCCAGTGTAGGATTTCTCCGCCTACTGGATGTGGATCAACATCGTTACAAGTGATATTTATCACTGATTCATCAGTCAAGTAGTAATGGATTCCATTGTCACCTTCAATTCCACCGGTTACAATCTTGGTTGGAGTTGGAGGTATTGAATCAACAACATCTACTTCTGTATATGTTGGTCCCCAGTTTCCTAAGTAGTCAACACATTTGTACTGAACTGTGTGGATTGAATCTTCATCATAGTCAACACTCCATACGAAGTGATTTGAAATACCATCCAATTCAGGTATGTGTACTCCTTCTATCCATTCGGTGTAGTTTCCACCATTAATACTATATCTGTATTCACAATAGTCAATTCCTACTGGGTGTGGTTCAACATCGCTAGCTTCTAAGATTATATCCGTTTCCTGAGTCATGAAAGCATGGCAATCATTGTATAACAATTTCTCGTCATCTGTGCAGTATCTGTGTTCTCCTTCAAAAGTCTTTGAGAAGACTTCTGGTCCGACAGTGTCTACATAATCAGTTTCGTAGATTGAATTTGGATTTCCTGCTGTATTACCTAAAGCGTCTTCACACCAGAAGAATAGTCTGTGTGTTGAATCTGTCGGGTATGAAAATGTAACACTTGTTCCATTTACTTCTTGGTAATCGCTTGTATTGTCATGCTCGTTGTACCAGCTGTAATATAAAGTTACATCATCAACTGGATGTGGTTGGTCTATATCTTCACAATGTAAAGTTATTTCTGTATTGGTTGTTACAAAATAATCACATACATTATCAAGTGGGTTACATCCGCCGACAACATTCTTTGGATATCCAACTTCTTTCCAGATTACTGGTTCTTGTGTATCAACCATGTCAAGTTCAACATGAACATTATCTTCAACATTTCCTAGTGAGTCTGCACACCACCATGTTAATCTGTGGAATGAATCATCTTCATAGTAGAATTCATCGCTTCCACCATAAATGGTTTCGTTCTCGATAAGTTCCCAATCATCTTCCAAGTTCTCCTTCCATTCAACTGTGTAATATAAAGTTACATCATCAACTGGATGTGGAGTTAGATCTTCACATTCTAGAGTGACCAAAGTACTTTGGGTTATGTATGCACAATCATTATAGCCATATTCTCCAGTACAATCAACTTGATCACCTGTTAGTGTTTTCCAACTAACCGGATCCTGAGTGTCTACAATGTCTAACTCACTCTTGATATTATCCATACCATTTTCAAGTGCGTCATAACATCTGTATTCCAACTCATGTATGGAATCTTCTGGGAAGTAGAATGATTCATTATTGTAAGTCATCCATTCTGTCCAGTTATACCATTCGCTAGTTTCATTGTATCTCCATCTGTATCTGAACTCAATTGTCACATCATCAACTGGATGTGGGCCATCATCATAACAAGTAAAGTCTATTGGAGTGTTCATAGTTATATAGTAATCATCTATACTATCTCCAATTCTGACTTTTGGTTCTCCAACAATTTTTTTGAATTCTGGATTTTGCGTGTCAACCATGTCAAGTTCGTAGTGCATATCTGTTAGGTGGTTTAATCCATCTTCACAGTAGTAGAACAATTGATGATATGTATCTTCATTGTATGTAAATGGACCTGTATATTCTTCAAATCCTTGTGTGTATAGTTTTCCATCTACATAGTATGAATACCAAATTTTTTCTTGACCTACAGGGTGATCTCCTTCATCTACACAAGTTAGGTTAATCAAAGTATCTTGTGTAACAAAGTATGCATCATCTCTTACATCATATTCAATTGGTACACCATACAAACCATATACAGTGTCATACCATGAGTCATCTGCAAGAACTTTTAGCTCTCCAACTTCTTTATGAACTGTTGGTGCATCATTCTCTACAAAGACACATTGTTTATTGACAACTTCAGTTTTCTCAACATTATCTTCACTGTAATATTCTATTAAGTGACATGAATCTTCATCAATGAAGAATGCTTCTTCATAGGTTTCCCAATCTCCTGTTCCAACTGCATTTTGACAGACTACTTGATCCCAACAATTTTCGTCAGCGACTAAGCTCACTCTGTATTTAGTAAATGCAATTCCACTCTTGTGATCTCCTGCATCTTCTACAGACAAGAAAATATCTGTTTCAGAGTTAATCCATTTTGGATAGCCATTACTTCCTTCTGGGAAATATTCTGGTCCTTGGTAGTATTTAGTTGTAATCGGAGGTGTCTTATCTACTTGGAATACTTCTATGTCTGAAACATCATTTCCAAGTGCATCCCAACAGGTTATTGTTAAGTAATGGTATGACTCTTCAGGGAAGTGCACAATAAATGGTGCAGTTATGTTAGTTTCTCCTGAACCAATCTTTGTTCCTCCTTCAACGCTATAATCCCATGAACATCTCACATCATCAACTGGGTGAGGTTCTGGATCCGTCACAGTTACACTTATATTGGTTACTCCATCAAGGAAACAGACATCTTTGCTGTCTGGACTTGGTGGGCAGACTCCAAATTGTGGACCTATTATTGTCTTTTCTATGACTGGTGGCTGTGTATCAACAACATCTAGTTCGACGTGAGGTTCTGTCTCAGCGTTTCCTAGTGCGTCTTCACAATACCATGAAAGTCTATGGAATGAATCTTTTTGGTAGTTGAAAATTACATAGTTGCCTTGTGCATCTATCCAATCTCCTTCAACCCACGCATTTGATTCGTTTTCTTTCCAGTCAACCTTGTAGTATATTTCTACTTGATCGATTGGATGTGGGTTTGAGTCATTACAGAATAGCTCAACTGTTGTTGAATAATCAACATATGCACAATCATCATAACCAAACTCTCCTGCACAGTCAACTTGGTCGCCTGTTAGGACTTTCCAGCTAACTGGTGCTTTTGAATCTATAATGTCTAATTCCCAGTGGTGCTCTTCCACTTCGTCGCATCCGTCTGTTGACCAGTATTCTACCAAGTGGTATGAGTCTTCATCTAATGTGAATGTTACTGGTTCATCTACGTCGCTTTGTCCAGATTTCTTGAGTTCCCACTCGTCTGTTGCGTTCTCTTTCCACCATACATTATAGTATGTAGTTACATTACCAGCAAATTCGCCAGTACCTTGTGGGTCTGGGTCAACTCCTGTCAGAGTTATCTCTGTTCCAGGTAATGCATAATAGCAACCATTTGTAACATTTCCTTTATCTGCTGCAATAGCTTCTTCATTGTTTTCGCATTCAAAGTACATTTCATCGTAGAATGTTATATCTTTCTCAGTTGCAGGTGGTGTTGTATCTTTAATAAAAGAATATTCAAAGTTCTGGTTGTATACTTTCCCCCAGTTTTCTACTTGATCCTTTCCTCTAATTTGATTTATGTAGTGTGTTCCATCTTCCAACAATGGATGTGCAACTTCATAATGTCCTTCTCCTAAATCAACATCTCCTGACTCTGAACCTTCAAGAGGTATATATGCCTCAAGGTCAGCACAGTGTAGACCATTGCTACTATATTCATCAACAACTCTTAACCAGTATCCTGTCCATGGAGCAGGAATATCTTCTGGTGGTATCCACATATCAAGCAGGTATTCTCCTCCTTGGATATCTGTTTCTGTATCACAAATAGTAACTCTCAATAGAGGATCATCTCCACAAACTAAAAGTTCATTTGGTTCCGGAACTCCGTTTAAAGTCACATCATAGACATATTCTGGAGGTTCTGTATCTGATTCATAATTAAAGCAGTCACATTCTCCCCAGTTTCCTTCTGCGTCCTGTGCCTGTGCACAAACAGTATTTGATCCGTCATTCTCGTAGAAAACGCCTATTGCTTTCAAGTCTTCTACAAGCTTATCAAGATCATAGGTTCCATCATCTGTAGGCACTAGTCCTGGAAGAACTCCTTCTCCTGGAACAACTGCGCCTGTATCAGGAACTCCTGTACCTGGAACACCACATGTTATTCCACTTGCACCAAAGAAATATTCTGCGGTTGCAATTGGTGAACATAGATCTTTTGTAGTTGCATAGAAATCATATACTCCATTGTTATAGATAGGTTCAACTGACGTTATGTTCATGCTTGGACCATTTCCATCATCAGTTATATCACAAGAATCTGTTTCTTCATTACATGCTACTCCACATTCTGAAGAAATTTCTGCGCAAGGATCTGTTCCTGCTTGGAACTCTCCGTCACCAACACATAATTCTTCTCCGTTACAAAACAAGCCATCATCATAGTCTCCTGTTGAAGATGCAGCTACACAATGAGCTGTTTCTACTTCAGAACAACTTTCAGTTGCATGAGTCCATATACTTCCATCACATGTGTTTTGGTTTCCATCATTACAATCATCGATTGTTTGCTCTGGTCCTTCTCCACACACTCCTAGATTACATACACCTTCTATTAACATAACATAACCTGCTTGACAATAGTCATCATTTAATTCGCTACAATCAGAATCTTGTGTACACTCTTCTAATTGACAGATTGCGTTACAACCATCTCCTGGTACATTATTTCCATCGTCACATTGTTCACCAGATTCTAAAATATTATTTCCACAAACAGGATCTACTAAACATATGCCTGCCTGACAAAACCCTCCAGGGCATGGTGTACTATCTGGATCGTGGGCTGTGCAATCATCACTCGCTTCATTGCATGAGTCATCACAGTTTGGACCTGCAGCGTCTCCAGGACATGGATTTCCTGTAGAAGATAAACAGGTTCCTGCACCTATATCACATAGCTCTAAACCATTGCAGAAAAATCCATCGTCACAATCTGCATTTTCATAACATTCAGATTCGCATACATCTCCAACACCATTTTGATCAGCATCTTCTTGTTCAGGATTGGCTACAGAAGGACAATTATCACATGCATCACCTACTCCATCACCATCAGCATCTGCTTGGTTGGAATTGGCTGTCATAAAACAATTGTCACAATCATCAGGGATTGAATCACCATCTGAATCTAACTCATCATCATATCCTTGACAGACATCACATCCATCAGGAACACCATCACCATCAGAGTCTATAGCATCATCAAATCCTGGACAGGCATCACAATCATCAGGGATTGTATCACCATCAGTATCTATAGTATCATCATATCCTTCGCATTTATCGCATCCATTAGGAACTCCATCAACATCATTATCTTCATTATCATCATGTCCATGACAGACATCACATGCATCACCAACTCCATCACCATCAGTGTCTGCTTGATTAGAATTGCCTATATTAGGACAATTATCTACATCATCACAAACGCCATCTCCATCAGAGTCTGTACATTGACAAACTGGTTCTGAACCACAATCATCAACATCAAGACAATCAACTAGTCCATCACAATCATTATCTTCTTGGTCTGAACAGGCTTCTCCTGTTTCTGGGATTCCTGGAATAATTGTTGTTGTTGCAACTGCGTCACCTGATTCTGCTCCAGAAGAAGTTGCGTGATGTAATAATACGGTTATATTTACTTCATTACATAATGCTTCAGCACCATATGAGTGATCAAATGTTCCTGAATCACAATTGTCATATAAATCATCACATCCTGAGATTGGCTGGGTGTCATAATTTCCATAGAAACGAGTTCCATCCATTATTCTTTCAATGTTCACAGCGTCCACAATAGTTCCATCCCCCCAGTCTATTTGAACATCATAAGAACCTATTTGTCCTTGTGCGTTTGGATACACATCCCAGGTTCCATAAACTCGTACAGGATTAGCGACAGTATCAGAAAGTGTTGGTTCTGTTATTATTATTTCATATGTTGCGGGAGTATCATAGAATTCGGTTGAGGCTTCGTTTGTTCCGTCTGAGGCAGTTACGGAGTATAAACCTAAAACACCATTTAAGTGATATATATATGTAAATAAGCCTGAGGCATCGGCTGTTTGTAATCCATTATATCGCCAATAACAATTGTCAGGATCATCTGCAAGACATGTTTCCGGAATTGACTCGTCCGGTCGCAATAGAGATATGTCTATGGCTTCGCCAGGGAGAAAGCCTTCTCCTTGTATGTAAACATCTTCTTCTGGTGCGAAATCATCTTTTAGATTTCCTGCGACATCTGTTGTCCAGATACTTGCTGCAGCAACAGTTGTCAACTGCATCATTAGAATAACTAACAGCACAAACATTTGTGCTAGAACTTTTCTTGTTTTACTTATTTGCCTCATTTTACTTTTGCCTCCTATTGAATATAATTTAAGTCGCGAACGCTTTTCGAGGAGAACGTTATTGGGATGTAGTTATGTCTAGAAGAAAATTATATTGCTTCGACATAGTGCTTTTGAATATCACATCCCCCTCAAAAGTTTTCACTTATCAGGTAGGAAGAAGCAGTTATATTTAAAGCTTTCCGTCGTGAAACTGTCCCATTGTGGTGACGAAAAAGGAGTTAATATGACGGTGAAAAATTGTTACTACTGATTTCAACAGATGTTTCAACTTTAGGAAGTTCTTTGATTTTTTCATTATTAAACTCAAATAGTTTATCTGGAGTTACAGTATACACTAAATAAGTGAGTGCAATCATTGATGCTACAAATCCGACTGCAAATTTTTTTCTTGTTTTCACAGATTTCTTTTTCAGCCAAGAATACATGTTGTTATTTGAAACACCCCTCAAACACATATCAAAATTGTCAATAAAATTCAAAAGCTTTGGACCAAAACCATACCCTATACCCATAGTTAAAAGTGTTCCTCCAGCAATTTTCCAACCATTTCTTTCACCAGATGCTATGTAAATCAACGGTTTTGTAATAATACTAAGACTTAAAGCATATAACCCATCAACTTTATTTCGAACTTTTTTTGCAGTGTTTTCATCAATACCAAGCTTCTCATGAAGTTTATCTCTGCCTTTGAGAATTAAAGGAACGGCCATATATACATAAAGAGCACTGAAAGATCTTGATTTAATTGAAACCCAATCAGCCATGCCAACAACAGCTGTTTCAAGAGCAGCATAAATAGGCATAAACATAGTTGTGGTTATAGTTGATTGATGAAATTTCTCTTCAAAAACACCCTTATAATTATTAAAACTTTTGACAAATGCTTCAGAAGATACAAATCCATCTTCTTTAAGTAAATAATCATCAATGCTAGTCATCTCATACAGAAGTGAAGAGTTTTTTATATGTGTTTGGAGAAAATAAACATTTCTAGGAAAAAACAGAAAGAATTATAAATAAGTTAATTACACTAAATAGTATTATCAGGGGATTTTTTTGAACGGAGAAAATAACAACAATACAAAAGCAACAAATGGAACCAAAGTTCCTATGGAGCCAAAAAACTTCTTGTTTGTATCATATGACAGTTTAATCGGAGATACAGCTTGGCAAGTGTTGAAAGAAGGAAATAATGTTAAGTATTTCATAAAAAATTCTGAAGACAAAGATATCTGCGATGGATTTGTAGAAAAAGTTGATGACTGGAAAGCAGAGGTTGATTGGGCAGATATAGTTGTATTTGACGATGTTCTGGGTATGGGAAAAGAAGCTCAAGAACTGCGAAAAGCAGGAAAGCTAGTCATTGGCGGTACAGAATTCACTGACATGCTTGAAGATGACAGATCATTTGGTCAAGAACAACTAAAAAAATATGGAATATCAATTCTTCCCTACAAGCAATTCGAATCATTTGAAGAAGCAATTGGATACGTAAAGTTAAACCCTGCAAAGTATGTTATTAAACCATCCGGAGAAGCTCAAAACCTCAAGGGATTGTTATTCATAGGCGAGGAAGATAATGGCTCTGATGTCATAGCTGTAATGACTGACTATCATAAGGCCTGGGCAAGCAAGATTCCAAGTTTTCAATTGCAAAAAAGAGTTGATGGTGTGGAAGTTGCGGTTGGCGCGTTCTTCAACGGAAAGGAATTTATGACTCCAATCAATGTAAACTTTGAACACAAAAAACTTTTTCCAGGAAACCTGGGACCTTCAACAGGAGAGATGGGCACTGCAATGTTCTGGTCAGGCCCAAACAAAATATTTAATCAGACACTTAAAAAAATGGAAACAAAACTCGCCGAAGAAGGATACATTGGATACATTGACCTGAACTGCATAGTAAACGGAAATGGAATTTATCCTCTGGAGTTTACTTCCAGATTTGGTTATCCAACAATATTTATCCAACAGGAAGGAATAATTCTGCCAATTGGAGAATTTTTCTACAAGATGGCTTCAGGAGAACTAACCACATTCAAAACCAAACACGGATTTCAAGTTGGTGTAAGAATAGTAATGCCACCATATCCATTCACCGATAATGAGACTTTCGACGTTAAATCAAAAGATACAATCATCCATTTCAGAAAACCAAACTATGACGGAGTGCACATAGAAGATGTCAAACTCCTGAATGGAGAATGGGCAATTACTGGAACTTCAGGAGTTGTACTCGTGGTTGTCGGTTGTGGCCTTACAATGAAACAGGCTCAGAATCAGGCATACTCAAAAATAAAAAACATCATGATACCCCACATGTATTATCGAACAGACATAGGTAATAGATGGTATGAGGATAGTGACAAACTGCATAACTGGGGATATCTCAGAGAGGTTTGAGTTATGCGTAGAAATTTTCTTTTCATAAGTCTTGATAATTTAAGCGGAGATGTGGCATGGCAACTTTCTAAAGAGAATAATGTTAAATATTATCAACAAAATAAAAATATAGATCTTGATGTGGCCGATGGTTTCATAGAAAAAGTTTCTAACTATGAAGAACACCTGGACTGGGCAGAAGTGATTATATTTGATGACACCTTAGGTCAGGGAAAGCTGGCTGAAGAACTAAGAAAAAAAGGAAAACTGGTTGTTGGCGGAAATGAGTATTCTGACAGACTTGAAGATGACAGATCATTTGGTCAGGAAGAATTAAAAGCAGTTGGCGTAGACATTCTTCCCTACAAAGATTTCACTTCCTTTGATGAGGCAATTCAATTTATAAAAAAAAATCCTCAAGCATATGTTCTTAAGCCAACCGGTGAAACCGAAGCATCAACAAAAAGTGTATTATTTGTTGGCGAACAGGCAAATGGAGCTGATGTCATTGAAGTATTGGAAAATTATAAAGAAGCATGGGCTGAAAGTATACCACGATTTCAATTACAAAAAAGAGTTGATGGTGTTGAAGTTGGTGTGGGCGCTTTTTATGATGGACATAGATTTGTATATCCTATTACTGTTGCTTTTGAACACAAAAAACTATTTACTGGAAATATTGGTCCTGACACAGGAGAGATGGGGTCATCAATGTTTTGGAGCAAACCAAATATGATGTTTAACAGCACACTTAAAAAAATGGAATCACGACTAAAAGGCTGTGTTGGATACATTGACCTGAACTGCATAGTTAATGAAGAAGGAATTTATCCACTCGAATTCACAAACAGATTCGGCTATCCAACGATATTCATACAGCAGGAAGGAATAATATCTCCTCTGGGAGAATTCTTCTACGAACTCGCATCAGGAAACAACCCTAAACTAAAAGTCAAATCAGGCTTTCAGGTAGGAGTAAGACTTGTTGTACCACCATTTCCATTCAATGACCCTGAAACTTTTAATGTAAAATCAAAGGGCTCGGTCATTCATTTCAAGAATGGCAAAGAAGGAGTTCACATAGAAGATGTAAAAATTGTCAATAAAAAGTGGGTTGTTGCAGGTTCTTCAGGAGTTGTCATGACTGTTTGTGGAACAGGCATAAACATGAAAGAAGCCCAAAGAAAGGCCTACGCAAGAATTAAAAATATTAATATTCCAAGAATGTACTATCGAACAGACATAGGCGATACCTGGTATGAAGATGGAGACAAATTACATAATTGGGGCTATCTAAAAGAATCATAGGTGAGTAAATGGAAACAAGGATTGTCAAGGACTTGCAGGAATGCAAGCTGTTGTGGAACAAATATTCTCCTAGTGATACTATTTGGAATCTGTGGGATACGGTCACATCATTCTATGATGAAAAGTTTTACGAGCCATATTTCATTCTGTTTGAAGATGGATTAATTCCTCTGTGGTATGACAAAAAATTCAAAAAGTATTATTTCTTTGGAGGAGAATTTCCAGAGAACAGAACACTATGGATTGACATTAACAAATTTGAAGAGGTCATTGAACAGCTACCTGAGAATACAACCATATTCGATCTTAATGGTACGTTTGTCGAATCAATCATTGCAAAGAATGAAAACCTAAGAAAGTACTTTCCGGAAGAAGACATAAGATATTTTCTGAACCTGAAAAATTTTGATTTCAAACTTGAGGAATATCTGAAAACATTCAACAAGAAACACAGAAAGAATTTTCTATATGATATAAAGAAACTGCAAAACCTGAATTATGAACTAATATGGGAAGAAGATGAACATTTTGAAGAGTTCGTAAACTTCAGCGTTGAAAGATTCGGAGTTGACTCTGACCTTTCAGACAAACAGTTCAAGAAAGAAATGAACACCTTTGTAACAGCACTCAAAAATAGAAAAATGCTTCACACACTCACAATAAAAATAAATGAGAAAGTTGAAGGAATAGAACTGGCTGCTTTGTTCAATGGACACTATTATGTGCTGAATGGTGGTTATAACAGAAAAATAAAAAATCTGGGCAAACTGCTTATTTTTGAACACATAAAAAAAGCGTTGGAACTAAAAGCAAAAGAGATAGATTTTCTAGTGGGTGACACCGGCTGGAAGAAACTATGGAATTTCGAGACAGATAAATGCTATAGTTTTAGGAAGAAATAAAAATTATTTCACGTTTACAACAGGTTTTCTGCAGTAGGGACAGGTTTTAGGATACTCCTTGAATTCATCGTAGGCAAATTTGTACTTGCACTTTGGACAAATATAACTTATCTTTCGAGCATCAATTCTTGTGAATGATTGTTTTGGCTCTGTTGGTTTCTTCTTGGCCATTTTCTCAAGATATTCATCCTCCTTATCCCAATCCACAGGTTTGTCACTTTTAATGCCAGCCTGAGATGAGAAACCCTTTGTAGGGTTATTGACTGGTTTAACATCCTTCTTGCGCTTATCAGCAACACACAAAGGGCAAACCATCATCTTTGCATCGTGATCCATCACGAATTCATCCGCCGAAGCAGACCTTTTACACTTTCTACAAACAGCTTTCACTTCATTATTAATCATGGGGTTCACCGAACGCACATAATGTAGGAACCAGTATATAAATCTACTGAATGCTTAGCCCATAACAACATCCTTTTGACTGTTGACAATGGAACTTCCCAGTCTTTTAAGGACGTTTTTTTGATATTTATAACTCTGTCCGTACTTCTCAGAAAGTTGCAGATACTCTTTTTTTATGAGTTCTATGCTTGTTTCTTTATTACCTTTTATTAATTCAAAGATCGCAGGGTTTCTGACGGCTGCTCTTCCAATCATCACACCCTTTAAACCCATACTCTTAAACATGTCAACCTTGGCCTTTGAAACTATGTCACCATTGGCAATTATGTTTTTTCCAGTGCCCACACATTCAGGATATGCTGAGTTGTCTGCTTCAATCTCGTAGTGTTCATCACCATGTCTTGCATGAACAACATAGAAATCAGCATCAGTGTCTCTGATTAAATTCAAATAAACCTTCCTTTCTTTTTCAAAGTGGTTAAGACCAAGACGCATCTTGACTGAGCAAGGATAACCTGATTCCTTAATAATATTAATCAATCTTCGAACCTTAGAAACTCTTTTAATCAATGCACAACCAAGTCCTTGCTTAACCAAGTCAGGGCTTGGACATCCAAGGTTCAGATTAAATCCGGCAAACCCTTTTGTCGGTGAAAACTCTTTGAGAAATTGTTTCAGCTTATCTTCATTCTGAACCGCCAGTTGAATCTGAGTAGGTACATCGTTTAATATTTCAATCTTTTTCTCAGTGCTCTTATTATGTCTGGTCAAACCTGTAATTCTGGTCATCTCTGAAAATGTAAGATCAGCGCCATGCCTGAAACAAAGCTCCCTAAAGGCATTATCGGTTGAGTCTTCCAACGGAGCAAGCATAAATGTGAATTCCATAGAATTAGAATGATTATATAGATATAATAAGTTATGCTTTTGGAAGAAAGAAAGCTAAAATTTCATTACTAAATCGTCAGCAAATAACCAGTGATACCATTAAACACGAATTGAACTGCCACCACGAGAACAATGAGACCCATTAGTCTTTCCAGAACACTGGTGCCAACTTTGCCAAGGGATTTTTGAATTAAATTTGAATAGTGCAGAACAATCCAGCTGACAATGCAGACAAAGAAAACAGCGAGCAGAATTATTAAATAGGATACCTCGGAACTTAGCACAAGAACAGTGGTGAGGGCTCCGGGACCTGAAAGCAAAGGAATAGCCAATGGAATTACAGCAATGGACTCTCTGTCATCATCATAGTTTTCCGCCCTTCTTCGAAGCTTAGGACTAAGCATCTCAAAGCCAATCCAGGATAGATACAGACCGCCTGCAACTCGAAAAGCATAGATGGTTATTCCAAAGAAGTCCAAAATATAGTTTCCAATGAACAAAAATATTACAAGGGTTAAAAATGCTGCAAAGCTAGCCTTGATGGCCAGTTTATGAATCTCCTTCAGATTCATTCCTTCCGTTAGTTTGGTAAAAATTAAACTTGTGGAGAAAGGATTAACAATGGCAAAAAGAGTACCGAAAACCACTGCAAGCTGTTCAATCAAAACAAAGTTCATGGAACAACCATTCATTAAGTACTATTTATTTGTTTTTGTTTTAAACACAAAAAATTAAAGAAAAAACATCCCCCCACCCAGACTTTCACCAATGGCATCGACATGAATCCGCAGGATTCCTCCGCCCGAAGGGAAGGGTCTAGGGATCAAGGAACGATACCCTTGTTTTGAACCGGGGACCTTTCGGTCTCGACTGGCTATATTTCATCCATACCCTAATGGGTTAGTCATATAGCATCTACAGCCGAACGCTCTAGCCGCTGAGCTATGGGGGGCTTAGAGAACAAAAAAATAGGTTTGTTTATATAATTTACTGATTAATGATTCAAGATTTAGCAATGACAATATAATTGTCTTTTGTGTTATGTGAGTGTACGTTAATATAATCTTTCGGAACAATTATGTTATTTTTCTTTGTGAATGTTATTTTATAGTCATTGTCTGTTAATATTTCCTTGGCCCTTTTATTTTCATCTTCTCTTACAAGTGTTAAAAAAAGTTGAGAATTTTTTGTCATGTATTTCTTTAAGTTTGAAAATATGTTTGGCCATGGATCAGAAACATTGCTTTTTTTCCTGCCAAGACCTGGATTTAACGGAACGTTTCTTCCTAAAACTAGATCAAATTTTCCATTGATATAAGTGTCTAAGTTTTCTAAATCTCCATACATAACTGTTTGTCTATTTAAGTCCTCAGCGTTTGACAACATCATTTTATCATTATCAATACCTATTAACTCTGTATTTTTACCAAATAGTTCATATATTGCATGCTCTTCATTCAACGTCCCGCAAGCAATGTTAAGAATTCTTGGATTTGTATTACTTCGATTAGGAAAATACATTTTTAAGACTCTCTTAAAAGCCTTTTGCTCCTCTTTTATAGCGTCCAATACATGTTTTGTGATTTCCATTTTTCAATAATAGAAAAAAATAAAATTATTATTTAAGATACTTCTTGTAGCCTATGTAGCCAAATATTCCTGACAATATAACTATCAGTAATATTAACCACCACCAGCCGCCAAGACCGCCACCAGTTACTGCTCCTGTTATCAGGTTATCAGTGCCTGTTTCTTCTTCAACGACTTGTTCTTCTGGCTCTATAAAGTAGCTTCCTGAACCGTCATCATAGGTACAATCCTGTTCAAGCTTTGGCATGAAAAGGTCTGAATCACATTCCCAGATGTCTTCACATTCTCTTGTCTGTGTTCCTTCTGGTGTGCATTCTTCCCATTGATCACAGTGCCATTCTGGGAAGCAGGCTCCTTCACTTGCTTCTTCATTAACTACAGGTGGAACATATCCTCTACCTCCACCACCGCCACCACTATTGTAGCAGACGCTTGAATCTATTGTACAAGTTGAAGTACATGAAAGTGTTCCTTGGTTAAATCCAAATGATGAACATGTTTGGTCTCCGAAATTATCACCTTCACATGTTTCTGTCTCGTTAAAGTCGTTAGGTGATTGTATTATTCCGTCTCCACAGTATTCATCACAGGCGTCTCCTACACCATCATCATTAAAATCTGCCTGGTCAGGATTATAGACATCTAAACAATTATCTGTTTCATCAGGAACATCATCATTGTCACCGTCGTCATCACACGCGTCACCTATACCATCTCCATCCTCATCTGCCTGGTCAGGATTATCTACAAGAGGACAATTGTCTGTTTCATCAGGTACGTCATCGTCATCATCATCTGAATCACATGCGTCTCCGATTCCATCCAAATCAGTATCTAACTGGTCTGGGTTGTAGACGTCAGGACAATTATCGGTTGGATCAGTCACATTGTCATCATCGTCATCTGTGTCACAGGTCGCATCATAGGTGCTTGTTGAAGCACAAGTGTATTCATTCAGTGTTTTATCAACACAGGTTGTAAATCCATCTGCAGTCCAGTCAACCCAGTTTTCATCTACACATGCATCTTCTGCACAGTCTACTGGAACTGAGTAGGCATCATTATTACTGTAGGTAACAACTCCTGCTTCACAACTTGGTATTGAACAAACGTTTTCGTCGTCAAATTCTGGATATCCATCCAACTGTGAACATGAGCATCCATCTTCATTAACTGCTTCTCCTGCAGGTGTATCCGGACATAGATCATCAAAATCATCTGTTCCGTCATCATCGTCATCTGTGTCACAGGCATCTCCTGTTCCGTCGCTGTCTGAATCTGCTTGATCTGGATTTGCTGTGTTTACACAGTTATCATTACAGTCAAAAATACCATCTGCGTCTGCGTCTGGGTTTGCAGGTGTTGTTGCTAGGCAAACTCCATCACAGCTTGTAACTCCGTCAGCTGTTTCGCCACAGGAGTTTGAACCAGATGTGCATGCATTATTCCACTCTGCTCTTTCATCAGGCTGAGTTGCTTGACAGGTTCCACTGCAATCAGTAAATCCTGAGTTAGTGTCTCCACAACTATTAGCTGCGGATTCACATGCATTATTCCACTCAGGTCTCTCACTTGGATCAACTGCGTCACATGTAACACCTGTAACATCACAAACAAGTGTTCCTGAGTTTGTATCACCACATGAATTAGCGTTTGATGTACATGAGTCACCATAGCCAGTTCTTTCACTTGGAGCTACTGCATCACAGACCACTCCTTCTAATGCACAGATGTAAAATCCGTCATTTGTGTCACCGCATGAGTTCGCTTCTGAAGTACATGAATTACCATAATCAGTTCTTTCTGCTGGTTCTGTTGCATCACATACACCATCACAGTCAGTAAAACCATCAGCGGTATCGCCACAACTATTGGCTGTTGAATTACATGGATTATTCCAAGCAGGTCTCTCATCAGGTTCTGTTGCTTGACAGGTTCCACTACAATCAGTTACTCCAGAATTGAAGTCTCCGCATGAGTTACTTGCAGAATCACAAACATTGTTCCACTCAGATCTTTCATCTGGTTGCGTAGCATCACAAGTAACGCCACTTATAGCACAAACCATGAAACCATCATTTGAATCACCACATGAATTAGCATCAGATGAACAAGCATCTCCGTATCCAGTTCTTTCACTAGGTTGAACTGCATTACATGCTACTGTGTCTTCAAAGCAGTCCAAGAAACCATCATTGGTATCTGAACATGAGTTTGCATCAGATGTACATGAATCACCATAGCCAATTCTTTCAAAAGGTGTTACAGCATCACAAACTCCATCACAATCGGTTACTCCGTCGGCTGTATCACCACAGGAATTTGAACCAGATGTGCATGGATTATTCCATTCAGGTCTCTCTGCAGGTGTTTCTGCGTTACATTCTGTTGATAAATTATCAGCTGTACAAACCTTTGTTCCTGTGTTTGTATCAAAACATGAATTGGCATCTGATGTGCATGAAGCACCTACATCAAATCCATTATCTGCTGTTCCGTCACAATCATTATCAAGTGTGTCGCAAACTTCTGCGCTTGATGCTCCTTCAGTACATGAATCTTGTTCAACGCCACTTTCACATGTTAAGGTTCCTGTGCTTGCACATACACCTAAACCACATGAGGTTGGTGTTGAAACATAATCTTCATCAACGCTTCCGTCACAATCATTGTCAACTCCGTTACAAACTGAATCATCAGCATCAGGGTTAACAGCTGAATCCGCATCGTTACAATCTGTATTATCACTTACATATCCTGCAGGTGCAGAGCATGCTTCGGTTGTTGAAACGTTGTTTCCGTAATTATCAGAATCAAAATCCTCATAAAATGTGGTTGTAACTCCATTATCTGCTGTTCCGTCACAATCATTATCAAGAGTATCACATGTTTCTGGGACTGGTTCAACTGCAGGTGTGGTTGTAACCCATTCTCCATATTCACAGGTGTCGAGTCCGTATGAACATTCTCCTTCGTCTGTTGATCCTGTTTGAATTGTTAATCCTTCGTCGACTTCTCCGTCTCCATCGTTGTCTTCATTATCACAAACTTCAGGGGAAAGTCCGTCACATGCATCTCCAACTCCATCACCATTTACATCGGATTGATCAGGGTTATAGATTAAAGGGCAGTTATCATCTCCATCGAGAATTCCATCATTATCATCATCAGGGTCACATGCATCTCCCATGCCGTCGTTATCTGTGTCTTGCTGTTCTGGATTTTCTGTACCTACACAGTTATCCAAAGAATCACAAACACCATCATAGTCAAGGTCTTCGCAACACTGATCTGCATCACTGTATGCGTTTGTATCAACGTGGAATATTTTGCTTTTTCCATCGACTTCAGCGTCGTAGGATCCAAAATCTCCCCATCTAATTTTGTAGATAGGTTCACAGAATGTTCCATTGCCTGTATTCCTGTTTATGTTCAGAACTTCATATCCAGGATCACATGATTGACTTTTACCAACTACTGTTAAAGTTATAGGTAAATTAGGAGCAAAGTTTGTTCCATATAGATATACCCATTCCAATGGTAGAAATGTTGGTTCGTTTCCTCCAATATTAGCACAATCCTTTACTGTAGAGATTGAGCCAGCGTCGGCAGAAACACCAGATATTATAAATAATACTATCAATAGAAATGCTAATATTTTCAATGTGTGTTTCATCTTTGATATCCCCCGATGGTATTTTGTATCAAAATTGGACATAGAGAACGCACTTTTATTTATAAAGGTTTGTTTTTTTGTTACTTATAAGTTACTAAAATACTGCCAAAAAATATAAATAGTATATTACAAAACTACCAAGCACAACACTTTGAGGTGTAAATATGAATAAAAAAGGAAAAATAGTGACTATCGTTGCAATTGTTCTCGTCGCTATTTTGGTTATGAGTTTAGCCTTAGCAAAACCAACTAAAGTTCCAACTCCAAAACCAGAATGCAGTGACAAGATTGACAATGATGGTGATGGATTAAATGATCTAGCAGATCCAGGATGTGATAGTAGACAAGACACAGATGAAAGCAACTGCGGAGACGGAGTTTGCGAAGGAACCGAAGCATGCGACGTTTGCGTAGCAGATTGCGGCACTTGTGACTCATGCAGCGATACAGATGGTGGAATAAATGTAATGGTTCAAGGAATAGTTTCAGGTTATAACAATGGTTTTCCATACAGCAAAACAGATTTTTGCATAGGAAACAGCACTACAGAAGTAGTAATTGAATATTACTGTAACGATAATCAATGGGAAAGCTATCAGTATGATTGTGCAGGAAATCAAACAACAACTTGTAGCAACGGTGCTTGCATTTAATTTTTTTATTTCTTTTATATTCTTTCGACACTTCCAATGGACAACAAAAATATTTATATGGTGACGCGTTCCAAATATTGAAACCTTATAGATAAAGGTATATATAGGAGGAGATAAAATGAAAAAAATTCTAACAGTAATTGTTTTTATTTTGATGCTGGGATTAATCCAATCTGTAAGTGCAGCAATGTGCCCTGAAGGAACAACAGCCACACAAATAGAATCATTCGATGTGCAGGCAGACGGAACAGTTGCTACAACAACAGCCTATCTGGCTAGTGGAACAACATATCTTGTGGAAGCAAGCGGAACAGCAAACGCAGGTGACACAATAGATTTTGATGCACAATACTCATTGACAAACAGAATAGTTAATGATATCTGGACAGACTTAGTTTCAGGGTATGAAGGATACGGACCTGACTTACTTGAGCTGAAGGTCAACGGAAACTTCGTCGACTGGGGAGCATACAATGCAATGCACAAATACATGATTGAGCTTGCAGGAGATGGAAACCAAGCATCATTCGAGATATACGACACATATCCAGTGAACAATGTTGGATACTTAACAGTCAATATCTATGAATGCGCAGATGTGAAAGTCAACGGCGGAGGGCACATCCTTGAAGAGATGGGTAAGAAGAATAACTGGAATGATGTAAGCTTCGGCGGATATATTGCAGAAGGAGCAGTCTCAGGACTTTTCGGAGAATGGCAGATAAACTTCCACAATGTCGGAGACGATGCTTTTGATAAAGGAAAGTTCCACACAACAGACATAACTACTTTGAATCTATTCGCAGGCAACTCCAATACCTGCACAGAAGCAATGAACTTTTACGCAGACGGAACATTCAACGGAATGCCTGGATACAGCATTATTTTTAGAGCAGGCGATTCAAGCGAACCAAGTAGCTACAGCACAGATACTGTGAGAGTTTCATTATATGGTCCAGGAGGACTTGTATATGACACCCATGCAGGAGACTTTACTGATGAAAGCAGCTGCGTAGGAACTGCAAGAACAAGCCTTGACAATGGAAACATAGTCATCACAGGCTAATTTTTTCTTTTTTTTATTTTTAAACCAAACTCTCTCCAGTCATTTCTTCAGGTTTCTTTAAACCTAGAAGTTTCAGAACAGTTGGTGCAATATCTTGCAGTCCTTTTTCTTCCGGCAACTTAACTTTCTTTAACTCTTCATTATTTGATATTAGTATCAATGGAACTGGATTTGTGGTGTGACTTGTTCCAAAACTACTTGTTTGGTCTTCAACGTTTCCATGGTCTGCGAAAACCAGTATTGTATAGTTCTGATCCAATGCTTCGTGAACTATTTTTCCAAGAGCCTCGTCAACCGCAGTTATCGCTTTTTTTATTGCCTTCAGATCTCCTGTGTGTCCAACCATATCTCCATTGACAAGATTTGTAACTATCAAATCATATTCTTGAGAATGGATTTTCTCAACCAAAGTATTTGCGATCTTGAAAACACTCATCTCCGGCTGCAAATCATAGGTTGCAACCTTTGGAGAAGGAATCATGATTCTGTCTTCATTTTTGTAGGGTTTTTCAACCTGTCCATTGAAAAAAAAAGTCACGTGCGCATATTTCTCTGTTTCGCTTATCCTGAACTGTTTTAGTTTCTTTTTTGAAACTATTTCACCGAGCAAGTGTTCTATTTTCTCTTCCTTGAAAGCAACCTTTGCCCGCATTGGTCTGTAGTAATCTGTCATTGCAACGTAGAACACTTTCAAAGGTTTTCTTTTCCAGCCGTCAAATTTTTTCTCAACAACTGCTTTTGTGAACTGTCTTGGCCTGTCGGTCCTGAAATTATAAAATATTACTGAATCATGCTTTTGCATACCCTCATATCCGAATGCAATCCTTGGCTTTATGAACTCATCGGTTTCATTCATTGCATGACAGTTTGTAATTTGATGCAGGGGTTTTTCAAAACGTTCTTTCTCTGACTGTCCATAAACAACTGCATCGTAGAACTTCTTTGTCCTGTCCCACCTTTGATCCCTATCCATGGCATAGTATCTTCCTGATATGGTTGCTATTTTTCCAAAACCCATCATTGAAAATCTGTCAAGCAAATCTTTGACATGTTCCAGACTTTCTGTGACCGGAGCGTCTCTGCCATCGGTTATCACATGAACATACACTTTTCTAAAATTTTCCATCCTGCACAGATCAAGCAACGCAAACAAATGGCCTATGTGAGCATGAACTCCTTCAACCTGTAGCAGTCCAATCAAATGAAGACTGGTTCCATGGCTTTTACAGTTCTTGATGGCCTTCAGAAAAACTTTTTTCCTGTAGAAGTCTCCGTTATTGATGGAATAGTTTATCCTGGTAAGTGACTGGTTGATTATCCTTCCTGAGCCGATTGTCAGATGACCCACTTCGCTGTTGCCCTGATAACCTTCCGGCAATCCGACTGCTTCACCCGAAGCTTTTAAGAGAGTGTTTGGATACTGCTTCATGAGTCTGTCTGTGTTGGGAGTTGGTGTACTGACAAGAGCGTTGTCTTCATCGGACTTTCTATAGCCCCATCCATCTCTGATTATAAGAATAACTTTCTCCCTCTTCATGGAATAACTTTGTTATATATAGTATATATAGTTTATGATTAACTCGAAGAATTTTCGGAATTTTCTAAAAAGAACTTATTAAGAAGTTACTCAAATAGAATAAATATGGCTGAGCCACTAGGTTAACATCTCGCGATAGAAAGAAAAGAGTTGTTTAACTATTTAAATTTTTTTAATTCAGCAAAGGCAGGGTGGCTGAGTCAGGTGATAGCGCCTGGTTGAAGGCTAGGTTGACATTTCGCGATGTTACGCGGGTTCAAAGTCAATTCGCGGTGATGAAAATCCCGTCCCTGCCGCTGTAAATAAGAACTTCTATGAAACAATCAAAAAATTCAACTTTGTGTAAACATTATATTAATATTGATTATTAGCAAAAACGCTGAAACATTTATATATCAGAACGGCCCAAGCTAAAACAATGAAAACCAATTACTTAATTCCTATGGTTGTAATACTCGGTCTTTTGGTTCTGTTCTTCTTTCCTGAGCCAGAAACCAATTTTCTTGCATATGCTGGAACCATATTGTTTTTCATAGTATTGATTATATTTTTAAGCAGGGTGACAAAGAAAAAGAGGCCATATCTTTAAACAGCTATATTATCACCACTAAAAATATAAAGAGTAACTTTCTTCAAGCACATATGAAGTATAGAGAGCACCCAGAAAACAGCTTTGGTCATTGGGTATCCACACCAATTATTTACTTTCAAGCAATACCTTTAGTTTTGCTAGATATTTCAATGGAGCTATATCATAGAATTTGTTTTCCGCTATATGGTTTACCATTGGTTGAAAGAAGTAAGTATATCAAAATCGACAGGCACAAATTAAAATATCTAACTCCCATGCAAAAACTAGGTTGTGTTTACTGCGGCTATGCAAACGGGCTTCTACCTTACGCAACAAAGATTGCTGCTGAGACTGAAAAGTATTGGTGCGGGATACAGCATCAAAAGAGTAAAGATTTCAAACCTCCAGAGCATCACAAGAAATTCTTCAGGTTTGGAGATGAAAAAGCTTTTTGGAAATTCAGAAATAATTAAAATTAATTTTTCTCTTATACTGCAGGTTGCATATTCTCGTTCATAACTTTTCTGTGCTCTTCAGAATATATTTTTACAACCTTGAACTTTCCGGTAGTCTTTGATTCTAAAGGAAAAATATTCAGTTCAATAATAATTGCTTCCCCTCTATAAATCCCAAACACCGTCTTTATTCTGTGCTAAAAAAACTCTTACTGGAGGAAGTCTATACAATCTTAGTTTTTCCTTTTCAAAAGAATATTCATTATTTAGTTTCAAATCTTTAGGAAATCCTTGAGCTTCAGTTATTTGCAATGTGTCATTCAGAACTAAATTTGCTACTGCCATGTTTACTCTTTCCTTTTGTTCGTCTTATTTTTCTTTTTGAAAAATGATCAAAAAAGCTTATTCTTTTCGCTTTTTTGTTTTCTTAACTTCTTTCTCTAACTTTAATTTTTCTAGAAGTTCCTTATACCTGTTTCTGATTGTGACTTCTGTTACTCCTGCAACATCTGCGACTTCTCTCTGCGTCCGCTTCTCACCATTAATCAAAGCCGCAACATACAGTGCAGCTGCCGCGATTCCGGTTGGTCCTCTGCCTGAAGTCAGTTCAACTTTTTGAGCATGTTCGATTATTTCCACACTTCTTGACTGTGTTTCTGGACTCAACTTCAATGATGTTGAGAATCTTGCAATATAATCTGCAGGATTGCTTGGCAGAATTTTTATTCCAAGTTCTCTTGTTACAAATCGGTAGGTTCTTCCAATTTCTTTTTTCTCGATTCCTGAGGCTTCTGACAGTTCATCCAGTGTTCTTGGCACGTCATGTCGTCTGCATGCTGCGTAGATTGCTCCTGCAACAACTGATTCCATGCTTCTCCCCCTCACCAAACCTTTCTGGACAGCCAATGTATAGATTCGAGAAGCCTCTTCTTCTACTGATCCTGGTAATTTTAAATATGATGAAACTCTTTTGAGTTCAGAAAGTGCTAATTTGAGATTTCTTTCAATGGCTGTGCTAATTCTCTGTTGCCATTTTCTAAGTCTGAAGTATTTGTTTTTTCCTTTGTTACCAAGGCTGTATAGATCTGCTTTTCTTCCGACTTCGGTTCCAAGACCTCTGTCGAATTGAGTGTAACTCATTGGTGCTCCAACTCTTCTTTTTCTTGCGGCTGATTCTGCATCGAATTCTCGCCACTCTTGGTTGAAGTCTACCATCTTGTCTTCAACAACAAGACCGCAGTCTTTACAGATTATCTCGCCTTTTTCCTGATACAAGAATAAGTTTATACCACCACATTCTGGACACTTCTTAACGAAATTACTCAAAATTACACCCCACTTGAAGTTTTCATCGTCTGAAAGACTCGTAAACTTTAAAAAGAGGAACGTGAGGGTATATTTAAAGCTTTGGGTTTTTAGAATTTTGGCAAATCAGGTCTTGGATTATCTGGATTTAGAAAATAAAGTAACAATTTGTTAATAGGATCTATATTCTTTTCAACATTTATTAAACGGTCATAGTTTATTGTTGTTCCGTTAGAATATTCTTTATGTTCATCAATGGTCAGTATGTCATTGTCTGTAATGTTCGGACCTTTGTAGCTTAACCAGATTGCTCCATCTCCCATTCCTACATAGGTTGCAAATGTTATTCCTGTTTTTGAATATTTAGACACTTTGTCTATATCTGGTCTGGCATCATAGCATACAGTTACTTTTGAACCAGGAATTATATTTTTATTTCTTAGAAGTTCTGTCAATTCTGTATGATCCATGTTTTTTGGGAATCAGAATTATTATTTAAACCTTACCAAAAAACCAAAACATTTATATATAACATATACCATTATACTATTAAGTATACTAAGATACTATAAGAACAGGTGATAAGAATGGAAACACTACCCCCACTACCGCAGGAATTCAACAACCTGATGCAGGTACAAAGAACCTTTGACTTCGAAGTAGAGTACGAAGGAAAAACCTATGTGTTCACATTCGTAGTAAACCTGGACGTGACATTTGATAAGGAAACAAACGAAATAGTCATTGAATGTTCAGAAGAAACTGAAGATAATTTTCCTGGGGAATACAACTAGGTGAGATCTTTTCGGGAAAGAGGTGAGAAATCTTTCTATATCTTATTAAATAAGTATAGATTTCTGTTTTGAATGAATAAAACTTTCGATGAACTAATGCATGATAGGGAATGGTTAGGAGGAGGTGATGATTCATCTGTCTATTTGACAAAAGACAATCTTATCCTGAAAAAATACGATTTATTGCATGCAAAATTAAATTTTTCAAAAAAGAAAGTATTGGCTTTGTTAAACAAATACAAACAAGATACAGAAAATGCAATAGAAATCCTAAAAGATGACAAAGATTATCTATCAAATAAGACGTTGAGCCTCAATGGAGTAGAATACCGCCTTGACTTTTCAATAATTCCTCAAGGCGAATTATATACTAATAAAAATGATCTTAAAGTAGATAAATTTTATTCTCTAGGTCAAGAGTTTATACCAGATTTGAATGCTGGTTTTGGATTAACTGCTGAAATATCCAAAATAATTACAGAAAAGTATTCGCTAACAACTGGTCCTGCTGAAGAAGGTTCAATTGCAGATGTTGCAACAGATAGCAGAATTCATCTTACAGTTCCACAACTAGGCAGCGTTCAAGATTTAGTCAATCCTCTTACAGATATATTAAACAAAGAACTGAAAAGAGATTTCTACATCTCACCTGCTAACTTTAAACCTTCGTTGAATTCAAAGGAAAAAATTGCTTACATAAAAATAACTGATCTTGCAGATAGCATAAGAGAAACATATAATTTCTTAATAAACTAATAACTCTTAGCAAAATATGCATAGAACTTCGCTTTATTATTGCACTGCACACATTTTTTCTTAGGATCTTTCTGATTGAACGGAATGTTTATTGACTTTGCGCCGCCTGTTTTATCTTTAATCCACTCTTCACAGTCGACTTCGCCGCACCATGGAGAAAAGGCCATCTTCTTTGCTTTAATCACACTTTTCAAAGCGTCAAAGTCATCTGTTTTAACAATATTATCGTTAATGAATTTCTTTGCTTTGTCAAAGATATTCTTCTGTATTTCTTTCAATAGTTCCCTGGTCTTCTTCTTAACATCCTTTTCCTTCACCGTGTATTTTTCCCCAGTATCTCGTCTGACCATTACAACCTGTTTGTTCTCCATGTCTCTTGGGCCTACTTCAATTCTCAAAGAAACTCCTTTCATTTCCCACTGGTTGAATTTCCAGCCGGGACTGTAGTTTTCCCTCAGGTCAAGTTCTTTTCTGATGCTGCCCAGAGATTTGCTAATCTCTTTTGCTTTTTTCAGAGTTTCATCCTTGGTATCCTCAAATATTATTGGAACAATAACCACCTGAATCGGAGCAATCATTGGCGGAATAACAAGTCCTTTGTCGTCACCATGCATCGCATACATTATTCCCAACCCTCTTGTGCTTATTCCCCACGAGGTCTGCCATGGATACTGTTTTTTTTCATTCTTATCTGTAAATCGTATTCCGAACGCCTTGGCAAAGTTCTGCCCAAGACCATGGGATGTTCCTCCTTGAATTGCCTTTCCATCCGGAAAGAATGTTTCAACGCTAATGGAATAGTTGGCTCCTGCAAATTTCTCTTTTTGGGATTTTCGACCTTGAAAAACCGGTACTGCGTATAGTTCTTCGAAAACTTTGGCATATGATTTCAGAATTTTCATGGCCAGTCTATCGGCTTCTTTTTCAGTGACGTGAACAGTGTGTCCTTCCTGCCATAGAAATTCTCTTGATCTCAAAAATGGTGTTGGGTGTTTAAACTCCCATCTGATAATATTACACCATTGATTGATCAGAATCGGCAAATCATTGTGTGACTGAACCCATTTCTTGTAAACATCATACATCACTGTTTCTGAAGTTGGTCTTATGGCGAGTCTTTCAGAAAGTTTAGTGTTGCCTGCATGAGTTACCCATGCAACTTCAGGATTAAAACCTTTAACATGTTCTTTTTCTTTATTCAGTAAATGTTCTGGAATCAGTGATGGAAAATAAGCATTTTTTATTCCCATTTTTTTCAGCTCTTTATTGAAGAACTCCTGAACTTTCTCCCACATCTCATAGGCATAGGGTCTTATCACCATGCATCCAGAAACACCGGTATATTCTGCAATTTCCCCTTTCTGTATAATCTGTGTATACCATTCAGAAAAATTCTCGGATTTTTTTGCTGTAATACCTTTTTCCTGCTTTTTGGTCATATTTGTTCTGTTTCAGTGTTTACACTCAACTCTTTATAAAAATTGTGGTTTATGAGAGTAAATTTTATAAAGGGAAATGCTTTTTTCAGCTTTGGTGATACTAATATGGCAGAAGGATATTGTGTAAAATGTAAAGCAAAAAAAGAAATGGCAAGTGCCACACAAGTAACCATGAAAAACGGTAGAAAAGCAATGAAGGGCAAGTGTCCATCATGCGGAACCGGTATGTATAGAATTTTAGGAAAGTAAAAATATAGGATTTTTTACCTTCAAAAAGCTCTGCTTTTTGTTAAATAGATTCTAAACATTAATTGGTTATTCTTTAATAATTTCAATTTTTTTTACTTTATTTTATAATTAGGTTCAGAAATTCTATTAAAGATTTCTTTTTATATCTTTAAATGGATTAAAAAAAGAATCATGCAAACTTTGAGAAAAATATTTATACTTGACAATCTTAATAGTATCCATGATAACTGAACTTGCAGTCTTAATTATCATTATTCTGTCAATCATTTTGCTATTCAAGTTTTTCAAAAAAATTTTTATCCTGATCTTGAATTCCATCGTCGGACTTTTAGCATTGTTTGGTTTCAATGCATTGTTCGACTCGAATATAATAATCAATTTCTGGAGCGTGCTTATTACCGCCATAGGCGGATCCATAGGTTTTCTAGTTATACTTATTCTGCACTTTCTTGGAGTTGCTTTTTAGAATTTTCTTCTTCTACCAATAAATTAGCTGCATTCTCTTCTGCTGCTTTGGCAATCCAGTCGTAGACACAATTTATAGCAACCAGTTCTCCGCTTGCTCGTTCTGGGTGGAAACAATAATTCTTTAATCTAAAATCACATGGCATGGGAACTCACCTTCGTTTACAGTTTTTTTAATATAGTAATATCTATACTAAGATTATGAAATATATAAATGTTGTGGTTTTTTTCCGGAATATTTATAAATTGAAAACACTAAAAAATAGTGAAAGGTAAACAAAGTTTCAAGAAAATGAGTTACAGATATCTAAATACCATTGTACAAATAAATGAAAATGGAGAAAAAGGAAGTGTAAGCGATAGCGTTTTAGAATTACTTCCTCAAGATGAGAATCTGCAAAAAGTTGTTGAAGAAAGTAAATCATACGGAGCAGTTGTAGGTGTTGTTTATACAATTGGTGAAAACGAAGTTTCTTTTTCAGAATGGAAAGAACAAAGAGATAAAATAAAACCAATATCCAACCCTGTAATTAAACAGATTGCTAAATATTTAACTCATGCACCCTATTCAGGTAAAAATTTAAATAAACATATTACAGAATTAAAAGGCATAGGTCCAATAGTTTCTATGAACAATAATGGAAGACCAATTCATGATAGCAATGAATTCGAGTATAATGGAGAGTTTCGTATGGTTGTAACAGAACTACATCACCCAGATTTCTACAATAAAAATGTAAAAGTTGCGACTTCTAATAACAATAATACTAATAAAAGTGTTGCTGAACAGGAAAAAGAGAAAGAATACTCACTCACTGATTATAATCTGAGCTCACCTAAAACAATAAGCATGGGACTTACCATGATTCTCAGACAATTCTAAAATCTTCTCAACAAAAAATTCAAGGTTTCTTAAGCTCAGAAAAAGATTTTCTAGCACTATTCACGAGTTGTTCACACTCAGGTTCTGGTTTATTAAACTTAAGAGCAATCAAACAGGTTTGTCTTATATTGTCAAGTTCATGATAGTTGTGTGTAGTGCCCATTGTGACAAGATTTTCATCAGCATAAGCTGATTTGTATAATCTGGAAAACTTATCGTCAAGTTTATCAAATAAAGAAATATCTCTTGCTTCTGTTGCAACCAGTATTTTTCCAAGAGTTATATATATCTGTTTATAATCAATTGTCATCTGAAAAAGAAACGAAGAGTTATATAAAAAACTATATTATCCCAAAACAGCTATTTTTTCCACCAAAACCTCTTTTTCTCCCTCATAGGTTTCCAAAGCACCTGTGATTTCAACTCTTTCACCCTCGCTGACTTCAAGCTTTTCAAAAATGACACCGCTAATTATTTCCTTCTGGGAAACTGAGATTATGGTTACATTGTTTGAATTCACAACTTTTTCCACAACACCAACGATTTTCACTTCGCTGCCATCCTCCAAAAGATAAAGCTCAGAAATAGAAAACTCATCCAGCTCAGTAAACCGCATAATAAAAAACAAAGCAACAATACCCACAAGCGAACAGCCAAGGGCAATTTTCAGCAAAAAAGAGTCTTTCATAAGAAATCCTCACAATTTCTTATGAATTCAAAAAATTCTTTTTTGATTTTCATATAATATACCATAATATAATCATTAATATAGCTTTTTCAAGTTTTCTCGTGATTTTTCCGTTAGCTTTAAATACAATCTATATTTTGTCATATTCATGAAAAAAGGGGATTTTAATTTTAAGAGCACTGCTGAAATCAAAGTTTCTAAGAGAATAGTTGACCAGGTAATAGGTCAGGATGAAGCAGTAAACATCATAAAAAAAGCAGCAGCCCAGAGACGGCACGTTCTGCTAATCGGAGAACCAGGAACAGGAAAAAGCATGCTTGGTCTTGCGCTTGCAGAGCTTCTGCCAAAGAAAAAACTCGTCGACATTCTGGCATTCGCCAATCCAAATGACGAAACCCAACCACTAATCAGAACAACACCTGCAGGAAAAGGAAGAGAAATGGTTACAAAGGCAAGAATGCAAAACCTTGGAGGTTTCAAAAACACAAATATGATCATGATTATTTTTGCTCTCATAATCAGCATGATGCCCTACTGGTGGTGGAAGTCAGGAAGCATCTCAGATGTCATATACGCTGCACTCATAATTTCAGGAATAATAATTATATTCGGAGTGGTTATGGTAATGAATCTGGGCCGAAGAATGCAAATAAATAAAAACAGCATTCCAAAAGTAATAGTAGATAATTTTAACAGAAAACAGGTTCCATTCCTCGACGCCACAGGCTCACACGCAGGAGCGCTTCTTGGAGACGTTCTTCACGACCCATTCCAATCAGGAGGTCTTGGAACACCTGCCCATGAAAGAGTTGTAGCTGGAATGATACACAAAGCCCACATGGGAGTTCTTTTCATTGACGAAGTGGCAACGCTTCAGCCGGCAACACAGCAGGAACTGCTGACAGCTGTTCAGGAAGGAAAATTTGCAATTACAGGCCAGTCAGAAAGATCAGCAGGCGCAATGGTAAGAACAGAATCAGTACCATGCCAATTTATTCTAATAGCTGCTGGAAACATCGAAACAATCAGGAACATGCACCCAGCACTCAGGTCAAGAATTAGAGGCTATGGATATGAAGTCTTGATGAAGGAAACCATTCCTGATACAGAACAAAACAGGGCATACATACCACAATTTGTAGCCCAAGAAGTAGTTAAAGACGGCAAGATTCCACATTTTTCAAAGGAAGCAGTTCTATACATAGTTGAAGAATCCAGAAGAAAAGCCAACAGAAAAAAACATTTAACTCTGAGATTCAGAGAACTTGGTGGTCTTATTAGAGCTGCAGGAGACATTGCACTTGAAGAGAAATCAAAACTCGTAGAAAAAAAGCACATCATAAAAGCAAAACTAATAGCAAGAACACTTGAACACCAACTGGCCGACCAGATAATTGAAAGAAAAAAAGAATATGAAGTAATAGTCGTGAAAGGAAAAAGAATCGGAAGGGTTAACGGACTTGCAGTGCTTGGTTCAGGAACAAGCTACTCAGGAATAATTCTTCCAATAGAAGCAGAAGTAACACCTGGAGGAAAAGAATCAGAAATAATCGCCACTGGAAAACTTGGAGAAATTGCAAAAGAAGCAGTGAAAAACGTTTCAGCAATAATCAAAAAATTGTTTGGTCAGGACATAAAAGAGACCTTTGATATATATGTACAGTTCCTGCAAACCCATGAAGGAGTTGAAGGAGACTCTGCATCAATCGCAGTTGCAACAACAATCATATCAGCACTAAAAAGAATACCTATAAAGCAGGATTATGCAATGACAGGCTCACTGTCCGTCAGAGGAGAAGTTCTTCCAATAGGAGGAGTGTCTTCCAAAATAGAAGCAGCAATCAATGCAGGAATAGCCTGTGTAATAGTTCCAAGGTCAAACATGCAGGACATCGTAGTTGACGCAGAAAAACTTAAAAAGATTAAAATAATTCCAGTAGATACAATATTTGATGTATTAAAACACGCTCTTGATTGGAATGGGAATCAGAAGATTCTCAATAAAATCGAGAAAGAATCAAAGAGAAGATATTAGGGGATATCAAAAATCATAGATTTTTGGGACCACCCAAAATAAATTTAGGGGGAATAAACATGAAAAAGGATGTTGTAGAAAAATTAGCAGCTTTAATCACCGCAGCTTTTGGACTGGTGGCAGCTTTAGCATGGAACGATGCAATAAAAGCACTGTTCGTCGGACCATGTGGAACAGAAGGCGCAGGAGCACTTTGTAAACTTTCAGCAGGCGGACCATGGGTCTACGCAGTTTTCGTAACCATCGTTGCAGTAATCGCAGCAATCTGGATTGGAAAAGTTGCAGGAAAAGCTAAATAAAAATAATTTTGTTTTTTTCTTTTTCTAAAAATAAAAAAAATAAATTGAAATTATTTACAACTTGCTGGTTAGTTCCAAAGCAGCTTCTTTTATATCTTCTGCTTTGTAGATTCCTCTTCCAACAATTGCATGCCAACTATTTCCTGCAACTTGTGCAGCATCAGAAATTAATCCTCCTTGGGCCACAAATCCAGGTGCATAGAATGTTGGAGAAACTCCTTCTTGCTCTAATATTCCTTTAATTCTTTTTATATCATCAGGTCTGTTGCCAGGTACAACAAAATCAGAAACTCCTAACTTGGCAGCATTTAGATACATTTCTGTTATAGCATCATCAGCTAAATAACCTCCCTCGCTTCTTACATATTTTGAATGAGTCATCAATCCACCAACAATTACACCTAAATCTTGTTCAAGTGCAGCTTCAATCCATGCTTTTTCCGTTTCCGGACCTGATTGTGGAAAAAATATGACTGCATCAACACCTGCATTTTTTATGGTTTTTGCAAAATTCTTGCCAGTATCTGGAATATCGGTTCCTGCTTTTTGATGATCATAAATAATAGGTTTATCATTGTATTGTCTAGTCAGTCCAACAACTTTTGGTAAACCATAAGTCAATCCTAACTGAAACCCTATCTTGTAGCCACCAACACCATCAACATCTGTAGTTTCTTTTACTATTTCTTCATACAAATCCAGCGGTACATCACAAGCCGGAATAATACTTCTTTCTCTTTGAATAATTTTGTTCATTTTATTTCTCCTCCTTTGGAAAACCATGATTTATACCCCAATTAGTTGGATCAGGTCTCCATTCTCCTAATATTTCTTGTTGAGCATTATTTATGTAATTTTCTTTAACCGCAGTTTTTAACAAATCATCATAGAAAAATGCCGAATCTATATTGCATTTAGGATTCATTTTTCGAAAGATCTCAGCTGATTCATCCAGACCATAGCTAAATATTGATATACACCATTCAGCATATGCCCCATTATTTCTCGCTAGAGTTACTTCTCCTGCTGAACTCCCTCCAAATGATATCAAATCTTCTATAATTAAAGCTTTTCTGCCTTTTATGGCAGCTGGTTTTAATATTTTAGAAATATCTTTCGAACCTGTTGCAATTGTTTTTACACCAAGGTTTAACAAGGCTTGCTTTGCATTTTCTATGTAGCTTTCTCCATCGTATAAATCAAACAATAAAACTTCTTGCCCTTCAGCAGGAATTCCTTCAATTTGTTGTTTTAAACCATGACCTTTAACTTTTTGTCTCACATACATGAATGGAAGTTTTGTTTTGTTTGCGATAGAAACGCCTCCAGGTATTGCCCAGGGAGCAGTACTAGCAATAGCATTAATTCTTCCAGAAGTATCCTCTGAATATCTTAACATACCAAGTCCTGTGTCCATGTTAAATGGAGCAAACATATAGGGTTCATTTTTATGAAAAATTACTAGTGGAACTTCGTATTCACGAGCAACACTAGCTGCAGGTGCAATTCCAGAAGTAGAAGTTCCTACAACCATATCAAAATCAATATTATTCTTTTCAATTAATTCTTTAAATCCTTCTGTTACTAATTGTCTGTGTTCATAACTATTTAACAAACGCCTATTATCATTGTATATGGGCATTCTATATCCAGAAGCCCATGTAAAAGGATCATCAGGCCGTAACTTAATAGCATTAATATCCAACGCTGCCTTTGCAATGTCTTCACTAATCCCCATAAAAAAAAGGATTTATATTAAATTATATAAACTTTTTGATTAGAGAATGGTAACAAATAAAAAACAAAAAAAAATAATTTATTTTAATTTTTTCTTCTGAAAGGTTTACTTATCAACCATATCAAGAATAATGCTACTGCCCATGGTAGGACAACAAACACCAACTTCAATAGGTTGTTGAAACTGTTCACAAGACTTCTGACAAGCTCTGAAAACTTTGCGAATACAACGTTTGCATAACCACTCTGTTCTTCAGTTAAAGTCACACTGATGGTTGAGTAGTCAACTCTCTTGTCCATGTTTGCCAAGGAATCTTCCAAATACTTGATGGTTCTTTCCTGATCAAATATTCTGTCAGCCAAATTCATCTTTTGTTCAACGTTTTCAGCTTCTTCATACATCTCCTTGTACATGTCAAGCCTGTCATAGGCAGATTCAATTTCAATTTCAATGTTGGTGTATTGTCCTGTAATGTCATTGGCGTTCTCTGTGAAAGACTGTACTTCACCAATTTCTTTCAATTGAACAATAAATGCATCGTACAGCTTTGTCTCAACCTTAATGGTGTAATAGCCTCGCATGTAAGCTTTCTTTCCTTCACCACTGCTGTAAACGTTCTCATTCAAAAGATATGAATCAGAAGTTACAATCAAAGCTCTTAACCTTGCATCAGCATCTGAGAATTCTCCACGCTCAATCTCTGAAGATATGCTTGCAGTCTTTGTAATTTTTCGCTCCTCAACTTCAGGTGCAAAATTATCATTGTAGGACGGATAGTAAATTCCACCGCCACCTCTATAAACCGCTGACTCAGCCATTGCATAATCTGCAACGCCATCATAGCCCAGCTTGTAGCTGTTACTGACACTTAAACCACCACCTGAGAACATGAAAACTCCCAGTACAACGACAACGAGCACTATCATCAGCCAGTTGTCCATAATTTTTCCGAATTGTTTTTTCAAACTCATATTATCACCTTATAATAATTTTATATTAGAAGAGTTAATAGTATATAAATACATTGCTTTGATTTCAAGTTGAGTTGAAGTTATTAAAGAAAAAAGTACGCCAACGCCCGGATTTGAACCGGGAATTCCCGAAGGAACCGGCTGTTTCGGGCGTTAAGCACGAAGCTTCAGAAAACTGTGATTGCAGGTTTTCTCGCCACTCAAGGCCGGCGCAATACCGAGTTATGCGACGTTGGCATGAGAAAAAGAACAAATATTCTGTTTATATAATTATCGTTAAGTGTTGTATCTTCTACCACAACGCGATTTTATATATCATTCTTCCCATATTACATTTAGATTCCTCAGAAAGGAGTCTATGAATGATAAGATGTAGCGGTAGCTATATCGGAGGATAAAAAATGGGAATTGTAAAACCAATTTTGTGTGTTGCTTACACAGCAATTGTAGCTTTTGGCGGATATTCTTTAGGAACAGATAGTGATTATAGGGTTAACACAGTTGGACCAAATTCAGCTGTTCTAGAGGATAAAACACAAAAGAAATCGTATGCACTGCAGAGAGTCAATGGAGAGACCATAATTGCAGATTTTGACAACAATGTTTTTGCAATACAGTACATGGCCAAACAAGAAATGTCTAGTGGCGTTAAAAGTCTGAAAGATGTTTCTGGCACACTTGACAATATGGTTGATGACATCAAAGAAAAAACAGTCGGCATTGTCAACACCATAAAGGACAAGGTGAAATAGAATTGTAGAAATACGGGGAGATGAAGAAAATGAACATGTTAAACAAAAACAAAACTGAATCGGATAGTGAAAGTGAAAACGAACCTTTAGAGACCAGAACTGCAAGGTTAAATGCTGAAAGAGAAAAACAACGAGAAGAATTTGAAAACGCCACAAAAAAAAGCGCAAATTACAATGGAGAAACCAGTGACGTTGAAAGTATGTATACGGATTCAAAAAAAACTGTTGCAAATATAGTAAGTTTAATAGGTGCAAAAAATGAAGTTGAATCCTTTGGTTCTTTCAAAACAAAAACCTATGATTTGGTTGCAAAAGTCACAGGTGGAAAAGTTGATCTCTACACATCTGAAATAAACAAAGGTCTCAACAAAATTAAGGGACATAAAAAAACTCTTGAGAAAAAACTAGAAAACATGCAAAGCAGTATGTATGGCACCAGAGGTCAAAAAGGATTGGCTATTCAAATTGAAGAAGAAACAGATATTGCAACCGGTTTTGCAAACACAATTGCAAGATCCAATAAGCTAATTGCAGGCTATAGATCTGAAGAAGAAGCACTAAAGGACGATTTGAAAGCAATAGACAAAAAAGAAGCAGAAAATCCTGATGTTGATTACAGCGATGACAGAGAAATGATAAAAATCGCTCAGAAGCAGATTCAAAAAGAAATAGAAGGAACATATGCTGATTTACAAAATGCCAAAGGAAAACTAAGTGCCTATGACAAAGGAATAATCACAAAGAAAGGACTTTTGGCAGGAGTTAACACAGTCTATGGACAAGTCGAAGAAGTTGATAGAGCCTTAGGAAATGGTCTTATGGTCGTTAAGAATCTTCTGGATTCACAAGTATATCAGGGTGGACTAGTGGGTGCTGCAAAGGATGCAAAGAAAGGCGCAGAGCTTGTCCAAACTCTAAACGAAATAGAGAATATTTTTGGACCTTTAATTGTTGATATAACAAAAAAGATACCTGATATGATTGGACCAATGAGCCAATCGGATCAGGGTTATATAACTGATTTGAGGGAGATGGGAAACAACACTCAGCAGAGACTCGATAAGAGAACTGAAGAGTTAGTTAAAACCTATTCAACGGTTCCCATCAAATAATTTTTTTATTTCGCTCAAAAATTTTTAATTTTTGGCGCAACAGAAACAAAGTTTCTGAGCTTCAAAAAACTTGTTTTTTGGCGCGCCAACAGATATTTTTTCTGTTGAGCGTTTTTATTTTTTTAACAGGTGAAAAAAATGAGTTCAATAAAACTTGAAGATCACATTATGAGAGCCATGGGAATCATGACAACTAGAGATATGACTCCGCTTTTGTCAAACATAGAAATAACTCTTCCTGGAAAGTTTGGCAGTCATTCGGCCAGTTTAAAGGCTGTTGATGATACAAAAAAAGCAGTGGTTAGCTTTGGAAGTATCTATAATTCTGTAGCATCTGCTTTAGAAGAAGAGAGAAGCGAAAATGATTATCATGAAGACGAATTCGTAAGACTCTACATGGCCTATGTTGCAAGCGAAGGTACAAAGCAGCTATTGGGAAATGGCACTAAAACAAATTTATCAATGAATATCTCAACCAAGAGACTTCCTGTTAATTTTAATCTTGATGTTACAAAAACCGATAAGATGACTCTTTCCGATGCTCTCGATGGCCTATATTCCAGAGCTCTTGGTTCTGTGTCATCTGAAAGAGTAAAAGATGATGTTAAATCATACTTGGACCTTCTCAGCGACTACTGTGTAGAACGAATGAATGAGCCTTTGATTTCATCCTATATGAAAAATCTCAAGGATGTGACTATTGTTGGAAAAGGTTTCAAAGTTGAAGGAATAGTCAAGAAAGAAAAAATAGTTGCAAAAAACAAATCAGGAAAACCGAGTGAAACTTCCGAACATGCAAAGGATCTGGAAGAAGCAGTTCTTGATCCGGTAATTAAAGATGATATAGTTGGAAATAAATCTGCAATAAAAATCATGGATACAGAAATACCCTGTCTTATGCATTACGATCTAAAGGAAGGAAGAAATATTTTCAAAGGATTTCAGCAGTATATTCTTTTTGTTGGCGGTCCTGGAACTGGAAAAACAATGATGGCAAGATATGGAATGACCATTGCCAAAGACATAGGAGATAAGCACAATATTCCAGTATCAATAGTTAAGCTTGATTTTGAAGATCGATGGCAATATGGACCTTTGGAGAATATGAGAAAACAGTTCAAAGAAATAAGTGAGGGAAACAGACCCTACATTGTATTCATTGACGAAATTGAAACAAAGATTCCTTCAAGAAGTGACGGAACAAGTGATGGCTATAGAAATGACATCATTGGAGAATTCTTGAGATTTAGAGGAGGAGGAGATTACATTAACAAAGGAAACTATATAATACTAGCAACTACGAATAAACCTCAGAAAGTTGATCCCGCAATAATAGATGTTTTTAAGGTTGAAGAAGTTCCAGGCCCAAAAACACCTGATGAAAAAGCGCAGGTTTTGTACAATAATTTGCGTTCTGGAATTGATATGGGATTTATTCAAGTAAAAAACTGGGAAAAAATAGTTAATTCATTGGGGCAATATAATCTCAGCGGAAGAGATCTTTTTAACATAGCAAAAGAGACAGGTACAAAATATAGACAAATTGCTCAGGGAACACCATACGGCTCTTCTGCCACAGAAAAAGAAGTGTTTATCGGTAATCTTCTAAAAAAAGATGGAAAAATGTATATAACAAAAGAAGATGACATAATTAATTCTATAATGCTACAGGTAGCTAAAGGAGGCTTGGCAGAGAAGTCATATCTAAAATGAAACTAAACACACTTGATAAAAACTTTTTCAAATCAGACGTAGGCAAACGTATGGCTACAAAAATATTTGGTTATCAATATGAAGAAAAAAAAGTACAAAAACCAGAGCCAATTTCTGAACCAAGAGTTGAAGCCGTTGAAGAACCAAAAACAAATGGTTTAGAAAACACAATTGTTCAACCTGATTTTAAAAGCATGATTAGCATGCCAACCATTGTGTCTGAAACCAAACTAAACAGCACTTTAAACTTGCATGACTTGGTTAATTTTTATCAGAACAAAGGAATAGTTGGTGAAGAAAACCTTCTCTGTTCAATGACCATTGCCGCAGTCAATGGTTCGTCCTTCGGAGTAGAGGGTTACAGCGGTTCTGGAAAAACTTTTATAGTCGATAAATTAATAGAGATTCTGCCTGATGTTTATCAAATCCAACAATCCAGCAATTTGGCGGTATTCTATGACATGGAAAATATCAATGGCAGTAAATTCATCTATATTCCTGAGCTTCAAAAAGCTATGAAGAACAAGAATGCTGCAATAATTGAAGTTATCAAAGATCTGACAGAAGGAAAAGACTCCAATAGAATAGTTACTCAGGTTAAAAAAAATAATGTTACAGAGTACTCAATAAAAAGTGGTGTTAGCATAATTTACACTCTAGCCATTGAAAACAATTTCAAAAAAGATTCAGAGTCATCAAGAAGACTCATCAGATTTAAAACCGATTCATCTCAAGAACACCTTGATGAGATTCATAATTACAAGGCAAAGCAGAGATACTCCATTGGAGAAACTGAAATCGAGAAGAAAGTTTTGGAAAGCAGAGTCACAAAGCATCTAGAACAAATTATAGGTATAGAAAATGTAAACATCATAGACCCTTTCTCTAATTACCTGGTCGAAATGATTCCAAAAACCCAGAAATCCGTTGGCTACATAGATCACTACTACTCTCTTCTTGATGGGTGCGCAAAGTTTCATTTTAATGAAAGACAAAAAGTTAGTATTGATGGGCAAATCTACATGTTGACAAATCTTGAAGACCACTTTAATGTGTTTAATATGTACTTCAAGGAATTTATCCAAACTCTGAAGGATATGTCAAATGAAGAAGACAGAAGCGCAACAAAGCCAAACATTATGGAACCTGACTGGAAAGTCGGCTTTGGTAACGCCTATAGCATTCTGCAGGCCAGTCCAGCAGTTGATAAGTTAAGACAGACTAATCCATCAATAGTTAATAATTGGTTTGACTCGCAAATAAAGAATGGAATAGTTGGATGTCTTGATTACAAAACAGGAGAGAATATTGAAATTATAAACCTAAATACTGTGGAAAAAAATGGAGTCTAAAAAATTGTGGGAAAAAGTTGAAGAGAATTTATTTCCAGGACATTCAAATATGTCAAAAGGAGTAAACAATGTTCTCAAAAGACTGTATGGCTTAAATCTGAAACCTGATTTTGATACTCTTGAGTCCATAATAAGTGGTGAAGCTATTTCTTTAAACAAACTGAATCAAATTTCCACAGATGTAGCCAGGGCAGAGTCGGTCTCTCTCGAATTCTCTGCCCTTGGTTACAAAGGAAAGTCTGCTCTCAGAAAAGTAGATCAGATTACAGAGACAAAAAAAGCCTTTGGTAGAGCAACAGGAATTCTAAAAGGAAAGAAGTCAGGCGAACAGACAGATATTCGAAAAAAAATGAAGAACTATCAGTCAAATCCTGACACGCTTGCTCTGTTGAGACAAGAAGCTGATTCAATAGATAATTTGCTGTTCGGAGACGAAAAAGATGTTGGTCTCTATAATCTGACAAACACGCAGGATTTTGCGGTATCAAAAACTTCGCTACAATATCATGAGAACAGGAAGAAGATACCTTTACTGAAGAAGAATCTGGAAAAGATAAAAGACAGATACCTTAACTTTGACAAATCAGGAGATCCGGACAAGGAACTTTCCAAGCTTGCAGCAGAAGTGAAAGAGAATAATAAAGTATGTGAAAAGGGAGAGTACTATGAGGGAACTTTTGCTCTCAAACAACTGAATGAAGAAATCAATTTGATCAGGAAGTTCGCTAAGAAGTACATCCTCAAGAAAAAGGATATCCAGAATGACACCAAGTTTCTTGCAAAGCAAAAAAGAAACTTTGAAAAACTGAAACAGAGCGGAGTCAGCGAAGAAGGAATAAAAGAACTGAAAAAACTAGAAGAAAATTATAATCCTAACAAGTACAACTATGCAAAAAACATGTTCCTGAATGATGCTATAGCTGCTTATGAATCACAGGCATCTGAACTTAAGGACGGGATAAACGATGTCATCCTGAACGAGAACATAAGAATTAATAATGAGTACAAAGACCTGAAAAAGAAAATCGATATGTTGGACGAAAAAGTTACAGAGATAGGAAAGTACGAGGCTGTCAATGAAAAGCTTAATAACATAGTCTCCAACTATGAAAACACCAATAAAACTCTGAATGGTTTAGTCTCCAAGCTTGATGATCTCCAGAACAGGGATGACTCAGGAAAGTTCAAAGAACTGAATGAAGAACTTTATAAGAAAATCGAGAAGCTGATAAAAAAAGAGGAAAAGAAAGAAGAAGTCGTTTACCAGAAGAATGCAAACCAAAAAGAAAAAATTGTACTGTTCTCAGATGAACTGAAAAATCTGGAACTTCCGCTTGACACAAGATACCATGTAATTGAAGATGCTCTTCAGGGAAGAATGTCATCAGACGGATGGGTTTCTAGAATAGAGCTACTTGACACAGTCATTGATTCATTGACAAGTTCAGGTGAGCTTGCAAAAACAGATTATCCTATGAAAGTCTATGAAAAACTAAGTAATTTCTACCAGAATGGATATCTTGGAAAAGTTGCAACATTCTCGCCAAACAACAAAGAGAAGATAGAAACTGCAATAAATCACTTATATCAGTTTGCTCAGAAAGTTAATGCTTAAACTTTCTTTGCATTAGCCCAGAGCAGTTCAAAGTAATTCTTATAGGCATCTGCTATGACCTGGTTTCTGATTCTCATTATTATAGGATTCTTTGACCAGTGAATTAGAGCAACCTCATCACCCACTATATTTGTAGCCACAGGGCTGTCAAACTTGCTCGGAAGGACCCTCACTTCAGTATAATCCATACTCTTCAAAATGTTTATTCTGCTGTGTGCATCTGAATTGTAGATGTGCTTCATGACTATCTTTTCTTTTATTCTGCGGCTGTGAAAATTTGTGAGAAAAGGACCTATTAATTCAGAGACATTTGAAGAGACACCCATAACAAGTATAGAATCATTGTGCTTAAGAAATCCATCCATAACCCTCTTGGCTGCTGGCAGTCCTTCAAGTACCTGTGATTCACTCTTTGGAGCCATGTCGTTCAAAAGAGTTAGTTTTGGAAGAATAGATCTTGCTTTGTCCTCTTTTTCTCTTATCATGTTCAAGAGATTATCAGGGTTTGTGAGCTGAAAATACTTCACTTTGTCTTTGATTATGTGAGAAACAAGACCTCTTTTGACAAGACCTTCTATTGCATCATAGACATTTGTTCTGTGAATCTTGATTTTCTTGGCAATGTCACCAATTGTTGTTGAGCCCAGTTCAGCAACTGCAATATAAATTTTAGCTTCATTTTTGCTAAGCCCAATGTCCCTAAGGTCATCTTCCATAAAATGAGGTAATGGTGAAAAACTTATAAAGCTTTAGCCAAAAAATGAAACATTTATAAAGAGAACCTCAACTATAGGCTTTATTGGGAAACATTATTCTCACTAGTATTAGTTTGAGTACAAGAGTTTTCTAAGAAAAAAATAAGGAGTAAAAGCAAAATGAACGGAAAAGTAAAATTTTTCAACGAAATGAAAGGCTTTGGCTTCATCACAGGTGAAGACGGAAAGGACTACTTTGTCCACCAGACCGGTCTTGGCGAGGGTGTAACCCTTAAAGAAGAAGATGAAGTTACTTTCGAAGTAGTTGAAGGCGATAGAGGCCCAAAAGCTGAAAAAGTCGTACTAGCATAAGTAGAGTAAACTAAACAATATTCTATAATTTTTTTTTATTATTTTTATCTTGAATAACTTCAATTCTAATCAAAGTCTTGATAAACTATTTAAAAAGAAGCATCTATGTGGTTTTAAAGGTGATAATATGAATAAAATTACAATTATGATGCTTGCACTTGTTTTAGTATTGAGTGCTTGCAACCCGGTAGGAAGAGTAAACGATGAAGAAACCAACTCCTTAGAACCAGATAATTCAGGAGATAACTGGATCTGTGGAACGCCAATTGTAGAAGCAAAAAATCCAACACACACTTGCACAGAAGAAGAAGCAAGACTCATTGCAGAAGAGAATTGTGACGGAGTATTGAATGAAGGTCAAGGAAACTATAACAATAACTCCAGAACCTGGTGGTTTGCAATAACACCAACACAAGAAAATCCAAACAATGTAACTTGCAACCCTGCTTGTGTTGTCTGGGAAGAAACAGGTGAAACTGAGATTAACTGGATGTGCCTTGGATCTTTACCACCAATAGAAGAACATATCTGCACAGACGAAGAGAAAGCAGCAGAGATTTGCACTATGGAGTATGCGCCTGTTTGCGGCTACAAAGAAGTAGAGTGCTTTACTGAACCATGCCCCCCAGAAGAACAATGCATAACTGCACCTTGCCCTCCTGTCGGAGAAACATACGGCAATGACTGTATGGCATGCGCAGATGATGTCGATTACTGGGTTTCAGGCGAGTGCGAAGAATAATTTCATTTTTTTTATTTATTCAATAATTCTTTTAATAGTTCATAGGTCTCAGGATATTTATCTGGATTCAATAGATCCGAGTGAAGTTCTGTCTTAAAAGTATCTTTGCATACTCCACTGACATAGGTATTTGGTGCGTAGCTTAGCGTCGATGATTCAGCAGTCACAACTCCATCCCCATTTTCTCCATTCATATCGCAGCCAATGCCTGTAATTGTAAATGTAGGTATGGATAATTCATGACTGTTTAGTTTTTTTAGAAATGTGTTATCTTCACTCATCTGTTCACAGGCTTTTTTATCGCCAAAAACACCGCAAATATTTTCAACTCTTCCACTCACACCTCCGTTCGGGGTTCCTATCATTATTAATTTTGCAACTTTTTCTTCTCCAAAAATTGACATGTAATTCCTTGAAACGAGTCCACCCATGGAATGTGCAACAATAATTACTTTGTCTGAATTAGTGTTTTTCAAAGTTAAATCAATTAGTTCCTTTAGCCTTATTGCATAGGTATCAATGCCTTCTTCTTTTTTCACAATTTTTATCCATGTTCCCTGCTCAATATAGGGTAAATAATAGTATGTTCCTCTTATGGCAATAGGAGTTAACATCCTGGACCATAATCCTTTGCCTTCTGTTTGAAAATCAATGTCCCCGCCGTTTATGTAAAGACCTTCTTCATCCAATTTTCTTTGAATACCTGCAAATGTTGAAATACTTGTTTCTGCAGGGTCTTTTTTGTTAAAAGAATGTCCATGAACAAACAGAATAGGATAGTCAACTGCTTGGGAAACACATTCGTCACATCCTTGATTTATACAACAAAGGTCTTTTACTTTTAGAGCACTTATCTCTTCTGGAACTGTTTCTTCAACAATATTAATTATAGTGTAAGATAGGTGAAGCGGAATGAATATTATTTTATCACAGTAGCCTGAATCAATTGTTGTTAAGTTCAGATTATAACAAAGAGACTCGTTCGGGTTAATGGTTAGATTATTTGTGATTGAATAATTCTCAATTTCAGCAAAAAGGTTTTCTTCAAAGATAATTTTTTCAGCTTCATAACTGTCAATAATTGTCCGCAGTTCATCAGTTATATTTGCTGCAACTACTTCTTCAAAAGATGAAAATACTAGTTTGTTATAAGCAGTCATTAATTTTTCAGAATTGTTCGCCCTGTCATAGAATTCGTAGGCTTTGTTTAATTCTGAATCATTTATAAGAATAATATTTGCTATTTTTTTATTGTAGGTTTCTATTTCAGTTTTTATTTTATTCATGGTTTTTGTTTTATTAATTTCAGGAATGTCAAGAAGTTTTTCTTCAGCGATGTAAAAGTCCTGGTACTCAAAGTCAAGCATTATTTCTTTCATTGCTTGCGAGAAATCTTTTGTTTCATTTACCAGCTCAAGAGAAGTATTTATGTGATTTTTTATTTCAGATATCTGCAAAGAAATCCATTTTTCCTGACTTTCTGCCATGTTTATGTTCTCTGCTTTTCTAACTATTTCATTTCCTAACTGATTTACATCTAAACTTTGGTCAGGACTAAACTCATAGTTTACAGTTATTAAAGAAGAACGATATTTTGTTTTGTTGTCGGTCTGACACAAAGGATTTCTAATATTTTGACAGGTAGCTTCTAGTAAAAATATTTTTTGACCAATTTTATCATGTGCAGGTAATTCAAAAGACAGGTTTTTATTTGAATTGGGTGTCAATTCAAATTTCTGATCTGAAATTATTTGATTGCTCAGTTTATCGGTCAGTATAACTCTACATTCAGTGTTGCATGCTGCAAAATTTTTATTACCTATTGTGGTTCCTAGAGGAGTTGTTTCATCAATAAAAGAAGTTATTATTGTCTGTGCAGGGTTTAATTCTATCTGTAAATCATCCCGTATAGAATAGTTCACTTTTATTGTGAAATCAAGTGCAAAGAATATTACAAGAACAATTAGTACTGCAATTATTATTTTAGTTCTTGTGCTTAAACCTTCTTTGTTTGATTTTTTTTTCTTTGCCACAGTATTCTTGTTATGACTGAATTTAAATAATTTATCAGAAATTCTTCTAAAAACCAAAAAATAAGACTATTCGGAGAAGAATCCGAGCTATGTCTGCCACACACTGAGAGATGAGTAATCATTTCGAAATAGCAAATTATATAAAGTCCAGATTTCAGAATAAACATATCAAAATTATGAGGTAATAAAATGGCAAGTGAAAGAAAAGTAAATAAAAACATTATTGCAATATGTAGGAACTTGGAGGCTGCAGGAATTGCATTTGATAATTCAATAATTAAAGGCGATATAAATAAACAAGCTAAAGCTAGAAATTACATGTTTGAACAAATAACAAAGCTTTCTAATGCAGAAATTAAAGCAGAAAAGTACGAAGAAGACGTAACAAAACTAATAAGAGAAGTTTACGATGAGCTTCAAAATCTAATTGGGAAAAAAAAGAAAATAAACGCATTCGAAAAAGATATAGATGAAGAACTAAGCGAAATAGAAACGCTTGAAAACAGCATTGCAAACGCAGATAAAAAAGATATGAGGGGAGTGGGTAAATATGTTCATGATCTCGCTAAAAAAATAAGAGATCAAGCTGAGCAGGAAGAAGAGTTAGAAACAAGAAGAATAAAAATTGGAAAAACCATGATATTACTTCTTGAGCATCTAAGAAGTGAAGACTAATAATTTATTTTTTAATTTTATTTAGAATAAAAGTAGCCCCGACCGACTGATTAAAGGTTGAGCAATTCTCAAGGACTCTAAGAATCTAGGGCAAAAATAATTCGTTATAAATCTACATCCATCAAATCAAGAAAGCCAGAGATATATTGTGATGAGTGTTTTAAAAAAAATAAATAGCTCTGCCTAAAGTTATATTTATATAAAATTGTATTATAATAAATAAACATATAAATAATGTATTTTCCCCTAAAGACCACATGAACAATAAATTAAGTGTAGATGAAATAAAAAAAACTGAAAAAGCATCAATAGCAGAAGGTTCGGCGTCTAGTTTAATGACAGGTTTTGGAGAACAATATATAATTCCTTTCGCTCTTAGACTGGGCGCTAGCAGTGCACAAATAGGTTTATTATCATCAGTGCCCTCATTCATTGGATCTCTATTTCAATTACTTAGTGCAAAAATAACAGATAAATATGAAAATAGAAAGAACGTAGTTTTAACATTTGTTTTTTTACAAGCCATAGCCTTTATACCATTATTTATCCTACCATTCCTAACGAAAAACTTTTGGATACTCGCAATCATTTTTACTATATATCTTTCATTTGGAAATATTGCTTCTCCTGCATGGAGTTCTTGGCTAGGAGATGTAATTCCAAGAAGTGAACGAAGCAAGTACTTTAGTTTAAGAAACAAAATAACAATGATTTTTTTATTCTCATCAGTCATAATTAGTGGTTTAATACTTCACAATTTAGAAAACAACATATGGTTGGGATTCGGGATATTATTTTCACTTGCTTTTATCGGAAGATTAATTTCATTTTTTTTGTTCTTTAAACATAAAGAACCCAAGTACCAACAAGATATTTTCAATGACAATAGTTTGAGAAATTTTATCTCCGGATTAAAAGAAAACGCTTTTGGAAAATTTGTTGTATTTCGTTCATTACTATCATTTGCTGTTATGTTGGCATCGCCGTTCTTCGCGGTTCTAATGTTAAAAGTCTTTAACTTTACATACCTTCAATTCAGCGTAATAATTTTAACACCAATGATTATTAAAGCATTAACCATGACCTATTGGGGAGAACTTAGCAAAACACTTGGAAATAAAAACATACTTCGAGTAACAGCAATATTGATTAGCACAATGCCTATTAATTGGTTGATTGCAACATTACTTTTTAAGAACACAACACTATTTATAATGGTGCTGATTATAGAAATAATTAGTGGTTTTGCTTGGGCAGGAATGGAACTTACCACTTTTAACTATATGTTGGATGCTTCAAATCCAAGAAACAGAGTTAAATTATTCGCATATTATAATGTAATATTTAATTTTTTAATATTGATAGGTGGAGTAATTGGAAGTTTTTTAATCATAATTTTAACAAAACAAACAAATGTATTAACCGCTTTAATGATAGTTTTAATAACTTCAGGTCTGGCGAGATTAATAGTGGTGATTACTACAACACCTAACATTGAAGAAATACAGAACCACCGCAAAGTTAAATATAAAAGATTATTTTATGAAATTCTTGTTCAAAGACCTCTTGGATTTGCAGTTAGTAGCGCAACAAGTAGCATGACTTTTATTGAAAACAGAATAAAGAAAATAAAAAAATAATGATTAATAACTAAGAGCGTTTATTCTCAATTATTCTATAAAGTAAGTAGCCCCGCCCGATGGGTCGGTTTTCGCAGTACATCTAAGGACTATTTTTTAAAACCCATATTTTTTATGCGCTGCTTCAATTGAAAGAATTTCAAGAACACGTACTATTTTTTCTTTTTCATCAATAATATAAAAAGCAGTGTAAGAACGACTAATATGAAGCCGATACATTTCTTCGCCAGCAATAACTAATTTTTCTTTATCACCAATCCCCCTCCCTGGATAAGGAAAAGAAAGTTTTTGCAAATTCTTTTTACAAATAGATTTACTTTTGCTATCTAAAGAACGCAAAAAATCTATTGCATCATCTGAAAGAGCTACCTCATAAGACATTTAAACGTCCTCTAAACTATGCCAGTTACACTTCCCTGCTTTCGCGGATTGAGCAAATTGTGCTAATTCTCTCCTGTTATGTGCCTGTAACAATTCTGCAAGAAGTCCATCATAAGTTTGTCCAGCTTCTTTGATTCGCCCAAGCTCTTTCCACCTATCTTCAGAGACAGGTATCCTTTTTGTCATTAATTGCGTCATACTTACAATAGTTACAATATTGTAATTTATAAACTTTTCGTATTTTTATAAAATAATCAAAGGTCACTCTTCATTTTACCAAGAACAGTATGGCACTGACAGTATTCCATACACATCAGTTTTTAAAGAAAACTCAGAATAAACACGAAATAAAAAAAAGTAGCCCACTAAAAAGGCGTGGAGTATAGGTAGCCCCGCCCGAAAAACTTCCGAAATTTAAAGGAAAAAGCATATATTAACAGTTCAAAAATAAATAGCTATGAACTCTTTAAAAAAAGCATCTGGAACGTTTAAAGGCCTTGCAGGAGAATGTATGTTTCGAATAGAGAAAAACAACACAATTCTAACGCATTTTCAACCAAAAGAACACGCAGAAAAACAATTAAGAGAAGTTTACACAAAAGAACAAATAATTTTTCTATTAGAAAATTGGGACACAATAGATGCAATCAATACAAAAAAAACTAAGATATATGAAATAAAAACAATGTCCTGTGATTATGGAAAATACAAAATAAGAATAATGGCTAATTGCCACAACACTCTACTAAAAGCTCATAAGATTGGAATAAAACCAATCTTAGCAAAAATAAAATTAGAAGAAGATTGGCTTTACAAAGTTGTAGAAACAGATTACTTACAAGAAGATTGCCAAATTGTAGTACCATCAAAGTATAATAAGCCATATTCAAAGATTTTGGGTTAATTCTGGAAGAATATAGAAAGACATCGGTTCGAATATTCTCAGGGCTATAAATTGATATTATTAAAATAATAGAAAAGTAGCCCCGCCCGGATTCGAACCGAGGTCCCAGGACGTTTTCGGCAAAGACGAAAACTTCAGAAAGTTCTCTTCCGCACCACCAAAATCCCGGATGATTGGCCGCTACACTACGGGGCTGTGAATTGTAGTGAAATATTCCTTTTTATAAAACTTTCTTTCGTTTTTCCTTGCGGTGGTGGTGTGTTCTTCTGATTGCAACAAAGAAGAAAACTATGTATGTCACAAAGTAGAACAGAAATGATTCAATGTTGAATAATATCTCCAGATTCATGAACAGAAGAAACATTATCGTCGTCGGAATAGTAGCAAGTATAAATCCAATCATATATGAGAGGAAGTGATGTTTTTCAAGGCTTTTTTCCAGACTGTGACCAAATGCAATTGTGAACAGTAACTGCACTGCCAAAGCAAGATATATATCCCCAACAAGACCCTCCATCATATAACATAATAAGAACTTGGATTTTAAATATTTATCTTCTTTTCATCCAATCATAAACCAGAAAAGCAACTATTGCAAAGACTCCGCCAATTAAAAACCATAAAGCAGTGTTCTGCCAGATAGAAGGTGACGCTGCTACTGTCTGCAACACAGTATCTTCAACTGCAGTTCTCATCATTTCAGGTGCTGCCGCTACAGCTTCTTCCATTGCAAAATCTGCAGCAACAGACTTTGCAGCAAATAAACTGCCACCACTTCTCATGAAGAGTTTGCCGGCAAACTCCAGGGCAATGGCCGCCATCATTGTAATGGCAGCGATGGGGAGAACACTTCTCAGTTTCTCCTTGAGTCCCCATGTGCTTTTTGGGGCGATGATTATGTATTTATTGGCTAGTTTGTAGTGATTGACTTCCTTACCTTTCTCTGAGTAGTGGAACTCTTCCACAACGACCAGGCCGCCTTTGATTAACTGCTGCAAATTATAGTGAACCGTTGATATAGGAACTTTTAGCTCTTTTGCGATATCTGACTCTGTGGCTTCATGCTCTGCCAGGTAGTCGAGTATCTTCCTGCAGCTATCGTTTGATACTGCCTGTGCCAGATCCTTTGTTTTATCCTCATTCAAGGATACCAGCAAAAATGATTCTTTTTTTCCTGCCATAGAAAGATAGTATAATTAGTATTTTTAAATACTTTGTCTTGACTTTGAATTGAGTTGAAACTATTCTAAGAATACTCTTTAATTAATCGCGTCATATTTTCCTTGGCCTGAGCTTCATATTTTTCTTCAAAATATTTTATGGGAAAAATAGGTTTTTTATCTAAGAAAAAATTGAACCGTTCTACAACTCCTTTTTTGAACTCTTCATCACTATACATCTTATGCTCCAGTCTTAGCAAACCAGTATTTCTATCAAATTGTTCTTGAGGCAGACCCAAAAGAGCCAAGTCGAGACTAATCATTATTTTTTCATCAGGCGTTTTTGGTTCAACATTAACATAATCTGTGGCCATTATATCATTCTGTACAATCAGAAAAAAATTGTCATTAAGTCCTTGGCCTTTAAGCGCATCATAGAAAAAAGAAATACTATCTTCTCTATTGGTCTTTGAACCAGGAACATTAATAGAATTGTGAAAAAACCATGCAAATTTTAAAGCATTAGGAAAATCTGCCATATCTATAACCTTATTTAATTCTTTAAATCCAGGATAAATATGATTGCTTAAGCTATGAAAACCATTTTCATAAGGAGCATAAGCTGTTTTCAATTTAGCAAAAATTTGAGAAATATCTTTAACATTTTTATGAAGACATAAATTTGACCATATATGATATAATTTAGCATCAACATCAACATAATTATTCATTTGACTACCTTTTTAATTAGTTTATCTAAAACAGGCCCAGAAACAGCTTTTGCAAATGATTTCTTAATCATAGAAAAAAGGAATATGAACTAGTATATAAACCTTATTCCCACCGACACATTTAAATATATTAAACTTCTAAAAAACATTGTAAAAAAGAGGTTACAGTGGGCAACATATTTTTTGACATAGGAATAGTTATAATTTTCGCAACTATTTTCGGATTTGCCGGCAGGCTTCTAAGGCAACCGCTCATTCCTTTCTACATTCTTGCAGGCATCATCATCGGGCCAATTGGACTTGGTTGGATTGCAGACATGGAAGTCATAAGAACACTGTCTGAAATAGGTGTGGCTTTTCTGCTGTTCGTCGTTGGTCTTGAGCTGAATCTGACAAAGTTAAAAGATGTTGGTTCTGTTGTAATAACTGGAAGCATTATCCAGATAGTTACCATGTTCATGGTTGGCGTCGGCGTTGCCATCTGGCTTGGTTTTGCAGGTACAACACTCATCTATGTTGGTCTAATCCTAAGTTTTAGCAGCACAATGGTTGTGATTAAACTGCTCGTCGACAAAAATGAACTTGACACCCTTCATGGTCGAATAATCATAGGAATTCTGTTGATGGAGGACCTTTTTGCAATTATTGCTCTTTCAGCTCTTCAGACCATCAGTAATTTCTCAATGTTGTTGCTTGTAGAGTCTCTTTTCAAAGTTATTGGACTGCTGTTTGTCATATACATAGGTGGAAAATATATTTTTCCTTCAATATTCAAAATTGCAGCGAGGTCTCAGGAAATCCTGTTCCTTGTGGCAATAACCATCTGCTTCTCATTTGGGATGCTCAGCGTTGCTTTTCAATTGTCAATAGCAATAGGAGCTTTCCTTGCAGGAGTATCACTGGCAAACCTACCCTACAACCTTGAAATAGAAAGTAAAGTACGCTCACTAAGAGATTTCTTCTCAACCATATTCTTTGTATCACTGGGCATGGAACTGGTCCTTGACAGCATAAGTATCTGGATTATTCCATTAATTGTTCTCACTCTCATAATCATAGTGTTTAAACCATTCCTAATAACTACAATTCTCAGCTTCTTCGGATATAAGAAAAAAACTGCTTTTATGACCAGCTCAACATTAACCCAGACCTCTGAATTCTCTCTTATAATCGTTGCTCAGGGAGCCATTCTAGGACACATAGGTCCAGAATTTCTGTCCATGACAACACTTTTGGCAGTAATCACCATAACAGTGTCAACCTATTTCATCAAGTTCGACAACCAGATATACCAGAGAACAAGCAAATATCTTGGATTCTTTGATAATCTCAGCAAAAATGAAAAGGAAATGAGCAATGTTGATCAGCATTCAGAGCATAAAGCGATTCTGATAGGCTATGACAGAATGGGCTACAGCATTGCAAAGGCTCTAAGCAAAGTGAAAAAAGATTTCCTGATAGTAGATTTCAATCCCGACATAATAAAAAAACTAATCAAAAACAAGACTCCCTGTCTCTATGGTGATGCAGGAGATATAGAAATAATTGATAAATTAAAACTTAAACAGGTTGAAATGATAATATCCACAATTCCTGACATAAATGCATCAACACTTTTGATTAAGAAGGTAAGAGAAGTAAACAGCAAAGCCATAATAATTGTCACTTCTGTTGACATCGAAGAATCCCTGAAACTCTATGAAGAGGGTGCGGATTATGTCATAATGCCACATCTTCTGGGTGGAAATCATATTTCAATAATGCTTGAGGAAATGACCTATGATTTTGATAAGCTCATAGAGACAAAAATCAATCACATAAAGGAGCTCAGGGAGCGTAAAGAAGTTCATCATCACAATTAAAAAAATATAACCACAAGCGAAAATATTATAAAGAAAGAAATAGAGGATAATATAGTATGTCTGAACATTCAAAAGCATTGGTTGAAACCGGATTCTTAAACGCAAAAGGTAAAGCAAAGAAGAAAGAACTGGGCGATGACTGGAGTAAATTTGTCAAACAGCTCAACGATAAAACTTCCGAAGACTACGCCGATGAAGAAGTGTCAGAAGAAGCTAAACTTGAACCTGAAAACGAGATGGGTTTTTCCAACTATTTCAAAACAGGCTATCCGGAACCAATAAAAAAATACAGAATGATGTATGAATCATTTCAGGCATCCATAGAAGAGAGCTATTTCTGGGTTCTAAGTCAGCTTAGAAGGGACTGGAACTACCACACCTTCTACAAAATCACAGATATTTTTTCTGCATCTGAACAGAGCGCTTTCTGGGGTGCAGCTCAGGCAAGACTGAAGATTCAGCAGGAAACAGTCAGCCAGTATCTGATAGCAATAGGAAAGCTTATCAGAGAACTTTTCCAGATAGTTAGAGAACTGAGAATTATCGACGAAAGACTCGTAATGTATGACAACTGGGAAGAATCAAAAAGCGCAGATATTTCTCTTAAAGGATTATACATAGACATGGTTGAGGGTGCAAGTAAAAATCCTTCTTCAGTCTATGGACTTGCTCAGCAGGTTGGATTCACAATTCTGCCGGATCTGTTCTTCAACACCCATGTTTACAGACCAAAGGACGTTGACACTGTTGTAGAGAACACAAAGTATAACAAATCCATAAAAAACGTATTAAAAAGAAAACTCTACAGCTATGTCACTTGGAAGATAAAGACAGATGAAGAGCTTAGAAGCAGAAGAAAATTCCAGTTGAAATATTTGAGACAGCACTGGGCAGTCATCAAGATGTACATGGACTGGATAAAACCATATCTTCGAAACATCAGAAGAATGCAGATGAGTGAAAAACACATAGAAAGCGTTGACATGGTTTCTGCTTTTGAAGGTTCAATGGTTGAAGTCGAGTTTCTGGCTGTAAAACCACTCTATCAGGGAATACACCCTGTAATAATGGCTTCTTTTGAATACAGAACCAGACCAGAGATGAGTTTTCATCAGGACCAATATGCTCATAAAGGACCCGTTCACATGGGAAAGGTCCGCTTCGAATTAAGATGTTATATTTGGACTCCAAAGCAAATAGAGGAGTACAAGAAATACAGGCGACAGGAAAGCATGAAACTGTTCAGTCTAATAGATGGCTCTGTAAAAGCAGCCATGGAAGCGCTTGGTGACGAGTTGGAAAACTATCTCATTGAAGCAGGAGAAGACACACAGCTTAGAGATGAAATTGAAAAAACAGCTCCAAAGAAAAGACCGAAAAGCTATGGAATTCTTGACCCGTTTGTTGCAGTTGTTAAAGGGTTCGGAGACATATTCACTTCAATGGTTCCCATCTCAAGTTCATCTTCAGGCGGTTCAAAGAAGACAAAAGAAGAGACTCCTTCAAAGGAAGCGAAAAAACTGGCCGCAAGCACACTGCAGTTCAACGCATATCAAACCTATAAAAATTATAAGAAATCACATGGAATGGTCACATGGTAAATCCTGATCGCAGAAGAGAATTACTTGAGAAACTTAGTGAGTTAAAAAGAAAAAAGCAGGAAGAACTGGATGATTTGGAGTCCAGAAAGAAAAGAGAACTGAAAGAAGCCGAGGAGATGCTCAGGGCAGGAGAAGAAGATTTGTCTGCCGAAGAAGAGGAGATGCTCGAGAACCTGAGAAACGAGATTCCTGCTCTCAGAGAACTGAAAGAAGCCAAGAAAGAAGAAGTGTCTCAAGAAGGATCGCTTGAAGAAGTCATAGAAGGCGAAAAAATATCTAAGGAGGTTAAGGAAAAACTGGGACCCTCCTATGATATTCCAATTGAAGACACCATAAAAAAAATATATCAGGTAACTGATTATAATTCCTACAATGAACTGAGAGAGTCCCTTGAAAAAGTAGAAAAAGGAGAATATCTCTCAAAATCAGAAAGAGGTGCAATATATCAGCTTCAGGATGAGCTGGAAAGCATCTCTACAAGCAGCGATTTGTTGGGAGAAAAGGATCCTTTCGGATACGTTGAGAGATCAAAACAGGTTATGGAGTCCATACACTCTGCAATGAAATCCCGCACACAATATAAAATAGGAGATGATCACGCTTAAAAATGATTTTTACACAGGGTTATTACCATGCATTGGACAGAACCTATCCACTGGAAACAGTTGATGGTGTAAACCAACCAATGGAACTTAGTTCCGGAGATAAGGCTCTTGACATGGATATGGGTCCTCAAGAAATTGGAACCTCACTTAATCCGTTTCAGCATCAATTGGAAGCACTTAATGCCAAGATAAGAGAGGGTGCATCAAAGGTTGAATTTGAATTCTTTGGTGCGGGAAAAGGACGAAAGGACGCTGCAACACCCGAAAGCTTTGACAAAGAAGAAAGACGTGAAATGAGAGAACTTGCTGAGTTGAACGAAGTAAAGAGCAGCACCCACGCAACGGTTGGAGTTACCGGACTCGCAGGATTTGATGCCCAGAGAGGTTTTGAAGAACAGAACAGAGAGCAAAACGTCAGAGAAGTAAAAAAAGCCATTGATTTTGCTTCAGAAGCAACCACCGGTGGAGCGATAGTTCTTCACACAGGTGAATGGAACAGACCTATTTATGATTATCATGGAAACGAAGAAGTTGGTGGAGAGAGATATCAATTTTTAGGATATCCTAACGAAGAAGAAAAAGCACAGCTACTTGTTGTTGATAAGAGGACAGGAGAATTTGTCAGAGCCCTGAGAAAAGATACCCCTGTCTATGAGCCAGTATTCAAAACAGTTGAAGAATATGAGAAAGAAACAGGAAAAAAATTTATAGGAACAAAAGACAAGTATGGAAACACCTATGAAGCAAATGACTGGATAGGTGGAAGCGAAGAAGCAGTAAAAAGGGACTGGGAGTTTGATCCTGAAAAGGCCAAGAACATGTTCAGAAGAGTTCCATGGTGGAACCCTGATGAAACAAATTTTAAAACCGTAAGAAGAAAATGGGATTATTTTCAGGAAAAATCTGAATGGTGGAATAAAAGACACCCTGAACTGCAGTTAACTCCGGAAGAAATCTTTGCAAAGATTCAGTTCACAAACCAGGCGCTTCAGGCAAAGGGTAGTTCGCTATATCACGGAAGATTCTATGAACGAGAAAAAGAAGCAAGAGATGCATCCATTGAAGCTCTGAAGTTCTATGAAAAACTTGACAAGAATATTCCTGAAGATGAAAAATGGAAACTGATGATAAATGCAGGTTATTATATTCATGACGGTGTAACCAATCAGCTGCTTCCTCCAAAAAATGTTTCCATTGTTGAACATCTTAAGGAAACAATAAAACATCAGGAAGAATCCATGAGATACACTCACGAAGCCTCTGCAGCAGCAGACGTTCAGGCAACCCAGGCAATGGAAGTGGCAGAGAATGTTCAGACCGTAAAAGACTATGGTATTAAGAAATCCGCTGATTCACTTGCAGAACTTGGCATAACAACCTGGCAGAAAAATGAGAAAAACAAGGACAAACTGAAGGACGATCTTTACATTGCTCCTGAGAATGTGTTTCCACTTCAATTCGGAAGCCATCCTGATGAACTGCTCGAAATGGTTCAGGCCGGCAGAGAAAAAATGGTTCAAAGACTTGCGCCAACCATGGGCGAAAAACAAGCTAGAGAATTGTCAGAAAAGCACATAAAGACAACACTTGACACAGGACACTTAAACATGTGGAAATCTCATCTTAGAAGAAAAACCGATAAACAGGGAAATTCCATAGAAAGCGATGATGATTTTAACAAAAGATTTGCATCCTGGGCAGTTGAAAAAATAAAAAAACTTCACGAAGCAAAAGCACTTGGACATGTTCATATAACAGATAATTTTGGATGGGATGACGAACACCTGACAATCGGAAAAGGAAACGCTCCAAACAAAGAAATAATGGAATTCCTGAGAAAGAAGGGCTATAATGATTTCATTGCAGAACCTGGAAGTTTCAACGCTCAAACCATACTGCCTGAAACATGGTCCCAGTTCGGAAGCCCTGTCTATGGAGTGCAGTCATCAAACCCAGGAAGATTCAGTCAGATTCACAAACAGGCATTTGGTTATCAGGCACCACCATTCTACATTGTAGGCGCATATTCACCTTCAAACGAATGGAAACTATGGTCAGAGGTCCCATTAGAGTAAAGTTTATATAATATATTGCATTTAAAGGTTAAAAAGAGGTTGAGGAGTTGGAGTTCGATATACAAAAGAGGAAGAAGAAAAATTCTGATAAGTATGAAAAAACAGACATAGATATAGCCTACGAATTCTCTAAAAAAGCATATAAGGAGTTTGGCAAGTTCATAAAAGCAATTGTTCTTTTCGGAAGCGCAGCTAGAAAGAAAAAAACCACCAAGGACGTTGACATTCTTCTAATAATTGATGATATCACAATGGTTCTGACAAAAGAACTTATTCAAAGCTACAGGATTATAATCGAAAAAATAGTTGTTGATACATCTCCAAAGCTTCATATTACAACTCTGAGATTTACTAATTTCTGGGAATACGTAAGAAGCGGTGATCCTGTCGCAGTTAACATTCTGAGAGATGGATACGCATTGATTGACACCGGATTTTTTGAGCCATTGCAGGCACTGCTCCATCAGGGAAGAATCAGACCTACTCCTGAATCCATGTGGTCATATTTCGGAAGAGCTCCTCAAACGGTTATAAACTCTAAATGGCATATTATGCAGGGAACCGTTGATTTGTATTGGGCAGTCATTGACGCGGCTCACGCAGCTCTTATGAAAATGAATGAGGTTCCTCCTTCTCCAGAGCATGTTTCTGATATGCTGGAAGAAAAGCTTGCCAGCAAAGGATTGATTGATAAAAAGTATCCTAAAGTAATGCAAAGGTTCTATGATTTAATGAAAATGATTACTGGCCGTGACATAAAAGAAATAACAGGCAAGCAATACGCAGAGTACTTGAAAGAAGCTGAAGAGTTTGTTAATGCCATGCAAGAATTTATCAAGAAATAGTTTTAAAAAAAAGAATAAAAAAAATTAGTTCTATCCTCTGACCAAGAATCTAACAATCAATATTACTATTAGAACAACAACCAATATGTTGACTAAAACCAATAATACTGTTAACCAGAATCCTGTATCAAAATCAAATTCTGATTTGTTATCTTGTACAGTGGTTGTACCTTCTCCTAGGTCTACGAAGTCAAGTCCGTCGTCTTCTTCAGGAACGATAACGATTATGTCGCTTTCGTCTTCAGTTTCTTCTTCCTCAACTACATCATCACATCCTGAAGGAACTGTAAAGTACAATACCTTTTCGTGTGTTTGTTCGTCAAAGTCTAGGAATGCGGTTACTTCAATCAAGTGTACTCCTGGGTTTGCGTTTTCTGGAACGGTGATTTCATAGGTTCTTATGATCTCATCTTTCTCATCAATAACCAGATTTGAGACTCTTTTTTCAAAGCCAAGGGTGTTAGCAATAATTTCTATTGCTGCTTCGTCTTCATCTTTGTCACCAACATTGGTTAATTCCAATCTTAGGCTAAATGAGTCTGCACCACAAACTAGAGTTTCAGGTATCATTTCAGCTTTTGTAATGATTATTCCTTTTTCTTCCAGATCAAAGTCAATTGTCCATGTTTCACTATGAAGTGCTCCGTTTTCGTCTTCTCCTTCAACTGTAATTTCTACTTCGTAAACATCTTCATCAGCATCTTCATCAATGGTAAACTTAAATTCAAGAATTTCTTTGTCTCCGTCCTTTATCTTTGAGATGTCATCACTCTCGTCAACGTCTAAATCGTCGTTGTAAATTGTGACTTCTATATCTTCAATGTTTATGGTTGAATGTGTGTTCTTAAGCTCAATTGTTACAACAATCTCTGATGCTGGGAAAACAGCAATGTCATCTCCATCATCTAGGCTTTCTGAATCACCATTGACACTGATATCAAGGTCTCTGATAACCAGGTTGTTTTCAGCTTCCATATTAAGATCTGATGTTCCTGTAACTGTTGTAACTGTAGTTGTTGCGGTTCCTGTAGCAGTTAGTGTTCCAATCTTTGTCACTCCTGCATCGAAATCTTCTGGAACAAATCCGCTAACTATAACATCCTTACTTGCACCTACTAATAGGTCAAAGTTGTTAGCTGAGAATGCAACTGCATATTCTGAGTTTGCATTTGTTGTCAGGACAATGCCTGTTATGTTCTCGTCACCGGTGTTGGTGACAGTCAATGTTGCTGACGCGGTTTCATCTCTGTTCTGTGCATCGCTACCAAGATTAACATCTATTAATGTTAGTTGTGCTGTTGCGCTGACTGAGACGAGTGCCAGCAAGAAAATAGTTGCAAAAAGCAATAATTTCTTCATTTTTGTTTCCTCCTCGCGAGTTTTTTAATTTAAGAGTAGTAACTCTTTAGTTTAGAAAGTATAAAGTCATATATAAAGGTTTTCATTTTAGAGCGAATAACAGAAAGTATATAGAAATTATTTGTTGAAGTTAAAAACATCACTCAAATCAATCTGTGATTCAGCCATAGCATCCCTTGCCTTTTTACGTTCTTCTTCACTCTTTTTCTCTGTTTTTATTTCTTTGGTTGTTTCTGTCTCAAAGTCGTCATCAGAAAACATCTCAGGTTGTTGATCTTCCTCAACTTCAGAGGTTTGTTTTTCTGTCATTTGCTCTGGCTCTTGCACAGGTCTGGACAATTCTTCATCAATAGCTTCCTCCTCAGATTCTACAATTGTTATGTCATCCTCAACTTCTTCATCACCATATACGGATTTTGCATCCTCATCCATCAGTTCCTGAACTGTTTTGCTTGAATCAAAGTCAGCACCATAGCTTGATTGTATGGTCTCCTTCTGCGCTTCGTAAACATCATTTGATGCAACCTCTTCGGTAGCTGATTCTTCCGGTTCTTCTGCAGCAGGTTCTTCTACAACGGGTTCGGGAATCACTTCTTTTTCATCTTTAATCTGCGATACAACTTTCCTTGTTTCAGTTGTGCTAGTATTAGACCTGACATTTTGATTTTCATAGGATTGCTGCACTCTATCAGCAGTTCCACTCATTTCTTCAGCCATCCTGATTGCTTCTGTGTCAGAAGCCGCCAACCCATTCTTTCTCAGCGTTTCCGCCAAAGTTTTTATTTTTGTATCTTTTACATTTTCAAATGCCATATTATACACCCTAGATATTAGTATATTCTTTAGTATATTGGATTGAACAACACCTATTTATATGTTACGGTTTTTTAGTGGAAAAGAAAATGACATCTTTTTCCTCTTCAATTTTTTTAGAAACTTTAAAGTTCTCCTCGATAAAAAGATTTATTTTTTCAAACTTTTGCGATTTTTTCAGAACAGAAAAAACAAATTTATTCCTGCCAACTCTTTTCATTTCCAGAATACCCTTTCTATAATCGTCAAAGTTATGTATTGCGGTCACAGAAATAACAACATCAAAGTAATCGTCAAGAAAAGGTATTTCTTCTGCACTTGCAACAACAATCCTGAATGAACATTTTTTCAACAGTTCTTCAGACGGATCTAAACCTATTATTCTGCAGTTAAACACTTCCGATGAAAATCCAGGACCACAGCCAACATCCAGCATCAAATCATCTTTTCTAACTTCAAGGTTTTTCTTAATTATTCTTAGCTTCTTCATTTGCTCTTCTCTGTGAAGATTTTCATAGCCATCTGCAATATAATCATAATAGGTTTTCATAATTTTAAGTAAAATAATAAGATTTTTAAAACATTTGTTGTTTTTCTCTGACACGCCTGTTCTTGATGCGAAGCATCCCGACCATCGGGGGAATGTACAGCGTCAACGAATGCGCGTCGTTGGGCTTGTGGTCTAGTGGCTATGACATCGCCTCGACATGGCGGGAGTCCCCGGTTCGAGAACAAAAATCGAAGATTTTTGACCTTCGATTAGAGTCGAAATTCCGGGCAGGCCCATAGTTTTTATCAAAAATGAGAGAAATTTCCGCCCAGGAGGCATTCGACAACTTCAAACCAGAGACTTGTGTATTTGTAATTTCTATCGACGAAAATGGTAAACCAAATGGTATGATAGCAGGATACAATGTAAAATGCTCCTTAAACCCGCCAATGTTTGCAGTTGGTCTTTCTGAAAAAGGAAACACTCAAAAATTAGTTAGGAAAAGCGGAGAATTTGTAATCGCAGTTCCAAACAAGGAACTTCAAAAAGAAGTTGAATTTTTTGGTTCAAAAAAAGGCTCTGAGATTAATAAATTTGAAGAGACTGGAATAAAAATTGAAAAAGCAAAGTATGTAAAATCACCATTACTAAAAGATGCAACAATTAACTTTGAATGCAAAGTGCGACAGGAAGTGAAAGTTGGTGACCATCACATGTTCATAGGAGAAATTGTTGCGTCATACATAAATCATGGGAAAAAAGTTCTTCTTAATATGAAAAAAATTCATGGAAAAAGAGTCTTTAAAGAATTCTAATTAATGAAAGAACCAGCTGTCCATATTGTGTCTAAAAATACCAATCATTTTCTCTTCTTTTTTCAGCATAAGAATCTCTTTCTCCACATCAGAATACTCATTATTTAACATTCTTGCTATCTCTTCAGAAATATGTTTTATACTTACTAAAGTTTTAGATATTTGAAGTAGCAGTTCTCTTGCAGAATCAATTGCATTCTGAGATCTGTTGCCTTTTTCATAAATTAGTTTTAGCAATTCATTTAATTCTAAAACCTTCTTCTCTAAAGATAACACTCCTTCTGTCAGTTCAGGAATTATCTTTTCAAGATAATCTTTATCTTTTTGATCTGCATGTTCTTTGTTGAGTATAGTGTGTTGAATTTGTTTCAACTCAGTCTCTTCATTAACTACGTGCTTGTTAACATCCTCAAGATGCTTTTCAAAATCTTTGAATGCTTTAATTCCATTTTGAAGCACTGCTATGTCACCAGTCCACATCTTGTAATCTGAATTACTCATTCTTGTTAGAACATTATGTAAACCATGGCAAGTGTCGTATATTTGATTTACATGCAATTTGTGTAAAAACATGTTTCTACTTTGAAAATATTACTATTTAAACTTTTCTATTAAGAAAAAACCTAATCTTTTACTAAAACTTCCAACATCCTAGCGTATGCTGGTCTTGTTATGAACACTCCAACAGATACTCCTAGAATTGTGGTTAATGCGAATCCTTTCAATAGTCCTGCACCTGCAAACCATAGTGGTATCATTGCCACAAGAGTTGTGAAGTATGCTGCCATAATAATAAAGAAAGCATTCTTTATTCTGTCTTTCCAGGAAACATATGCACTTAGTTTTGAGCCTTTCAGTATTTCATCTGCAATTACTATCTGATGGTCCACTCCTGTTCCTATGGCAATTATTATACCTGCGATTGCCGCCAGGTCAAGATTCCATCCAATTACAGACGCTATTCCAAGAATTATTATTGCTTCTGAAAGCATGGTTATAATCATTGGAATAGATACTGATAATTTTCTGTAAACAATAAATACCACTATTGCAACCGATAGTATTGCAAGCAACCCGACAAGTAAAGCGTTCTTGACGAATTGTCCTCCAAGAAGCGGAGATATGGCGTCTGTTTTTACAATGTTAAGCTTAACAGGCAGACTTCCTGTTATCAGAATTGTCTGAAGTCTTTTCATGTTGTTAAGCGCATCATAGGTTGCTTCCTGTTGGCTTGTACCAACTCCACCACCAGATATTGCAATGTCTGTTACTGCATTTCCTTTAAGCTCTGCGCCTATTCTTAGAGTGTCCACCAACTGATCATCAAGGTACAACTCAAGTGATTCATTTAGATACTGCTGGTCTCCTTCAACAACCACAGGATATTTATCAGACACGTCAGCCTGTTTTTGTGCTGCTTCTGGACTTAGTGAAATGCTGAATCTGAACCTGCAGGACCATCCATCACTTGTTTGTCCACATCCAACATTTGGATCAATTCCTGCACATTGTGCTTGTCTGCAGACATAGGTTATGTCATTTCCACCTTTAAAAACAGTTTCTCCGCCAACCTTTGCTTCAAATTTTCCCTGCTTTGCAAGAAGTTCTCTGACTTCTTCTTTGTTGGCGCCAGCTATTTCAACAACTATAAACTTATCTCCTTTCAAATCACTGGAAACTCTGACTGTGATATCACTCAAACCATAGACATTAAGTCTTTCTTTGATGTTTTCCACAACAATGTCCAACTCATCTATATTAACCTGTTCTTCCGGCTGCAGGATTACCCTTGTTCCACCAGAAAGGTCCAGGCCTTTTCTAAGATTATTTGTTGGCGCATCAAACACAACCAATCCAACATCTTCTGTGCCAATGGCTTCAATCATAACTTTTGGAACTTCTATGGTGGTTGTTACAGTAACTGTTTCATTGAGAGTTTCATTGAAAACTTCTTCTGTTATTGTTTTGAATTCTGTCTCGTTGAGTTCTGTAACCAGATATTCGGTTTTAGTTGTTATTCTGTAGAACTGCTTGTCTGTCTGCAGTGTAAAACTTTTATTTGCAGGAATGTTCTCTACAAACTCATAATAATCCCTTGCATTTGTTACAGGCTGATTATTGATGGATACTATTGTTTCCTTGCTCATTGGCGTTCCACCTGCCTGTGGACTTTCTATGCCGGCCAGAGAAGCAGAACTATTCTTCATGACAAACCTCACGGTTGCTCCTTCATGCCAAGGGTTTGGCCTTATGCTCCAAATTGCAAGCAGTAATACAATTAACAGTATTACAACCCTCCAATTTGTCATTATTTTTTTGAATTCGTTCATTTTTTCCCCTTTCTTTCAAGGTAGTATCTTATTATTCCAACATTCTGTATCCAGGTGTTTATTATGTCCACAAACAACCCGACCAACAGTATTATCATTATTTGTTTTATAACTTCAGAATCTGTGACTATGAGACCTATTGTAACGGCAACCATTGTTGTCAAGTTCATTGTAAGGCCTGTTTTCATGGCATCATAAATTCTGCTCATAACAGTTCCTTCTGTTTTTTTCAAAACTCTTGTGCTAAGCAGAATGTCTGTATCAACACTATAACCTATGAGCATAAGGAACGCTGCAACTCCTGCAGTACCTATCTTCATACCCATGATATCAACTATTGCCAGAGTAACTATGATATCTGAAAATGCGGCCAGTATTACTGCTCCGCTTGGAATGAGCGTTCTAAAGTACCAAAATACAACAATACCCATAAACAAGAATGCAAAAAGTACTGCAATCATTGTCTGCTTAAAGAAGCTTGCTCCAAGAGATGAACCTATCTCTTCAATTGAAAAATCCTCTGAATCCAGACCCAGTTTATCCTCAACCGTTGATATGAAAGAATCTCTTTGTTCAGATGTTATGTCACTCTCTATTATTATTCCGTTCTGTACCCCTAATTCTGATAATTCTCTTACACTTATCTCGCTCCCTAAAAACTGTGAACTAAGAAAAGATTCAAATTCTACAACGTCAATTAATTCTTCTGTAGAAATTGTCAAAGTCAATCCCCCTTTCAAAGAAACTGCTTTGTTTATGAAATCACCTGTGGTTACCACGTTCATGCCTATTACCACAAATGCCAAAACAAGCAGAATTATAGGTATTAATATTAACTTTTTATACTGAGTTTCATATACTTTTGCAAATACATTAGCATACTCTTTTTTCTTTTTTACAGGAACACTTGGCTTATTTTCAGTAGCTTCCAGAGATCTATAGCTTAGTTTTTTTTGTCTTAATCTCTCAAGTCGCCTGTCCTTTCTACTCATAGCCATGAAATATGAGTGTTCACAAAGGATTTATAAAAGTTACTAATTTAAAAAAAATAAACAATAAATTTATATATGTTATGCACGTAAATTCTTCAAAAGAGGGGCATGCATGAACAGAAAGGCGCAGATATCTGTAGAATATCTTTTAATTATGACCATGGCACTGGCAATTATAGTTCCTGGTAGTCTGCTTTTTTACAGATACTCTGATGATTCAAACGACAAATTAGTTGCTGGTCAGATAAATCAGATAGGAAAAAACATAGTCAATAATGCTGAAGAAATGAACACCATAGGAAAGAATTCCTGGATTACACTTGATATTAGCTTCCCAAAAAGCACAAACAATGTATATATTTCCGGAAACTCTGCTTTGGTCATAGTATATCAGACAGGCATAGGATTAACAGAAGCTGTTTTCTTTTCTGATGTACCTCTAAATGGATCCTATTCAAACAATATCTCTCAGAATTTCCATTCAGGCTTTATGAAAGTGAAAATTGAATCAAAGGGTGAGTACGTATTAATACAAGAAAGCATTTCTTAAAAAAAGGACAGACCAGCACAGAGTTCGTCATACTGATGAGCTTCATGATGCTGATTTTTGCAACTAGTTTTGTGGTTATTGAGAAAAAATCCGTTGACATTGGAAATGACCAAACAGAAAAAGAAGTTATTGCTTTGGCCAATATAATAAAAACAGAGATAGAATTAGCACACACAGTTCATGATGGCTATACAAAAACTTTCTGGATACCTGATTACATTAATGGTGAAGATTTTGAAATGACTCTTGATGGAACAGATATCACCATCAACTACAAGGATAGAAGTTATTATTCATTTGTGGAAATTAACGAAACAAACATGACTGGTTTTCTGGTAAAAGGAACAAATACCATAATGAAACAAAACAGTAAGGTTTTTCTGAACAATTACACTGCTCCATATTTCCCTGCAGACATAAAAATCATAACTCCGCCACAGGGAAGCACATTGGAAGCCGGAACAACTGCCACCTGGATAGAAATAGAAACCAATTATAAGTCTCTGTGCAAATACAATCTTTCTGATCCTGATTTCACATTCTCAGACAGTGGAATAACTTTTTCCACAACTGGAAGTTACAATCACAGCTTCTATCTTACTGGACTGGTTGACGGACAGATAGCCAGACTTTATTACAAATGCGACAATTATGAAGGTGATGTAAGCCGTGAAAGTACATTGCATACATTCGGCATCGGAACAATCCCATTGTCAGTTGTTCTGGAATCAGAGATAAGAATGAACTTTACTACAGAATTCTTGACAATCAGAATGGACGGCTATGGAGGATCAGTGAACAACATAACCGACTGGAGATTGGATGGAGCCAGCATTGCAGTTCTGAACATGCCCTTTGACACAAATAGCTCAACATCTGTAAAAGATTACACAACCTATCCAAAAATAGGAATCATAGGTGATATGGGTGTAGAAACAGCTAAGCCAATATGGACTCCAAACGGAAAAGTTGGAGGTGCCTATGAGTTTGACGGAATTCAACAGATAATAGGCATAGCCGATGATGTCAACATAAATCTTGTAAATACAAATAAAAGAACCTACAATATCTGGTTCAAAGCAGACGATACAACCAATAGAAGAGTAATATATAAAGAAGGCGGAAGCTCAAACGGATTTGTTATCTATATATATAATAGTAATATATATTCTGGTTTTTGGTCAACTGGCATGAGCGCGAATGATACTTTGGGAACAGGCTTCTCTGACACTCAGAATTGGCATCATTTACTGTTCTCTTTTGACAGCATTAATGGTGTGCAAAAGTTGTACTTGGATGGCGTAGAAAAAGACGCCTCCAGTGAAACTGGACAGATTAATAGTCACAGCGGGGACATAAACATAGGATACTCTGACACAACCGCCAAATACCATGACGGAGATAAGGGTGCAGGAAATTATTTTGATGGAATAATTGATGAACTTATGATATACAAACGTGTTTTTTCAGACGAACAAATCCAGGAAATATATGCTGCCGGACTTGCAGGCAAATCTGTTCAGAAAATAGTAAGTCAGGAAACAGTCATAGATGATGTTTGGAGTGTGGAAGTAAACGGAAACCACGGACAGGGAGGAGACATAGACACTGTTTTAAGCAATACATTAATCATTGTGGACACCCCACCATTGGTAGTTATGTTAAGCACTGCATCAGGTAATGATCTTACTTTGGATGATTTGAATTTGTATCTGATTGGACTAACCAGTTCGGTAACCAATATCACAGATTGGAGAATTAACGGAACAAGTATTGCAGTTCTGAACATGCCCTTTGACACAGAAAGCACAACAATAGTTAAAGATTACTCAACCTATGCAAACAATGGCTTGGTAAGTGGAGTTTCATGGACCAGCAATGGACAAATTGGCGGAGCCCATAATTTTTTAGGAAGTCAAAGCTACATTTCTGTTCCTGACAGCCAAAGTCTGCATTTGAGCGATATGACAATAGAGCTATGGTTCAATGCAGATGAATGGTCAACAACTTCTGCTTCAGGATTAATCGCAAAAAGAAATTCATACGCAACATTGGATTGGGAATTATATTATAATCATATAAGCAATCGTATAATGTTCATGATGCAGAACAGTACAGCATACAAGGCGCTGTTTTGGTCAGCCAATATCAATCCTGCATCTGGAGGGTTTCATCACATCGCTGTAACCAAATCAGGAAACAACTATCATATATTTTATGATGGTGATTGGAAACAAACTGAAACCTCAAGCGGTAACTGGGATGACAGCGACAACATTGTTATAGGAGCTTTGGAAGCAAATGAAATTGGAGGATTCAATGGAATAATAGACAACATCAAGGTATACAACAGAGCACTTTCGAGAGAACAGATTTTAGCTTCCTACAATGCAGGTCTGACAGGACATTCGGCTGAGACAATGTCAAAGAACGAAACTGCAAAAGGAGACAACTGGACCGTTGCAATTACACCCAGCTATGGTGCCGGCGACGGAATAATGCAGACAAGTAATGGACTTACAATACTTAATTCACCTCCTGGACAACCAGATATAAACGTTGTACCAAGCCCAGCCAATGTTTCGGATACACTTGTTGCCAGTAGCGGTGGAAGTGAGGACCCTGATCAGGACACTTTGACTTATCTCTACGAGTTCTACAATGTCGATGACAATACATATCAAAGCTATTCAACCAATAATCTTTACCTTGTAACAACCAATGACAAGCATGATATTATAAGGGTCAGAGTAATCGCCAATGATGGAACAGTTAATTCAACCTATAATGAACAGGCAGTCAGCATAGCCAATTCAAAACCAGTTTGGACACAAGTTATCAGAGATATGTCCAAGTCAGAAGATGCAGCTTTATCGGTCGTTGACTGGAATCTTGCTGCAATAAACAACGGTCAGGCGACAGATGAAGACGGAGATACTTTGACATTCTCAGTGATTTCTGAAAACACTAATCAGGTGGACTGCATACTATCAGGAATAAACAATGTAAAACTAGATATTAATCTTTATCCAAACTGGTTTGGAACAGCATACTGCACAATAAGATCTGATGACAGCAATGGCGGAACAGCAGAAGATGAATTCAAAATAACAGTTTCAGCTGTAAACGATGCACCCGTTTGGACAGAACAAATAAGAAACATGTCCATAACAGAAGATGATCCAATAACTGTTGTTGACTCAAGTCTGGCTGCAGCAAACAATGGATATGCAACAGACCCAGATGCAGATCCATTAACATTCAGCGTACAATCCGAAACAACTGGAGAAGTTGATTGTACAATTACTGGAAATAAACTAGAAATACTACCCGCACCAAACTGGTACGGAACAGCATACTGCACAATAAGGGTAAACGATGGAAGTCTTACAGCAGATGAAGAATTCACAATAACAGTAAGCAAAGAAAATGATCCGCCAGTATGGGCTAGTGAAATAACAGCAAACGTAAACGAAGACAGTGGTTTACAACAAATAGACTCAGACTTATCAGCAAGCGGTAATGGATGGGCAACAGATACAGATGGAGACACACTAACATTCAGCGTAGTAAGTAACACCCCAAACAAAGTAACATGCTTAGTTTCAGGAACAAACAATAAAATACTAAGCGTGCAGCCAGCAGCAAACTGGAATGGTAACGACGCGACATGCATGGTAACAGCAAACGATGGAAAAGGAGGAACAGCAGAAGAACCATTCACAATAATAGTAAATCCAGTAAATGACGCACCAGAATGGACTGGATTAATACCTGACAGAACAATAAATGAAGATAGCGAAACAAACACCATAAACGACGACTTAACAATTGTTGGAGAAGGATACGCAACAGACATAGACGGAGACACACTAACATTCAGCGTAGCCGCAGAAACAACAAGCAAAGTAAACTGCGAAATAGTAAACAACAAAATAACACTAACACCAGCAACAAACTTCGCAGGAACAACAACATGCACAATAAGAACAAACGACGGAAAAGGAGGAACAAAAGACGACACATTCACAATAACAGTCAATCAATTATTCGATGATCCTACAGGAATACACTACACAAACTTTGCAAATAGTTGGGACGGATGGATTGATGGAGGAACAAACTGTTACAGACATAATGAAGCAAACAGATGCGGAAGTGGTTACATCATAGAACTGGTAGGTGGAACTTCAACTTCATACACCCAGCAGTCATTTGATTTATCAGGTTATGGTTCCGTACAATATGATTTTTCCGTGCAAACAAGAGGATATACTGCTGCAAATGAATGCTTTGCCTTAATGGTTGACGGAGTCGCAAAGAAAACATTCGGAGATAACACTTGTGACCAAGAAACCACAGATTGGACTTGGAGAGACAATGATGATGGTATAACTGACACTTGGGAATGTGGAGTAGACATAACATGTGATTCCTCAGTTACGATAAAGATGGCTGTTGCAACTGGTGTTACAGGATATATGTACCTCGACTGCATAAACATCACAGGCTATAAATAAACAAAAAAAAATAAACTCAATAATAGTAAATTTTATATACTAAAAGCTTTCTAGAAGTATCAAGGTTAGAGAAATATGGCAGGAATACTAAGAAGATTATTAGGCAAATTCTTCAAAAATCTTTTCAAGAAGAAAAAAAAGGTAAAGTTAGGACTCTACGGACCTCCTAACGGTGGAAAAACGACTCTCGCTAACAAGATTTGCAAAGACTGGTTAGGAGAAGAAATGGGTACTGTTTCTAACATTGCTCATGAAACCAGAGAGATTCAGATAAAGGAAGAAATAACCATAAAAAGTGGCAGCAAATCACTGACTTTCAACCTGGTGGACACACCGGGAATCGCAACAAAGATTGACTATGAAGAATTCATCAAAGAAGGTATGAAAGAAAAGGAAGCCAAAACAAGAGCGAAGGAAGCCACAAAGGGAGTCATCGATGCGATTAAATGGCTTGATGACATGGATGTCGTAATTGTTGTTCTGGATTCAAGCATGGATCCATACACACAGGTTAATATCACAATCATCGGAAATCTTGAAGCAAGGGACATACCTGTTTTGCTTGTTGGAAACAAAGTTGACCTTAAAAAAGCAGATTTGAAAAAAGTCAAAGCTGCGTTTCCACAATACGAAGTAATTGGTATCAGTGCAAAACACGGAAACAACATAGAAGAGTTTTATGAGGCCCTGTTCAGGATGGTCGACTAAAAAAAGAGGTTTTTAAATTGCTAACTTTACAATTTATCCCACATTCGGAAATAGAAGGATTAGACTCTGTTAAAAGAATTAATAAACTGATTAAGTTAGTCAAGGATGAAAAGATTATTCTGCTGGAAGGCAAGCTTAAAAGTCATGAAGAGGCAGAGCTCATAAGCAAGACCATGGAAGAGATTGATAATAAGTTTAAAGGAATTGAGCTGGCAGTTGTAAATCATGACAATGCAGAATCAAAGGATCTTTTTCAAAAAATAAGAGCAGTTTTTATAAACATGTTTCTTGGCGACAGAAAGGGATTCACAATTATCGGTCCTGCATCAATAATTAAAGAAATAAAAAAAGATCCAAATAAGATTCAGCTTTTAACAGAAGAACATTCTAAAAAGAAGAAGTGAAATAAATGCCACACCAATGCGTAAAATGCGGAACACTGTATGATGACGGTTCTGGTGAGATTCTTAAGGGGTGTACCTGTGGTGGTAAGCTTTTCTTCTACATAAAAAAGAGTGCTCTTGAAAGAAAAGAGGAAATAATTAATCTTAGCAAGAAAGAAAAACAGCAGATAGAAGATGACGTCTATGACATAATCGGAGATCAAATCGACAGAGAAAAACCAATTGTTCTTGACATTGAAACAATTAAGATTCTAAAACCGGGAAAATACGAGATTGATCTTGTAAACCTATTCAAAAAACAACCCCTCATCTATAAGCTTGCAGACGGAAAGTACGTGATTGACATCATTGAGAGCTTCAAGAAGATGCGAAAAGAAGAAGATTAAGACAATCTTTAAATAACCCTGATATTTTTTCTTAGTATGTTAGTGGACGTTCATGCACATTTGGAATTTGAAAACTATGATGAAGACAGAGATGAAGTCATAGAAAAAAACAAGGAAGCCGGTGTTGTTGCGATAGTTTGCAATGGTACAAGCCCAAAGGGTAACAGAAAAGTTCTGGAAATCTCTGAGAAATATGATATCATTAAAGCTGCTTTTGGATTCTATCCCATTGAATGTGAGACTGCTGCAGATGGAGAAGTTGATGAAGAGATTGACTTCATCCGAGAGAACAAAAACAAAATCATTGCAATCGGTGAAGTAGGTCTTGACAAGAAGCATGATGAAAACTTTGAAAAGCAGAAGGAATGCTTTGTAAAATTCATTGAGCTAAGCAAAGAGCTGAACAAGCCAATCATCGTTCATTCTAGACAGGCAGAAATTGAAACGATAGAACTATTGGAGAAGCATGGCGCCAAGAAAGTTGTCATGCACTGTTTCTCAGGCAAGAGAAGACTTATAGAAATGATAATAAAAAATGGATGGTGTGTCTCAATTCCTGCAAACGTTGGAAGAAACCAGCAGTTTCAGGGAATGGTTGACATGTGTCCGCTAAAGCAGTTACTTACTGAAACCGATTCACCGTTTCTAGTTCATGATGCAACCATTGAAAGAAACGAGCCGAGATTCATTGCTGAGAGCCTAAAGGTCATCGCAGAGATAAAAGGTCTTGAAGTCGAAGAGATGGAAAAAATAATATATAGTAATTATCAGAGGTTGTTTTTTTAGGGGCCTGTGGTCTAGCGGCTATGACACTGCCCTCACACGGCAGTGGTCGGGAGTTCGAGTCTCCCCAGACCCATTTTTCAAAAAAGAAAATATTAAATAGTTAAACCACAATTAAAATAACATGAGAATAGAAATAGATACTAAAAAAGATTCCACAGATGATATTAAGAAAACCATTGATTTTCTGTTAAAATTTGTTGAGAACGGCAGTTCCATTGGTGATACTCCAATCGTCAATGAGGGTTCATTCAACATCTTTGATAACCCTGTAAATAGCATTGATGATAAAGACGATGACGATGATGACCCTTCTCCTATGACAATTGTTGAATACTGAAAAATTTTTTAAATGATGAATCATTCTTTAAAACCATGAAAACATGGCTTTGTGAAAATTGCGGTTGCGAACAAAAGCAAGTAAAAAAACCTACTGAGTGTCCTCTGTGCAGAAGATGGAACGCAACTTTCATGGAGCTGGAAAGAAAAGCTCTGAGCAAAGAAGAAAAAGAGTCCACAAAAAAGTACGAGGAAGTCATAAAAAAGCTTGAAGAGTACACAGAAGACTGTGAAACAGAGCAGGTTAAATATTCTCTAGAAGACTAATCATCTTTTTTTCAGTACAGGTTCTTTTTTATTTAAAAACACAAGTGTGGAAGGTCTGCCGTGAATTGCTCCATCATCTATTGCAAAGTCAGTTCCTTTGACTATATCCTCATGTATATCTTCTACAGAGACCATGAAATCATCTCCAGAAACATTTGCCGAAGTTGTTACAACAGGAAAGTTCATTTCTGAAACTATTTCTGAAAACCAGTTATTAGGTATTCTTACACCAAGAGTGTCTGTTCCCAAATTAACATTCTTTGCTACCGCGTTTTTGTTTTTCAGCTTCATAATCAGAGTATATGGTCCTGGCAACTTCTCAAGCCATTCTTCTGTTTTTTTATCAACCACGCAGTTCTCTCGTATCCATTCCTTTGAAGGTGCTATGACTGAGAAGGGCATATCTATTCTTTTTTTCACAAATCTTATGATGTCAACCAACTCTTCATATTCCGCATTACAACCAATTCCATAGATTGTATCGGTCGGATATATAAATACGGATTCCTTGAATTTCCTCATCATTATTCTTTTCTCAGATAGGAATTCATCTTTGGTTAATATTCTCATAGAAAAAAGAAAAAAGAAATTAGTTTAAAAAGCTATCTACTCAGGTTCTCTGTCCTGACAGCCTGTTGCCAATAAAAGACATCTAAAAAATCTATTCTGTCTTTATAGGCAGTCCATTCCATGTATTTTTTCCTAAACATTCTAATTACCTCTTATGAAACTCGTGAATGAGTTTACTTCATTGGGAAGTATTAGATCGTGTTCCATGACAATCTGTGCTATTTTCTCAGCATAATAATTATATTTTTCTTCTGCTATCATCTTAACCACCTACAGCCATGCGTCGCTGTGTTGGACGTCAAAACTATCTATTGTTTTCCTTGTCACATTCCTTATTTGCTTGTAAAATAATTGTTCAATAAATTCTGTCGTCATATGTATCACCCTTTTGTTTTGATGATATAGAACTACCCTTTTTCCTTTATATACCTGACGCCAGAATGTCCAGTGTCAGCGACGAGAAACTGCTTTAATTTTCAGGTGTCCAGTGGTCAAAATAACCTTAGAATTCGGTTAATTTCTTCTCAACAATGGTGGTGTTTCCACCCTTGCCAGAAGTCTTGGTGGTTTTAATGAACTTTCCTTCGGAGAGCTTTTCTATCTTGCGCTGAAAAGTCTTGTAGCTTGATTTGCCACCTTTCTCCTGATAGATTGTAAAAAGGTCTCCTATCTTCTTTCCTGAGTGTTCTTTTACAATAGAGTATATTGTCTTTGTTTCGTCTTCGAGGTCTTCGCTGTTCTTAATGGTGAAGTCATCAAGTTTTAGGAATGCTTTCTTCACATCCTCAAGTTCTATTCGCCTTTTTGCCTTGCTTTCGGCAGCATATGCTGATTCTTTTAGCAGGAAAAGCCCTGTTCTTATGTCTCCCAGTTCTCCAACTTTTACTGCAAGTGTGGAGAGAGCATTTTCATCCCAGACTCCCGCTACAAAAGCATAGGAGCTTCTTGAGAACATAATTGATTTTATTTCTTCAGCATTGTATTTCTTGAATTCAATCTGCTCAGGCGTCAGTCTTGAGCGTACTCTTTCATCAAGATCAGTCAGCCATGATTTATAGTTTGTAATTAGTATTATTGATTTGCGATAGACCTGTTCCAGCAGGTTGTACAGAAAGTCCGTATCTTCAACCTTGTCAATCTCGTCAAATACGAAAACTGCGCTCATTTCATTCAGGATTCTTGCAATTACTTTGAAAAGTTCTGTTGTGTTCTTGTTCTGCACAAATCTAAATCCTATTGCTTCACATATGTCAATTGCTATTTTGTGGCTGGTGTTTTTCTGCCAACAGTTGATATAGACTGTTTTTATGTCATCGGTTTTTTCTTCGAGTTCCCGCAGAACATGCTTTGTTGCAACTGTCTTTCCAATGCCAGGAGAGCCATATATGAACAGGTTTCTGCCTGAACGTTCTCTGAACAATGGTTCCATTGCACTGGCTACGATTTTCTGTTCTTTTTCCCTGTGTGGAATTATTTTAGGAACGAACTCAAACTCCAGAGCATTCTCATCCTTTATTAGAGATTCGCCGTGTTTTAGAATATCATCAAATGTTCCCATGACTAATCAAATGAGATTATGGTTTAAATATTTTTTTAATTGGAAAATGAAATATTTACGAGAAATGAAAAAGAAATAAAAAAAATTAAAAAAAAGAAGTTTATGTAAACTTCTTGATTATTTTTGCAGCTTCGCCTTTAATGGCTCCACCAAATCCTATTCCGACAGCGATTGCCAATGCAAGTACAATACCTGACAAGATTATCAAGTATGTTGACTCAGCAATTATAATATTTACGCCAATTTCTTTAAGTGCTATATCTATCACGAATAGTATAATTATTACTCTGGCAAGTCCTCCCCAGAAGTTTCTCCACTTAAACTTGTGGGACTCAATTGAGGTTTCTGCAAAGTCTGCTAGTATCAAACCGAAGTAGAATATCAATACTCCTGCGATGACATGTGGTAGCCACAATGCCAAGTTTGTCAGAAGATTTGACAATACACCTAAATTTATCAGTGCTGCTGCAGGTGCTAAGAAAAGCACAAATGTATACCATTTTGCTGCTGCTCCAATAATACCAGAGACACTTGCTTTACCGAGTGCGTGATGTCTCTCGTGTTTTTCAACCCAATGGTCCAAACCTGCTTTTAGAAGAGCTCCTTTGATGAGGCTCTCAAATAAAATACCTAGAAAATAACCAATCAAGAGCAGAATTACGGCTCCAATCAGACCAGGTAGCAGGTTAATAAACTGATACCATAGATTTGCTAAAACATCCATAAGAGACGTTCCTGTTGCTTCTAAATAAGTAACCAAATTTATCACCCCTTTTAACCCTCTTTTTTGAAAGTTACATTTATTGAGGAGGAATTAGTATTTAAAGTTTTTGGAAATTTAGCGTGTAAACACACTAAAATTCAAAAGATACACCTGTTTATATCTTTTGGAAATTATCCTCTAGACTCTGAAAACTATAGAAAACTATTTAAAGAGAAAACCCTAGGAAATACAATATATAAACAAGAGGTGTTATGATGACATTCGCAAGACGAAAAGATGGATCACTTAATCTTAGCATTCAAGCAATTGTAGTTCTAGTTATGGCAATGGCAATTCTAGGCTTAGGATTAGGCTTTATCAGAGGACTAATCGGTAAGGGTGAAGTGAACCTTGGAAAGGCAATTGACAACGCAGCTTTGGAAAATCCTGCCGACTCAAACAGCCCTGTTACAATAGACAGAACAGTTGAGATAAAAGCAGGCAAGACTGCAAAGATGAAGATTGGATTCTATAATGCAGGATCGACTAATACTGCAGGATTTGTTCCAGCACTGGACGCTAACTGCAAAGTAGATGATGATGAAGTTAAAGAGACAAACGAGAATTTCTTATTAGCTTCAGGAGCTCAAACGGTTCCTATAGGAGAAGCAAGAGGTTACGAAGCAGTTCTTACAGCTCCAATCAACGCACCTGCAGGTTCAACAAAAGTTTGCACTGTTGAATTCTGGTCAGGAGATACAACACCAGTTGTAGTCGCTTCAAAGCAATTTTACATTGACATAATTTCATAGGGGGTAAAAAGAATGAAGAAGCATATGACTAAAGATCAGGAATTTGACATCATGAAACTGGTACTTGACAAGTTTCTATGGATTGGAGTATTCATAATGGGCTTTGGCTTTTACAAGCTGATGGCCGTAAGCACAGAGTTCTGGTACTGGTTCTCAGTATTAATCGCAGGAGCAGCTGTAATGTTCTTGTTCATGTGGTTACTTGTTAAAGAATATCATTTCATGAAATAATTTTTTATTTAATATTTTAAAAATGAATAAGAAAGGATTTGAATTGTCTGCAAATATGATGGTTGTTATTATTCTATCTCTAGTTTTATTTGGTTCTGGAATGGTTATTTTCTCCAAAGTGATTGGTGGGGGTAAGGAGATTGAAACCGGTCTGACAGAACAGATGAGAGAAAAGTTGGATGCTGCAATGGACGACGGAAGTCTGATTGTTATTCCACAGACAACAATGCATGTTCAACAGGGCAACACAGCCAAGTTCACAGTTGGTTTCTGGAATGAGCTGGATGAAGAAATAGAGTTCAAATTAAATGTTGAAGGTGTTGAGGGTCCCTGGCCTGGGCAGATATCCTATGCAAATACTTACCCTCTAAAACATAACGAAAGAGCTCATGCCTTGATTGCAATCAATGTCCCTAAAGGTATTTCCAGAGGACAGTATGCTTTCAATGTAGAAATAGAAAATAGTCCAGGACAGTTATATACCAATAAGATGAATAGAATCTATGTAGTTGTTAGTTAAAGAGCTTTTGCCATTTCTCTTAGTATTTTCTCAGGATTCAATGCTTTAACAATTCCCGATGCAATCAATATACCTTCTGCACCCAGTTCTATTGCTTTTTTAACATCCTCGCCTGACTTTATGCCTGCACCGCAGAGCACAGGTATATCTGCAACTTTTTTTACCATGCTTATAGTATTTGTTATTATCTCAGGTTTCGCAGTACTTACAGAAACGTCTCCTCCTATCAGTTCAGGAGGCTCTATTGCTATCATATCAGGTCCAAATGCAGCCACTGCTTCTGCTGACAATGGATCGTTTGCACAGACCACAGTTGTTAGATGAATATCTTTTGCAATTGCAATGCTTTCTTTCAGCATATCTATTCTAAACCTATCTTCAGAATGATTAAGAATTGTGCCTTTTGCTCCGTTATCTTTCAGTGACTCTGGAAGGTTGTGACCTGTGTGTGCACCTTCATGTATTGGATCCATGTGTTCACTAAAAACAGGTATGTCAACAAGTGAACTTATTCTGAAAAGATCCACTTCTTGGACCGCAACTATAATATTTTTTCCTGTCTCATGGGCTATTTTCTCACAAACCTGAGCCAGATGTTCAGCTTCTCTGCCAGAACCCTTGGCATAGGTCTTGAAATTCACTATTATCACAGGTGTTTTTATTTTCATAAAATCACCTCTTTGATTTTATGGACCAAAAAATTTTGATTTTTTGATTTCATTTTATTATCAATCCTTTTTTCATAAATTGTTTTATTCCTTCAGGATCCCATATCCATACTATCTTTCCATCTTTGTCTATAAAAATTTTTCCTGATTCTTCTAGATAATTTATTATTACTTGAAATGTCTGATACATCATTTTTTTTGGAAGAATTCTCCATAGTTGATATTTTCCAAGTTCGTCTTTTGATTTTTTTATTGCTTTTTCTACCATAATAACACTTTCTAATCTTGGACTATGAAGTAAAGTTTGTGTCATATTATATAAATATATATAACAAGTTGTATTTAAATATTGCTATTTATACTTAAATTTATGTTCATAAGTCTTATGATTAAACCAGTCAAGAATTATGCTTAGAATAAAAACATCATCTCCTTTCACGGTATAAATGAGCCTCCAAGCATTAGGAAGATTATATTTCCAAAGATTTGTTGCAGAGAATTTATTTACATATTCTTTTGGAATCAAACTCTTTTTTATTCTGATTCCACAAAAAGGATTTAATTTTAGATCATCTGCAGCTCTGTTTATAAATTTGAAAAGCTGTTTATCTTGATAATTCCCCTTTCTTAATTTTTCAAAAGAGTTTTTTATATCAGAATCACCAAAGCTGACATGAAACTTTTTATTCATAACAATTTAAAGAATAATACTATTCAAAAGTGTTTTTAAGGAAAAATCGGAATCTTTTCGATGCGTTATTTTTCACTCAAAATCTTCCTTGCCTTTTCCTTGATATCAAGAGCCTGTCTCTTTCTTTTTATCTCATCTTCAGACAATGAAGAATCAACGTTTACAATCTTTTTTTCAGGCTTTTCACCCCATGGCTTGTTAAAATATCTAGAAACAGTGCCTGTATTAAGCTTTTTATAACAGGTTAAACAATACTTTCTGCCATTGCAGGCTTCAATGCAATTCTTGCATATCTGGTCGCCACACCAGCTGCAGGTAGTCTCAAAGAATAGACCGTGAGTACGGCATTTATCCTTGTCCATAATTCCACCCCAGATATATATTGGTAGAATGAATTTATAAAAGTTTGGAATTTATAAAATTCCGAACCACAAAAACTATGTTTTTGTATGTTTGGTTTTTAGTATTCTATAGAGAAAAACAACAGCTATCACAACCATTACTAAGCTTAATACCTGTCCTGTCACAGCGTCGACATCTCGCCAGAAGTTGGCTATGAATCTGAAGAGGCCGTACATCAACACAAAGCTCCAGAAAATTACTCCTTTTTTCAGTTTGTACTTTGCTTTCATGAACCACAGGATGAAAAAGATTCCCAGACTATAGAATGCCTCGTAGAGCTGGCTCGGATGTCTGCAGAACTCATCAGCCTGCGGAAAAACCACGCACCATTTTACGTTGGTTATGGTTCCCCATAGTTCTCCATTGATGAAGTTTGCAATTCTGCCCAGAAATAAAAAGAATGCAAGCGGCATCATTAGTAAATCCGCAAGGTCATAAAATGCAACCTTGTGTTTTTTGCTAAAGAGCCAGTATCCAAGCAGGGCACCTATTAGTCCTCCATGAAAAGACATCCCACCATGCCATATCTTAAGTATTTCCAGCGGGTCTGTCCATATGATAATTGGATTGTAGAATATGAAGTGAAAGAGTCTTCCGCCAATAACTGCTCCAAGTATCAGGTAAACCATGAAGTCATCTACAGCGTCTTTTGTCAGGTTTTTAACTGCTTTTTCTTTTGCAACTTTGTAAAGCAACCAGTAGGCAACTAAAAAACCTATAATATAGACCAAACTATAGTACCTAATGGAGATAGGTCCAATGCTCAAAAGAACAGGGTTTAGATTGTTAATAAACATTATTTCCTCTTTAGTCTTACATAATCATAGATGGCTGCAAAAGTGAATATTATCTGAAGTACTATGAATATCAAGTCTCCTATATATAGACTATATATAAGGAGAAATACGCCTCCGGTCATGTAGAAAAGGTCTTCCTGCTCCCGCTTTCTTACAATAATACCAAGAGTTATTAGCAAAAGACCTACTATTCCAAATATTTTGAAAATCATGTTTATTTGAATATTCCTTTAATTTTTTCTTTCAATGCATCCTTTGGAAGTGCACCAACTATTCTGTTAACTTCTTTGCCGTCTTTGAAGAGAATCATTGTCGGAATTCCCCTGACTCCATGTGTTTCTGCAAGGTCTTGATTTGCATCAACATCAACCTTTGCAAATTTAATGCCAGTCATTTCACCTTCCAGAGTTTCAAATATTGGTCCAAGCATTTTGCATGGCCCGCACCACTCTGCCCAGAAATCGACGATGACCTTGCCTTTTTTTATTGTATTATCAAAAGTTTCGTTACTTAAATGTTCCATTATGTAACACCTCAGAAGCTAAAAGAAGTCAAGTTTATATAAATATTTTTGTTATTCTGGATAAAAACTACTTATAAGTAACAAAAAATCTAAAGATTTAAAAGAAAGATATAATTCCAATTGTCAAGGTAATATGAAATGATAGAAGAAAACCTAGAAGGTACAGTTCAAGGATACAACGAAGAAGCAAAAAAAATAATGGATAATATCATCAATGAATCAATTCAGGTTTCAATCGACCCAAAAAATGGAGCTATATTCTATTCAAACAAATCAAAAGATGATAATATAAAATTCTTTTTATATCCATACACAGACATATCTAAATCAGAAGATGAACGCCTTATGGAAGCAAGAAAAGGAAAGGCAAGAAGAAAGAGTGAAAAAAATAATCTGGATGAAAAAATAGACGAAGAAAAAGAAAACAATGAACTTCAAAAAGATAAGGTATACGAGCTTTTAGTGGTCATGAACGATTCAGGCAGACTTGTATGTGATGAAAGCGACATACTTTTTCTACATTATTTCAGAATGCCAACTTCCGTAATAAAAAGAATTCATAATACAGATGAAAATTCAAAAATAGAAGACAATAGATACTCATCAACACTTACACCTGAGAAAGGTTTGACTACAGAACCTCATTATTCAGTCGTAATAGCCCCAATCATCAGACATAATATAATGAAAGAAACCACTACAATTATTCAGTGGGGAATCATGTCAAAGTATGAACAAGAAGTAACCAAACAAACTATAATTTCAAAGAGTAAATAAATTTCAAATTAGAATAATCTACTTTCTCTTCATAGGCGACCTGTCAACACAGCCTTTCTTATTAACATAGTATAGGTAACCTTTCTCTTTTTTCACGCCTACTTTTTTGACTTTTTCATGCACTTTAGGCCCTTTATCAGAACGACTTCTAGCCATTTTTACTCTTGAGATGTCTCCTTGCTTATCAACAAAATAGAGCCAACCTTTTTCTCTGGTTATGCATTTGCTGTCTTCCTGTTCATAAACTTTAGAATACAAAACATTGCATCGTTTACAGAAATATTTTTTTTCTGCATCGCCTCTTACATCTTCATGGCATACAGGACAACCATTTTTCACCGTTCGCATTTTATTCCTCGAAACCTTCAAGCGTTATTATCTTTGCGCCTACGGCGGCTTTTCTTATTATTATTAGCTCTCCCTCTTTTACAATATAAACTTTTCGTTCATTGTCAAAGGCAACCTCTGCATCGCCCCTGGTAAGCTTCACTTTGATGACCTGATTTTTCTTTACATACATCGGCTCCAGATATTCAACAGAATTACTGAATGCAATCCCCAGTCCTTCATCAAAGGTTTGTCTTGTTATGGATTTAAAATAGGCAGATGAGCCAAAAGGTGTTGCCACAACTATACCATCACCTATCACTTCGCTGAGTTTCTTCTCTGCATTGATGGAAACATCAAACCTTATTGCCTGATTTGGAACCTTGTTTCTAATAATAATATCATTTATTGCAATGAACTCATTATCCCTGAAACTACCCTCAAGCTTGAGCTCTTCTTTTATTTCAAAAGCATTGAGTTTGATAAAATCAAGAATTGTTTCTTTGCTGGAACCAACGCATTTCTTGCAGATCTTACTGTCTCTTATCAGAAGCTTTGGAACACCAGGGAATTTATTCTCAGAAATCAGAAATGTACCGTCGCCACCAAGAGAGATAACAAAGTGAGGATCTTTTGACACGTATTTGAGTCCTTTCTTCTCAGCTATTTCCCTAATCTCATCAATCTTAGACTCATCCTTTGCGACAACAGAAAACTTCTCCATATAAAAGAGATGGTGGCCAGTTTTAAATAGTTTGTGATTAGAGGCGTTCTTCTTATTTAAAAAAATTATCGCTGAACTTGCCATCAGTCATTATGTTTGTACCTTCAACATTGATTGTTACATTTGTAAGTACAACATCACAATGAGCATCACTCTCCCAATTAGCACCTGTTTTCTCAGGATAACCGTGTCCAAAAGCAACATGAACTCCTGGAAATTTCTCATCTTGGAGAATGTTTCCTACCAGTTTATCAAGACCGATGTTAGTGCCTATTGCAAACTCGCCAAGTCTGTTAGCATTTTCGTCTTGTATAATATACTGATCAAACTCTTTTAATATTTTATCATTATCACAGGAAGTCTTCACAATTCTTCCTTCATTTACTTCAATATTCAAAGGAGTATTTTTGATTATTCCAAACATATCATCCATGTAATCTCCTAACACTCCATCAACAACAACAATCCCATTCGCATTATAAGCACAGGTAAAGGTTTCTCCATCAGGAAGATTACTCCAGTTTTCCGCTTTGATGTTTCCATCACTAATAAGCCATTTGTAATCAGGATTAAATGTAACCATTAAATCAGTTCCTGCAGGAGAAGTGACTCTTATATAATCAGCTTGACTTACAATCTCTTCAACTTTTGCTGTTAATGTCTGTATTTTACCATAATCAGCAGCCATACCTGTCTTCATAAGTTCAGAGTTTATTCCAGGCATGTGAGCATGCCTTAATTTCTCATTTGCTTCTACAGCATGAATCATTGGAACCCTAAAGCTCACAAGTTCTCCTTTCTTCTGGCCCGCTGCATAGAAACTTACATCAGCCTCTGAAAGAGCTTCACCAATTTCAGAAGGGAATTTCAAAGGATTCTTGCCGTCATCAGGTCTTTTCCCATAGTCTTCCATGTTAAACATTTTGACATTTCCAGGAGTTATATTTTCTGCAGAATCCCTGATAGCATAACCTATGTGTTTTGTATCATTACTGGTAATTATAACCACTTTTTCATCTGGCTTGACCCTAGTGCAGTTGATGACTGCCTGTTCAGCTCCAAACTTGATAGTGCCTTCATTCATTGTTATCTAAAAAAGAAATCTCCAGAATTATATAAACCTTTACATCAACGCAAACTTTAAATAATACCCACCATAACTTCTAGGGATGGAAAAATCCTATGATTTCAGGGTCGTTGAAAAAGACGTGAGAAAGTTCTGGGAAAAGAACAGAACCTACGCTGAGGTCAAGAAAAAAGTCAAGGGGAAAAAATCCTATTATTTTCTAGACGGCCCTCCATATACTTCCGGAAGAGTCCACATCGGCACTGCCTGGAACAAGGCTCTGAAAGACTGCGTTCTTAGATATAAGCGTATGGCTGGTTTTGATGTCTGGGACAGGGCAGGCTATGACATGCACGGACTTCCTACTTCTCTGAAAGTCAGAAAAAAACTCGGTTTAAAGCATATGGAAGACATCGCAAAGTACGGTGTCGAGAAATTCATCAAGGAATGCAAAAGTTTTGCAATGAAGAATATGGATGTCATGAATAAGGACTTTCAGCACATGGGTGTCTGGATGGACTTTGAAAACGCGTACTATCCAATCAAACAGGAATTCATAGAGGGCGAGTGGTGGCTGGCAAAGCAGGCTGACAAGAAGAAGAGACTCTACAAAGGCAAAAAAGTCATGCACTGGTGCTATGACTGTGAAACTTCTCTTGCAAAGCACGAACTGGAATACGAAGTTTCTGAAGACGATTCTATTTTCATGAAGTTTAAACTAAAAAACAAGAAGAATGAATATCTGATAATCTGGACAACAACTCCCTGGACAATACCCTACAACCTGGCTGTGATGGTAAACCCTGAACTGGAATATGTCAGAGCAGATGTTGAAGGCGAGACCTGGATAATAGCGAATCAGCTGGCAAACATCATGATCAGCAGCATTGATAAAAAATTCAAAATTCTGGAAACCTTCAAAGGAGACAAATTAAAAGGTTTGGAGTATGAACATCCTTTGGAAAAAGAAATTCCTCTCTACAAGGAAATGAAAAAAGAGCATCCCAACATCCACACAGTTGTCTTGTCAAAGGAATACGTTGACACAAGCGCAGGTTCAGGACTTGTTCACTGTGCGCCCGGATGCGGACCAGAAGACTTTGAGGTCGGAAGGCAAAACAAGATTCCGGCTTTCAACAACCTTGACAGAAAAGGATATTTTCCTAAAGAAATGGGAAAGTTCGCCGGCTGGAGAGCAAGAGTTGACGATCAAAAATTCATAAATTATCTGAAAGAAACAGGAAGCATTATCGGAGTTACACCTGTAGAGCACGACTACGCACACTGCTGGAGATGCCATAACGGCGTTATTTTCAGGACCACAAAGCAGTGGTTCTTCAAGGTTGAAGATCTGAAAGAAAAGATGCTCAAGCTTCACAAAAAAACTTATTGGGTGCCGGACGCAGCCTACAACGCATTTTCTGCATGGCTTGAAAACCTGCGTGACAACGGAATCACAAGGCAGATGTACTGGGGAACTCCAGTTCCAATTTGGGAATGCTCTAAATGTGAAGACTATGAAGTCATGGGAAACGCTGCCGAGTTAAAAAAAAGAGCAGGAAAGCTTCCTGCGGACCTGCACATCCCATGGATTGACAAACTTTCCTGGAAATGCAAATGCGGCGGAACAAAGAAAAGAATTCCGGATGTGTTTGACGTTTGGATTGACGCAGGAACAACCTCATGGAACTGTTTAGATTACCCTGCAAGAAAGGATTTGTTCAAGAAACTTTTCCCTGCTGATTTCATACTGGAAGGAAAAGATCAGATTAGAGGGTGGTTCAATCTGCTGCTGGTTTCCAGCATGCTCGGAATGGATGCCCATTCTTTCAAATCAGTCTATATGCATGGATTTGTTCAGGATTCACAGGGCAGAAAAATGAGCAAGAGTCTTGGAAACACAATCTCTCCATTTGAGGTTATGGACAAATACGGAGCAGACACCTTAAGATACTATACTATTTCTGCTGCAAAGCCAGGCCTTGACATGAGCTATAATTTTGATGACACAGAAGTCAAGCACAGAAACCTCTTTGTTTTCTGGAACATACAAAATCTTATTTTTGACCTTGCCAAAAGTCTCGGCAAAAAACCCGGCAAAATAAACCATGACAAGCTGAGCTTGGAAGACAAATATATTATTTCAAAGCTTCATAGTACAATCAAAGATACAACAGAGCAGTTTGACAAATATCTCCTTAACGAAACACCATTAACAGTTGAAAAACTATTGTTGGAACTTTCAAGAAACTACATACAGCTGGTCAGAGAAAAATCGGTCTTTGGAAGCAATCAAGAAAGAAAAAACATTCTTGACGTAATGTTTGAAGTCTATTCAAAAGCGCTTGTTTTATTTGCACCCAACATTCCTTTTATCACAGAACAGATTTATCAGAATCTGAAAAAAGAGTTTGGCCTAAAAGAAAAAAGCATTCATTTAACAAAGTGGCCAACCTATGACAAAAAGCTTATCAACAGGACTCTGGAAAAAACCTTTGAGGAATCTGCAAAAGTAATTGGGGCTGCACTTTCCTGCAGAGATCAAGCAAGCATCGGAGTCAGATGGCCTCTTGGCGAACTGATAATAGATACAAAAGACAAAAATGTTGAAAAAGCAGTCAAGAAACTTGAAAAATTAGTCAAAGCGCAGGTGAATGTCAAGAAAATAGTTTTCAAAAAAATGAAGCTTGACTATGAAATCAAACCGAACTACTCTGCTCTTGGAAAGAAGTTCGGACAGAAAACTGCAGAAGTTGCAGAGCTCATCAAGAAGAATGATGCAAAGATAAAGAAGAGCATTGACGATCATAAAATAAAAATTGAACAGTTTGAAATTGAACATGACCATATGGACATTACAAAAATAGTTCCTTCTGGTTTTAAAATGAGTCAGTTCGGCCACACAATGGTTTTCCTGAACACTTCTGTTGATGAAACACTGGAAAGAGAAGGATTTGCAAGAGAGATTATTAGAAGGACGCAGAACCTAAGAAAAAACTCAGGGCTTAACAAACAGGATAAAGTTAAAATAATTATAGAAACAAAAGAAAGTTGGATTAAGAATTACGCTGACAACATAAAGAAGAAAGTAGGCGCAAAAACCATGAATGTGACAGATAAATCAGTCGAGAAACTAACTTTTTCTTCAAACGAAAAGATAAAAGGAAAAGAGTTTCACATTCTATTAAGTAAATTATAAAATGGTAAGAGTAGAGAGCCCCAGCTCAATTAACACATACAATCAGTGCCCTAGAAAGTACTACTATCACTACATAGAGGAACTTCCAACGACACCAAGTATTCATCTGGTCAGAGGAAATATAGTTCACACTGTACTTGAGGAATTTTTTGACATCGATGACAAAATAAAAACTCAAGATGATTTGCAAGTACACTTGTTTTGGCTGCTTGAAAAAGTATGGAATGAAAACCAATCAAGATTGCTGGAACTTGGTCTTGACGAAAAAAAACTTGCAGTCTACTACGAAGATAGCAGGAAAATGCTGCAGAACTGGCTTGGGAGATTTAGAAGAAAACTCAAAATACAAGTAAAAGACGGAATGACTTTTGATCAAGCTTTTGAATCACTTACACCAATCAGAGAGCAGGAATTTGTGTCTGAAAAATACAAGGTTCGCGGATTCATAGACGCAATGTTTGAAAAGAATGGAAACACAGTAATTCTGGATTACAAAACCAGCAAGAGAAACCATCTGTCACCAGAGTACCGTCTGCAGTTGGGAATCTACGCATTGATGTACCTTGAAAAAACAGGAAAACTACCTGCGATTGTGGGAATAGATTTTCTGGCACATAATGAAGTGCTGGTTCCTGTCGACGAGAAACTTATAGATCATGCAAAGGAAGAAGTCACAAGAATGCATAAAAAAACTGTTTCTAAAGAGAAAAAACACTATCCGAAGAAACCTAGTCCATTATGCAAGTGGAGCACCGGACAATGCGACTATTACGATAAATGCTTCAAATATTAGGCTTGCAATCTACAAAGAAAAAAGTTGTTGCCATTATATGATCATTTGCATGGATTTCTTCAACTATATCAAAGTATTCTGATATCCATGAAAAGACAACATCCTTTTTTGCAGTACACCATACTTTCTCAAAAGGACCATACATCTTGTACATCCTGTTTAGTAGAAGCTCTATCTTTGGATTTCCATGATGATACTTTCCATCTTTCCAGTAAGGCTTAATCATTTCCTTTATTCTTTGCGTGTCAACCTCATTTGATGAAGAGTCGTTTGCCGTGTAAAAGAAGTAGCATAATAGTTCTGTGCTTCTGTCACAACTATCATCAAGTTTTATGAACTCTTCAAAAACATCTTCTGCAGTCTTAAAAGCCCACTTATCTGGAAATACAAATATTCTATGAATAAACCTACCTGTAGGTTTTAGAACCCTTTTAACTTCTGAAAAGAACTTTTGTTTGTTTTTATACATAATATTTCCTTGAGCTAAATCTCCAGTGACAATGTCAAACCCGTTGTTTTCAAAAGGAATACTTGTCCAATCACCTTTCATAAAATTTTCTTTCTTATCATGAGAAATCAACGTTGACATTACATCAAATATCCCTCTGTCAAGATCCAAACATGTAACTTCAACATCAAGTTTTGCAAGCTCATCTCTAAGAGCAGGAGTGCATCCAAGAACGAGTGCCTTCTTTTTTTCAGAATTACTTTGTTCTAAAGCATTCTTGTAAAGCCTGTAAAATATTCTTTTCTCATCTTCTGTAGGTTTACCTGGCTGCCAGTAATACTTATCATAGTTCTGCATGTATATTTTCCAAGGTTCTGCGAATTTGTTTGTCATTTTGGTTTACACTCCAAAATTATGTATGTATCTTCAAAGGTGTGCCCTTTTCCTTTTAACTGTTTTGTTATCTTAAATTCTTTCTCCATCATGCTAAAGAGAAACTCCTTCCCTCCCGCAGACCATTTCTTGTCAAAAGGTTTCCACATCTCGTTAAAGTCATTCAATGCTTTCTCGACCCTTTTGTCGTTATGGAAGAACCTGTCTCCTTTCCAGTAGGCTCCTAAGAGATTTTTTATCCTTTTATTGCTGGTCTCATGGGTAATTTCATCATATGAATTGTTTATCATATAAGAGTGTAGCTCTCCTTTTAAGTCATAGCTGTCATCAAGCTCTTCTAATCTTTTCATAACTTTATCTGTTGTGTCATATTCCCAGTCATCAGGTATGAAAAACATCCTCTGTATGAAAGCACCTTCTGGCTTCAGCACCCTGTTCACCTCTTTAAGGAATTTATCTGTGTTCTTTATCGAGACATTTGGTAATACAATATCTCCTACAACAACATCGAATTCATGATTTTTAAAAGGCATGTCAAGCCAGTTACCTGCCACGAAGTTTTCTTTCTTCTTATGATTGCACATCTTGGTCATCTCTTTTATCATCTTCTTAGATAGATCTATAAGTGTAACTTCTGCATCTAGTTTTGCCAAATAATCTCTTACAAGTGGAGTTGCTCCAAGCAGAAGAACCTTCGGGTTCTTTGAACCAGTTTTTTCTATTGCTATCTTTGACAGCTTGTAGAAATTCTCTCCATCATGGTCATTGGGTTTGCCCGGAACTCCACCATACTTCCTATATCTAGAAGCAAGCTCGTCCCATTTGTCTTCGTATCCTTTCATTTTTCAAGTGTATATATCGGGTGGTTCATGTGCTTCTCGAAATCTTCTCCGAAAAGAATCTGTTTTATCTTGAAGTGGTTTCTCATTATAGGTTCCAGCTTTTCTTTCTTCAAAACATTGAGGTGAAGGTCAGCATCAATTATTGCTCCTAGTGCATCAAAGAATTGAGAATGCTCTTCTTTTGTTATCTTGCCTTCTCTGAGAAGCCTGTCAAAGATAGGTTTTAGATGGCCATGTCCAATTGAAGTTGTTTTATCAAATACTCCTTCAGCGTGATATAGATGATCATATAAATAAAAAATATCCTTTCTTTCTTTTCGAAACTGTTCCAAAATATCCTTTTCGTCTCTGCTACAAGGAACCAGCATCTTATTGATAAAAAATCCTCCTTTCTTCAGCACTCTTGAAACCTCTTTGAAAAAGGCATCGAAAAACTCTGCTTCTATTATGTTGGCGGATTGCTCTGCAAAAACAATGTCGAAAGTGTTGTCTTCAAAAGGCATTTTTAACCAGTTGCACTTAACAAGGTTTTCATCTTTGTTTTTGTGCTTCACCAGTTGTTTCATCCCTTCAAGCATATCAGGATTAATGTCAGCACAGGTTACTTTCAGATTATGTTTGGCTCCTAAATCACGGAATTCAGGAGTGGAGCCAAGAATGAGCAAGGATTGTCCTTCATGTTTACTCATCAAATTGTCAAACACAACCATCTCTTCAGGGCTTGGTCTTGCAGGAAATACAGCTTTCTTCCAATTGTCAACAAACCCTGAGTATCTCTCGTAGTTCTTCATTAAATATAATAGCTGAAGCAAAGTATAAAAAGGTTTTTATAGAACCATAACCTTTACATATTAATGACAAAATACTGGAAAGAGGACTTTGTTTATGCATGGAAACACTTCACTACTCCTTCAAGGCCATCGCCTTCTGAACTTGAATATATGAAACAAAGAATTCTCGAGAAAGGCAAGGACGCAAAGATTCTGATATTAGGCTCTACACCAGAATATAGAAACCTATGCGGAGAGTTAGGTCTGCCTGTCACATTGATAGATTTCAACAAAACAAGCTACGAAGTGTTGAAAGGATTAGTTGATAATGTTCCTGAAGAAACACTTGTTGAGGATAATTGGATTTCTGTAAAACTCAAAGAAAAGTTTGATATAATTCTAGGAGATAATGTTGTCAATGTCATGCCTCTACCTGACATGAAAGCTTTTATCGAGAACTTGTCAAAACTTCTTGCAGAAAATGGTTTGCTCTTTACCAGGAATTATATTAGGTATGAAGGTGAAGAGTACACTCCTGAAAAAGCAATTGAAGAGTACAGAAGAGAAGGAAAAGACTGGCCTTTTCAGGCTGGAACCTTGAGAAATTTCAGCCTTGCAGGTTATAACTTTGACACACAGATGGTTATGCTGAGAGATATCTGGAAAGGCATCACAAGAATACATGACAAAGGACTCATCACAGATGAGGAGTTCAAGGAATATGTCAATCTAAGCCTTGACAGAGAAGGAGGCTTTTGCATTCCTTTGAAAGAAGAGTCAGAGAAATGGCATGAAGAATTCTTTAAAGAAGATGATGTTTTCTATGCTACTGAACCATGGATGAAAAAGAACCTTCCTGTGTTTGTTTATACAACTAAATAGTCTTATTTCTTAAAAACATAATTGTAGAAATACTTTATTACTTTCATATTGTAGAGCATTCCAAAATGCCCTGTTTCAAATCCTATATTCTTTAGATTTCTACAAATACTTGCAGTTCTTGGTATAACAAAAGCATCATACTTGCCATAGAGTGAGATTTTTGTTTTAGGAATGGGCACTTTGTTTGGTTTTTCAAACTGATCATTGATAGTCTTTTTTGAGTCCGGCGCAATCCAATACC